>NZ_JACJPX010000001.1 GCF_014696315.1 Calothrix membranacea FACHB-236
GTACTCTAATATCTAATGGTGAAGCTGTCATGCTTCCAAAATGCAGCATTTACATCATTTTCAAAAATACAGCATTTACGATCGCACCTGCGGAATGTGGGGTAAAAGTGCGATCGCAATAACAATTAATCCATTTTTTGTGTAGCAATTTCAGGGTTCCTGAAATCAACTGCAGGGTTGGCGGAATCAACTTCAGGGTTAATGTTTCCGTGTTTCGCGCACCCAGAATCAACTGCAGGGTTCCCAGAATCAACTTCAGGGTTAACGTTTCCGTGTTTCGCGTACCCTGTAGCAACATCAGGGTTCCCGTAATCAACATCAGGGTTGACGTTTCCGTGTTTCACGTACCCAGAATCAACTTCAGGGTTCTTGCAATTACCTTCAAGGTTAATGTTTAAGTGTTTTCCTCAGACGTTAAAAAAATGTAGAGACTGCGGAACAATCTCTACATGGTATAGGGTTGCACGAGTAAACTTTTTTTACCGAAATGCTAAAGTGCAATGCCTCAAATATAGTGCTTCTGGTTTAAATGCAATACAAGATTATATCGTCCCTTGTAGGGGCATGGCACTGCTATGCCCTCCGGAATGTATTGGACTCAACCGATAACCGCTATATCTAACAAACTTGTCCCCGCAAAGCCTCGGTATCGATAGGTTTAATCAAGTAAAGTAGCAATAAATTCCAAACAATAGCCGTCACAAAGGGGATTTTCCGAATTAATTTCACAAATTTGGGCTGAGAACTGCGGTCAATTTCCACCAATTTTAAATTGTAATCCGAGCAGCGATGCAAACGCGAGAAAAACTTGGGATGTTCGGTATTTAGCATTACTGGAAAAGCACGGCCAGCAGTTTCATTAGTTTCACAAACAACTTGGCGGTCAAATTCTCTGGCATCAAGCCCTAATGAATGATAGAATCCTGCCCGTTCGTGAACTGTTAAAGTGTGGGTAGCAAATACGGATAACAAGAAAAAGCGACTCCACAGTCTAGATTTCCAGGTTTTCCACAATTGGGGTTGAGAGCGTAATAAAGCTTTGAATATATCCCCATGACGGTTTTCATCCTGACACCAACTTTCAAAGTAGCGGAAAATTGGATAAAACTGGTTTTCTGGGTGCTTCTGCAAATGGCGATAAATAATAATGTAACGCCAATAGCCAATTTTTTCTGATAGATAAACTGTGTAAATTACCCACTCAATCGGGAAAAAAGTATAAGTGCGTCTTTTAGTAATATCAGCCAAATCCAGCGATAATTTAAAATCGCCCATAGCTTTATTCAAAAATCCCGCATGACGCGCTTCATCACGCGCCATCAAATTAAACATTTCCGACAACAGAGGATTGCGATTTTTCAGCTTGCGCGAAAGTTCTTTAAATAGCAAAAATCCAGAGAACTCAGAAATACAAGAACGTTCCAAATACTCAATAAACGACTGGCGTGCTTCCGCTTCAATATGTTCCCAAGACTGTGCAAACGCCTCATCCCGTACAAAATGGTGACGATTGTAATCTGCCCGCATTTCTGCTAGCATCGCCTGCAACTCCGTATCCTGAGCAGAGAGATCCAGACTAGCCGCTTTTTCAAAATCTGTAGTGTAAAACCGGGGAGTCAATACAGTTTCTTTACTTGGTGCTTTAATTCCCTGCTTCGGTTCTTTCGGGGCAGACTGGGATAAGGTATTAACCATGAGTTCTCCGGTAGTTAGCTTAACAATCACATAACTATCAAGTTATGATAAGTGTAATTGTTTGACTAGCCCCGAGGGTAAAAGATTTACAATCCTTTATTTGGGGATTGGGGGACTGGGGACTGGGAGATAAGGGAGATGAGGGAGATGAGGGAGATGAGGGGGATGAGGAGAAATAGCAAACACCCAATGCCCAATGCCCCATGCCCAATGCCCCATTCCATTTGTTAAGTTTTTAAACTAACCCATAACAAAACCACTCGATAACTATAGAGTAATTCAAGAAAGTAATCAGGCTTACTAAGAGTTGAAGAGAGATTCAGTATGGGTCGTCATTCAGACAATCGTTCTCAGGAAACCATCAATCACACAGTAGTGCTAACACCTCCAGAAAATGCAGCAAACATACCACCCGCAGATTCACGCGAACGGGTGAAGCAGTTTATGCAAAACATTCAGGATGAAATTTGCAGCGGCTTAGAACAACTGGATGGCGAAGCCAAATTTCGTGAAGACAGGTGGGAACGCAAAGCTGGTGGTGAAGGACGTACCCGTGTGATTCGGGAAGGGCGAGTGTTTGAACAAGGTGGTGTCAACTTTTCGGAAGTTTGGGGCGATACCTTACCTCCTTCAATTTTGACTCAACGCCCAGAAGCAGCCGGACATCAGTTTTTTGCCACTGGAACCTCGATGGTGCTGCATCCTCGCAATCCTTATGTACCAACGGTACACCTCAACTATCGTTATTTTGAAGCAGGCCCAATTTGGTGGTTTGGCGGCGGTGCAGATTTAACACCTTACTATCCCTTTGCCGAAGATGCGATTCATTTTCACCAAACATTAAAAGCTGCTTGCGATCCGCACCATCCAGAGTATTATCCAGCCTTCAAACTCTGGTGTGATGAATACTTCCACTTACGTCATCGCCAAGAACAAAGAGGGATTGGTGGTATATTCTTTGACTATCAAGATGGCAGTGGTAACCTGTATGTGACTTCTAAGACAGATACGCCAGCCGCACTGTACAGTCAGCAGGTAGGAAAAGTTACACGTAATTGGGAAGATTTATTTGCCTTTGTGCAAAGCTGCGGTAAAGCATTTTTACCTGCTTATTTGCCAATTGTAAACCGACGACAAGACACTGAATATAGCGATCGCCAACGCGAATTCCAACTATACCGTCGCGGTCGTTACGTAGAATTTAACTTAGTCTACGACAGAGGAACAGTTTTCGGACTGCAAACCGATGGTAGAGCCGAATCTATATTAATGTCCCTACCACCCTTAACACGCTGGGAATATTGCTACCAACCAGAACCCGGTTCACCAGAAGCAGAACTTACCGAAATCTTTCTACAACCTCAAGATTGGGCGAGTAAAACTGTTAGCTAAGGCGTAACTAAAAAGGTAGAGGGGTAGGGGTAGGGGGAGAAAGAAAAATATTTCCCCAATAAAGCAAAATGCCAGTTGTGTAATATCAATCCTCTGCAATATATCAACAGATTTAAACTGGAAAATTTCAATCAAATCGGACTTTTTAAATTGCGAATTACAAATTACGAATTTATATAAGTCCTAATTTTCTCTTCATGGGCATTCATTATGAGCAGCCATTTAGATATGCGCTTGCGAGAAGGTACTAAACATTCTCACACAAGTGCAGAAAATACCGCGTTTATGAAATGCTTCCTCCAAGGAATTGTAGAAAAGAGCTTTTTCCGTAAATTCCTGGCAAATCTCTATTTCATTTACAGTGCTTTAGAAGCAGAATTAAAACGCCATCAGTACCATCCAATTGTGGGTTTAATGTACTTTCCAGAATTGAATCGCCAAGCGAATTTAGAGAAAGATTTAGCTTACTATTACGGTGAAAACTGGCGGCAGATGATAGTTCCTTCTCAGGCTGCTCAAGAATATGTTAATTGCATTCATGAAGTAGCAAATACACAACCAGAGTTGTTGATTGCCCATTCCTATACCCGCTATTTAGGAGATTTATCAGGTGGGCAAGCATTGAGAAAAATTGCTCGTTCAGCAATGGATTTACCTACAGTTCAGGGTACTGCTATGTATGAATTTGAACAAATTCCTACCCCTGAAAATAAGCGGATATTTAAAGAACAATACCGTCAAGCGTTAAATTCTTTGCCTATAGATGAGGCAATGATTCTCAAAATTGTAGACGAAGCCAACCATGCTTTTACTTTAAATGCAAATTTCGTTCATGAGCTAGAAGCAGATGTTAAAGCAGTAATTGGCGAGCATATTTTCGATTTAATTACTCGCCAAAATAAACTTGGTAGCACAGAACATACTCATCGTAGTGATGCAGTACAAGAGGTAGTGCTGGATTACAGTATTTAGAAATTTGGTAATTGGTAATTGGTAATGGGTAATGGGTAATGGGTAATTGGTGTTTGGGGTTTGTCATTAATCATTTCTCCCCCTGCTCCCTGCCCCCTGCCCCCTTGCCTCATCCCCAGTCCCTTATATTTTGTGCTTGAGGAAAGTATTCGTGAGATTGAATTTACAAAATTTGCCAGAGAAAGACCAACCTTTGCGTCTTGATTGGCTGAGTGTGGTATTTTTTGGCGCTATTCATGCATTAGCTTGTTTAGCTCCCTGGTTTTTTTCTTGGTCGGCTGTAGGCGTTGCTCTTTTCTTACACTGGCTATTTGGTAGTATTGGCGTTTGCTTAGGCTATCACCGGCTTTTAAGCCATCGCAGCTTTAAAGTGCCGAGATTTTTAGAATATGCGATCGCAATTTTGGGTGCCTTATCATTACAAGGCGGCCCTATCTTTTGGGTTTCTGGACACCGTTTGCACCATGCTCATACAGAAGACGAAGAAAAAGATCCTTACTCCGCCCGCAAAGGTTTCTGGTGGAGTCACATGATGTGGATTTTTTATCCCCGTGCAGAGTTCTTCAATTATGATTACTACCAGCGATTTGCACCCGATTTAGTACGAGATCCCTTTTATCGCTGGCTAAATCGCAACTTTTTAGTACTACAACTACCAGTGGCATTGTTGCTGTATGCACTGGGTGGTTGGTCATTTGTCGTGTATGGGGTATTCGTTAGAGCTGTCGTTCTCTGGCATACAACCTGGTTGATTAACTCAGTCACCCATATGTGGGGATACCGCACCTTTGAAATCAACGATAACTCCCGTAATCTCTGGTGGGCTGCTATCCTCACCTACGGCGAAGGATGGCACAACAATCACCATGCATATCCCCATGTCGTTAAGTGTGGCTGGCGCTGGTGGGAACTTGACATCACTTGGTGGGCGATTTGGTGCTTAAAAACAGTTGGTTTAGCGAAAGATTTGAATATGCCACCTGTTCAGCCAGTGAAATCGTGAGGTTGGGGATTGGGGACTGGGGACTGGGGATTGGGGATTGGGGATTAGGGATAAGGAAATAAATTCCCATTACCAATGACCAAATTCTTTTACTGATCAACGAATAAAACTGTCGCCCAGAATGTCAGTAGGTAGCGTTTAAAATGCTTACGTCTCATAACTAATGTAGAGCGATCGCCTGTTCTTGTAATATTGTGTTAGTTGCGATCGCATTTCAGCCAGCTTCTTGCTAACTATTCTGAGCCAGTACTAACTCTAAACTTTTTTGCCAATCTGGTAAAACCAATCCAAAATTATCAGATAATTTTTGACTATCTAATAGAGAATAAGCTGGTCTGGTGGCTGGTGTGGGATATTCTTGAGAGGGAATTGCAATCAAGCTTTGCAGTTTGCGATCGCTCTTTTTATCCTCAAGTTCAAAAATTGCTTTGGCAAATCCATACCAGCTAGTTTTACCACTTGCAGTTAAATTATATAGTCCACCTTTAGCTGCTAAAAATTCAGATATATTTTGTGAAGCTTGGGAAATAATTTGAGATGTAGCTTCAGCAATCATGCGACTCCAAGTAGGCGCGCCCATTTGGTCGTCCACAACTCGAATTTCTTCTCGTTCTTGAGCTAGCCTTAACATCGTCAGTAAAAAATTCTTACCACGTCGGCTATAAACCCAACTTGTACGTAAAATTAAATGCGGTACGCCAACAGATGCGATCGCCTGTTCGCCTGCTAGTTTTGTTTGACCGTAGATATTTTGGGGATTTGGTTGGTCTTGCTCAGTATATGCAGTAGTTTTATTGCCATCAAATACATAATCTGTGGAATAGTGAATTACAGCTGCACCTATTCGCTTTGCTTCTTCAGCGATGATAGCTGGTGCAATCCCATTAATCGCCATTGCTAAATCTGGTTCTGATTCTGCTTTATCTACTGCTGTGTAAGCAGCCGGATTGATAATTAAATCTGGTTTTATCTCTCTAATTGTGCGGCGAATCGTTTCAGGTTGCGCTAAATCTATTTGTAAACTGGGATTACTGACGCTACGTTCTACAGCTATGACTTCACCTAAAGTCATAAGGGTGCGTTGCAATTCCCAACCGACTTGTCCAGTTACCCCCGTTAATAAGATTCTCATGCATATACCTCTGCGTCTCGAAACAGCTTACCCGCTTTATCTTTAGCCGATAAGATTGGTTCTGCTGCAATTGGCCAGGCGATCGCTAAATCAGGGTCATTCCACAAAATCGTGCGTTCATGTTGCGGCGCATAATATTCTGTAGTTTTATACAAAAATTCTGCATATTCAGAAAGTACTAAAAAGCCATGAGCAAAACCTGGTGGTATCCAAAGCAGACGTTTATTTTCATCTGTTAAATCTGTACCAACCCATTGACCAAAAGTTTTGGAGCTTTTTCTTAAATCTACTGCTACATCAAATACCGCGCCTACAACTACGCGCACCAATTTACCTTGAGGCTGCTGAATTTGATAATGCAAACCACGCAAGATATTTTTACCAGAACGAGAATGATTGTCTTGGACAAAATACTCATTAATCCCTACTTTTTCTTGCCAAACTTTCTCGTTATAGCTTTCATAAAAAAAACCGCGTTCATCTCCAAATACTTGCGGTTCTATGACTAGTAAATCAGCAATTTCTGTCTTGGTAATTTGCATTATTTTCACCTCAGTTAACCAGAAAATTTATTGAGAGATAAAGGTGTATAGTAGGAAGCAAAAGGTATACTATCATCTAATATGTCCAATTTATTTTGCTGCTCCATAGTGAGATAAATTTGGTCATTCTCTAATATCGACATCAAGTAACTTCCATAACTACTCTTCGCCATAGGTTCAGCTAAATGGCGTAATTGGTTTGAGTCAATATATCCTTTAAGATAGGCAATTTCTTCAATACAAGCTATTTTTAAACCTTGCCTTTCTTCTAGTGTTTGGATAAAATTACCAGCCTGATGTAGCGATTCATGAGTTCCTGTATCTAACCAAGCATATCCACGCCCCAAAAGTTCTACGTGCAGTTTTCCTTGCTGTAAATACACTGTATTTAAATCAGTAATTTCTAATTCATTACGAGCAGAAGGCTTGAGATTAGACGCGATTTCTCCTACTTGTGAATCATAAAAATATATCCCAGGAACAGCATATTTAGACTTGGGAATTAGGGGTTTCTCTTCTATACTAATTGCTCTACCATTGCTATCAAATTCAATTACTCCATATTGTCTAGGGTCTTTTACTTGATAACCAAATACTAATCCACCTTCTTGCAGGGTAGCAGCCCTAGCCAAAACTTCCGTTAAACCATGCCCATAAAAAATGTTATCACCTAAAATTAAGCAAACTGGTTCGTTAGCAATAAAATCTTTGCCTAAAATAAAAGCTTGAGCTAATCCTTCGGGGCGAGGTTGTTCAACATAACTAAACTGCAAACCCCACTGGCTACCATCTTTTAAAATTTTCTCAAATAATGGTAAATCATTAGGTGTAGAAATAATTAAAATATCCCGAATTCCTGCCAGCATTAATACAGATAAGGGATAGTAAATCATGGGCTTGTCGTACACAGGCATCAATTGTTTACTAACAGCGTATGTTAGAGGATAAAGACGTGTACCAGAGCCACCTGCTAAGATAATACCTTTCATAAGAATTTTAGATTTTAGATTTTAGATTTTGGATTGTAGTTTTATCCAACCCGAACTGACGTTAATAATGACAAATGACAAATAACTAATGACAGCTTCAGCCAGTTATCCTTAATTTCGCCAACCTACTTATAATTTTCTATTTTCATAGTTTTGTTTTAGCCAGTTTTGGTAATCTCCAGAACGCACTTGATTTACCCAATCAGGGTTATTGAGATACCATTGAACTGTTTTTAATAAACCACTGTCAAAGTTTTCTTGAGGTTCCCAACCTAAATCACGGCTGATTTTACTACAATCAATTGCATATCTCCGGTCGTGACCAGGACGGTCTTTAACAAACGTAATTAAAGAAGAATAATGAAAGTTAGATTTTGGTGCTAACTCATCTAAAATTGCACAAATTTTTTCTACAACTGTTAAATTAGCTCGTTCATTTAAACCACCAATATTATAAGTTTCGCCAACTTTACCTTGTTGCAACACAAGATAAATGGCCTCACAGTGGTCTATCACATAAAGCCAATCACGAACATTTTGACCATCTCCATATATAGGTAGTGCTTTATTATCTAAAGCATTGAGGATAGTTAAAGGAATCAGCTTTTCTGGAAACTGACGCGGCCCGTAATTATTTGAGCAATTAGTTGTTAAAGTTGGTAATCCATAAGTGTGATAGTAGGCTCTCACAAAATGGTCAGATGCAGCTTTTGATGCTGCATAGGGACTATTAGGCGCATAGGGAGTATCTTCCCTAAAAGCGGCATCTTGGGGTTGGAGAGAGCCGTAAACTTCATCTGTAGACACGTGCAAAAAGCGAAATTGCTGTTGTTTTAAGGATGAAAGTTTTTGCCAGTACAGTCTACTTGCTTCTAATAATTGAAATGTCCCGACTACATTAGTTTGGATAAAGTCATGAGGACTAAGTATTGAGCGATCAACATGGCTTTCTGCTGCAAAATTGATAATTGCATCTGGTTGATATTGTTCTAAAATGTAACTCACTAACTCGACATTACCAATATCCCCTTGAATAAAATGATAGTTAGTATCGCTTTCTATTTCGGCTAAAGTTTGAAGGTTACTAGCGTAAGTTAATTTATCTAAATTAATTACATTAGCCCATTGTTCCTTGATTGCTTGGAGAATAAAATTCGCTCCAATAAATCCGGCTCCTCCGGTGACTAATAAAGTAGGCATAATTGTAGAAAATCTTTGTGTCATCAATATTGTAATAATTCGCATCAGAAGACACGTAGATTGAGTACTAAGTGCTGAGTCCTGAGTTAGAAGTGGGAAACAGCAGTCAGTCAAAGGAATAAGAACTATGAAAGTTAATAAGCTGTTCCAAATTTAACTTGCACATTGACCGGAGGCGGAGCGTCTCCGGCTCCGCTCGATTAGGCTGTTGAGCTTTGACAGTCAACAGTTAACAGTCAACAATCACCACGAGTAGTTATGCAATTTAAATGTGTTTAGCTTATTGCACAATCTTTTAACTGATAACTCAGGACTTTGCACTCAGCACTATCTATGTGATTTGCAGTTTATCTCTGGATCACAAAGCTTGTAAAATCTCTTCATCTACTGAAAAATCAATTTCCGCTTTGTCTCTTCCAGATGGTAAATAATCATTTTCCAATGAGTCATTTAACCCAGAAATCAAATCGTATTCAGGTTTCCAACCTAATTCGTTCTGAGCCTTATTTACCGAGGCAAAAAAATGTTGTCCCCGCATAGGAAAAGCCTTGCGCTTACCAAAATCAAACTTTTTCGGGTCGTAATGGACAATTTTCACAGCATCAGGTGATTTACCAGCCGCTTGTGCACAAGCACGGGCTAAACCATCAAAAGTAACAAAGCGATCGCCTGAGACATTGTAAATTTGCCCTACGGCCTGTTGATTACCCACAACTTGAGTCATTGCCATTGCTAAATCCTTTACATGACCTAGCTGGGTAATATACAAGCCATTTCCCGGAATGGGAATAGGGCGATCACGGACAATTCTATCAAAAAACCAGCTTTCCAAATCGTTATAGTTACGCGGCCCATAAATATAGGTAGGGCGAATCGAGGTAAAGGGTATTCCCAATTGAGCTAAATACGCTTCTGTTTCATGCTTACCTCGATGACGGCTTTTGGGATCTACAGCATCATCTTCAACATGAGGCATTTGGTCAGATTTGAGATATACTCCAGCAGAACTCATATACACAAAATGTTGTACACGGCCTTGAAAAATTTCTGCCAATGGTTGAGTATCAGCAAGTTCCCGCCCATTATTGTCAAAAATGACATCAAAATTTTCCTGTGATAACTTCGCCTTTAACTGCGTAGCGTCAGTGCGATCGCCTATAATTTGTCCTACTCCCTGTAAAGACGGTGCAGGACGATTACCACGATTGAACAGCACCACCTCATGTCCTTGTTCTACTAGCAGCTGGGTGAGATAAACACCAATGAACCGAGTACCACCTATAATCAAAATTCGCATGAATTCCCCTCTTAGCTCTTCTGGTAATGCAGGGGCTAGCTAGG
Source organism: Calothrix membranacea FACHB-236 (assembly GCF_014696315.1). Classification (GTDB taxonomy): domain Bacteria; phylum Cyanobacteriota; class Cyanobacteriia; order Cyanobacteriales; family Nostocaceae; genus Aulosira; species Aulosira membranacea. The sequence goes on from NZ_JACJPX010000001.1 coordinate 10,267, forward strand.
GGATAGAGGCTAGAACTTAGGGGCTAAAGCTTAGGGCTAGAGACTAGTATAAAACTCATCTTTAATGTGTTAGTCTCAAGTCCCCAATCCCCAGTCCCCAATCCCTAGTCCCCAGTCCCCACTCCCTAGCCCCTATTTGAGGTTATCAGGTTACAGCATCGCTCTGGAACCTGCTTTTGGAGAATCACGTCTTCAACCTCATCTGGATCGCTTTCTCTTCCTTCATCTCAAGGGAAAACCTTTTAGTTAATCTGACAATTTACCCTCAGTATTTTCCACTTATTCACGTTAGCTGTGCCATTAAAATATGCTCTGATTCATGAATGGCTGACACCTAAAGCCACTGGCGGTTCAGAATTAGTTGTAAAAGAAATTCTGGAGCATATAAATGCTGATTTATATGCCTTAATCAACTTTGAATCTACAAATCCTGAAAGTTATTTATATCAACGTCAGATTGGTACAACTTTTCTACAAAAATTTCCCTATGCCCGCAATGGTGTACAAAAATACCTACCTTTGTTACCGTTGGCTATTGAACAATTAGATTTGCGGCAGTATGACGTAATTCTATCTTCATCTCACGCTGTAGCAAAAGGAGTCATCACTGCTCCTGACCAATTACATATTTGTTATTGCCACAGCCCCATGCGTTATGCTTGGGACTTAACTTTTGATTATTTACAACAGAGCAAAGTCGGGAATGGTCTAGCTGGATGGCTAACAAGATATTTACTACATCGTTTGCGCCAGTGGGATGTATTGTCAGCTAATCGCGTTGATTATTTTATTGCTAATTCACAGCATACAGCCAGGCGAATTTGGCGGTGCTATCGGCGAACATCAACTGTGATTTATCCGCCAGTTAATGTTGAAGAATTACCATTTGTAGCTGACAAAGAAGATTTTTATCTAATAGTTTCCCGTTTAGTGAGTTACAAGCAAGTATCCTTAATTGTCAGAGCTTTTAATCAGCTGCAAAAACCATTGGTAGTAATTGGTACAGGCCCGCAAATGAAATATCTTCGCCAGATAGCAAATTCTAATATCAACATACTAGGATGGCAACCGAATGATGTAGTAACAAAATATATGGCAAAAGCCAAGGCATTTGTGTATGCAGCTTGTGAAGATTTTGGTATTGCCTTAGTTGAGGCACAAGCTTGTGGGACTCCAGTCATTGCCTACGGTGCTGGGGGAGCACTAGAAACTGTGCGAGATATTCACTCCTGGGTCGATACAGGAACAGGTATCTTCTTTAACGAACAAACAGAAGCTGCTTTAGTAGCAGCAGTAGAAAAGTTTGAAATGTATCAAGGCAAATTTAATCCTGAGTATTTGCGAACACATGCTAGCAAATTTTCTAAACGGGTTTTTGGCGATCGCTATCTAGATTTTGTAGATCAGTGCAGCAAAAAAACGCCTTTATGGGAGTGATGATCGGGATTTTTGTAATTGTTTTGTAGGCTTTTGGAAATTTAAACCCAGAAGCACCTCCTTTTAGCTTTAAGATTGGGACTATGTGTGGTGTGGATTGTTAAGGAGTATGATGACTGCCCAGAGCTCACTCCTCTCCGGCAAGCGAGGCCTACGGCAAGATGCTAACGCGTCTGCTCGTACTTTCTTAAAACGTGGTCAACAGAAAAAGACTCCTAGGCTAAAACCCAAAGGTTTGTCTTTTCAAGGTTTAAACGGAGAGTTTGCCAAACGGCTGTTTGATATTGTGTTTTCGTTGTTGGTTTTGATCTTATTTTTCCCTGTCTACTTAATCTTGGCCTTACTGATCGCTTTGAGTTCAGAAGGCCCGATTTTTTATGTCCAAGAAAGGGTCGGTAAAAACTACAAACCCTTTAATTGTATTAAATTCCGCACAATGGTGAGCAATGCCGATGAAATTCTCATACAAATGATGGAGACATCCCCCCAGATGCGGCAAGAATTTGAGAGCAGTTTTAAGCTCAAACAAGACCCCCGCATTACAAAAATTGGGCGGTTTTTGCGAATTACTAGCTTAGATGAATTTCCCCAGTTCTGGAATGTCTTAAAAGGGGATATGAGTGTTGTCGGGCCGCGACCCTTAGTAGCGGAAGAACTTCCTAAATACGGTTGTCATATCGATCAGATTTTAACTATCCGACCGGGAATCACTGGGTTATGGCAAGTCTCTGGGCGCAATGACATTCCTTATCCAAGACGAGTCCAAATAGACTTACATTATGTGAAATTTAGAAATTTTTGGCTCGACTTATGGATAATTTTGAAAACAGTTGATGTCGTCATTTTGCCCAAAAATAACGGGGCTTACTGAAACGATACTTAAGAGTTTATTGTGTGGGGCAGTTCATGCCCCCATAGGAAATTTACTCAGATTTAATAAAATTCTGCCTTATATAAAGTTTTGGCAAAGATTTTTCTGAATTTTAGATAAAAAAGTAAAATTTTTAAGTCTTATCTAGTAACATTACTTAGCATTACCTAATAAATAAGTACATATATTTACAGATAACTTTAAGTACTAGCTAATAAATTCGTAGTTTCCCATTAGGCAATTTAGCAATTAACTGCTAGCTTGTATCAGTTAGGCTGTAACTATTTTACTCAAAATATACAAAGGAATCACTAAGCATGACGCAACAGAAAAGAGCATTGATTACCGGTATTACTGGTCAAGATGGTTCATATCTGAGTGAGTTTTTGCTAGAGCAAGGTTACGAGGTACATGGTATTATTCGCCGGACTTCTACCTTTAACACAGACCGCATCGATCACATTTATGAAGACCCTCACAAAGAAGGAGTGCGGTTGTTTCTTCACTATGGTGATTTAACAGATGGGACGACACTACGCCGAATTTTAGAAGAAGTAAAGCCAGTAGAAATCTATAACCTTGGCGCGCAATCTCATGTCAGAGTCAGCTTTGATTCACCAGAGTATACGGTGGATGCAGTAGGGATGGGAACGCTACGTTTGTTGGAAGCAATTCGGGATTACCAACAGCGTACTGGAATTGAGGTGCGGTTTTACCAAGCTGGTTCTTCGGAAATGTATGGTTTAGTGCAAGCTGTACCCCAGAGCGAGACAACCCCTTTTTATCCCCGTAGCCCCTATGCTTGCGCTAAAGTATATGCCCACTGGCAAACAGTAAATTACCGTGAATCTTACTCTTTGTTTGCTTGTAATGGCATACTTTTTAACCACGAATCACCTCGGCGGGGTGAAACTTTTGTAACCCGTAAGATTACCAGAGCAGTTGCTCAAATTGTTGCAGGTAAACAGAAAAAAATTTATATGGGTAACCTTGATGCCAAACGGGATTGGGGCTATGCCAAAGATTATGTAAAAGCTATGTGGCTGATGTTGCAACAAGAGCAACCAGATGATTATGTAATTGCCACTGGTGAAACCCACTCAGTACGTGAATTTTTAGAGTTAGCATTTAATTATGTGAATCTCCGCTGGGAAGATTATGTAGAGTTTGATGAGCGCTATCTTCGCCCTGCGGAAGTAGAGTTATTAATTGGTGATGCTACCAAGGCACGGCAAAAGTTAGGTTGGACACCATCGGTTACCTTTGAGGGACTTGTAGCATTAATGGTAGAAGCAGATCTCCAAGCATTAGGCATCACTTCTCCTAATGGCAATGGTTCGTCAGTACCGCATGATATTGCGACTGTTCGTCAACAACTGGGTGCGCTCCACTTTTGATTTAAACTGTCGCTGAGGATAAAAATATGGCTGCCTTAGAATTAAAAAATAAACGGATTCTCGTCACTGGTGGGTCGGGTTTCCTAGGTCGTCAGGTGATAGATCAGCTGTGTAAAGCAGGAGCAGATCTTCAAAAAATTACAGTACCGCGATCGCGTGATTGCGACCTCCGGGTCTGGGAAAATAACCAACGTGTAGTTGATCAGCAAGATATTGTTATTCACTTGGCGGCGCACGTTGGTGGTATCGGCCTCAACCGCGAAAAACCAGCCGAGTTGTTCTACGACAACTTGATGATGGGAACTCAATTAATTCATGCAGCCTATCAAGCTGGAGTAGAAAAATTCGTCTGTGTTGGCACTATCTGCGCTTATCCTAAATTCACCCCAGTGCCTTTCAAAGAAGATGACCTTTGGAATGGCTATCCTGAAGAAACCAATGCTCCCTACGGAGTGGCAAAGAAAGCACTTTTAGTTCAACTGCAATCTTACCGCCAGCAGTACAACTTTAATGGTGTTTACTTGCTACCTGTAAATTTATACGGGCCGGAAGATAACTTTGACCCCGGAAGTTCTCATGTGATTCCAGCGTTAATTCGCAAAGTCCACGAAGCCCAAATCAAAGGACAAAAACAGCTTCCTGTTTGGGGAGATGGTAGTCCTACCCGTGAGTTTCTTTATTCTGAAGATGCAGCACGAGGCATTGTTATGGGTACTCAATTCTATAACGACTCAGAACCAATTAACCTGGGAACAGGTTATGAAATCTCCATTCGGGATTTAATCAATCTAATTTGCAACCTGATGGAGTTTGATGGGGAAATTGTTTGGGAAACAGACAAGCCTAATGGTCAACCTCGTCGTTGTTTAGATACTGAAAGGGCAAAGCAGGCTTTTAATTTCACAGCCCAAGTCAGCTTTGAGGAAGGGCTAAAGAATACCATTGCATGGTATCGCCAACACGCTGCATAACTTTATCAGTAGCGCTGAGTAAATTAATGAATTTATAATTACCCACTTTTTCCTAAAATATACTGGATATTTATGTGGGTAAGAGTTGAAACCAAACCATCTATGACGTAGGGCCTATGCCCTACGTGTTTGTTTTGTGGCATCATCCCCATTTCCAAAAATCCAGCAACAGATTCAAAGTGTGGAAATTCCAGCTAAAACACAACTACGTAGGACTCTCTTAAAAAAACGTCAATCAATGTCAATGGGGGAATGGAGAGAAAAAAGCGATCGCATCTGTACCCAACTCCAAACCTCTGTTCTATTTACTCAAGCAAAAACTATACTGGCATATTTCAGTTTTCGCCAAGAACCCGATCTGAGTTTGCTATTTGCTAATCCTCAATACCGTTGGGGATTTCCGCGCTGCGTTGGTAAGTCCCTGTTTTGGCATAGTTGGACTCCTCAAGATGCTGTAGTAATTGGCACATATGGTATTATCGAACCCCGCCCGGATGCACCCACAATAGAACCAGCAGAAGTAGATTTAATACTTGTCCCCAGTGTTGCTTGCGACTATCAAGGATATCGTTTAGGCTATGGCGGCGGATATTATGATCGCCTCCTTAGTTCACCTGAATGGCAAAACAAGCCAACTATCGGTATTTTATTTGATTTCGCCTATTTACCCCAAATACCCATTGAACATTGGGATAAACCTTTAAAAGCTGTATGTACAGAAGCTAGGTTTACCGCAGCATAGATAGGGCGTTTGTAATTTGGTGTTATTTCTCCCCATTACCCATTACCCATTACCCTAAACCCTTGGCGAATCCTTCACATCATTAGCAATGATGCCAATCAAATTCAACCTACTTAAAATTTCTCTGGCTTGAATCAGTTCACTTTGGGTAATCTGACCAATACGCCCCACTAAAACAATTCCGCTGCATAAAGATGCAACAATTCTGGCATCAACCGCGTCTAAAATTGCCGGAGCATCTATTAATACTAAATCGTAAGTTTGCTCAAACAATTCTATTAACTCGTTCATGCGCGCTGAACTGAGTAGCTTGACTGTATCTTCTGGTGTGGGGCCAGCAGTCAAAACATCAATATCAGGATGAATGGGTTGGATATAATCTGCAACTGGGGTATTAGCTTCTTCCTCTAACAATAGAGATAAACCCCAATCATTGGGTAGTTCTAAAATATTGTGCAGGCGGGGATTCTGCAAGTTAGCATCAATCAATAATACCCGGCGATGCATATGAGCAGCACTTACCGCCAGCCCTAAAGACAAAGTTGTTTTACCTTCACTAGCCAATGTTGAAGTCAACATTAGCGATTTAAAAATCTGAGGATATCTTAATATGTGAATGTTTTGATAGACCATATCTAAATTTTCGTGATATGGCAATCTGGGGTTACTTTCTACTACTAAGGGAATTGCTTTATCTTGTTTATCCCAAGGTAGCTTTGCCAGTCTTTTTCTCTTACTTACGCCTAGTTTTGGCACTGTTCCCAGTAATCTTAAGTTAGTCAATCTTTGTAATTCTCTTGCAGAATATATGACATCATGAAACATTTCCCAAATTAGGGCTGCTACTATACCTAAAATCGGCCCAATGATGATTCCACCACCTAAGAGAAATACTCGGCCACTACCCAGATACATGCCCTTATCTGGTGCTTCTAAAACTTGCCAATCAAACCCGCCTTGAGCAATTTTTAAGCCTAAAGATTGTTGGGCCTGGAGTAGTTGCTCCAGTGTTTTACGATTTGTTTCCACCTCTGGTAAGAGACGATTGTACTGGGCTATGAGGGCAGGGTATTTACTGAGTTCAGAACGTAACCGCTGCTCCGATTCAACTAAACTTTTTTCATTAGCAATTAATCCTAAAGAAGTTGTTTGTACTTGAATCACCTCTTCTACTAGCTTCAAGTCAACGCCTACCATTTGCCCTTGGGTTAATAACGGTTGGCGAGAATCTCCCACATTTCGCCCTTTCTCTCCTATTGATCTTCCCGCTTCTTGCCGTAAGAGTGCTAATAGACTTTGACGCTGCTGCGTCAGATTTTGAATTACGGGAGAATTATCTGTATAGCGTAGTCGCTGCTGTGCTAAAGCCAGTTCAGTCTTTTGAATCTCATTAAGTAGCCCCTGGTAACGTGTTGATTGGCTCAACCTAGAGGAAATAATGGCGTTCTGAGATGAAGCAGCCATTTTTCGTTCTAGGTTAGCTTGGCGCGCTCTATTGTCTTGAAGTTGTGCGCGAGTAGTTTCTAACTGTTGTTGAATATCAGCCAGAGATTCCAGCAAAATTTTGCTTTGGACTTCTGGATCGAGTAAATTATGCTTCCGGCGAAAAGCTTCTAAATTTTTTTCTGATTGGCTTACTTCTTTTCTAATTTCTGGTAAGCGCGCATTAACAAAAGACAGTCCTTTATGTAATCGCTCGTTTTGTTGTTCTATGTTGTAATCTTGATAAACAGTTTGTAGTGCTTGTAATACTTTTTGTGCTTTAATTGGATCTTTGTCTTTGAAGGACACCTCAAATACTTGGCTGGGTATTTTATTAATACCCGAACCACCCTCAATTTGCGCTACTTCTAAGGGTGGTTTTTCACCTTTTTCTTTTTTTCCTTTAATATCTTCTAAGGTAATATCTGGATAAGTAGGACGCAGCAAATCTACAGCTTTTTGGATGAGTTTAGAACTAATCATTAGTTTCAGCTGGGCTGTATAGTCAACTACTTGAAAATTGGGATCTGTGAACTCGCTATCTGCATCTCCTTGAACATTACTTGAGCGTACCCCTTCATATAAGTTGGAACTTACAAGTATTTGCATAGAGCTTTGGTAATTTGGTTTGGCAATGACAGCAAGAATGCTTGCAACTGACATCACTGCACAGGAAATACCCAATATCAGATAACGCCGATGAAACAGAATTGTAGTGAGTTGTTTGATGTCAACCGCGTTTTGTGGAGAGTTAATGAGCATTTGTCCTTGATTCAGACCAGTGTTAGCCACTATAAAAGTCCTCTAATCTCGAAATAATAAATCAGGAAGATTGCTAGAAAATCTCTTGGAAGTGAATTTTTATGACAGTATAGACGCAATCTTATGATAAATGATTCCTGGTTGACAAAATAAATTATTTTCCATAATTGTACGTATCTTAATTGTGATTAATAATTTTCATCTAACAAAAATTTTAATTTTTGTTAGAGTTTTTAATGATAAATTTGATACATTTCTCTCTCAAAGTATAATATGTTCAGTTTAAGATATTTGACAGAGACATTAATCTCACAACTAGACAGCAATTAACCAGCTTTAATTTATCAAGGAATAGCAGAAATTAAATTTTCTAATTTCGAGAGCGAAGACAACAAGCAGTTTTTTCTCCTATGCCTTCTCTGTTCCCTTTGCTTACAGAGTAATAAGATAATTTATTTCTTGTTAGTCTCTAAAGGATATAGAGCTATGGTTAAGTAAATTCCAAAAATTAATCTTTTACGAATATTTGAGACTTTCTATTAAAGAGCTTTTTAAGTTTGTTTTTTAGTCTAAACATGAGACTAATATGAAACTGAGTTTCCAGGGTAAATTGGTCGGCTTTGGTATTACGAACTATAAAGTGCGGATGTTTGATTGGAAATTCCATTGCTTGTGTGGGATAGTTAGCTAAAGGGCTGTAAATATCTTTTGTGTTAGTCGCTTCTAGGCTAAAACCAATATTGGAAACTAAATTAACGTTTGGCAGAATAGTTAAACCATTTTGCAGCCAAGAAGTTAATGTCCAAGGATAATCCCAAGTATTAATGTTGCCTTGATAATAAGTTTGAAAAATTTTCGTCCAATATTTCACTGCTATAGAATCACCGAGTATATCTTGTAGTAAGTTGCTATCTCTAACTTTTTCCCAGTGCTGCATTTCTAAATCATAGTGTTGCCATGCACGTCGCCAAGTTGCCCAACCCCAAATCAGGGGGTAGCGAGAAAAATAATAGCTATATGCAGTACGTTGTTTACCAAACTGAAAATTATTACCTGAAATCGTCATAATGCGTTGGTCATGACGATATTTATCTAATAATTCTTCACAAAATCTAAAGAATGTGGGATGAGGTAAACAATCATGTTCCAGAATAATTGCTGCTTCTACTTGCTGAAAAACCCAGTTAAGACCAGTAGCGATACGTATTTTAGGGCCTAAATTTTCTTGGGAGTAGTTGGTTAGAACTTTACAATCCCAATCAACTTGCTCAATCAGTTTTTTACAAGCAGCACACTTGTGGAAATCATCAGGATGTTGGGGACGGGGTGCATCAGCAATCACGAATAACATTGGAGGTTTAACCTGACGAATTACTTCAAAAACTTTTGCTGTAGTGTCTGGCCGATTAAAAATGGTTAAGGCAACAGCAGTATTCATAAATAAATTATGTTGATGTTTCTGTTGTGATCGCAATGCTATCTAATTTGTGAAATGACTTATTTACTAGTCCGGTTTGATTGCTGAAATCACTTGCTGAGAACAGAAATAGGGAAGAAGGAAGAGTACCAATTCTCCAAAATCAAGGTACACATATAGCAATCCTAAATGATTTGTGAAATATTGAATTAAGGTTCGTTGACTGTCAACAGTTAAAAGTTAACAACCACAACGGATATTTTTCACAACTGAAATAGGATTGCTATAGTCATCTGGTGGAATCGGTACAGGGAACAAGAGATAAATTTTTTGTAGACAATAGCGTAGTTTTTGAGGAATTAAATATGATTCCTATATAGTCAAAACAAGATGGGAGTTTATTAGATGAGATGTTGTAATGGCTGGTGAGCGATTAATTAAGGTAAAGTTTGCAGTTTTTTTTTAATTTGGCTTTTTAGCCTAGATATCAAACTAGTCCGAAACTGAGTTTGCTGGGTAAATTGATCTGCCTGTACATCACGAATCATAAATTCTGGATGCTTGAGCGGAAATTCTATTGCTTGAGTAGGATGATTAGCAAATGGGCTATAAATATCTCTTGTGTTAGCTGCTGCCAAACTAAATCCAATATTAGAAACTAAATTGACATTGGGCAAAATAGTTAAAGCGTTTTGCAGCCAAGAAGTGAGAGTCCAGCGAAAAGCCCAGGAATCAATATTGCCTTTGTAACAATTTTCAAAAAGTCTTGTCCAGTATTTTACTGCGGTGGAATCATCAAGTATATCTTGCAGCCAGTTACCATCTCGAACTTCTACCCAATGCTTCATTTCCCTATCATACTTTTGCCATGCGCGTCGCCAAGTTGCCCAGCCCCAAATCAGCGGATAGCGAGAAAAGTAATAGCTATTTTCAGTACGTTGGCGACCAAACTGAAAATTGTTTCCAGAAATGGTCATGATGCGTTGGTCATGACGATATTTATCTAATAATTGTTCACAATATGGAAAGAATGTGGGATGAGGTAAACAATCATCTTCCAGAATAATTGCTGTTTCTACTTGCTGAAAAACCCAGTCTAAACCTGTAGAAATACATTCTTTACATCCAAGATTAATATCAGATATTTTTTGAAGTAATTCACAATCCCAATCAATTTTCTCAATAATTTTTCTAGCAGCAGCACAATTTTCCACATCTTCAGGATGCTGCTGACGAGGGCCATCAGCAATTACTAACAGCTTAGGGGGTTTAATCTGCCGAATTACCTCAAAAACTTGAGCTGTAGTATCTGGTTTATTAAAGATAATTAAGGCTATAGCAGTATTCATAAGTTTACTGACATTTGGTGTTTGGGGTTTGTGATTTGTCACATGAAAATCCTATCCCTAGCCTTTTGTTTCTAGCCCCTACCTAACTCATATTGCATTTGATGGTATTGCCAAAATTTGCCGCGCTGTTGCAAAAGTTCTTGGTATCCACCTTGTTCGATGATATGACCTTGTTCGAGTACGACAATTTTGTCAGCTCGAAAAATAGTAGATAATCGATGAGCGATCGCAATTACTGTTCTACCTACTGCTAGCTTTTCTAGAGAATCCTGTATCAACCTTTCAGAAACAGAGTCTAGGGCGCTGGTAGCTTCATCAAGAATCAAAATTTCGGGGTTGCGTAGGAGGGCGCGGGCTATAGCAATTCGTTGGCGTTGTCCACCAGATAAACGAACTCCGCGATCGCCTAGTTTAGTTTGAAAACCCTGGGGTAACTCTAAAATAAATTCTAGGGCATTGGCTTGTCTGGCTACTTCTTCAATTTCTGCCTCGTCTACGCCTTCTAAACCATAGGCGATGTTGTTTTGGACGGTGGTATTAAAAATAAACGTATCTTGGCTGACTACCGCCATGCGCGATCGCAGTGATTGTAGGCGAAATTGGCGCAAGTCGATGCCATCTATCAAAATTTTGCCTCTGGTAGGATCGTAAAAGCGCATCAGCAAGTCTGCTAGGGTTGTTTTACCAGAACCGGAAGACCCCACCAACGCTAGCATCTGATTGCGTTTGATTGTCAGGGTGATATCTTCTAAGACTAACTTGTGATCGTCATAGCTAAAATCTACACAGGTAAATGCGATCGCTTGTTTTAAACCCGAAAACTCCAGTTCTCCATCTTCCTGATAAGTCTTATTATCAGTTCTTAAAAGTTCGTTGACACTTCTCAATGAGCCATAATAAGTAGCAATTATGCCCCAAGAACTGTTCATGTGAGCAATAATTGGTAACAGCCGAAATAGGGCAAACAAAAAAGCCAGTAACAACACTACATGAAGTTTACCACTAGCTACCAGTGTAGTGACTGCGACCAAAATCATGGCGATTAAAATTGTTGTCGCCATTGCCTCAATTAAAGGTTGCACCATAGCACTAATTGAGGTTGTTTTCATCCATGCTTTGGTAACTTGTCCGGCTACTTTATAGAAGCGTCTGCGCTCAAAATCTTGAGTCCAAAATGCTTGGACAGTTCTCACCCCACCTACAAATTCTACAGCCGTGGATGCTAACTCACTGCCAGCCGCTGTCATTTCCACACTAGCTGCACGCACTCGCTTAATTAAATTTGCGGCTCCTGCTGCTAGTAAGCTAAATAAAAATACTGTCGCCAGCGTCAGTTGCCAAGAAATCACAAACATGGCTAGAGTATATGCCAAAATTATGCAACTTTTGCTAACAAAATTAATTACCTCATTAAAAGCATAGCTAATTTCACTAACTTCGCTAGAAAATGTTTGAAAAAGTTCTCCAGAACGCTTTTGTGTATAATAACTTAAGCTGAGATTTTGAAACTGTTCAAAAATCTTTTTTCGTAAACTATCTATTAAATTAACTTCACAGAATTTGGCGTAATAACGTCCCAAGTAGCTGAAGAAACCCCGCAGCCAAACATTAAATAAAATCAATCCAGATATCCGATAAATTCGCTCAGATGCACTAGCCTGAGTTCCCAAAAACCAAATATCAAACCAAGCAATTCCTGATTGTAAAGGTGGCTGATTAGCATTGGTTAAACCTTGCAACAAAACTGCAACTAAGCCAATTCCAGTTGCCTCAAGCACTGCTCCTATTAAAGTGAATAATACCGCGATCGCCGCAGTTAACCGCAAAGGCTGAAACAACTGTAGGATTAGATAGTGTTCCTGCCAAAATTTGGTTTTTACGAGCATTCTATGAAATAAATTAAGTAGCTCATGCATAAATTATTCTTGGTTGCGGTTACCACTTATATACACTAGGGTCTAGGGACTAGAATTTATTTCTGAAAACTCATGTTGAGCTTAGTTTATCTAACATATATAATCTTTTTTTCGCAACCTTTGCGGCAGTATTGATGTTAGCAACTGTAAATAATTTTTGATTTTGGAATTGATGTTGAATAGCCAAATTATCAATTTCCATCTTTTTTGATAATGGTTGTATTTGGCAAAAAATTTTAGAGCTGAAACTATATGTACCACCCGCAGGTAGTTAAATAGAGAACGGGTGCTGGTACGTTGATAAAGATGTAGCGCAGATGCTTCCGGTTGAAATAATACTCGATAACCGTTTTGCCAAGCATCTAAACACAAACTCACATCTTCAAAATATAAGAAAAAACGTTCATCAAATAAACCATGTTTGGCAATATACTCTCCCGATATCATCATAAATGCCCCTATGGCCCAGTTAATTTCAACTACTTTTTGCGGATGAGGCATCTGGGAGTAATAATAGTCAAACGGGTGTAATATACTTTGCAGAGTTTCACCCAACAACTGCTTGAGAAATAAATATGTAAAGGTAGGAAATCTGCGGATTGACGGTTGCACAGAACGGTCGAGATAAACTAGCTGCGGACAAACAATCGCAATATCTTTTGCGGCGTTCAATGTTGTCGCTAATTGGGTAATTACCTCAGGCTTAAATGTTACATCTGGATTTACCAAAACATACATTTTACTGGGTGAAGCTTCAACTGCTCTATTATTACCTTTTGCGAAACCTAAATTTTCCTGTCCTTTGATTCCTATAAAGGTTTTAGGATATTTTCTACTAAATTCATCGAGAATTTGGGGAGAATTATCAACAGAAGCATTGTCATAAACTACTATTTTGCCTGTATTTGGATAGTACTTTTGAATTGTGGACAGGCATGACTCTATTGAACCTCGTAAAGTCTGAGACGAGTTCCAAGAAACAATGATAAAAGAAAGCTCGTTGATAACTGCCATGAGCTACACACTCCCATAAACACCTTTATTTGTGTGAAGACGATGCAATCGCCATCAGCACCTAAATAAATTGCAAAATTCATAACCAGAGATGATATTGTTTGTCCCTCCTATAGCTAACTTGGAAATGTTTTTATAGACAAATTACAATCTAATTGCGGAATTAGAGTTATTTACTTGTATATAGCTAACTGGTTATATAGCCAATCAAAATATTGTAAAAAATTATATGTATTCAATTTTGTCAAGCAGTTATGCAACATACATATAATTTTACTCATAGAGAGTATAATTTCAAGCCACTGAGAATATTGACACGAGAATTATAGTATTTCTACAGTAAACTATCCCTGGTAATTTTGATCATTTTCTCATGAATCTGGTACTTATCAAATTGAACGGCATGATGATTTTATACTATTGAAGTCGTAATTGTACGAAAAAAAATCCCAAAAATTCCTAAAATATACAACTTGGTGTATGTTATTTTACAGCAAGAGTGATATAGCAAAATATGGAGTTGCTATTATGGTTATGCTTGAGATTGTGCCAAAACTATACCGTGACTCTAGGGCTTTTATTGTATAAATTAAGTTAGTACACCCCTTAATAAATATTTTTATCTAGTAAAAAATTTTACTAGATAAATAGTAATTCATGCAATTTCTATACTAATAAGATTTGAGGAATTTACCGAATAACCGCTATGGTAATATTCTCAATAAATGGAGAAGCATCTGAAGTTGGGTATTGCCCAAAATGTCAAAATTGTCATCAGGCGACTGGTGTTAAGATATGCTTTCTACCGTAGCCCAATAACTAGGGGTAGCAAGATGAAATTAATCAATGCAGTTGCAAAAGTGATGCAAAACTTAGGCAACCACAGATTGGGAAAATGTAATATATGTGGTAGTCCAACAGTTTTTCTCTGTATTGATGTTTTAAGTGTTCGTAATAATATGTACTGCCCTTTCTGTCGCAGTTCCTCACGGAAAAGGCACGTTGCTAAAATATTGATTAATGAAGTGTCGCCAACAGGCTCTGCAATATCTGAGATTGTTAAAAAGCAGCCATTAAGTATTTATAATGCTGATGTTGATGATGCATTTTATCAAATATTGCATCATCATGATTCATATACTTGTTCTACTTTCTCTCCCGAAGTTAAACCAGGAACTCAAATACGTCCTGGTGTATTTTGTCAAGATTTAGAAAATTTGACTTTTAAAGATGAAAGCTTTGATGTTGTGATTACCGAAGACGTATTTGAACATGTGAGAAATCATGAACAGGGTTTGCGGGAAATACACCGGGTTTTAAAAGTAGGTGGCTACCATATTTTTACCGTTCCCTGTAACTTTGATCAACAAACTATTGTGAGAGTCGATACTTCTGGTAAAGAAGATATCCATTTATTACCACCAGAGTATCATGGAGACAGAATTCGCGGCAAAATTCTGGCCTATAGAACATTTGGCATAGATATTTATGATTTATTAAAAAATATTGGTTTCGCCACTAAAGTAGATTTTTCTAATTATCTCGATCAGAAAAATGGCATATTCGATAGTTACATTTTTTGTTCTAAAAAACTATAACTAAATTTGAATATAAACTCACGATATAGCAATCCTCATTTGAGAATAAGGTTGTCAACAGTCAACATTTTCACTATATTTACAAAACCTTTTAAGTTCCCTATTCCTTTCTTCAGCTATACAGCAATGAAATCTCTAATTCTTAGTACTTTTGATATTAATGGCGGTGCGGCGCGTGCAGCATATCGTCTGCATCAAGGACTAAGGAAAATAAATATAGATTCTCAAATGCTGGTACAGTATAAAACTAGCGGCGATCGCACAGTTATTAGTCATCAGCATAAGCTAGAAAAATGGCTCAACCAGATGCGGCCGACTTTAGATAACTTACCGCTGAAGTTTTATGCAGGTAATAATGATGAAAGCTTTTCTCCACAATGGTTTCCTGACTTAATTCAGCCTAAGCTAAAGTCTTTATCTTTAGATATTATTAATATCCATTGGACTTGTGGATATCTGCAACTGGAAAGTGTTGCCAGATTTACTCAGCCTGTGGTTTGGACTTTGCATGATATGTCTGTATTTACAGGAGGCTGTTATTATAGCTTGGATTGCGATCGCTACCTCAATTCCTGTGGTGCTTGCGTACAACTGCAAAGCCAGAAACAGCAAGATTTATCGCGATGGATATGGCAACGCAAAGCTAAAACATGGCAGCCGCATAACTGTACAATTGTCACGCCGAGTATTTGGTTGGCTGATTGTGCTAAGAAAAGTTCTCTATTGCGGGACTTTCGCATAGAAGTTATTCCTAACGGTTTAGATATTCAAAGATACAAACCGCTAAATCGAGATATAGCGCGAGAGTGGTTAAATTTACCCCAAGATAAGCAATTAGTGCTATTTGGCGCAGCCGCAACTAATCACCCCAGAAAGGGATTTAACTTATTGCTGTCAGCATTAGCAAATTTGGCACAAGCTGGATATCAAGACAAGATGGAATTGGTAATTTTTGGTTCCTCTTCACCCGATACAGCGAAAAATATTGACTTTAAGTCCCACTATTTAGGCAGTCTCAACGATGATATTACCTTGGCGCTAGTTTACGCCGCCGCAGACGTATTTGTTGCCCCATCTGTGCAAGATAACTTACCAAATACTGTGATGGAGTCTCTTAGTTGCGGTACTCCTTGCGTCGCCTTCAATATTGGTGGAATGTCCGATATGATAGAACACCAACAAAATGGCTACTTAGCTCAACCCTTTGAGATAGAGAGCTTGGCACATGGTATTGTTTGGGTATTGTCAGATAGCGATCGCCTACAACGACTCAGACAACGCGCCCGTGAAAAAGTTGAACAAGAATTCTCACAAGATTTGCAAGCAAAACGCTACTCTAATTTATTTAGTGAAATGCTCATAAATTCGTAGTCAGGAATTTAGTGCTGATTACTATTAAATCTCATATTTAAAGAGGACACCTTGAATATCAACACCAACATCGCCAAAGGAGAAACAAACTATTTTTTCTATAGCTTGATTTTTTACAGCATAGCAGTTTTGTATCTCATTCCCTATGACTTGAAACTACCATACGCTAGGGTTTGCCTACCTTTACTTACAATTATTTTAATTTTACAATTTGGTTATTACAAAAGTAAGTTAATCATTAGCGATATTATCGTTGTTTGTCTAGTTCTACTAGTAACTATCTTAAATTTTTCTAGCTATCAGTTATTTCGATATAGTTTACCTATATGCCTAATTGCTATTTGCTTTAGTGGTAGTCCTTATATTCCTATCAAAAGAAGCTATTTAGTGGGGTTATCTTGGTGCGCCTTGGTATCTATGATTTACCAAATGTTGAGCTATAGGCGTTTAGAGTTTGATAGTAGTCAAAGAGTTGCTTTAAGCAATGGCGATCCTAATGTGTCAGGCTTATTTATGCTCTTGTTTTTCTTTTTATGTGTGAAGATTAAATTTAAACCAGGAATTATTTTAGCTTTAATCTCTACTGTTTTATTTTTAAGCCGTAATTATTTTCTCACATTGTGTATATTTTTTCTGTTAGCTGTTTTAGAAAAGCCTCTATTTAAGATACTAGGTAAAATCCATTTCTCGATTATCTTTATCTTAGCTAACTTATTTGGTTTACTAGTAGGAGAGTTTTTTTTAAACAGAGTAGAAGTTGGCTTTGCTTATGACACAGGTGCAAGTCGTCTTTTGTCTTTTAATGATAAATCTAATTTAATTAGGTTTGAGGCAAATCGGTTTTTAATTCATTCTTATGTTAATGATTTAAGTTTAGCTTTAAAAGGCTATGGTGAAAATTACGAATCTGTATTTAGACCGATAGGGGCGATTATCCATAACTCCTTTTTAGAGGTGATTGCATACACTGGTATTCCCCTGGGAATACTTTATTTCTTCATTTTTTTAAAAGTAGTTAGTGGTTACTTCACTCAAGAGAATTTGAAATATATTTTGTCCTACTTATTTTTCTGTTTATTTCTGCATACTGGACTTCAAGGTATAGCACCCTTACTGTTTATCAGTATTTTAGCTATGTCCGTAGAGCATCAAAAATCTCATAAAATTATCTTATTCAATAACATTGAGTATTAATCTGTCAAAATGTCGCTGAAAATTTCTATTATTACGCCCAGCTTTAATTCCGAAAAAACTATAGAAAAGACGATTTTAAGTGTAATTTCTCAAAAACATGACTCGGCAATCGAATATATCATTATTGATGGTGGTTCTACAGATAAAACCTGTGAAATTATCAAAAAATATGCAGATAATATAGATGTATTCATTTCTGAACATGACAATGGCCCTTATGATGCTATGAATAAGGGAGTTAGTCTCGCAACTGGCGATATTATTGGCATTATTAACTCCGATGATTGGTATCATGACAGGACAATTAAGATAGTAGAATCTGAATTTGTGAACCATCCAGATATTGATATCATTTATGCCCCTGTAGATAATTATTACTCTGGGAATTTTATTGCTACCTTTATGCCTGGTAGTTTAAATAAATTACCGATTAGGTTTACTTTAAACCATCCTAGCTGTTTTATTAAAAAGACAGCCTACAATTTAGTAGGTTTATATGATTTACAATACAAAATTACAGCAGATTATGATTTAATTTTACGGTTGTATTTAGCCAAACTCAAGTTCCATTTTGTGAATGTTCCCCTGGCTGCTTATTCATTAAATGGGATGAGTTCTTCTACTAAACCTTGGGATAGAGCAAAATTAATTAAAGAGTCTTGGGTAATTAGTAAAAAAGCATCTGTAAATTTAGATAGAACCCTAAAGCAACAACATCTGCAAGCTTATATTGCATGGATTTTTAATGAAATTTTTGCAATTCCAGCTCGATATTTTTTGAAACCGCCTTTAGCGAGAAAGCTCAAGAAAATTTTAACCAGATTGATTAAAAATCCCATTTCCGATGAATATGGTCAGTGGTAGTTAATTTATGGCAAGAATTTTATTTATCTCTGCCCATGCGCCTACAGATTACTATCCTCAAGCTGGGCAAAAAATAGCCTTGAGACATTTACAAGACTATATTCATGCTGGCGCGACGGTGGATGTTGTGGTTATCGCTAATCAAGCTGAAATTACTGCTGCTACTGACTTAGTTTCCTTGGTTGGGAATAATCTTTATACTTATCCTTTAAAAAAATGGGATAAAGTTATTAGTTGTTTAACTCATTTACATATCCCGTTTAAATTCGCTTCTCGCTGGCTAAATTCAGTAGGATTACAACTCAGACAATTTTTGCAAACTCATAGTTATGATGTAGTTCATTTTGAATATCCCCACGCAGCAGTTTATTTAGCAGATTTGCACCCCTTGATTAATTTACAGTCTGCTAAAACTATAATTAGTGTACATGATTTGATTTTTCAATCGTTTTTACGCAAGGCTGAAAAGAATCATATTTTAGGCATAGAAGTAGCTAAATTGTTCCAATATGAAAAAAATTTGTATTCTGCAGCCCAGGAAATATGGGTTTTATCTAAAAAAGACCGTGATATTTTAACTTCTTTATTTGCTATCTCTGACAAAAAAGTTTTTGTTAAGCCTCCAAATATTAATAAATTTTTCTCTAATATTAAACGTCATCCCTCAAAGATTGAGCCTAAAAGTTTGCTGTTTTGGGCAGCAATGAATAGACCTGAAAATGAACAAGCTATTGTGATTTTTGTTAATAAATGCTTTCGCTTATTGCTGGAACAAGACCCAAATTTTAAACTCTACATTGTTGGCGCTAACCCTTCAGGAAAAGTTTTAGCATTAGCAAGTAAGCAAATTATTGTTACAGGATTTGTAGAAGACCCTAGGTCATATTTTGAGCAAGCCAAAATGGGTATTGTGCCTTTACTTGAGGGTGCTGGAATTAAATTAAAGACACTGGAGATGTTAGCAGCAGGTTTACCTGTAATTGCTACTACTGTGGGTGCTGAAGGAGTAGATTATACAAATAAGAATTTGATAATCAATGATAATTTTGATGATTGGGTAAAATTAATTAATCAGTTCTGTGATGTGAAGATGTTGTAATGGTGAATTTAGCCATAATCCAATACGTTTGGGTTAAGCTGATTAGTGATTTATTTGTTACTGATTAAAAAAGCTCTTTCAATTGGGGGATTCTCCCCCAAACCCCCGATTGGGTGACGGTTGCGTCCCCCAAACCCCCTCCAAAATTATTGTTCTGTTTTGTTTGTTGAGTAACTAGTTTTCTGGTTTTGTTATCAATTAATTTTCTTAACTGAACTTTCTTTAGGCATAATCTGCTGAAAAGCTTCATGGTGAGTTAGCTTGTGGCATCACATACCCTAAAACTTAGTTTAGCTGAATAGTTGAGCATTTTTAGAATTTACCGTTCCAAATAACGTACAGAAGCAAAGCATTCCTACCTATAACTTTCGTTATATTATCTTCTAATACTAACAACGAAAGTCAGAGAAAGTCGGAGTAAATTTATATATTTCGTTGATGCGTCCAGCCAGACTTTTTTCAGATATGAATTTCGTATAAGCATCTTAATATTAAATTTAAGACCACAGATTTATCTATGAGGTCTTAAATATTAAATTTTGAAATCCCTGACTGGGGTTGATTTTTTCATGTGCATGAAATGATTTAAGCAACAGCAGTTGCAATCAAAAAATACCATGTTGAATTAACTAAAACAGCAAAAATACAATTATACGATCGCCCCTAGGAGAAAATTATGGCATCAGGAATGATGGTTGCAGGTAAATGGACAACCGATGAGAGAGAGCAAAATCAAAGCGTTGAGTTACATGACATACCCACAACATTTCGCGATCGCGTCACTGCTGATGGATCAAGCGGGTTTAAGACAGAAGCAGGACGCTACCACCTCTACGTTTCTTTAGCTTGTCCTTGGGCACATCGTACCTTAATTATGCGAGAACTTAAGGGATTGAATAATGTCATCTCAGTGGCTATTGCGGATATGGTGATGAGTGACCAGGGGTGGATGTTTTCTCAAATATCGGGAGCTAGTTCTGATTCGGTAAATCATGCTCGATATTTGCAAGAAATATATCTGAAAGCCAATCCTAAATATACAGGAAGAATTACAGTTCCAGCGTTGTGGGATCAAAAAAATCAAACCATCGTCAATAATGAATCTCGCGAAATTATGCGAATGTTTGACGTAGAATTTGCTTCCTTAGCAACCAAGAAAATAGACTTATACCCACGCGAACTACAACAGCAGATTGATGAAACGATAGATGCAATTTATCTCCCAATAAATGTTGGTGTCTATCGTGCTGGTTTTGCGAGGGAACAAACAGCTTATGAAGAGGCGATCGCTGAACTGTTCGAGAATTTAGAGCGATGGGAAGCCATTCTGAGTAAGCAGCGCTATTTATGTGGTAATCAACTCACAGAAGCTGATATTTGCATGTTTGCAACACTATATCGCTTCGATTCAGTATATTACGGTCTGTTTAAGTGTAATTTGCGGCGAATTATCGACTATCCAAACCTTTGGAATTATCTCAAGGATTTATATCAGCATCCTGAGTTCAAAGCGACTTGCAATCTAGGCTTTATCAAGGGTTCTTATTACATGAGTATGACTGATATTAATCCCAATCGAATTGTACCTTCTGGGCCAATCATCCATTTTGAGGAATACCACGATCGCGATCGCTTTGCTCAGGTGTAGTTGCGATCGCTAAAGCATCAATAAAATTGTCCAGTTCAACTTGAGTCACACTATGAATCTTGTATCAGGTATCCACCACGTTGCAGTCATCACAGCAAATATCGACCGTTTTATAGAATTCTATACTGATGTCTTCGAGATGCCAGTCATCTTTCAAGAGACTACCCCAGATTTTCGTCATGCACTTCTACGGGCTGGGCAACAAAGCGTGTTGCATGCAGCAGAGATGCCTGATAATATCCATAGCTTTGGACTACCGGAAATGTTTAAACGAGGTCACATCGACCACTTAGCTTTAAATGTTCCCACAGAATCAGCATTCCAGATTATTCGCCACAAACTCATAGATCGGGGTGTGAGTGATGGTGCAGTTTTCGACCTTGGGCCAGTACTGAATCTATCATTTTCCGATCCTGATGGTATGCATATTGAAGTTTGCTTGATCGTCGATACCTCTTTTGAGGGTTTTCACCAACCGCAACCATATATAGAGACGGTCAACAAAACTAGTTGAGGTTTAGCATTGCGTGACGATAAGCTAATGCGCGTCTAAATTGCATAACTACTAATAAGGGCTGTTAACTGTTAACAGCCTTCACGCTGTATTGCAGGGTGAGCTAGCAAGAAACATCCTCAAGATATTGGGTTATTGACTTTTCTTGCTAACTTATCTGATACAATTAGTACAAATGAACTAAAATTTGATATTAAGCAGCAAATGGTGCGATCGCCCTCCACATTATTCAAATAATCAATAGGAGTGGATAGAATGCAATTAAATCCTTACTTAATGTTCAACGGTCAATGCGAGACAGCGTTTAAGTTTTATGAAAAATGTCTTGGGGGCAAAATCATCAACATGATGACTTATGGAGAGTCGCCAGATTCATACATGCTAGATAAGTTGCCCACAGAATGGCGTAATAAAATTATGCACGTCAGTTTGATGGTAGACAATCAGGAATTGATGGGTTCTGACAACCCACCGGAATATTATGAACAACCAAAGGGTTTTTCCGTATCTATTAGTCTGAAAGATCCAGTAGAAGCAGAGCGCATTTTTCACACACTGGCAGAAAATGGTCAGGAAAAAATGCCTTTCCAGCAAACTTTTTGGGCTTACCGTTTTGGGATGGTGCTCGATCAATTTGGCATCTCGTGGATGATTAACTGTGATCCATCTGTGAATAACTGAGCTAAAGCGATCACACTAGTCACAATCTAGCTATCCTAAGATGCAACGATAACAGCCAAGAGAATAAAAAACTCCACTCACAAGGGGATGGAGTTTCCCGTCGCTTTCGATAAATAATTGTTAAGCGATCGCGGCATAACGGTTCATGAGAGTGGAAAAAACAGAGATAATTTGCACTTATGGGTGCTAAAGATATCTACTGCCGTTCAATTAAACCGTTAAGTGAGGATACGGGAGTTTTTATGCGAGTAAATGCTATGGCAATGACTCTGGTGATGTCACTAGCTGCGATGCACAGTGCCTACGCCCAAGATACTGATGTCACCAGTGAGCCATTTATGAAAGCCGCGCTGACTGTGATGGCATTCGATTACTTTGCCACGGAATGTAAGCAGGGCAGTGGCTTCACCGCCAGCGATGCTGCTAAAGTCGAAGCGTGGGAAACTACTAACGGTGTCGCTCAAATCCGCGCCCGCTTACCTGAACTCGATCGGCACCCCACCCAAAAGCAACAACTCGATCAAGCTCTGTCTATAATCACCAAACAAATCACCAGTCAAAACGCCAATATCAATCCCTGCTCTGTAGCGCTTTCGGTGTCCCGGATGCCTGATGCTCAGTTTGCCAAAGTATCACCACAACTGCTCTCGCCAGTAAGTAAACCACCCAAAACACCCAAAAAGACAGAACAGCCTGCTGCCAAAAAACCGGAGCCTGCTACTTCCTCTTCAGACAACGAAATTGTAAAGCAGATTGACAGCTTTGGTTTTGATTCCCGTACAGTGATGGGTATTGGTGGCTTCTTAACCACTGATATTTATCCTGTTGTGCTGTTTCGCAACGGTGATGCCCTCACCAACGTCGAAGGGCTTTCCTTCAGCGGTGGTATTGCAGCTCACAAACGCGCCAAACCAGACGAATGGACGCGTTGGCGCAGTCAGGGGGGCAAAATAGAACTGGCAAACAAGGACGGCTGGAAGGCGTTACCTTTCTCGAAGACATATCCGAAATTGCCGGATAACTTCAAACTTAACGGATTATTCCGCTCACTTTCTGGCACAGGTAATATTGCGCTTGGAGGTAGCCAGTCAGTTGTAGCTTGGCAGCAATACAGCTTTTCGCCCGATGGCCGAGTCGTGCGTGGTCAAGGTGCTGGTGCCAGTAACGAATCTTTTGCAACCAACAGCGTAGCACCTAATGAGCGCGGTCGCTATCGCATTGCAGGGCTGATGCTATACATCAATTACGATGATGGCTCAAGCGAGCGTCGCATCTTAATTACTGATCCCAAAGACCCCAAAAGTGTTATCTGGCTTGATGGGGTTAGCTATGTACGCCGCAAAAAGTAATACCATTTTGAAACAAGAACACCACAGATGGCATGGGGCATGGGAAAAGCCATCAATGCCCCATAACCCAAGTCTGCGGGGTGACGATTCATCCTACCTCCTTGAAGAAGCGGACAATCAAGCGCCGAATTTCTGTAATTTATAAGAAACGTAAATAGGTTTAAAATCCTTACCAATGACAAATGACCAATGACAAATGACCAATGACCAATGACAAATGACCAATGACAGCCTCAGCCAGCTATTTTTAATTTAGCCGACCTGACTTATTTCAATGCTTCAGCCGATAGTGTAGCAACATAAACCCGTTGTTATAAATTTTGCTGCTGGTGAGTTGTAATGAAGTTAGCTCAATGAAACCCGAAAATAGCGGAATTCCAGAACCAAGCAAAATGGGATGAACTTTTAAAATCAACTCATCAATCTCGTTAAAAAGCGTGGTTGCTAAATCTCCACCACCGCACAGCCAGATATCCTTACCTGGTTGCTGCTTCAATTCTTTAACACGTACCACAGGATCGGTTGAAACTAGTTCTACAGTTTGATCGGGACTTTCTTTCCAGGTGCGAGAAAAAATATACTGCTGCATCTGTGGGTAAGGGTTGGTGATATTTTCCTTTAATCCCACTTCGTAAGTTCTACGTCCCATCACTACAGCATCAAAGTATTGATTCTCTGCTGTGATACCAAGTTTGTCTCGAAAGTGAACTGGAATTGTTTCAGGAAATTTTTCGAGTAAATCAGCAACATGTTCACCTTCCATGAGAAAAAAGTCAAACGAACCGTCTTCTCTAGCGATAAATCGATCCACTGTACAAGCGACATAATATTTCAGTTCACGCATAGATAATATGTTGCCGATCAAGTTCTGCTTTTATGCTACATTATGCTACAAAACAGCATCAAACCTAAAAAAGGATACTGCAACAACTTAAGCTATAGCTGATTTTGCTAATGGCTCTACTAGCGATCGCACTCGTGCTGCATCACCTGGATGAATTAGGGGAGTCCCGTGTGCTGGGACGATGGCGGGATCATCTTTGAGTGCATCTAATACAGTTTGAGCTACAGCCTTCGCATCTGGACAAAGCAAATTCAAATATAAGCGATTTATCTTCAGTCCAGGCGCACTCCCCGTTAACCAAAACAATAGCTTTGTCCAAGAATCTGGGAGTGATGACCAGTTAGTTACCAACTCATCAAGATAGACTACAGGTCGTTCACCTTGTCGTGAAATAGCGATTGTCCCTCCTTTTTGTGTACCGGGAACTTCTCGAAATTCCACACTTTCTGCTGAAAGTTGTGAAAGTGGCATAAATGATCGTCCGGCGATGGGCTGGAGTTGATCTAATGCAGTGGTGGGAGCATAGGAAATAGCCTTGGGATAACGGGTTTGCCATTCTGCTTGACCGAGATCATGTCCAGAATGGGGTGCAATTAATGCTGTGACCTCTCCTTTAGTATCGATTACCGCAAAGTCCGCTGCAGATAATTTAATTGGTGGACTGACAATCGCGAAATTATTCTCATTGAGCGGAATGGCGATCGCATTAGCTTTGTACCCATTGGCAACATATTCATAAACCCAGACATTGCTGCCTGCAATTACTTCTTGCCAAACCATAATTCACCTCCAATAGGGGCAAAAAATTTGTATATACTACAACACTTTTTGAAAGCTATTACTCTTAGTTTATTTATGACTGAACAAACAGTCAACAAAAAATTTCTGTTGTCCACTTTGTAGGCTCTCAGTAGCGTGCGTTATGCGTAAGCAGTAACGCACGAAAAGCTTTGCCACAGGTGGGTTACTGTTTGCTCAAATGATTGTGACTATTAAGGACAGCAATCTCCTTATGAGAGCTACTTATTTGATGCCGGGTTTGCCGAAATGAGATAATGTAGTAATGTAGATTATTCTTGTAGTACATCAGAGAGGAAGAATCATGACTGAATTGCAAGCTGTCCGGGTTCCCTTCAAAAACTCAACCACAACAAGGCGCAGAGATGTTCGTTCAGTCCTCCATTTACAGGAATGATACTCGAATTTATAGGCACTAGAAAAATTCATCTAAAGAAGTGTCCGCCTCTGTGCGCCTTGTGTATAGCAAGCAGCACACATCGAGGAAAAATCAATGAATTTGGATTTTTTAGGCTGGAGTGACTTTTTTACTCACAGTTTTGCACCTTATAGCCAACAAGGTTTTAGCGTTGGTAGGGTTGCTATTGAATACAGAAATACTTACATCATCTATAGCGAACAGGGAGAACTCACAGCAGAAGTTACAGGTAAACTGCGACATCAAGCTACCCAACCGCAAGATTTTCCTGCTGTTGGCGATTGGGTGATTATTCAGGCGAGAGAGTCAGAGGGAAGCGCAACCATTCACGGAATTTTGCCGAGAAAAAGCAAGTTTTCCCGAAAAACCGTTGGTAGTAAAACTCAAGAACAAATTGTTGCAGCTAACGTTGATACGGTGTTCTTGGTTTGTGGACTTGATGGTGACTTTAACCCCAGAAGAATTGAGCGCTATCTGATTTTGGCTTGGGAAAGTGGTGCAAATCCAGTCATAGTTTTAAATAAAGCAGACCTGTGCAACTCTTTAGATGAGTGTATATCTGAAGTCGAAGCTGTAGCCCTTGGGGTACCAATTCTGGCATTGAGTGCCACCACTAATCAAGGATTAGAGGCCTTGAAAACTTATCTTCAACCAGGACAAACAGTTGCTTTATTAGGGTCTTCTGGTGTGGGTAAATCTACTCTCACTAACCAACTCAAAGGTACTTCAGTACAAGCTGTACAATCAGTGCGTCGCGGTGACGACAGAGGTAGACACACGACGACAAATCGAGAATTGATATTACTGCCAACAGGTGGCTTAATTATCGATACTCCAGGAATGCGAGAACTTCAAATCTGGGCAGGTGATGAAAGCTTACAAGGAACCTTTGCAGACATCGAAATCTTAGCCGCAGAATGCCGTTTTCGTAATTGCCAACACAACAACGAACCAGATTGTGCAGTGCAACAAGCATTACTTGAGGGAAAACTTGATTATTCAAGATTTCTCAGCTACCAAAAATTGCAAAAAGAACTGAACTATCTTGTCCGCAAACAAGACCAACGGGCGCAATTAGCTGAGAAAGAACGCTGGAAGAAAATCCATAAAGCTATGCGGAATCATCACAAACATTGATGATGTTGGGATAAAGGGACTTCCAATTAAAAAAATAACCAATTGCTATGCAGGCAGGGGGGCAGGGAGCAGGGGGAGTCAAGAATTTCCTAATTTTCTCTCAACAGTCGTCATGAACTGCGTACACCAGCACGCATGAAAATCTCTTAGGACTTACGCAAGTGTCATATTTTTTCGTTTGGGTTTGTCCAGGGTCAAATGTCAAGAGTCCAAAAAAGCTAAATTTTTGACCCTTGACTCTTGACTCTTGACTCTTATGCCAGAGGATCACTGTGCCAGTTGCGTAAGTCCTGTCTCTCTTTCCCATGCCCCATGCCCTATGCCCTATTAATATTTATTTTGCTTGTATTACGTGTAGTGCAATAACTGAGGTGCTGCCAAATATCAGGTAAATATCAGCTTAAGCAATTGCTACTACAATATATTCCTATTCAGATATCAGTCATCGGATATAGGAATATCTGGTACCATAGTTCCATAATGGGTATAAATAAGTAGAATTGGCACAGTTTTTTTACCTCGAATGCAGCAACACTACTGAATACAGGAAATGTTGTAGTAACGAGGTGATTAAAACTGATAAATTTTTATAATGTGCAAATAGTGTGCAAGGCAGCTAATTACGAGCAAACGGATTAGCAAGCTTTTGTATTGGTAAATATCAGGGTGTGTCTACGTACTTATACATTATACCTACGTAGAAATACATGACAGCAGCTACTGAGTACTCACGTGAATCGGAAGCAGGAACAGGCGAAGAAGGATTACTATATCGGATAACAAGTAGAATTAGGGAATCACTGGAACTTAAAGATATATTAACTACCAGTGTCGCGGAAATTCGTGCCTTTTTGGGCACAGATAGGGTGATGGTGTATAGATTTGATAGCGACGGCAGTGGTGAAGTTGTTGCTGAATCTATACATCAACAGCGTCTACCATCACTGTTAGGTTTGCACTTCCCCGCCGATGATATTCCCCAAGAAGCACGAGATATGTTTCTCAAGGCGCGGCAGCGTTCAATTGTGAATGTAGCCAATGGGCGGATTGGACTATCACCGTTAGATAGTCCCGAAACTGGTAAATCTTTAAGAAGTGAAAATATATATTATCGAGCAGTAGACCCTTGCCATATTCAATACTTAACGGCAATGGGTGTGCAGTCTTCCCTAGTGGTGCCTATTTTACACCACGATCCCCAAGAGCAAGCAGCAAGACCTCGGCTGTGGGGATTGTTGGTATCGCACCACAGTACACCGCGATCGGATATGAAGCAGGAACTACAAGTAGTACAGCAAGCTGCCGATCAAATATCAGTGGCGATCGCTCACAGTTCTCTTCTTAGCCAAGCTCGTGCTGAACAACAGCGAGAAGTAGCCATTAACAGAATTACCAATCTGTTACATTCCCAACCCACAATTCAATTACAAACTGCACTAGAAGCAACAATTAATCTTTTAGGTGGGATAGGTGGCAGACTTTATCTGGAGTCAACAAAAGAGGTGTATACCTTCGGTGAGCAACCGACGGTGCCAGATGAATCAGCCAGCATAGCCATAGAAGAGCATCCTCTATGGCAAGACTGGATGAATGAGAGCAAAACAGGTAATATCTGGGCAATTACTGACTTATATAAAGAACCGCATTGGGAAGAGTTAGCTCCAGCGTTCCAATCTACTCAGATTCGGGGGATGTTAGTCATTCCTCTAAATTACCGTCAAAATTTCCTTGGGGTTTTAAGTGTTTTCCGCAAGGAAGTTGAGATAGAAATCATGTGGGCAGGACACCGGGATACCAATGAGCAGCAAAAGCTACCTCAACTTTCATTTGCAGCTTGGCTAGAGCAAAGAAAAGGACAAGCGCCGAAATGGAAGCCAGAAGAACTGACTTTAGCCCAAGCTTTAGCCGATCAATTTGCGATCGCCATCCAACAACAGCAAATGTACCAAAAGGTACAGGCGATGAACGAGAACCTAGAAAGTTTAGTAGAAGAACGCACAGCCCAACTGCAAAAATCTTTAGAACTAACTAGGGTAGTGAAGCAAGTTTCCAACCAAATACGTAGTAATTTGGACTACAAGCTCACCTTGCAAACTATTGTGCGGGAAGTGCGGAAACTGCTGAAAACAGATAGGGTGTTAATTTACAAGATTTTAGAGAAATTAGAAGGTGAAGTTGTTGTTGAAGATGCAGACAATAACTTGCGTTCTATTTTAGGGATGAAAACCCCATTAGAATGCTTCCCTGAAGACTATGCTCGTCTTTACGTACGGGGAAGAGTTAGAGCCATCAACAATGTAGCTTCAGAAGATTTGGCTTCTTGTCATCGAGAGTTTTTACAGAGCCTGCAGATTAAAGCAAATCTGATTGTACCAATAACGATGAGTAACCAATTATGGGGGTTAATCATTGCCCATGAGTGTTTTGCTCCCAGAAATTGGCAAGATGAGGAAATGGATTTATTGCAACATCTCGCAGATGAGGCAGTAATTGCCATTCAGCAAGCACAATTATATGAAAGCAGCCGCACTGCAGAAGCTGCTGCTAAAGCCCAAACCGAAGAATTAGTACAAGCCCTACAGCAAGTCCAACAAACACAAGCACAACTGATTAAAAGCGAAAAAATGTCTAGTTTAGGGCTGTGGGCGTTAGGTATAGCACAAGAAATCAAAAACCCCGTTAACTTCATCTACACTCAACTATCTGATATCAGTGACTACACTCATCAACTTTTAGAATTGTTGCGTCTTTATCAGTTGTATTATCCTCAACCCAACGGTGAAATTAGTTATCAGACAGAAACAATCAATTTAGATTTTCTGATTAACCACCTACCTAAAATCCTATTATCGATGAAACTACAGGCTGAACGCATCAACTCCATGATGTTATCTCTACGCAATTTCTCCTACTCAGATTTAGCATCAATGAAAAGCGTTAATCATCACGAAAATGTGTAAGATTGTTTGACTCGGCTAAACCACATCTACTTTGCATATCTAAATTATTTAACAATATGTGAAGTGGTCATATTAATCGCCAGATAATGCAAGTTAAATGTGGAATATTTGATAAAGTAGGCTGTGTTACGGCTATGACAGGATTTGGGAGAAAGAGACAATGAAATTTAGCCGTAACGCACCATATTTGTCGATGCCGTACTCTCTGCTAAAGCATCTTACAATTTAAGGTTTACCTTATGAAGTATCTCTCAACAGCCCACACAGTGGATTGTGGAACTTAAAAGCAGAATAGCTTATCCTAGAATAATTTTATTTTTATTTATAAATAATACCAATTCAAATAATATTTGCGACACATCAATATATTCTAGAGGGCAAGGCAATGCCTTGCCCCTACAATCATGTCGCATTCTTTTTTCAAATTGGTATAACCTCTCAATCTAAAATCTTAATTAGCATCTGCCTTTGGAGGAATAATTTCTAAACCATATTTTGGCGCAGATGCCATAACTTTTTCAATATCTGCTGGCGTAACTGTAGGTAAATTAGACATCTCTATTGCGGGTACACCTATTTCCATGAAAAATTTCTCTAAACCAGCTGGTGTTACCCAGCATAATAATTTTGCAGGTTGTGTACCAATGTTTGTAAATCTGTGAAGTTGCCCTTTAGGAGAATGTAGAAAAGTACCAGGCGTTGCTATCAGCATTTGTTCATTTAACTGAAATTCCAATTCACCTTCTTGAATATAAAAAGCTTCGTCTTCGTGAGTATGAATATGGGGTGGTGTCCCATTTTGAGGTTGAACAATAATTTCTACTAAGGCGTAGGCTTTACCTGTATCTTCACCCACAGCTTTAAAAGTATATAAATCTCCCAGCACCCAGTAAGCAGAACCTTGTCCTGGTGGCTGTAATATTCCTTGTAGATTGATAGTCATTGTTATTTCCTCTTTTTGTGTTTGGTGTTCGGTGTTTGGTGCTTTCCCCATTACCAATTACCAATTACCCAATCCCCTCATTCCACCGTCATTACTTCCCGTCCATATTTGAGAACTGTTGACATCCACACTAACTCGTCCATAAACCTTGACATTCGACGAATGTATGTTGGTTTGTCAATTAAATTACCTGATTCATCAAATAGGTTTTGAACGTCGCTAAAGTTGAGGTCATAAAAAATAGTAACTAGTCCCAACTCGCGCATCACAGGTAATAGGTTTTGAATGACTCGTGTACCGCCAAAAGGGCCTGCTGACACACCGCATAACCCGACGGCTTTGTGGATATACTCTTTGAGGCAGGTATCAAGTACGTGCTTCAGCAAGCCTGGATAACCATGATTGTATTCTGGGGCCACAATGATTAATCCATCGGCGCGTTCAATGGTGGCGGAGAATTGAGGATCTTTGATTGATTCGCCTGCATCGTCAGTTGCGATCGCTATATTTCTAATATCTATCAGTTCGGTCTGGAGGCGATCGCGTGTGGCAACTTGTTCCACAATAAATTTAGCGACATATTCACTCTGGCGACCTTGACGCGGAGTACCAAGGATGACAGGAATAAATAAAGATGAATCCAACATAGTTTTTTATCTACTGTTCCTGATAATTCCACAACAATCCACCATCAACAAAGAAGGTGCTACCTGTAATGTAGTTAGCATCAGCAGAAGCTAAGAATGCAACTAGAGAAGCAACATCCTGTGGTTGTCCTAAACGACCAAGGGGAATATTTTGTAAGAGCGCCCCTAGTTTTTCAGGGTTGTTTAAAAGTTTAGTATTAATCGGAGTTTCTATTGCTCCAGGCGCAACATTATTAATTGTAATGCCCAGAGAACCTAATTCCACAGCTAAGTTGCGAGTTAGCATTTTCATTCCGCCTTTACTAGCACAGTAAGCCGTAAAATTAGGAAATGGTAATTCTTCATGGACGGAACTAATATTAATAATTTTTCCTGTTCTTTTAGTTTCAATTAAATGTTTGACGAAAGTTTGCGTAGCAAAGAAAACTCCTTTTAAATTGACATTCATCACAGCATCATAATCGGCTTCTGAGACTTGCCAAAATGGTGCATGTTTTTCAATTCCGGCATTGTTTACCAAAATATCTAACTTGCCAAAATGCTGAATGCTTTCTGCAACTAATTGCCGTACTTCATCTACACTTCCTAAATCTGCTTGAACTGTGTAACCATGAGATTGAGGACACTGAGCCATGTAACACTTACCACCAGCAGCTTCTACCTTTGCTAAAGTTTCCTCTGCTCCTTCTGGATGAGAGCGATAATTAATCACAACATCGGCTCCTTCTTGAGCTAGACGAAGGACAATACCTTGGCCGATTCCTTGGCTACTACCAGTAACTAAGGCAACTTTTCCTGCTAATTTCATAATTATTTCCTTCTCAGCAATTCTCAGTTTTTAGATAATTTTTAACTGCTCAAACGAGCCGCGCCAAAAGTAGCATTAAACTTCCGACACCAAATAGCTGCTGATTTATAATCGGCTAAGTTGATGTTGTTAGGGATGGCATAAGTTTGAGCGCCACTATATTTTTGTAAAGGTGCGATAATCACATAATCATCTTTTTTTAAAGGATATGATGGTGGCTGAGTTGAACCTAAAACATTATCTGAGCGATGTAAAATTACTACTAAATCTGGGCCAGAAGTAGAAGTTTTAAAAGACTTATCTAGTTCCAGAATAGATTTGCCATTTTTGGTAGTAATACGGGCAATACCTTGAGTGGTGTGTTCACCAGAAGTAAATGCACCATATTTATTTACATTTAAATTTTGAGAAGTTGCTGATTGGGATAAAGGCTTTACTGAAGTCGGTGTTGGGCTAACAGATGCATTTACAGTATCCTGATTCTTCGAGACGGTTCCCACACAGCTAACCATGATGAGGGAAACAGCACTAACCATTAATAAATGTTTGAATTGCATAACTTAAAATCCTGTTGCTTAACCTTTATAGTAATTATTGCTTTGTCACTCCAGATAAAAATTATGCAGAAATAAGGACTTTTATAGCTGAAGCTGAAATTTTACCCTGAAATTTCTTATGAATTTCTCAGCAAAATTTCAATTTTGAATTGTCATTGCATATTTTTAAGTTAATTTAAGCAAATATTCATAATTGTGATGTATACGCACGGCATCTATCTCTAGTAGAATTTGGCTATAAAATCCTCTGTAATCTCTACTTTTTATTGAGTAGAAGAAATTTATTCATTAATTTTTTCATTCTTTTTGATAAATTTGGTAACTTATATCCATGAGCAACACCAGTAATAGCCAAATGTTGGTACAACACCAATCTTGGCAGCGTGAACGACGAATAATAGAGCTTTTATCTTCTTTAAATTATCGGACTGGTGAACTAAGCAGCTATTTGCATAACATTGCTTGCGGAGTTAGCGAGTTAATAGCAGTTGATTGGACTGTTGTTACCTTTTGCCAAGAAGGTTTTGAAACTATTCTAGCCAGCAGTATTGACATGGCTGAAGATGCACCGCGTGTTTATGCATTACATGGTCTGCTCATTGGTACAGTAATGGACATTAAGCGGACATTAGCTGTTGAGGATGCTGTTGCTAATCCTGAATATGGCAAACCTGCACCCGGTTATCGCGCATATTTAGGCATACCTTTGCAAACTTCTGAAGGTCAAGTATTTGGGACAATTTGCTCTTTTCATCAACAAGCACGTGAATTTACATCTGATGAAATTCAAATTGTAGAACTATTTGCAGAACGTGCAGCTACGGCAATCGATCACTATCATTTATATCAAAAACAATGTGAATTTAATCAAAAATTAGAGGCGGAAGTAGAAAAACGTACAGCAGAATTACGAGCAGCACAGGCTAAATTAGTTGAACAGGAAAGATTAGCCGCTATTGGCGAGTTTTCATCGATTATTGTCCATGAAATTCGTAATCCCTTAACGACTATGGTTATGGGATTGAAGTATTTTAAGAAAACTATTTTAACGGAAGCTGCTCAAGAGAGATTATCTTTAGCATTGAGCGAAGCTAGTCGTTTAGAACGTCTATTGAGTGAAATTTTGCTCTACGCTAAACCTCAAGTATTGCAACTTTGCAAATTAGATGTGAATGATTTTATTCGTGAGTTGCTGTTAACAATACAGGAAATGCCAGAAGCTTTAAACCGCGAAATTGAATTTCTCCCTGCATCTTCTGCGGTCAAAATATCCGGGGATAAAGACAAGCTGAAACAAGTTTTTATTAATATTGTTCGCAATGCTTGTGAAGCTGTTGCAGATGGAGATGTTATCAGGTGGGAAGTAAATACTGCGCTACCTGGTGAAGTTTGTATTAATGTACATAATGATGGCAATCCCATTCCACCAGAAATTCTCTGCAAGCTTTCACAACCATTTTTCTCTACAAAATCAGAGGGTACAGGGTTGGGACTTGCTATTACTAAACGCATTGTAAATGCTCATGGTGGTAAATTATGTATTCAGTCTCAGGCATTGATTGGAACTGATGTTACTGTGCAATTGCCTGTTGTAATTAGCTGTTCTAAATTGAACTTGGAGGGCTGACAAAATGTCTAGCCAACAAGATGATAAAATATTGAATTTTAGATTTTGAATTGGGTTACCTATCTGAGATATTTAAAAAAGTTCTGTAGGTTGGGTTGAGTAAAGCGAAACCCAACAATTTTGGTGCGTTGCGCTACGCGACAACACACCCTACATCCGACTAGATTTCAACGCAAATTCATCAAACTTAATTACCTCAGAGTCGGGTTTGCGAGTATCAAAACGATAGCTGCTAACTGTACCTGTGGCTGTATCGAAAATACTAAAAACTGTGATGTCGTTACTTGCAATATAAGGCATAGGTTTACCATCTTCTCCTAATAATGGAGCAATTGTTGGTACTATTGGCTCTAAATCGTTTGGATCGCCTGATACCACATATTCTTCTTGATATCCAGATGGGACTTCTCGCTTTCTTTCACCCCAAGCTGCACCATAAGAATTGCCAACATTCGATGTTTCTAAAAAGTGCATTCCGTTAGGACTAACAAAGCGATTCCACAAATGAGAATGCCCATATAAAACAAATTGCACATTAGCAGTTTCTAGTAAAGGCATGACATCGCGAATGAGATAATCAGCATCTTTAGGATATTCGTAACGCACTGCTTTGATATTACCAACATTATCTCGCTCAATTATTTGCACTGGATCTGTATAAGCTGGGACGATGTTATCACCCAAAGTATGAGGGGGATGATGAAACATCACAACTTTGTATTTTGCTTGTTTAAATTCATTGCTATTCAGTTCTGCTTCTAGCCAATTGTACTGATCGCTACCTTTAGCAATTGGTTCATAAATTAACTGCCCATAGCCCCAATTTTCAGGATTATTTAAATCTTGGGTGATTTCGTCATATCTACCTTTATACTTGCCATTCAAGTAAGGACTCCGCCACATATTAGTGGCATAAAGTACCACTAAACGCACATCACCAAAGGTAACAGCATAATATCGCTTTCCACCTGCTTTACTTTTTGGTAAAGTGAAAATCTCTTCGTAAGTATCGGCATTAAAAGAATTATCTTTCAAAGATTTGCCGCTATATAATCTTTGAGCTACGGCGCGGGGAATTGTATCATTAAATTCATCGTCTAAAGTTGCAGTTCTTTGGAATCTTCCCATCACCTCATGATTGCCAATGCAGGGAAATAAGGGTGCGTGTTGAATGATTTTGCCGCCAGTATAGGAAGTTTTTACGCCATCGTGGTTCATTTCATAGTTAGCGCGGCCTTGTAATCCGGGAAAGAAAGCACCACCGCGATTATCATCAAACCATTCCGAAGCGCGATCGCTTATATTAACTAAATCACCAGCAAACCAAACTGCGTCTACTCTGCCTACTGTTTCTACCACCTTTTGCAGATTTGCTGCTGTCATCGGCTTGAGTTGATGGTCTGAGGTGAGTAAAATTTTCAATGGTGTCCCTGGTTTGGGGTTAGGTGCAAGGCTAAAAATATCGCTGCTGACACTTTCCCCATCTTCCCGCACACTCGTAATCCGATAATTCATCCGTACACCAGGAGTTAACCCAGTTACCTCAGCCTCATGTCGCCAAATATCACGCCAAACAGGTTTTTGATAAACTTGACCATCTCCGGCTTGCTTACCGATATGCGATCGCTGATCTTCTCTTGTGCGACTCAGTTTAATTGTACTTGCCCGGGCAGTCTGAGTGAGATTTTCTCCGTAATTGACTGTATGTTTACTACCAGCGAACTCTGTAAACCAAACTACTCGCACTGAGTTTTCAGTTGGTAGTTGCAAAAATGGATCAGTCAGCAATTGCGGTGCTGATGTCATAATTGTTTGCCCAAATGAACGCACGCTTACCAGCGTAAAGCATACAGTAAGCAGAAATAAAAGGGCTAGGGCTACCATTTTGTGATGGTGGCGGAGACTTTTGATCATCGGTAATACCAACTCGTAATTCGTAATTTACGCCGGATATGACTCAAAAACGTTCCTGAACCCATAAAGGTTTCTAGGTTCGCTCAAAATTATGTTTTGGTATTACCTATGGAATTATGAAAGTCAGATGCAAAAGCTTAACCGTCTAATTTTTGAATCTGCTCTGGTGTTAATTCTTGCACATTACTGAGAACTATAGCTGCCCCTGCTTTTTTGAGTGTTTCAGCATAAGCATCACGACGCGCAGCTGTTTCTTGCACATGAGGTGGTAAAACACCTACACCAATCCAAGTGCGGTGCGGCTGCTGATTGCGCGCTTTTTCCACGGTGTACATATCAGCTACGGTATCTCCTACATAAACCACAGCAGGTAAAGAATCGCAGCCATTATCTAAGATTTGTACAGTCGCAAAAAGTCCTGTGGGATCTGGTTTACCTGGCGCATCTTCCATCGCAATTAATACAGGAGACTGTAAACCTAGGCGTTTTTGCAAAACATAGTTAGCCGAACCACGAGTAGCACCACTAAAAAATCCCCAAGCAATATTCGCTTGTGTGAGTTGTTCTAAGTAGCTGGGTTGTAATAACAAGGGTTCATCACAAATATAGCCAGTGAAATTGTTGGGGTCTGTACCTCGGTAACGGGATTGAAAAAAAGTAATTATATTGTTGTAATCAAGCTGTAGTTGTTCTCGTGGCTGTCCTTGAGTTTGGAAATAACGGTAAATCAACTCCTGGGATGCTTCCCAATCATTATTCCAAATACCTTCAGACTTCAGTTGGTCAATATCTAATGGTGTGGGGCGATACGCTTGATTGGTAAAATACTCAACAGTATCTGCGATCGCGCGACGATAGGAACCACTAACATCACGAATTACGCCATCAATATCAAAAACTGCGATCGCTTTTGGTGAAAATTTTTCTGTCATAAATATAGGGCATGGGGCATGGGGCATATTGTATCTTGAGAGAAATTATCTTATCCCTTCACAATCTGCCAAATTTCATTCGCTAGCTTTTCAGCCAATTGATAAACCACTAAATCTTCAAAATCAGGTCTTCTAACACTACTCCTGTAAATAATAACTACCCAATGCCCTATGCCCAAACTATTTAGCCATCTGGTATAGTATTGCGTTAAAATAAGCGATCGCTGACTTAGTAAGTAATGCTGGGATATACTCCGGAGGTGTGATTGACCAAGTTTATTTTGAAAATTCTTTGGTTAGACGAGAACGTTGCTCTCGCAGTTGACCAAATTGTAGGTAAGGGCACCAGTCCTTTAACCAAGTACTTTTTCTGGCCCAGAAATGATGCTTGGGAAGAGCTAAAGAAGGAACTAGAATCTAAACATTGGATTACTGACCTGGATCGTGTTGAGTTACTCAACAAAGCCACAGAAGTGATTAACTACTGGCAAGAGGAAGGCAGAAACCGTCCGATGGCAGAAGCGCAACTGAAGTTTCCCGAAGTGGCTTTTACAGGTAGCGCCTGATATTGCCTCATTAGCTGCCCTGCTGTTCTACAAGGTGCCACAATTTGATGGTCTTGTCCCTGCTGCCACTAGCAATCAGTTGTGCATCAGGGCTGACAGCAATGGTACATACAGAGTCGGCATGGCCAGAGAGAGTAGCAATTTCTGCTGCTGTGCTAACATTCCAAAGTTTAACAGTGCGATCGCGACTGGCACTAATCAACATTGTGCCATCCGATGTGAAAGCTAAGGCTAAAACTGACCAAGAATGGCCTAACAGTGTGGTAATTACCTGACCAGTGTTTACCTCCCACAATTTAATCGTGTTATCGTCGCTACCCGTCGCTAAAATTTTTCCATCGGGACTAAAAGCGACAGTCAAAACCGCCCATGCATGACCCGAAAGGGTGCCTAACAAGGTGTAATCTGGGCGGTTTTTAAATTCTCTCGTTTCCGAAAGCTGCCACAAGCAAATTGTTCGATCAAAACTGGTGCTGGCTAAAAGCTGCCCTTGAGGGCTAAATGCTACGGAATTTACCTGTAATTGGTGTTTAATCAAAGTAGAAATTTCTTTGCCAGTATTGACATCCCACAGTTTGACTGTTTTATCCCAACTACCACTAGCCAAAATTTGCCCATCGGGACTGAAAGCCACTGATTTAACGGCGTGTGAATGTCCAACTAAGGTGTAAATTTCTTGTAATTTATTGACATCCCACAATTTGATAGTTTGATCATCGCTAGCGGTGGCTAATAGTTTGCCATCAGGACTGTAGGCGACTGATTTTACAGCTTGGGAATGTCCTGATAGGGTAGCTAAGGCGGTTTGGCTATTTACATCCCAAAATTTAATAATTTTGTCGTCACCACTGGCTAATTGTGTGCCATCAGGGTTGAAGCTAACACAGTTTATCCCCGCACAGGCGCTAGGAATGCCACTCAAGGTATGTATGCATTGCCATAGAGGTTTGGGAAGTTTTGAACCGCCGATGAACGCAGATGAACGCAGATAATTTGTTTTGTCTGTAATTCCCATTGCTAGCATGACTTCATCAGCAGATTGGAAGCGCTGGCTAATGGATTTTTGCAGCAGTTTGTTGAGAATTTTTATGAGTCGTTCACTTACCTTATTGCTAAGATAATCTTGCCAAACCCAGCAATCATTGGCGACATCGTATAAATCAAAGGGCGAAACTTCGGTGAGTAAATAAATGCAAGTTACACCCAAACTATAAATATCGCTAGCAAAAACTGCTTTTCCCCTGGCTTGTTCTGGTGCGATATATTCAGGGCTACCCATGCAGATTTTACTGATGAACTGGTCAACTACACTCACCAGTTGAGCCGCCGCAAAATCAACTAAGACGAATTCTCCAGCAGCAGTGCGGATAATATTTTCGGGTTTGATATCGCCGTGGATGATATTGCGATCGCGAATAAATTTGAGAACAGGTAATATATTTGCTAACAGTTGCCAAATTTGATTTTCGCTAAAAGTTCCTTCTGCTTCCAGTATGGTAGCTAAATTAGTACCTGCGATAAATTCTTGTACTAAGTAGCAATATTGGTCATCTTGAAAATGGGAAAGTAAAGCCGGAATTTGAGGATGTTCACCTAGTAGCTTTAACTGCTGTGCTACTTTTACAAAGCTTTCTGGTGTTTGATTGTGATGCGAAAATTGTTGGACAATGCACGGAACAGGAGGAAATTGACTCTCATCCACAGCGAGGTAGGTTTTACAGAATCCCCCCTTCCCAATTACCTGGAGTAAACGATAACGGTTTTGTATCAGCAAAATTTCCTGCCAAACTTTCAGCCAGATTACATCTATGGTAAATGGACTTGCAGAAGTCGGGAAAAGGTTAAGGGGCGAGGGGGAAAGGTTTTGTACCTTTTTCCAGCTATTGCAGTCAGGCTAATTTCAGTTGACGCTCTGTTAATGCTAACCGCTCAAAATTCTCATCGATGTTTTGTTAAAATCCTTTGAGCATAATCAGTCCTAAAACAGAAATCACAATCAGCTATGACACAGGCATCTTACATTTTTCTGGCCGGAGCCAGCCGTGGTGTTGGTCGAGAAATAGCCAATTTAACAGCACAACAACTCAAAGTTAAAGCCTTACTGAGAACCGAAGCCGCTGCTGCTGAACTAGAGGCTTTAGGTATTCAAGTGGTGTTCGGAGATGCCTTAAACGTAGAAGATGTAGAACGTGCGATTCTTGCAGACGAACCCATCGATACTGTTATCAGTACCCTGGGTGGTTTACCTAATGAAACTAACAGACCCGATTACCCTGGGAATAAAAATTTGATTGATGCGGCTGTCAAAGCTGGAGTCAAAAAGTTTATTTTGGTTTCTTCCATTGGCACTGGGGATAGTATTGGCGCAGTACCTCCTCAAGCTTTAGCCGCTTTAAAAGACATCTTGGTAGAAAAAGACAAGGCAGAACAATACTTAATTGCTAGCGGACTCACTTATACCATCATCCGTCCCGGTGGGCTAAAGTCGGAACCAGCAACAGGCAATGGAGTTTTAACCGCAGATCCGCGGATTGTGGGCAGTATCCATCGTGCAGATGTAGCACAGTTAGTAGTTCAGGCTTTAAATTCTGACCGTGCTAATAATCAGGTTTTATCAGCAATCGATAAAAATCAATTGTTTGGGCAACTAGAATTTGCAGAATTTAGTTTGGATTAGTTGCCCAGGCGATCGCACTTGCTGCTAAACAACACTTTACAATCATGTTGGTTAGTAGCAATACATCCTCACTTCAACAAACCCTAATTAGTGATTTCCTTTTTAGGTAGAATTTTTGCTGATTTTTTATAGATATTCAGTAATTTTACATAATTTTAATGTAAATTCATCATCATGCTGCTCAATTTACTAGACGATGAAAGATAAGTTGCACTGAACATTAGCCATATTTTCGCCAGTAATAATGCATAATTGAGGATAATTAAGTGATATTTACTACGAAAAAAATACTGAATTTATCAATCAAATATTTACCAATAATTACTACAAACATAGCAATAACAGCTTTTTTAGCAGTTACACCATTACAAGTTAAAGCAGCTATCTTAGTAAATTCCCGTGCTGCTTTAGAAAGTAATGACCAAATAGATTGGTCTAGTTTAGGTAAAGTCTACAATCCCTTTAATCCCAACCCAACAGATTTTTTGCCTAACTCTTTTTCCGCAACATCCCAAGGCGGATTAGGTATGAATGTAAATATCCCTAATCTGGCTGCTTTAACTCCACCATTTGTCTTTAAAACCAGCACTATTCCTCAAGGTATTCCAACTAACTTTGCTGATGGTGATTTTGTCTTATTTACAGGTCTTCGACCAGGTACATTTCCTGCTATCGGTAATCCAGGGCCGATAACTATTAATTTTAGCCAGCCTGTATTTGCTGCTGGTACTCAAATAACTGTAGACGATACTCCAGAATTTACAGCATTTATCTCAGCTTTTGATCAAGGGGATAACCTAGTAGGTAGCTTCTCAATACAAGGAACTTCCTCACTAGCACTAGATAATTCTGCCTCATTCTTAGGAATTCGCAGTGAAACAGCCAATATCTCACGGCTTGTTTTTAGCAGTTCTGTGCCAAATCGTGCTTTAGGTATTAATAGGGTGGGTATTGTTGCAGTTCCTGAACCAAATCCTACTTTGGCTTTATTACTTGTTGGTGTTTCCGGCGCTATTTTAAGATTACGCCAACCTCGTAAAGGTATTGCCAAATAAACAGATATTAGTTTACCGAAATGCCCTAAAACTCACACCAAAGACCTGAAGTTTTGACCCTTGACTCTTAAACCAGAAGATGAGTTTACCAGTTGCGTAAGTCCTGAAATTTATCTCATCTTTATTTGCTACTCTCCAGAAATTTGTACAAATACTGTTCTTTGTCGCGGCCCATCTAATTCAAAAAATAAAACTGATTGCCAAGTTCCTAAAGCTAATTTTCCATCCACAATCGGAATTACTTCACTAGTACTGAGCATCATTGCCATTAAATGAGAATGAGCATTCATTGGTTCATCTTCTGGGACAACCCTTAAATGCAAATCATTATGTAAGTATCGGTCTGATTCTGGTGCTAATTTCCGCAAGAATACTTTGATATCTTCTAACAGCCTTTCTTCATTTTCGTTAATAGCTAAAGCTGTTGTTGTATGTCGAGAAAAGATTAAAGCCTGTCCATTTTGAATTGATGTTGAGGCAATAAAATCCTGAATTTGTGGTGTGATGTTATGAATATTAATTCCTTCTTGGGTTGAAATTTCAATTATCTGATTAACTATTGGCATATTAAAGCAACCTTTTGCTGATTCTTAAACATTCAAGAAGCCGTCTAAAATAGAATATCAACAAGGCAATAAAATTATTACACAAATCAGTTCACGTAGGATGCGTTAGCGATAGCGTAACGCATCAGTGTTAACGCTTTTCGTATTTTACAGCTTACGCCTAACGCACTTTACATTAATGAAATTTTTTCCAAAATCAAATCGGATTCCTATACCTCTAAGATTATCTATATATCTGTAAATCTGCTATTTTTTATATATCAAAAATACTGAACCAATCGGCCCTGCATTTTCTACGTAGATTTTATTATTGTAAAATAAGCCCGGAGACATCCCGCCATCAAATAATATTCCTTCTTGAATTTTGCCCAAACAATTATTCTTAGCAATGCCTTCTAGAACATCATCAAATTTATCGGGTAATAATTCTTGATTATTTTGGGAAAATTCAATATTAGAATTGGCTTTAGCATCATTTACTAGCAAAATTACGTATCCTTTATCGGTGATTGCAGCTAAAGAACGATTAGTTGCTTGTTTACAAGCAAATTCTCCCAAATCGTTACAAATATCTTTAAATTGACCGCCCCGATAAAATCTCCCATTACCTCCTACTAAGTTGTAATTAAGAATTTCCTCTTTTCTTCTACCAGCCTGGATAGTGGCTTTTCTATTTTTTGGGTTACCTCCAGATACCCCAAAAGAAGAACGTTTATTTTTAAAGTCACCAGAATAATCGAATCCGCGAGAAATATTTAACCCCTGTGGTTTGTTATCAGTATCTATATAATCAGCATTAATTGCTGCGATTGGCGTTTGTCCGTTTAATTTAGAATTTTCATCAGCAATGATTTCTCGAAAAATTTTTGGCACATATTCCTTACGCAATTTTCCTTGGCTATTTTTAGCGTAAAGTTTATGAGCAAGTCCAACATTTACCTTAAAATCTAATTTTTCTGAGCCAGGGTTAAAAACAATCACATGATTGATCCCTCTATCAAATTTTTTCCCTAGATTGTCAGCTTTGAAAAACTCAATACTAAAATTAGCATTTTTGCCAAGGCAAGTAGTCTTAGCTGATTCTTGGGCTGCATTGGATGTATTATCTTTACAGCCAGATAATAGATTGAGCGTGATTACAAAAATAGATAATAAAAATAATTTTTTCATTTGTTAGTTGCTGTTTTCTCTTTGGGATTTGGTGTTTTTTATGACCAATTACCCATTACCAATTATCAATTACCAATTCCCAATTCCCAATTAAATACAAAAACCCGCTACAGAATTACTATAGCGGGTAAAAATTTATTCAATCTGGAGTCAATGCAAAATTACCAATTAAGACAGCCATTCTAAAACGGCTTCGTCTTTGGTGTTGGTATTGCGGGATGGTGTTTCACGATTAAACTTCATGTGAATTGAGCGGGTTTGCTCGCCATCAGCAGCAACAGCCAAAATAGGATAGTCGATTAAACCATCTTGGAAGGACAT
This sequence comes from Calothrix membranacea FACHB-236, assembly GCF_014696315.1. Lineage (GTDB taxonomy): Bacteria > Cyanobacteriota > Cyanobacteriia > Cyanobacteriales > Nostocaceae > Aulosira > Aulosira membranacea. The sequence continues at coordinate 53,883 of NZ_JACJPX010000001.1, forward strand.
TTGGAAGCGGAATGTACCATCTGGATTCAGCTTAATTGGACGACCGCCAATTGTAACCGTAGCATCTGGTTCGGTTGCACCGTAGACAATTAACTCAGCATCAGCAATTAACCAGAACTTGCGAGGACGTACTGGTACAGCGGAGGCGGAGAAGCCAACACCAGACATTCCCACACCAGACATATTTAAACCAGAGGTGGTGGGAACTGCCCACATACCTACACCAGATGGGAAAATGTAGGAGCTAATAGCCTGTTCTGGTGTTACAGAACCAGGTACGTGCTGCATGGAACCAAACAGAGAACCTGCAACACGTTGTGCTTCAGCAGATTCCGCCATACCAAAGATTTGGTCGTAAATCGGGTTACCGTTAGCGTTAGCGTAGGCTGTGGTAGGAATTTTCTTGGCTGGGGGAACCAATTCGTAAACAGTCTTACCACGCAAGTCTTCTTCAAAGTTGACGGTGACGAATACATCTTCAATCCAGTCTGAAGGATAGACAGGAGGAATATGTACACGTGCAGAACGCGCTAGAACTAACCAGCGTCCGTCAACAGCACGATAGCCAATATCAATTACATAGTCGCGATCGCTCACGGGAATTGGTAGATACCATTCTCTAGCCAATTCATCAGCAGGATATTCTTGCAGGCTGTGGGGACTTTGGAATTCAATATTGATGTCGGTAACATCATAAATTCGCAGCGCTAGCTGTTGTCCCCCTTGTCTCCGTAGTTCTTCTTTATGCTCATTGGGAACATCCCAGTAGGTGTAAGCCCACTGAGGATCGCGTGGTAAAAGTACAATCCGGCTTTCACCGTAACCAGCAGGTAGATCTCCTAGTTCCTCATCAACATCAATGAGCAAACCACCATTACGATCTTCTTGACCTAACTCGAATTTTGCTGCTTCCACGGTTTCCTGTGCCTCCAGTGAACGAGATGGACTAAGCGAAAACTTGCTGCGCTGAACTTCTTGAATTGATGCCAGTAATTGTGATTTACGCATCCGGCTGTAGCGAGAAATTCCATATTCACTTGCTACTTTGCGTAATTGCCGCAATGTCATCTCTTCTAGCGGCGGGCGTTCTTTTGCCATTAATTTGGCCTCCAGTAGTTTGAAAGGTAAATGATTTCTCCGGGTTACAGAATGCTAAGTAACATTTCATCCAACTCCAGATGAATTTCTTATTCCTGACTTCTGGTATTGCCCAGTGTTGGTAGTTTGTTAAATGGTTATTAAATTGAGAGTCACTCCCTTTCAATTCCAAGTCAAGCCAAAATCAGCATCTTTTTGGGATCAAGTGGAGTTCTTGTTTATAAATATTAAGCAGTAACTCTCGGTTGGGATCAAGGGGTCTAAAGACGCTTTTTCAGGTATTTCACGAATCTATCAGCCCTTTGGGGATCATAATGTTATGAAACCATGACATTGCTACTGCGGGGCTCAAAGTGACTAGACTGTATTATCAAGATTTCATGACAATAACTTTTACGCTAAAAAAGTCGTAGGGACACAAACAATGCTTGTGTCCCTACGACAGTTATGGCATGAATGGAAAAAGTGCTGAGCCCTGAGTGCTGAGTAAAAAACTACTAGTATTTATCCTCTAGCCTTTAGCTCCTGTTTAACTAATGTACTTTCTAGTTTGTATAACCAGGGGCTTTAAGGTTTACTCCGTAAGAGTTCTATTTTTAGGGAACATACAATATTAAATGCTCAACAGCTTAAAAGTTCATAGTAATTTTGTTGACAACTGACATACTCTGGATGCGCCAAATACCTTCTTGGCGAACCAAATTATACTTAACACGCAAAGTTTCGTCCGAAGCTTTCTGTAGTTGACCATGTTGATAGAACTGAGTGATCTCCTTGACAGTAGCTTCCACGGCTGTGCGATCGCTATCGGTATCAGTTTTCTCTACAGATTCTACTTTGAGGCTATGTTCGTATTTTCGATAACGGTTCTCGGATTTATCTTGCAGGGCAATTGAACGCCATTGCAATAAAGATGAACCAGTTAAAATTTGTTGTAAATTATCAACCTCATGATTTGGCCCTAAAGCAGCCGCTTTGGTAGATAACCAACTCCGAATAATTTCCTCAGCTGTCGTAGTTGTTAAAGGCCCGTCTGAGGTCTGTGGTTTGCTGTTGGGGTCAGGAATCTCGATAACAGGTTGATTAATTTCTATAGATAATTGTTCGCCTGCTGGTAACTTTAGCGATGGAGTAAAGATACTTCTGACAAATCCAAAGGTTGTGGAGACTATGAACCAAAAAACAACTATGACAATCAAAGAAACCAATACAGTCCATACGAGGCGGGTTTTGCCTTCTAGGGAGTTGGCAAAATTACGCCGTCTCTGCGGATGACGTTGTCGGGTATCTAATGCACGTTCTCGGCTAGCAGATGGACTTGGTTTGCGCCGCCTACGTTGAGAAGCTTGATCTGGTGGAGAAACCCTAGCTGCACCATTCGAGTTTTGGTGAGGTTCCTTAGCTGTCCGTTCGGCAGATGGAAACTGTGTTACTGGCGTATCTGGTGTGCGATAGCTACCAGATATCGGGGTTGATGATCTCCATCTGGGCGAAGTTTCTGGTAAGTCTGGGTCAGGAGGCCTGCTATGACGGAATTGTCGAGAACTCCCAGGAACGTTGTTACGGTTCTGGGTATTGTTGTTTGGTGGTGGCGATAAAGGTTGACGGTTAATTACAGCCGATTCATTAGTTGTTTCTGCATCCGAAGGCAAAACTTCTAAATAGGCTTGTACCTGTGGTTGAGCAAAGTAACTCTTAAGAGAAGCCGTCTGCTTGTTTAAATCTCGGAAGTGGGGGAACACTTCATGTTGTAACCACTGTTCTCCATAGAGACATAGACCAGGTAACAAGTCTGGAGAATCTTGAGATTTTTCCCGAATAAAAGCTAAAGCCTCGTATTCTTGGCTGAGTTCTAAAACGCGGGTAGCTTCTTCAGTTTGCCCTAGTAACAGCGCACAGAGTGATTGTTCTAAATGTACATCTTGGCGCTTACCCAAACGCATCAACATTTGCTTGGCTTGGCGAATCAAGGCTGGTTGACGTTGCACAAAACCCCGTGCTATCAAGGCATAAACAGCCAAATAGGTAGCAACAGCAGAAGGACGTTTGCTTTCTGCTTCAAATAACTTGTGCTGTTCTGCGACAGTTAGGTGGTTACGTAACTGCTGGATAAATCGCAAAAAGTCATCAATGTTCAGACCTGATTCATCATTACCATTGCCATCAATGCCACCGCGATCGTCTAGGATATTCTGCAATAATTCCAGTCCTTGGCGACGTTCAGCGATGTTGGTTTCGCTTAACGCCAGTAATTCCAGAATCCGATATGGCCGCAATTTATAAAGATCTGCTTGAATTTCTGCCTGTACGCTGGGAAATAACTCTTCGCGAGATAGAACTTCTAGACCAGTTTCTAAAGAATTGGCGGCGTTTTCGTAATGACCTTGCTGCCATTGCTCCCGTCCCAATTCTAGACAAGCTAAAGCAATGGTAAGAACAACATCAGGGCGATCGCTTTCTCGCCCTTCTTCAGTGGCTAAATTATTGCCTGTTTTGCTCTCTCCTCCATTATTTTTATGCACTAAGTATGGACGACCTAATTTGAGTACTATTTCATACTCTCCTAAGTCTTGTAAAATCAGTAAAGCACCTACTAACTCATCTTGAGCAATTTCAATACTGAGATTTTGTGTATCAATTGCACCATTATTGTGTCCGGAGCGGTTGTCAACTGCTATGGTCGCAGAGGCAGTACCATCAGGGTCATAAGCATGGGCAAGATACAGCTGATCGTAACTGCTACGTTCTTTTGGATCTGATAAAACCACGTAAGCTTCTTCTATAAGTTGTTTGCGCGAAGAAATTGCTGCTTGAGAATACTCTCGTCGCGGCAACTGTACAATGCGATCGCTATATGCTTGCCGCAATTGTTCTTCACTTGCCGCTAACGGTAGTCCTAAAATTCGGTAGTAATCTAGCGGAATTCGCACAGCCTACTTCCCCTGCACCGCGATCAACATAATTCACTTAAAGCGTCCCAGGCATGTAAAACCGTGCCATAATAATACCGTGTTGACTTTACACCACAAGTGTATATTGCAACAACTTGTTTTGTATCCTCCCGAAATTTGAGTCATATTCTAGTACCTATATTTTGCCTTCGCCTAGAAAGGGTCAGCTTTTTGTCTTAATTCTTAGTATTTTGATTTTTTACCAGAGGCTATGAGCCTTGGATACTATAAACTACAAATTCCGCTTTTCTAATTAGTACAAGATTTGTAATTTTAAAAACATTTAAACCTCCGTGTATTCTAGTAATTATTTTCTTGGTAAAACAAGCTAGCTTGATATATTCTACTTATATGGTAGATGTATCAATACTTATATACTCATACTTTTAGATGAGTATAAAGTCAGAGCTAGCAATCACAGTGATGCTAACTTACCCCAATTTTGCGGTTGGCACAATAAAGACAACCGTCATATTTATAATTGACTTCCCAAATTTTGACTATTGCTGTCTTGTATCTTGAGGTATATTTATGGTCTAGAAACCTTAAATAAACTCAGATAACATTGCTGATGATGATATGTCAACACAGATGTGTTAATTTTTAGCGGCTACCAAATGCCCACTACAACAAAGCTATTGCTGATTGAAACTTGTCTTGAAGGTAGACAAGGATCTTGTTTTGTGTTCACGTAAGTTAGTGTTAGATTTTTTTAAGAATTTATCACTAATACGTCTAATAATACGGCAATCAAATCACCGCTTGGTAGAATTCCCTATTGATAACTAGAGAAGGAAATCATATCATTCCTAGACTTGAATTACAATTATCTAACTAAGTATTTAGCTAGAGCCGGAATTAGCGTCCTGATTTTTGCCAAATTGTTAATGGATATGCAGAAAGCAAGCTATCCTGATTGATAGCCTATAAAGGGGTGTGGATTTAACTTTCAGGACGGCTTTTGCTTTGATGGTAATAGCTGTCTGGTAGGTGGGCTATAAAATTGAAAATCAAAAATTAAAAATCAAAAATCACCCATTTACAGATGTGATTTTTGGTACATAAATTTTGATTGTTGACTCAGTTAAAAATCGTAAATTGCAGTTTGACGCGACAGGGATACTATACAAATAATGGTTCAAGAACGCACGTTACCCACCTTTAATACCGCTACTGTCAAGATAACTAAAGAAGAAGGCTTGCGGTTGTATGAGGACATGGTCTTAGGGCGCTTTTTTGAAGACAAATGCGCCGAAATGTACTACAGAGGCAAAATGTTTGGTTTTGTCCATTTGTATAACGGTCAAGAAGCCGTTTCCACTGGCGTTATTCAAGGGGCGATGCGACCAGGAGAAGATTATGTTTCCAGTACCTACCGCGATCACGTCCATGCTTTAAGTGCAGGAGTTCCAGCCAGAGAAGTCATGGCAGAGTTATTTGGCAAATCCACAGGTTGTAGCAAAGGCCGTGGTGGTTCTATGCATATGTTTTCTGCGGAACATCGCTTACTAGGTGGTTATGCTTTTGTGGCTGAAGGTATCCCTGTAGCAGCTGGTGCAGCTTTTCAAAGTAAATACCGCCGCGAGGTATTGGGCGATCAAAATGCTGACCAAGTTACCGCTTGCTTTTTTGGTGATGGTGCTGCTAACAATGGCCAATTCTTTGAAACTTTGAATATGGCAGCTTTATGGAAACTGCCAATTCTGTTTGTGATCGAAAATAACAAGTGGGCAATTGGGATGGCTCACGATCGCGCTACTTCTGACCCAGAAATTTACAAAAAAGCCAGTGCCTTTAACATGGCGGGTGTAGAAGTAGACGGTATGGATGTGCTAGCTGTGCGTGCTGTCGCCCAAGAAGCTGTCGCCCGTGCCCGTGCTGGAGAAGGCCCGACCGTAATTGAAGCCTTAACTTACCGTTTCCGCGGTCACTCCCTAGCAGATCCAGACGAACTACGCAGCAAAGCCGAAAAAGAATTCTGGTTTGCCCGCGATCCAATTAAGAAGCTAGCAGCTTATTTAATTGAACACAATTTGTCAGATCAAGAAGAACTCAAAGGCATCGATCGCAAAATTCAGGGTGTCGTCGACGATGCGGTAAAATTCGCCGAAAGTAGCCCCGAACCAGATCCTAGTGAGTTATATCGCTTTGTGTTTGCAGAAGACGAGTAAGTTGGGGATTGGGGACAAGGGACTGGGGACTGGGGAAAAGGAGGAAATCAATGCCCCATGCCCCATGCCCAATGCCCCATGCCAATTAGCAATGAGGAGTAAATATTGTGTTTTCTATAGCGATTCAACAGCAGCAATACAAAACCTATATTCTTTCTGATGAAAGCGCAGGTTCGCAACTGGAAGTTGTTCCAGAACGGGGTGGTATTATTACCCGTTGGCGCATTCAAGGAAAAGAAATTCTTTATTTAGATGGGGAAAGGTTTGCCAATCCCGATTTAAGTGTTAGGGGCGGAATTCCGATTTTGTTTCCCATCTGCGGCAACTTACCTGATAATACTTACACCGTAGATGGTAAGACTTATTCCCTGAAACAGCATGGCTTTGCCCGTGATTTACCTTGGCAGGTGAGTGATCAAGTAACCCACGATCAAGTTAGCCTGACTATAGTTCTTAACAGCAACGAGCAAACAAAAGCTGTTTATCCTTTTGACTTTCAACTAGTTTTTACCTACGAACTGCAAGGTAATACCTTAGAGATTAAGCAGCAGTATCAGAATTTGTCATCGACTCCATTACCTTTTTCTATGGGTTTTCATCCCTACTTTCAGGTAGCTGACAAAAATCAATTAGAGTTTGACATCCCCTCTGGTGAATATCAAAATCAAACAACTAAAGAAATTTATCCATTTCATGGTAATTTTGATTTTAGTCGGGATGAAATAGACGTTGCCTTTAAGGAACTAACCAGTCAATCGGCCTCTGTGGTAGACAACGGCAGAAAGCTCACACTGTCCTTAGAATATGGCAATGAATATCCCATCTTGGTCTTTTGGACGCTTAAAGGCAAAGAATTCTATTGTCTAGAGCCTTGGAGTGCGCCTCGTAATTCCCTGAACACTGGCGAGCATCTGATTGTGTTAGCCCCAGGAGAGAGTTACCAAGCATCTGTACGCCTAACGGCAAATTTCTTCTAGAAACCCCTTTACAAATCTACAGGTGTTTGTGCTATAATTGCAAAGTTGCGATACACAACTTAACGGGTCGCTAACTCAACGGTAGAGTACTCGGCTTTTAACCGATTAGTTCCGGGTTCGAATCCCGGGCGACCCATATAAAAGAAAAATGCTCGCTGATGCTTGAGAAATCAAAGTAAAGGCGAGCTTAATTGTTTATAAATATATCTAACTTTGAGCGATCGCCGTCTTGAACGGCAAAACTTGTCGAGACGCGATTAATCGCGTCTTTGCGTGGAGATGCGATCGCTTTCCTCTCGGTCATTAACAGCTATTTAAGTATATTTTTTTACTTTTATTTAAGATTTTTTGCAGCAGCGATCGCAACCAGCAATTATTTTTTTTATAAAAATAAGTTTAAATAATTACTAAGTAAATTAAGGAAATTATTACCATATATGTCTATTTTGTTTAGCTTTTTGATAAAACACACTTATTGATAGTTGACAAAAAAAATACTCTAAAAATAGAATATATACTTAAGAAAAATGTCACGAATAATTACAAAAATCCAAATTAGATACTGGTAGGCATTTATCTTGAAATCATGAGTTTTAGTTTTTCTACTGAAAGTGAAAGATGTGGGCAACTTTGCAGCAAAAAGCCTGTATTTCCTCAATAGGGCTGGAAATTGAGAACTTAGGAACAGACCGAATCTTTTGCGATTTACCTCAAAGCCACACCAACTTTTGGCAGTTATGGGAACAGTATCAAAATTATTTTTATCATCGTTGCCTCCAGTGGATGGGCGGTAATATTCATGATGCTGAAGATTTGCTCAGTCGAGCAATGCTCAAAGCTTGGAATCAATGGTCAGATTATGCCGGAAAAATCGCCAATCCTAAAGCTTGGTTAAGTCGGCTCATCCATAACCTGAGTGTGGATTTACATCGACAACGCCAGCGAGAGAATCAAATTCAACAAGATACAACAATCAATTCCCAGTTAGAATTTCCGGATTCTGAACTTTTACGTCGTGAACTAGGGGCATACCTCCGCCACAAAATTGAATGCTTACCACCTAGGCTGCGCGATCCGTTTATCCTGCGCTGCTGTCTCCAGAAGTCATATAGAGAAATTGCCAAGCAACTCGCCCTCTCAGAAGATAACGTTTGGAAAAGGGTTAAACAGGCGCAAAGCATTCTCAAAAAGCAGTTGAAGAAGTATCTAGCGGGAGAAGATCGGACGGTTTTAGATTCTCCCTCTTTAAAAAATGTGACTTCCACACACCTGTCTCAAGCTATTTTCTTCTCCTGTCAGGAAAAACTTCATCATCTAGAGACTTTATATACAAAGTCTCCAGACTCCCAGGCCAATTTTGTTACGGAGAGGAGTGAAATTAACAACCTCGAACTCCTATCTGATTGGAACGCTTCGATATTAACAGGAAGCACCATTGAGGAAATTAACTATAAAGTAACTGGTATATGTCTGGAAAGCTTGTCACACACTTGGTACAGTTCTCCCAGCCCTCTGGAGTGGCACTGAATGCTCACTTGGTTTTAGAGTCAAAGCCAACTAGACAAGACCAAAAACTCAAAACCTTAAGTAAATACGTCCAGCAGTATCCTCAAGGATGGAAGAAACGCCTGGAGTTAGCTGATTTGCTCTACTCCATAGGAAGTTGGCAACAAGCAGTTGAGGAATACCGCCAAGTGGTTGAACGACAACCACAATTAATTAATGTGTGGCTGCAACTGGGAAAAATCTTGCAGCTGATGGGAAAACACACAGAAGCTATAGAGGTGTATGAAAACGCCTTAGCATTATCTGGCAATGATGCGACTCAACACCATATAGGCGGATTGATTGCGATTTGTAGAGGTGATACTCACAAAGCAATCAAGGTTTTTGATTCTGCAGCGACTTTACAACCTCAAAAAATAGTTCACTGGCTAGCATTGGGACAAGTGCAGATGGAGAGAGAAAACCCTCTTGAGGCGTTACGAGCCTTTGATCAGGTTTTGTCACTCAACCCAAATGATATTTTGGCCTTGATTCACAGCTATGATGCGCTGATGGCAGTGGGGAATTTTCAGGAAGCTAGAGAAAGGTTAAGTAGAGCGATCGCTCTTGCTCCGGATGATTTGCGGGTACTGCAACGACAGTTAGATGAGCGTTGTGGGATGAGATTGGTATCTGGTGAAGAGGGTAAACAGACTAAAAAACTGATTCTTTCTATTCTGCAACAGACTCCTAATACTGCCCAAGTCTATAAATCTCTGGCAAATTATCACATTTTCCGAGGGGATTGGATGCAAGGAGTTGGGGTATTAGCAGAGTTTACAGAACAACACCCCAATCATCCTAGTGGTTGGTATTACTATGGGCGGTGCTTGTTCTACACAGGAGAATATGAAGCGGCGGCGCGGGCGATGCTCAAAGCTTACCGTCTCTATCCCCATGATTGTGAAATCTATCGAGCATTGTGTGAGATTTTACCAGTTCAACCTCATCCCTCATCTGATGAAAACGGTAATATCAACCTAGCTTTGATAGTAGAAGAAATGCTGAAGCGCTTTCCTGAACGTTGGAGTGTTTGGGCAACTGCAGGACGAGTGCTAGTAGAAACTTTTCAAAATATTGAGAGGGGATGTAGTGTTTCTTTGCAAGGGACACAACTTCAACCCCAGTTACCGGATGCTTGGTTTCGTCATGGGCGGGTGTTGGCTTTAGCAAATAAACATCAGGAAGCATTAGCAGCACTACAACAAGGATGGCAGTTATTACCAAAAGCAGAAGGTTATTTGCAATCTGTATCTGCTGCGGTGTGGCTGGGAGAGAGTTACCAATTACTGGGAGATGATGCGGCGAGTCAGAAATGGTGGGAAGAGGCTTGTAAGCAAAGTCAGCAACTAAGGTTGTTGAATCCAGCTAGAGCTGATTACTGGCTAGGGAGAGCATTAGAGGGTTTAGGAGATGTGAAAGGTGCGATCGCAGCTTATCGAAGTGCCTTGAATCAGCATTTACTCTATCCGGTGCGTGGGGAAGTTGAGGCGAGTTTAAAACGGTTGCAAACAATGCTGCGGAAGGGTTTTCGTGCTTTGGGCTAGTTAAATGCGTGGCATTTTTTGGCAAAAAAATACCTCTAACTCCAAAAATTCAGAAATTGGTAACTGACATCGTCTGGATAATGTACAAATCGGCGAGATTAATTAAAACTTTTGTGGCGTTTTTGTTGGCTGATTATTAATGCGATCTCTCTGATTTTAATTAACAAATAGCGATTGCATTTTGCAGACTTTGAACATGATTGATAATGTTCAAGATTTTTTGTAATTGAATATGGTTGTAGAAAGTAAATTTCAATTAGAAAAACGCCCTTAACTCCAAAAATTCCGAAATCAACAATTGAAATCGTCTTAATAGTGTCAGAGTGCTAATGTCAGCACTATGCTCATGCAAAAAAGAGAGGTTTTAAATGCCACTGCAATGGAATCAACAGCCAGACCATGTGAAACAAGCTTTCCTAGACCAAAGAGCAGATTTAGTCATACTGCCTAAAGGGATGAAATTGTGGAAACTTACTGGTTATAAACCTTCTAGAAATCCTAATATTCATCGTTTTACGCCTCCGATTACTCCTTGGTGGTCTAATTATGACCCATTTATGAACGATCAAAAGGGAGTAAAAGGTGTATTCAAAGATGCAATTGCCAAAAGTCAAATCTTCTTGGCTTATGTTCGAGATCGGTCAGCGGTAACCATTGAGTGGAATAGCCTCACTTATTATATGGAAACAAGGCTTCTGAACGAGAAAGAAGCCTTTTGGGGTCGGTATGCGCCACAACCTGTATCCAAAAATCCCATCTATCAAACTCTATATGATGGCGTGTACTATCCTGAAGCTTTGGGCGGTTGGCCTGATGCTTTTCAGTTATATGTCCCTAACTTGCAAACAGCGGATTTAGCAACACCAGATTGGTTTAGTTCTACCGATAATAAAGCATTGAAAGCGCAGTTTGGCATTTAAAAAAATGCAGGTAAATTTTGATTTGACGAGAGAGCCTAAAATAGTGCGATCGCCTGCAATATTTCATCAGCAGTCTGTTATTTGATGCAGCTTGAGTTGGCTGTAAAAAATCAGCAAAAAAATAGCCTCTAACTCAAAAAAATCAAAAATTCTTTTCTGATATCGTCTTATAGATACAGCATCAAAAATCTGAAAAATTTAGCTTTTGAAGCTAAAAGAAGATGCTTATGCTTTCAATAAGATGACAACAAATAAATTCGTTTACAGGTAAGTGAAAATGAGTAACATCACAGTTCTTCAAAATATTCCCACTGACCGCTCGATCAAACTCAACGTAGAAGGTCAAGAAGAAACATATTCTCTGAAGATTCAACCTGCTTTCACCTCTAAGTTAGTACGTGCATCTGAGAAGGAGATTTTGCAAGATTTATCTCTTAACTCGGTAATATCAAACTTGAAAAATGCTGCCGATTTGATTTTTGTAGCATACAACGCCTTAGCAGGGGCAGATGGCGGTAAACTCCAGGCGAAGATGTCAGGATTGCAAAAATCTCTGCTGGATCTAACTGGTGATTGTATTACAACTGTCCAAGGTTTTGAATCTTGCTCCCAAGAAGTCATTACCTACACAATGAAGAGCTACAAGTGGCTGTTTGATGGTAATGAAAAGCTGGCCATAACACAATTGGTACGTTGTGGAGAAATTGCCGGCAAGATGGCTGATGAAGCCCAGAAATTAGCAGAACGTTTTAAAGAACTTGGTGACAAATCCCAGCTTGTACTTGAAGATTCGATCAAAGAAGAGGGTCTTCAGGAGCATAAGCGTCTAGAGATGATACAGAAGTTGAATGAGCTAAAAGCTAATCAGGTAAATGCTCAAAAGCTACAACAGGAACTTCAAATAGCATTAGATGAAGTTCAAAAACAATATGAAGAAGCCAGAGCGAGAGAGAAAGTTGAGTCCGAGCGTGCTTTTACTATGGGACTAGTGGGAGCAATTTTTGGAGGTCTAGCTGCGGGTCTAGGTTCGGCCGCTCAGATTATTACCTCTGTACATCCAGCGACTGCTGGCCCAAAAGCTATGGCGCAAATGGCCGCAGGACAAGCAGGCAATTCTCAAGCAAGTAACAATTTGGCACAAAACGGACAAAATAACGACTTAGTGAAAAAGGCTGAAGAAGCACAAGCAGAAAAGAGCAAACTGGAAAAAGAAACCCAGGAAAATGAAGCCAAAATCAAGGAAGCTGAGGGCATTATCAAAGACACAACAAATCAAGAAACTAAAGCTAACAAAGAAAAAGAACTCCAAGAAAGCCTGAAAAAACGTGAAGAACTCAAAGTTAAATTAGAGGCTGCAACTCAAGCGCTCGATAAAATTTCTAGTGGGCTAAAGGATTTATCTGGTAACTTGAGCAACTTAGGAAACCAGGCTCATTCAAATGCGGAACTTGCATCTAAACAGAAAATGGAATTCTTCCAGCAAAAGAACAATCTAGCTGCAGAAAATCGCAAAACTCTAGCAGCGCTGGAAGAATATGCAGTACGAGCTGCAAACGGCCAAGTTGATCTCAATAATGCTGCTGCAGCCGTTGAAACTCTTCACTATGCAGTTCAAGCACTCAGTCAAATTGTGGTTGCACTCAATCAAGCAGCATTGTTCTGGCGCTCAATGTCAGCGTATTGTAAGCGACTGCAAAAATCTGAGTTCTTAAACGAAGTTAAGGATCTTCAAGAATTGGAAAAAGATGACCGACTGGCATACTACTCTGAACCAGAATTCATTCTGGGTTGTGTGATCAATTTATCGAAATGGGTGGCTCTGAATAGCGTTTGTCAGCAATATTTGAAAGCTGTCAATGAAACCTACTCTCAAGTTGGAAAAAACCATGCTACGGCACTTTCAATTCAGGAAGCACAAAAGCAAGCACCTATTTTAGCTAAAAAGATTCTAGAATCTGTGCGTCAGGAAATGCAAGTTTTAGACGTTACACCACAGGCGGCTTAAAGTTTAGCACAAGTATTCTTGACCAAAAAGTACTGGTCAGTTTGTGTGGTAGTTCTGCTGTGTTATATACACTCAGCAGAATTGCCAAGCAATATTGTATAGCTATCTGCAATTTAAGCAATAAACTCCTGAGTAATTCATGAATATCAAGACAAATAGCAACAGAAAAATTTGCTTATTTTCTCATACAAGCATCCAAAGTAAATTCCAGTTTGTGTGGAAAATATTATTAGTATTTATTCTGTCTACACTACTTTCTGTGCCAGCACCAGTTTTAGCATTGAACTATAGTGAGACAGTACAATCATATATATCCAACGTTAAATCAGAGTTGGATGGCATCCAAAAATCAATTGCTGAACTTCCTAACTTATCTTACGAGAATGGGCAAAAAACTCTACCAGATATAGAGAATAAATTACAACAACTTAAAACTGAGGCTAGCGATCGCGCCCAAGAATTTCAGCAATTGAGCGAAAGAGAACAAACAGAATATAACAAACTTCTTGATAGCATTAACCAACTATATACAGCACAGAAAAATCAGCAGCAATATGTTGCGTCATATCCTGGTAGTTATCAAAAAAGCTGCTTCCGGATATCTCTGCAAGGAAATGTACTATCAGCTACTTGCTTAACTAGGAATCAATCTGATTCTGACACCTCCATTAGATTAAAAGGAATTGAAAATATTGATGGAAAGTTAGTTGTAATTAATCCTCAAAAAGATGCTGATTTTTACCTTACCTGTAGAAACGTTGATGTTTTTGATGATGAAATAGAAGGCGATTGCCAAAAAACTAATGGTGATTTTATCTCAACCAGTACCACTATCAAAGGTATTGAAAATATCAATGGAGAACTCAAGTATACAAGTTCTCCAGGCAGTAAATATGAGTTTGAGCAAGCTATTAGCAGTTTAGAAAGTAAAAAACAGAATCTCACGGAGGGCATCACATCAGCAAGCCAAACTTCTTTAGTGTTTAATAAGCTGGAGCAAAAAATCAACTCCGCAAAAAATAGAGCGGAGAAATTGAGAGAGTTTATGTCTGAATTTAATTCTTTCAATGAACCAGATTTATTAAATGAGAAAAATGCGCTATATGATTCTATAGCTCAAGCTATTAAAGCGGTTGATTTACTAACATCTGCAAGACAAGGATAGTAATTATTTCGCTGTTTTATCACCAAAAATATTGAGTTAATTCGTCTGTGAGAGTATGAAAATGAGCTTGTCTATCAATCAACATATATACAGTAAAGTAAAATTTGTGTGGACAACATTAGTAGCTTTAATCTTGTCTACAATGCTGTTCGCACCAGCACCAGCCTTAGCATTGAATTATGGTGAGACTTTACAATCATATATATCAAGTGTTAAGCCAGAATTCGATAGCATCCAAAAATCGATTACAGAACTTCCTAACCTATCTTACGAGAATAGTAAAAAAACGATACCTGAGATAGAGAATAAATTACAACAACTTAAAAGTGATGCAAATAAACGTGCTAAAGAATTTAAACAACTGAGTGATCAAGCACAGGTAGAATACGAAAACCGCCTTGATGAAATCAACAGCCTATATATAGCGCAACAAAATCAGCAGCAGGAAGTACAAAAAGCTGAACAGGAAGTAGTACGAGCCGAGACAAGATTCAGAACAAATCTAGCACCCGCTATATTTATTAGAGATGCATTTGGCCAATCTTGCACACAACTTGTTGCTATGACCACTGCTTTAGGTGCTCCTTCAATAGCTTCAGGACATCCTGTTTGTATTGTTGTTAACCAACATAATCAAATAATTGAATCTAGTCCAGAACGTCAAGAAGTATTAAGAGCGCAAGAGGTTGTGCAAAGATCCAAGAATCTTTTGATTACATATCAACAAAAGCAAAATGATTTACAGAAAACTAATCAGATATTAGCTAATGACATAACATTAGGCAGCCAAGCATCCTTGTTCTTTAACAAGATTGAACAAAAAATTAACTTGGCAAAAAATAAGACGGGAAAATTTAAAGAGTTTTTAGCAGAATTTAGTTCTTTTAATGAACCCGATTTGTTAAATGAGAAAAATGCGTTATCCAACTCTATAGCCCAAGTTATGAATACTGTGCAGTTATTACAATAAAACGCCAGTAAAAACTTGAGAAGCTTCAAGCAGTCCAGTACATCCAAACATTTATGCCTACAACAGCTATTTATGATGTGTATTGTAGGTCTTGATACGGTAACAAATTCAAAATCAAGGTCAGGAAATGAGTAGCATAACCATTGTTAAAAATGACTCACAACAACGCTCTATCAACCTCAACATAGAAGGTCGAGAAGAAACATATTCTCTGAATGTTAAACCTGCTTTTAACTCTCAGTTAGTACTAGCCTGTGAAAAAGAGATTTTACAGAATTTATCTATCAATTCTATAGTATCGAACTTAACCAATGCTGCTGATTTAATGTTTCTGGCATACAACGCCTTAGCAGGGACAAAAGTCCAGTCTAAAATGTCAGCATTGCAGAAGTCGCTGCTAGATGTTTCTGGTGACTGTGTAGCAACAGTTGATGCTTTTGTAGTTCAGTCTCAAGAAGTTCTCGAATCTGCAATCAAAATCTACAGATGGTTATTTGAGAGTAAAGAAAATTTAGCTGTAATCGAACTCAAGTTTTGTGGAGAGATTGCAGGGGAAATGGCTAATGCAGCTCAAAAATTAGCAGAAAGTTTTAAAGATGTAGATAATAAGTCTCAATCTGTACTTGAAGATTCCATCAGAGAAGAGGGTCTAGAGTACAAAAAGAGAGAAGAGATGAACCAGAAGTTAAATGATTTAAAGGCCCAGCAGACAAAAGCTCTTGAAAATCAAAGGCAGCTGGAAAGAGAATATGATATTGCCCAACAAGACTATTTAAGAGCTGTTGAGCAAGAACGGATTGAGTACGATCGCTATAATTCTTGTCCCGCGAGAACAGCTTCTGCTTTTAGTTCGTTTTTTAGAGGAAAACCTCTGTCACAAGATCCTTTAGAAGCTGCGAGGCAATATAAGGCGTTAGCTTACCAGTATAAGGAACAGATTGCGGCTCAATCCCGCAGAAATTTGGAAGAATTGGCAGTATTTGCAGCACAAATTTCCAATTCCCAAATCAATATCTCTCATGCAGGTGCAGCTGTTGATACTCTCCACTATGCAGTTAAATCTCTGAGTGGAATTGTGGTGTCATTAAATCAGACAGCAATGTTCTGGCGTTCAATCGAAAAATACTGTAAGCGGATGAAAACCTCCGAGTTCTTGAATTATGTTAAGGATCTGCAAGAATTTGAGAAAGCAAAACGCATTGAGTACTACTCTGGTGAAGACTTTATGCTGCTTGCTGTCACCAATTTATCGGAATGGTCAGCTCTCAATCATGTTTGTCAGCAGTATTTGAAAGCGGCAGAAGACACATACAATCAAGTATCAAGGAACATTTTAGCGGCACCTTCAATTGAGCAAGCATTACAGCAAGCGCCAGTTTTAGCGAAAAAACTTTTGCAGTCTGTTGAGAAGGAAAAACAGATTTTAAACAATTATCGGTGAATGATGGTTTAACAGACCAGGCAAATACATAAACACTGCTGATTTTGCTGTAGGGAGTGCGATCGCTATTTTTGGGGATCACCCTTGAGAATAGGCGATCGCACTTTCCCTAAAATACATTTTCGCAGTTCGGTAGGATAGGCTTAGGCTAACCCAAACACTAGAAGTTATGGTGAAAACTCCTCCCCAGCATCGGATAATTCCCTTTTTGGAAAATGGCGACAAACTTACCCGCTATGAATTTGAGCGTCGCTACAACGCCATGCCCAATTTGAAAAAAGCCGAATTAATTGAGGGAATTGTCTATACTATGCCTGCTGCTTTGCGTTTTAGAAGTCATGGTCAACCTCATGGCTGGATTATTGGTTGGTTGGTTAGTTACGAAGCAGCTACGCCTGGTGTAGCTTTGGGGGTTGAACCAACTGTACGCTTAGACTTAGATAATGAACCTCAACCAGATGTAGTTCTACTGATCAATCCAGAAGCAGGAGGCCAAGCACGACTAAGTGAAGATGATTATATTGAAGGCGCGCCAGAGTTAATTGTCGAAATTGCTGCTAGTAGCGTAGCTATTGACCTTCATGCTAAAAAACAAGCTTATCGCCGCAATGGTGTAAAAGAATATATTGTTTGGCAAGTTCTAGAGCAAAAATTGAGTTGGTTTTATTTAGAAAAGGGTGAATATCTGGAATTAATACCTGATGAGCGTGGAATTCTGCGAAGTCGAGTCTTCCCAGGATTGTGGTTAGCAGTAGCAGAAGTATTAGCAGGGAATATGCAATCTGTCTTAGCTGTTTTACAAACAGGCTTGCAATCTACTGAACATACAGCCTTTATCCAGCAATTAGCATCCTGAATAAGTTGCAGAGCTAGAAATACGCTAGCATCGGCAGTTGTAGAAATTGGCTTTGATAGATCATCTAGGATACAAGAATACTAAAGCCTCAAACTGTGCCGTAGCAGACTGTACAGTAAGCTATTGTGAATATAGGGCACATTTATGAGTTGTAGCGTAAACTTTTTCAACATAAACACTCATCAATAGTTATAATTTCCTATATGTTGAAAAAACTCTTAAGATTAGCGTAACAATTACATTAATAGTAAATAATTACGCTTCTCTCACCCCGACTAGCTGACAACCACATTAGGAGGACTATCTATGGCGCTTGTACCCTTACGGCTGTTGTTGGATCACGCGGCTGAAAACGGTTACGGCATCCCAGCTTTCAACGTTAACAACTTGGAACAAATTCAGGCAATCCTGAAGGCTGCTGCTGAGACAGATAGCCCCGTAATTTTACAAGCTTCTCGTGGCGCTCGTAACTATGCAGGAGAAAACTTCCTACGCCATTTGATTTTAGCGGCGGTAGAAACCTATCCTCATATTCCCATTGTCATGCACCAAGATCATGGCAATGCTCCTTCTACCTGCTATTCAGCAATTAAGAACAACTTCACCAGCGTCATGATGGACGGCTCGTTGGAAGCTGATGCTAAGACCCCAGCAAGCTTCGAGTACAACGTCCGTGTTACCAGCGAAGTTGTAAATGTAGCTCATTCTTTGGGTGTCAGCGTTGAAGGCGAACTCGGTTGCTTAGGTTCTCTAGAAACTGGTGCGGGTGAAGCTGAAGATGGTCATGGTTTTGAAGGTACACTCGATCACTCTCAATTGCTGACCGACCCCGACGAAGCTGTTAGCTTCGTAGAACAAACTCAAGTAGATGCTTTGGCTGTAGCTATTGGTACCAGCCACGGTGCTTACAAGTTTACCCGTAAGCCTACTGGTGAAATTTTGGCAATCAGCCGCATTGAAGAAATTCACCGCCGTTTGCCCAACACCCACTTGGTAATGCACGGTTCTTCCTCCGTACCTGAAGATTTAATTGCTGTAATTAACGAGTATGGTGGAGCAATTCCTGAAACCTACGGCGTACCTGTAGAAGAAATTCAAAAAGGTATCAAGAGCGGTGTTCGTAAGGTAAACATTGACACCGACAACCGTTTGGCAATTACTGCTGCGGTACGTGAAGCTTTGGCAAAAAATCCCAAGGAATTTGACCCCCGTCACTTCCTCAAGCCTTCTATCACCTATATGCAGAAGGTTTGTGCAGAACGCTATCAGCAATTTGGTACTGCTGGTAACGCTAGCAAGATTAAGCAAATTTCTCTGGAAGATTTTGCTGCTAAGTACGCTAAAGGCGAACTCAAAATGATCACCAAGGCAGCTGCTAAAGTCTAATTTGGTTGAAAAATCATTAGGAGCATAGCAGGGCTTTGCTCCTATCAGTCTGGAAATTGTGATTTTAAGAGACATGAACCGGGTAGCACGAGTTACCTGGTTTTTTTATTTGGGGTAATGGGTAATGGGTAATGAGTAATGAGTAATGAGTAATGAGTAATTGGGGTTTGTCAGTTGTCATTTGGTATTTTCTACCTCATCTCTCTCATCCCCCTCATCTCCCTCATCTCCCTCATCCCCAGTACCCAATCCCTAATCCCTAATCCCTCAAGCGTATAGCTACGCTACCACCGTGGGCTGGTAAGCCTTCGGCTTGTGCTAGGGTGACTGCGGCTTGACCGATTTGCTGTAATGCTTGTTGATTGCATTCTAAATAGGTAATGCGTTTCAAAAAGTCGTAAACGCTTAAGCCGGAGGCAAAACGGGCGGAACGAGAGGTTGGGAGTACATGGTTGGGGCCGCCTAAATAATCACCAATGGCTTCTGGTGTATAGCGTCCTAAAAATAGGCTACCAGCACATTTGATTTCGCTAGCTAGTAATTGGGGGTTATCTATGCATAATTCTATGTGTTCTGGTGCTAGCTGGTTGATGAGGGGAATACTTTCGGCTAAATCGTTGACAATAATTACAGCCCCATGTTTTTCCCAACTGGCGGTAGCTACTGCTTTGGTAGCCAATTTGTTTAAGACTTGTTCAACTGATGCGATCGCATTTTGCGCGAATGCTGCTGAATCGGTAATTAAAATAGATTGGGCGCTAGGATCGTGTTCTGCTTGCGATAGTAAATCCCATGCAATCCATTCGGGATTATTTTTGTCATCTGCAACTACAAGAATTTCAGAAGGGCCAGCAATACTGTCAATTCCCACTGTGCCGAATACTTGGCGTTTGGCTTCGGCAACATAGGCATTACCAGGGCCAACAATTTTATCAACAGGGGTAATACTTTCTGTACCGTATGCTAGAGATGCGATCGCTTGTGCCCCACCAATACCATATATTTCTGTAACACCAGCAATTTTAGCGGCTGCGAGGACTGCAGGATTAATTTCACCGCGCGGCATTGGCACTGTCATCACTATGCGATCAACGCCAGCAATTTTCGCTGGTAGAGCATTCATTAATACCGAACTAGGATAACTAGCACGTCCGCCAGGTACATAAATTCCCACTTTTGACAGTGCTACCCAATTTAATCCCAGCCTGACACCAACTGTATCGGTATAGCCGATATCTTGGGGCAGTTGTTTTTCGTGAAATGCGGCAATTCTCTGTGCCGCTAGTTCTAAGGCTGCTGTCACATCCTTTGGACATTGGGCTGCAAGTTCGGCAATAAATGTGTCACTTAGACGCAAAGACTCAGAATGATAATGGTCAAAGCGGTTAGTATAGTCATGGACTGCCGCATCACCACGCACTTTGACATCAGCCAGAATCTCTCTTACTGTCCCGCTAACATCAACAGTTGCTTCCCGGCGATCGTTTACAAGTGCTTTGAATTGGGTAGAAAAATCTTTGTCGGTTGTTTGAAGTAGCTGCATGGACAGTATCTTAAATGCGCTAAGGTCAATAATAAATCGGAGTACGAACTATAGAATTTTACCTTAAAAATTAGGGTAATAATTTCTATTTTTCCAAATCTATCCTTAACTTTCTCAATTTAAATTATTGAGATTGTGATTTTTAGTAAACAGCTTTCCAAGCTTCTACAGTTCGTTTACCTATTTGGCTATCAACAGATTCTCCACTTTCTGATAATAGCCTAATAGTTACATTTTGAACTGGTGACTTTTTGAGAGCAGTTGCTAACTCATCAGTAACTTTAAATGTACCGTTGTTGCCTGCTAAACGAAATACCTGTTCGCCTATTTTGATATAGAGGTTACTAATCTTTAATGTGTTGTTGGAAATCAAACACTCTGGTGCTGCTAGTAGCGCATGATAGTATGAGCGATAGGCGCAATTGCGAGTGCTATAACCTAAAAGCACACGGATAGAATTGCGACTCCAAAGGCTAATTACTACAACCCTAGCATTATTATTTACAAAATTACTCGAGAAATAATTGCGGTCAAAAATACCGACATAATTTCCTTCAAAAGGGTCTTCAATTTTTACAGGCTTTGACCAAGGTACATCCATATTGGTACCCAAAGCGGCTGATTTAACAACTGGTAATTCCGCAGAAGCTTTAGCTAGCTCATGCTTTGTCTGTGCTACCGCTGACTGAGCAGAAATTATGCTTGTTGTAGCTAAATTTAAAGATGCTAGACTGAATCCTACTATTGCCAGTCTAGTCAAACTCCAAATTCTTTGATTGTTATCCTTGGAGGACATTAACATAAATGAATAAAAAACTTAGATATTACAATTAACCGCTAATTAGTGATGAGTATTTATCCTTTATAGTTATCACCTTTGTTAGCGGCTAGGTATATTACAAATATAGCTACAATTTTTATGAGTGCGGCTGTAAAAGTATAGTCTAAACTAAAGTTTACCTAGTGAAAAAATCTAGCAGGTTACTTGACTCTTTTCTCAGTGTTCGCAAGATAAATTATTTACTTTGAATATTATCTACAGATAAACTCTTAAATGCATATTTTATTGTTTAAAAGCTTTATTAATAAGCATAGTAGAACTTAGGCTTGAAATAGCATGATTAATCAGCAAAAACAGCAAATTTCGCTTCAACGCCTCACGTCAAATCCTCGCAAACCTTCCGGTTCTTCATAGTCAACCGCAACATTTTTGACAATAGCTGCCGGCGGGCCGTTATGACACCAACGCACCATCTCTTCTACCACTTCTCGCGCACCTTCAAAAACTGCTTCCACTCGACTATCGGGAAGATTTCGCACCCAACCAGTTAATCCTAATTGGCTTGCTGTATATACTGTAGCGTAGCGATAGCCAACGCCTTGGACGCGGCCAGAAACGAAAACATGAACACGGATGAGTTTTGACAGTGGAGTAGAATTTTGCATTGACTGGTCAATAGTTGACAATTTCCAGCCTACCGAATTTTGGCTGATGACTTTATCCCAAAATGTAGACAGGCACAAAATCATCACTAGATTTGGCAGTTTATTGGATTATATAGTGATAGAGTGTTTTGCACTAGGAGTGCGATCGCATTCCTTATTCGCCACAATTACCAATTATCCAACGCGTCGATTTGGAATTTCAACTCGCTTATGTCTAATTTGCCACCACTCAACACAGATACTATTTGGGCAGTTCTCAACGAAACGATAGATGATGCAACAGTCAACCAATTGGTATGGCATTACTTAGGTTATCGTTATAACTCATCAACTGGAGAATGGGACAATAGCGAAGTCGCACCAGAATGGCGGGATGAGTACCCACAACCACCGGATTTCATTGACAGCAGACCCGCCACAGTGAAATTGACTCGTTCCATACCTAAAGAAAACAAACAAATCCTCAAAGAAAAGTTAGGTTTTAAAGGTTACAAAATTGGTGAATTTGGCCCTCGGCAAACTCGTCGGGCAACTGCTGCGAATTGGTTATATAGTTATATGAATCCCGTAAACAGCAACTTAGAGTCAGTTTAACTAGAGTCAAGAGTCAAGAGCCAAGAGTCTGAATTTTTAGAATTTTGAGTACAGACGCTATTAATCAGGTCTCTCTAACTCTTGACTAACTCTGCCAAAAAATATAATTATTGCCTAAATATTCAAATAATAAATTTCCAACTAATATTCAATCAATATTAAATTTCTTCCCGTAGATAGAGGATGTAATAAGTTAATTATTTCCCCTGGGCGATTGGCTAAATCAATTGGAGAGAGGAAAATATTTTTACCAACATTTTCTACTCCTCATACAATTATATGGCAAAGCCAGTTGAATTTAATTTATTTGCACCTTACAACAAAGGAGCAGCATTAATTGGTTCTTTTTCTAATTGGGAAGATATCCCAATGGAAAAGGGTGAAGATGGTTATTTTCGCACTTCTGTTGAATTAGAAGATGGTGTTTATCAATATAAATTCCGCGTCCAATCAAATTCATGGTTTCTAGAACCAGAACAATGGGTTGATGTTACAGACCCTTATGCAACTAATATTGATGAAGTAGGCGGTCAAGATAACGGTATCGTCAGAATCAAAGATGGTGAAAGAATTGTTGATACCTACGTTTGGCAACATGATGATAAACATTTGCCAGCTGACCATGAATTAGTAATATATGAATTGCACATTGGTGACTTTTCCGGTGGGGAAGATGATCCCTATGCACGCGGAAAGTATAAACACGTTGTTGAAAAATTAGATTATCTGTGTGAATTAGGAATTAATGCTATTGAGTTGATGCCAGTTAAAGAATATCCTGGTGATTATAGTTGGGGTTATAACCCTCGTCATTTCTTTGCACCGGAATCTAGTTATGGTGCGACAGAGGGATTAAAAAAATTAATTGATGAATGTCATGCTAGGGGTATTCGCGTCATTATGGATGGTATCTATAACCATTCAGAAGCTTCTAGCCCATTAACACAAATTGACCACGATTATTGGTATCACCATGCGCCACGTGACCCTGATAATAGTTGGGGGCCTGAGTTTAACTATGAACATTATGATGAAAATTTAGAAACTTATCCTGCACGCAAATTTACTGGTGATACAGTTAGGTTTTGGATTGAAGAATATCATATAGATGGTATTCGCTATGATGCAGCACGCCAAATTGCTAACTATGATTTCATGCACTGGATTGTGCAGGAAGCGAAAAATGCTGCTGGTTCTAAACCCTTTTATAATATTGCCGAACACATTCCCGAAACTACCAGCATTACCAATGTCGATGGCCCTATGGATGGTTGCTGGCATGATAGTTTTTATCATACTGTGACTGCACATATTTTTGGTGAAACCTTTGATTTAGAAAACCTCAAAGACGTAATTGATTGTAAGCGTCAAGGTTTTATGGGTGCTACCAATGTGGTGAATTACCTCACTAACCACGACCATAATCACTTGATGGTAGAATTAGGCGATCGCAATATTTTTGATGAAGAAGCATTTAGAAGAATTAAATTAGGAGTTGCTATCCTATTTACCGCTGTTGGTGTTCCTTTAGTTTGGATGGGTGAAGAGTTTGGAGAGTATAAGCCCAAACAACCGGAATCCGCTAAAATCGACTGGACACTATTAGGTAATGAACTAAATTCTAGTTTGTTTGATTACTATAAAGGCTTGGTTAATCTGCGGAAAAATAGCCATGCACTCTACACAGAAAATATTGATTTTATTCATGAAAATCCTGAAGCAAAAGTGCTAGCTTACAGCCGTTGGAATGAGGAAGGTTCTCGTGTAGTAGTCGTAGCAAATTTCTCCGAAGACTTCCTATCTGGTTATCATGTTCCTAATTTCCCTAATGGCGGTACATGGCACGAGTGGACAGCTAATTATGATGTGGAAGCTGGCGACGATGGTATCATCACTGATATCGGCCCCTATGAAGCTAAAGTATTTGTTTGGCAGTAATTGATTACACTGGTACTGAGAAAACGCTCCAAATCAAAATAACAGGGGGGAAATATTGCCCCCCTTTTTCTTTAGCTTTATCAACTGAACCATAGAGCAGATTTGCTATGTCTAATAAAATACACTTGAGGAAAAAATTTGTTATTTATCAAACTTGGTAATTTGAGAGTTCTATGATATTGTGGTGTATTTTTTGACTATAAATGTGTATAATTTTTAAGTCTCAATTTAGTAGCATAAATCACAATTTCCGCTCCATGCACCACATATTATTCAACGCCAACATTGAGAATTCTCACGTCCTATTAACTCCAAATGAAGTAAAAACCAAACTACCATTAACTAAATTAGCTGAAGAAACTGTTTTAAAATATCGCGAAGAACTAGAACAAATTCTCGATTTTCAAGACAGAAGAAAATTTATAGTAGTTGGCCCCTGCTCAATTCACGATCCAAAAGCAGCACTAGAATATTCGCAAAGATTGAAGAACTTGGCAGAAAAAGTCAAGGATAAAATATTATTAGTGATGCGGGTTTACTTTGAGAAACCCAGAACCACAGTAGGCTGGAAAGGATTAATCAACGATCCTGAAATGGATGATTCTTTCCATGTAGAAAATGGTTTATTAATTGCGCGAGAATTACTGTTACAAATTGCTGAATTAGGTTTACCAGCAGCTACAGAAGCACTTGACCCAATTATCCCTCAATATATTAGTGAACTCATAGCTTGGTCTGCCATTGGCGCACGCACAACTGAATCACAAACTCACCGTGAAATGGCAAGTGGACTTTCCATGCCTGTGGGTTTTAAAAACGGTACAGATGGTAATATCCAAGTAGCTTTAAATGCCTTACAATCTGCGAGAATGCCTCACAATTTCCTCGGCATTAATCAAGATGGACAGGTGAGTGTATTTCAAACTAGAGGAAACCCATACGGGCACGTTATTTTAAGAGGTGGAAATCAACCTAACTTTGATGCAGCTAGCGTCAAAATTGTCGAAGAAAAATTGAAAGAGGCAAAATTGCCACCCAGAATTGTGATTGACTGTAGTCATGGTAATACGAATAAGGATTACAGATTACAATCTGCAGTCTTAGAAGATGTGATTCAACAAGTAGTAGATGGCAATACTTCAATTGTGGGTATGATGCTGGAATCGAATTTATTTGAAGGTAGTCAATCAGTAAATTGCCAGAAATCAGAATTAAAATATGGTGTTTCAGTAACAGACAAATGTATCGGCTGGGAGGAAACAGAAAGAATAATTTTGGCGGCTTACGAAAAGCTGAAATAATGATTTATTTGTAATTTGTAGGGTGCGTTAGGCAAAAGCCCTAACGCACCGCTAGTTAAATTGAGATGGTGCGTTACACTTCGTTAACGCACCCTGCTATTGATGAAACTTACAAAATTGTGCCTACTTCTTTCAAATAAACCCTTGTAAATGGTTCATCTTCTCCTAAGCTGTAATCTTCAATTAGCCCTTTACGACTAATTGAAATATTCTCTCCTTTTCTAATTACCACAGTAGAGCCTTCTAAGATATCCCGCGCTAACATCATTTCCGTCTCGTTGGGATTATCAAGAACAACCATGTTACTACCTTGGTAAAATATTCCATCCTCTTCTAAAATCTCATCCTCATATTCAGCAATCAGTAAATCGAGTTTGGGATTACGTAAGAGACTTTGAACATTGCTATTGTAATTTTTGCTTAAAACTTTTTTCGACCGATTTACAAACAGTCCATCACGACAAACAGCGCCAATTGTCCAATCAGGATGTTGTAAGAGAATATGGTCTATAGTTTCTTGCAACTCTTGCACTGAGATTTTGTTAAAGGTAATAATCGGTATTCTTGCCTCTGCACCTGACTCAAAAAATGTTCCTAAAATATGAGAAGGCACATCCACACTATCACCGACTGCCGGGTTCAGGTGCATCAAAATACCGGGTGCGGCATTGATTTCTAAAATGGCAAAGTTACCATCTTTCCAGGATTCCGAAAGGCTTTTGGTAATCACATCAATACCCAGACAAGTTAACCGGAAATGTTGGGCAATGTCCTGCGCCAAGATAATATTGTCATGATGAACCGTATGCGTGGCATTAATACTCATACCGCCGGCGGAGAGATTAGCTACTTTGCGAAGATAAACAGTGCGGTCTTTTTCAATCACACTATCTAATGTCAAACGCTGTTCATTTAAGTACAATTCCATCGCTTCATCACGCTGGATTTTGCTCATTGGAGAAGTAGGAGTATCCCAACGTGCCGGTTTGCGGTTTTCTTGGCGAATTAACTCATCAATAGTGGAGTCGCCATCACCAACAACCGATGCTGGACGGCGTTCTGTAGCGGCGACAAATTTGCCATTAACGCACAGCAAGCGAAAATCTGCGCCGGATATACTTTTCTCCACAATAATCCGCGTGGATTGTTCTTCCGGAATCGCCGCCAGCGCCCTACTATAGGCAGATTCTAGTTCTTCCGAGTCTTGGACTTCGGCTGTCACACCAATTCCTTTGTGTCCGACTACAGGCTTTACTGCGACTGGATAGCCGATTTCTCTGGCTACTGCTAAAGCGTCCTTTTCGGTATTGACAATATCACCTTCCGGTACGGGGAAACCCAAAGTTTTTAAGAAAGCCTTACAGTCGTCTTTGCGGGTAGTAAAGTCAGAGTCTATATGGCTATCGCAGTCAAAAGTCGTCGCAATACCACGAATATGTTTTTTGCCATAGCCGTACTGCGTTAACCCTTCTTCCCACAGATAAAAACTAGGAATACCTTTTTCGTAAGCTGTTCGCAATAAAGCGTAAACTGTGGGGCCACCGTAGACAGATTGTCTAAATCTATTTTGTAAACGTGCTAACTCATCCTCAAACAGAAAATCTGCATCTCGGTTGATAGCCTCAAACCAATCCCAAACAAAATAGACTACCCCTCTAGTTGTGCGTTCATGTAGAGATTGAATAGCAATCCGCAGATAATCTGAATTTGGTTGGATACTCCAGCGCGTGAGGTGCAAACCCATTTCCAGTTTGCCCACTTCCGATAGAGTTTTGGCAAACAGATGGGCATAGGATTCGTATTCTTGATTGGCTAAAGTTGGGTAGCGATCGCTAATAATTGAAACATAGTCCTCAATGGGCAGAGGTTTTCTATACTCGGTTAGCACAAAGTTGAATACTAGGGCCCCTACTTCTAAATAGGGGTTGGGGCCCATGTAATGCTTGAACTTGAAAATATCGAATACGTCGGTTTTTCTGGCATTGATGCGGACTGCATCGGTGCTTGTTTCTTGAAGCATTGATAATAAACCTCTAGCTAAACACCCTGAAGTCCGGACGCTGAATTGCGTTTACCCAGACCTATCGATGATCAATTGATTTTTGTGTATTACTGGGGAAGCGATCGCTTAACGACTGTTCAGAGTATAAAACTCAACCCTTACTGGCACAGCCTAACTCTACTGACAGGCTTTTTCAGCTATCCCAGGGTATAATAGCAATTTTTCTATTTTTATTACTAAATATGGAGTAGACAGAGAATATTTTTTACCTTCAGGTCTCTGTCATCAAAAATATAACCTTTGAAAGGTGCAAACTACTTCTAAATTTTATATATCTAGAATACGAATCGTAATAGACAGCAAAGTATGAACAACACACAAATTTCTTTGAGAAATGAAGTTCGGCAACTTGCTGATGAAGCTTTTCACCAAAAGCTAATTTCTGGTCATGGAGATGGCCCAGACAGCAACGAATATCAAATAGTCTACCAGGGTAAACCTCGACATCTCCCACTAGAACAAGCACGTCTTTTCTTAGTTAACTTGCTTTACCGCAGCGGACTGCATTAGATAAGTCTGGATAGAAAAATCAAATTTCAATTCTTTGTACAATTCTTAGCAATTAACAAATACTCTGATGTTACTTGAATTTAGATAAGAAAATAATTTACATAGCCTCTAGATTTTTTCTAGAGGCTTAGATATATGTAGCATCATAATCTATAAATTGTTTTTTTGTTTATTAAATGTTAAGTTTTTGTCCCAATAAAGCCTATCAAATAATCTATAACTTAAGTGTTTAAGACGACTTTAATTACTCTTAATCGTCAAGATTTGTGTTGTTTTTAAATTTAATTTACTAATCTATCAAATGGATGATTTTATCTCTCTAATTGTCATGCTTTATTGAAAATACTTACATAAAATTTTAGGTGAGATCATGGTGACGACCGATATTAAACGGCAGTTAGTGATAATTGGTGGAGCTGAAGATAAAGAAGGAGATTGCCAAATATTAAGAGAGTTCCTCCGTCGTGCAGGAGGTACAAAGGCTCATATCGTCATTATGACAGCAGCAACAGAACTGCCTAGAGACGTTGGAGAAAATTATATTAGAGTCTTTGAACGCTTAGGAGCAGAAAAAGTTCGGATAATTGATACAGAAACTCGTGAAGATGCATCTTCATCAACAGCTTTGGAAGCACTTAATGATGCCACTGGAATATTTTTTACAGGAGGTGACCAAGCCCGCATCACTAGCATTCTTAAGGACACTCAAATTGATGAAGCGATTCACAAGCGACTTGCTGAAGGTGTTGTAATAGCAGGTACAAGTGCTGGCGCGGCAGTTATGCCTGACAAAATGATTGTAGAAGGTGATTCAGAAACAAATCCACGAATTGAAATTGTTGATATGGGGCCGGGAATGGGCTTTTTACCAGGGGTAGTAATTGACCAACATTTTTCACAGCGTGGTCGTTTAGGGCGTTTAATTTCTGCTTTGTTACAAGAACCCGCTGACTTAGGATTTGGGATTGATGAAAATACCGCTATGGTAGTTACTGATAACCAAATTGAAGTGATTGGTGAAGGTGCAGTCACAATTGTTGATGAGTCAGAAGCTACACACAACAATATTGATGAGATTTTGAAGGATGAGCCATTAGCAATTTTCGGAGCTAAACTTCATATTTTGCCACATGGCTACAAATTTGACTTGAGAACCCGCAAGCCTATTTTACAAAATGCCTCAATTGCTGATGCTTCAGTACCAGTTGGTTCCGCAAGTAGCTAACTTTTATTAGATACTAATGAATTAACTGGAGAGTAAATATTTTTTAGTAATGTTTATCTTCTACACATCCCCCAACTAACTTGAAGAAGAGGAAATAAATCCTTATTCTCAAGAAGTTAGGGGGATTAACAACATTATTTTTAAAACTTAAGAACATCTAATTCAGGAATTTGGTCTTTAATCAAAAATAATTTTTAGGGTAATTTCCAAAAGGAATTGAGAAACAATGTCTGCTTTAATTGAATTTAAATTATTTGCGCCACGTAACCATAAAGCCTCATTAATCGGGTCTTTTACTGATTGGCAAGAAACGCCAATGGAGAAACATGATGATGGTTATTTTTATACTCAATTAAATTTAGAAGACGGTATTTATCAATATAAGTTTCGTGTACAAACACAAAGTCCTAATTTTTCGCCTGATCAATGGGTAGAAGTCATTGACCCCTACGCTACTGATGTTAATGAGCAAGAAAAAGTAGGCATATTACAAATTAAAAATGGCAGACGTATAGTAGATAGTTATGTTTGGCAACATGATGATATTCCTCTGCCAGAAAATCAGGAATTAGTTATATATGAAATGCACATTGCTGATTTTACTGGCGGTGAAGTAGACAGTGATAAAAGAGGAAAATATCTAGATGCTATTGAAAAGCTAGATTATCTGCGTGATTTAGGAATCAATGCAGTTGAATTAATGCCAGTAAATGAGTATCCAGGTGATTATAGCTGGGGCTATAAAGTCCGCCACTTTTTTGCCACAGAATCTAGCTATGGCTCAACAGCAGATTTAAAGCAATTCATTGATGAGTGCCATAGTAGAGGTATTCGGGTTTTCATGGATGGCATTTATAACCATACTGATGAAGAATGCCCGCTAATGCTGATAGATAGAAACTATTGGTACTATGAATACATGCATTATCCAGAAGACCCGGATAATTATTGGGGGCCAGAGTTTAACTATGATAATTATGATGAAAAATTAGACGTTAAACCTGCTTGGAAATATGTCGGAGATGTGGTGCGTTTTTGGGTTCAAGAATATCACATTGATGGCATTCGTTTTGATGCAGTGCGTCAATTAGCAAACTTTGAATTTCTGCATTGGCTTGCCCAACAAGCAAAAAAGAATACTGCACCTAAACCGTTTTATAATATTGCAGAACATATTCCTGATACCAGCAAAGTTACAACACCAGAGGGGCCACTTGATGCTTGCTGGCATGAAAGTTTTCACTACTTTATAGTTCCCTATGTTTGTGGTGAAAAATTTGAATTAGATCATCTCAAACAAGTTTTAGATCCAACACAGCAAGGTTATAAAACTGGTAGAAATACCATAAATTATTTGGCAACTCACGACCGCGAACGGTTATTTAGAGAATTAGGTAATCGAGGTATCTTTGACGAAGCTGCATTTACAAGAGCTAAATTAGCAGCGGCGCTGTTAATGACAGCAATGGGTATACCAATGCTGTGGATGGGTGAAGAGTTTGGCGAACACAAGCGAAAAAGCGAAAGTGTGACTCAGCCTAAGAAAATAGCTTGGCCTTTGTTAGAAAATGACGAAAATCGTGATTTATGGCAATATTACCAACAACTTATCACCCTACGGAAACATAATTTAGCCCTGCAAAGTGACAACATAGATTTTTTCTGTGAAGATGCAGACGCAAAACTTCTAGCATATGTCCGTTGGCATCACCAAGGTTCTAAAGTTGTGGTTGTGGTAAATTTCAACGAGCAGAAGATTACCGATTATTGCATTGCCAACTTCCCAAACGCTGAACATTGGCAAGATTGGTTTACTCACACTGAGGTAGAAGTGGGTCAAGATGGTTTGGTGACAAACCTACAACCTTACACAGCTAAGATATATGTTAGCCAGTAGTGGGAAAACTGCTGAGGTGAAACTGCTGCGTACTGAGTTAAAATACCCGCCACCATGAGAGAGAAATCTACCAACTACAGGAGAACAGATTAATATCTCTCTTCTCCAACCCTTAGGGCTTGTTGTCTAGCTAGTTATTCTTGACTCAGAACTAACCCCAGTAAAGTTGATTCACCCCACAGCTTGAGGGCTGTGATATTATTAGAGACTGCTGCATAAATTTAGAAAACTAGAAATTAGATTGATCATGGCTCTGACGCAACAGCGCAAACAAGAACTCATTTCGAGCTATCAAGTTCACGAAACCGATACCGGCTCTGCCGATGTCCAAATTGCTATGCTTACTGAGCGCATCAACCGCCTCAGCGAACATTTGCAAGCAAATAAAAAAGACCACTCTTCCCGCAGAGGATTGTTGAAGTTGATTGGTCATCGTAAGCGTCTGCTTTCCTATGTACAAGCGGAAAGCCGGGAAAAATATCAAGCTTTAATTGCTCGTCTGGGAATTCGTGGTTAAGGATACCGCTTATGTCTGCTGAAGAATCGGAACGTAGCCGCTTACCTTTTGAACCGAATAAAAAGAACCCAAAACCAGCCAAAGCTAAGAGTCAACCACCAGTAAAGCCAAAAGCATCTCAGGGAAAGACAAGCAAGCAGCCACCTTTTAACAAAGAGGAAATGGCAATCCCAAAAGTTGTTAGCCAGCGGATGATTCGACGAGTAGCCGCTTTCTGCGGTATACCCACGGCTTTGGGAATTTCTACCTTGGTAGCCAGCTATTTGCTGACCATCTATACCGATATCAAACTACCTCCCATTGCTGTGTTATTGGTAAACATGGGATTGTTTGGTATAGGGGTATTGGGGATAACCTATGGTGTACTCTCTGCCTCTTGGGATGAAGAAAGAGTAGGCAGTTGGCTGGGTATTGGAGAGTTCGGCACCAATTGGGGACGCATGGTGGCAGTTTGGCGCGAAACTCGGCAAAATAAGGTTTGATATATTAGCGCTCAGGCAACAGAAAACTGTAATATTGGGTAAATTTTAAAGTGGATGTTGAGGTTAAGATTGCAAAACTTCAACATTGCTAATTAAAAATTTATGATTTTTTTTAACCCCAGTATTCAGTAACAGAGCCACTGAGCGCTATATTTTTTATATAGATATTTTTGCGTAACCTTTGAATATTAAATGGTTACGCCCCTAAGAGTATGTTTATACAAAAGGATTAACTAGGGTGCTTTGCGGCAATGAACAGGCCTAAGACCTAGAGTAAATATAAATTCTGCCGTAACGCAGATTCTTTACAGGAATAGTTTAAATAGCATTTGTATTCATTCTATAAAACTGAGTTTACTCACTCAAGATTTTGTTAACAAACAACTCAAGTAATTAGGGAATTTAATCATGATTGTCGTAATGAAAGTTGGTTCCCCAGAAGCAGAAATCAATCGGATTAACGATGAATTAACTAGCTGGGGACTGACTCCAGAAAAAATTGTTGGTAAGCACAAAGTAGTTATTGGTTTAGTCGGTGAGACTGCTGACTTAGATCCTCTACAAATTCAGGAAGTTAGCCCTTGGATTGAGCAAGTTTTGCGTGTAGAGTTGCCCTATAAACGAGCTAGTCGTCAGTACCGTCATGGGGAAGCTTCGGATGTTGTAGTCAACACCCCTGATGGCCCGGTGGTATTTGGCGAACATCACCCTGTAGTAGTGGTTGCTGGCCCCTGTTCTGTAGAAAATGAGGACATGATTATTGAGACAGCCCAGCGTGTGAAAGCTTCTGGAGCCAAGTTTTTGCGCGGTGGTGCATACAAACCCCGCACTTCACCTTATGCTTTCCAAGGACACGGCGAGAGTGCTTTGGAATTATTGGCAAAGGCTAGAGAAGCTAGCGGTTTAGGCGTAATTACAGAAGTAATGGACGCTGCTGACCTGGATAAAATCGCGGAAGTTGCGGATATGATCCAGGTAGGTGCAAGAAATATGCAGAATTTCTCCCTGCTCAAAAAAGTGGGAGCGCAATCGAAACCTGTGCTATTAAAGCGCGGTATGGCAGCTACTATTGAAGATTGGTTAATGGCTGCTGAGTATGTTTTGGCGGCGGGAAATCCGAATGTAGTTTTATGTGAACGCGGAATTCGCACTTTTGACCGCCAGTACACTCGCAATACCCTGGATTTATCGGTAGTACCAGTTTTACGGAAGCTCACTCACCTACCAATTATGATTGACCCGAGTCATGGCACAGGTTGGTCTGAGTTTGTTCCTTCTATGGCAATGGCCGCGATCGCAGCTGGATCTGATTCTCTCATGATTGAGGTTCACCCCAACCCGAAAAAAGCTATGTCAGATGGGCCGCAATCTCTCACACCAGATGCTTTCGACCACTTGATGCAAGAATTAGGCGTTATTGGTAAGGCTGTAGGACGCTGGGAGTCTGCTGCAGTTGCGTTAGCGTAGTGGGTGGGGAATGGGGACTGGGGATTGGGGATTGGGTAATGGGTAATGGGTAATGGGTAATGGGTAATGGGTAATGGGGGAGAAATAAAATACCTTTTGACCCTTGACCCTTCAGTACAGACGCGATTAATCGCGTCTCTGCAAGGCTTGACCAATTTCACTTATTTTTCGGCTAAAATCGCGTAAATTTCGCGTTTTGCGTTTTCTAAGAGTTCACGTACTCGCTTAATTCGCTCTACATTACCGCTGCGCGCAACTTGCACCACAGCACCCGCTAGTTCCGTGGCTGCATTTCGCAGCTCGATAAACTCTTGAGGTTTACCTGACATAAAGCTTTTGAAGACATCCCAGGGAGAGTCTGAGGTTTCCTGCTGGGTACGTTCTGCTAAGAGTTGTCTGCCTTCATCTGTAATTGTATAAATTCGCTTACCGCCTTCTTGGGAACTCCGCAAATACCCTCCTTCTTCGAGCATTTGGAGTGTGGGATAAACTGAGCCAGGGCTGAGTTTGCGAAAACCTCCATAGCGGCTTTCCATTTCTTTAATCAGGTCGTAACCGTGACTAGGATGCTCGGATAACAATTCCAGCAGGATGAATTTAATATCACCTCGACGAGTTCGGTATTCATCTTTCCAAGCACCACCAAACATTTCATTGCCAAAGTGCTGCTCGTGATGTTTACCGTGATGCTGGCGATGGTGGAAGCAAGAACTGACAAGGCTGAGGTCATCATCGCTGGCTCCAGCCCATGCATGTACTGGAAAACGGGAACGAAAGTGTCTAAACATCAATAAATTTCCAATCAACTTTCTCTACTATACGATATATCGGAATATATCGCGATATATCGGAATAGAATTTTGTTGATTTTTTATTGTCTGCTGGGTATATCAGAGAAAATTAGAATAAAAGGCAAATAATATGAGTAAATCCTAGATAAATAGGCTAAAAATTCAATTAAGAACTTTTAATGGCTTCAATAGCTGTTTTAAGCCAATTTATGTAAGTTTTCTCTCGTTGAGTAACTAGGTCTAGAACGAGCCGTTGCATAATTTGTTCACGGTTTGCACAATCTTCTAGCTCTGGTAGTTGAATATTGCCACAATCAGCTAGTTTTTTGCTGCGTGCAGCTAGCTGCTGTTCGAGTAATTTAATAATGGCGGGATTTGGTAATTGTGCAGCAAAAAATAATTGCACTAGAAACGGTTCTCGTACTGTTGGTACAGGCTGATGACATTGCAGCCACCTGAGTAATTCAGCTTTTCCCTCTTCCGTTAAAGAATATACCTTGCGGTTAGGGCGATCGCTCTGAATCTCAACACAACAAGTAGTCCAACCCTGCTCAACTAATTTATCCAGGGTTCTGTAAATCTGTGCCTGATCTGCGGGCCACAAGTGAGCAACGCATTGATCGAAGCAAGTGTTTTTCAGGTCGTAACCTGTCATTTCTTGTTGCTCAAGCAGTCCTAAAATTGTGTGTGCTAGTGACATGGACGGTTTTCCGAAGATTAAGTAGAGAAAGCTCTATATGTGACTTTTTATATAATCTTATGCTAATATAAGACTAATCATATATAAGAGCTATAAAGATACTATTTCTGCCTCACCCAGTTACTAAGAAAAAACCACACAGGCACAGAGCAAAAATAAGGGTGCGCGTAGGTAAGAAATATGAAAACTTGGTTTTAGCCTGAACATAGATTTTATTACCTAACTTAGATCAATTCTCCAAACTTCGGCAACACATTGAAACTCACGCAGGTAGATAAAATCTGATTTGATTAATTACAGATTAAGAACTGGTATTAGAAATAGTTTCATATCTTGCGAGTAAAGACGAAGGCGATAGAAAAGTGGGGACATAACATCCCAAGGAGGAGATGAATGACAACTCAAATAGGAACGATGCGAACAGTCGCAGGAACAATCAACAGCGTACAAACCCTAGAGGGCGAAGGGATGCTTGTGCGTCGTCCATTTCCTAAAGCTACCTTTGGTGATTTTGATCCCTTTCTCCTCCTAGATGAATTTGGCCCGGTTGATGTGGAACCTGGAGCAGCCAAGGGAGCGCCAGATCATCCCCACAGAGGCTTTGAGACAGTCACTTATATTTTGGAAGGCAGTTTTGAACACAAAGATTCTCAAGGAAATGCCGGCAAACTTCATGCGGGTGATGTGCAGTGGATGACAGCCGGATCTGGGGTTGTGCATTCAGAAATGCCAGAGCGAGAACTGGCGCGTCATGGTGGACGGGTTCATGGGTTGCAACTGTGGGTGAATTTACCTCAGCGAGACAAAATGATTAAGCCGCGCTATCAGGAAATTCCAGCAGAACGTATTCCCACATCTCAAACAGATGATGGTTTGGTGAGTGTCAAAGTCATAGCCGGAGAAGCACTAGGAGCGAAATCTAGCATCCAAACGCAAACTCCAATTATGTATCTACATTTCACAATTCAACCAGGAGCGATCGCAATTCAACCTGTGCCAAAACCATACAATGCTTTTATATATGTACTTGATGGTGAAGGCTTGTTTGGTGCAGAAAAGGAACGTGCGGGAGATGGGCAAATGGTATTGTTTGCACAAGATGGAGAGGAAGTGGTGATTGCTAATCCCGCAAACGCAAATTCAGCATTAGATGTGCTGCTGATTGCTGGCGTACCGCTTAACGAACCAGTAGTTCGCTACGGCCCATTTGTGATGAATACTCAAGCTGAAATTATTCAAGCAATTGAAGATTATCGTAACGGGAGGATGGGTTCAATTGACTTCTAACACACTTTTACAAAGAATAAATCAACAGCAATTTTTACGTAATTTGCGAAACAAACTCCTCACTCTGCACTCCTGTTTGCTGCAGATAGAACGCATCGCTTACGAACAGGTACGTGGAAGAGTAACTAGTGCGGAACTCCTGCGATTGGTTATCAGTGATGAACAATTTGCTTGGTTACATCGCATTTCTGAGATGGTTGTGCAAATCGATGAAATGCTAGCAGCCGATGAACCTCTAGCGCTGGAAGATATCCAAAATCAGATTACCCAGGCCCGTAATCTGATTGTACCGTCCGAAGAAGGTAGTGCTTTTGCCAAAAAGTATTATGCTGCTCTCCAAAGTGAACCCAGTGTTGTCATGGCACACGCAGACTTATCACAGTTATTAGCATCTAAATAATACCAATTTGCAATTTGTAATTCGTAATTACGAAACTGCAACAGAATCTCGACTGATTGTAGAGAATTGGTATCAGTGAGGAAAAAAGACCCGCCCTTATTGAAATTAAGGGCGGGTCTTTTATTTCTTCAGTTTGGTTAAACTTTTCGCCAAGGAGAAACGGTGAAATTAACGTCAATACTACTCGGTTAAGCGTTTTTAACTCAAAAATGGTTTTGGGGTTAAGGGTTAAAGGTTTTTTCTTTCCCTTTCCCCATTCCCCTTTTTCCCCTTAACCAACAAGTATTGAAATTAACGCCGTCTACCACCGCCAAAAGCGGGTGCGCGACGAGAACGACCACCACTACCGAAACTACTACCGCTAGGATTGCTTCTAGGAGATCTAGAACTATTAGAAGGTCTGAGTTGACTACCACCAAAACCAGAACCACTAGGACGGCTATTTGTAGTAGTACGGCTTGGCGTACTGCGTACTGTTGAGCCACTAGGATATGTTCTTCTAATTGTCCCTGTACTGCGGAAGACTGTACGATTTCTTACAGCTGCGGGTGGTTCATTGTAGCGACTACGGTAGCTAGAAACCGCTTGGTCATAGTTGCTACCGTATCCACCATAGCCTCTTAAAACTTGCCCTGGTTGATAAACAGGAGGTACATAGTACTGAGGTCTAAACAATAGACTACCAATTGCCTGACCTGCAATATTACCAGCCACCGCGCCAGCAAAAGGTACCCAGAAGCTATTTTCTTGACGGACTACAACCGTTTCTTGTCGTCCTGTTTGGGGATTAGTTTGTTGTTGAGTGACGTTATGAACGTACTCAATTTTAAAGTCTTCTGTTAAGTAGAGGCTGGGCTGGCCATTTTCCACTTTCAGATAACTTTTTTTACCTTCTTTAATTTCTTCATCTGTCAGCCGTGCCATTTGCAAGTTTTCGGTGACAAATGTTGGTGGTTTACTGTTAATCAAAAACAGCGTGTACTCGCCAGTACCATCATCATAGGTCGCTTGTTGTACTTGATACTGCCCATCACTCAGTTTGGTAGCCGTAGAGGTTTGGCTAACGTTCCTTGCTGGTGGTGTAGTTTCGTTTGAACTGCCGCAAGCAACAGATGTCAAACATAAACTCATGGCTAATACCACGACTGTAAATCTACGCAGTATGTTCATGATCATTGCGCTAAATATCCTATCTTTGAGCTTAACAATTTCCCCTACTAGTAGTAAGTACGGACTACCCAACCGGGGGACTGGGGACTAGGGATTGGGGACTGGGGAGATGAGGGGGATGAGGGGGATGAGGGGGATGAGGGAGATAAGGGGAGAATTACCATTACCAATTACCCATTACCCAATAACAAATTACAAATGACAAACACCAAAATTGCTGCTTACAAAGGAATTAATTCTGGATAATATTGCACCAGCTGATCGTTAGTGAGTTCATCACCTAACTGTGCTGGTGAAAAATGTACTTGAACTGCCTGGAGTTTATTTTGGTAGTGCAAATTAATTAAAGCTTTTAACCCTTCTTTTAATGCTTGAACATTGGACAAGTCAGTTTCTAATTGTGGGACTTCTCCTGTAAAAGCTACTGTAATCATCACAATAATGTTGCGTGTTACAGGTATAGATAAAGGGTCATTAAATCCAGAATCAGAACTTAAATCTAATTCAGCACCGTATCTGGCAGCTGAGTCACTAAATAGTTCATTTACATAATCTCCCGCTTCGCCTTCGTTCCAAAATACATCCCCTTCATTAGCCGCAGAAAGCCAGTATTCATCGTAGCGTAATAGGTTTTCACATATTTCTACTAAGCCTTCTCCTAAAACTTGTAAGTCACCATCTGCGTCAATTGCTTCTCTAGCCGCACGATTGAACACCCCTAAAATTGGTGCTACTTCTGACCCATTTAAATGCAAAAATAAACGACAGACAACATAGCGAGTCCGTCCAATCATTCTATTAAAAGTATCACGCATTTTTAGCCTCCACAGATTTATCAGTTACAAAGTAAACAGTTATTTGACTGATAATTTTTAGTGTTCAATGTAATGAAAACTTTTAACAAAATCTATAACCATATTTAAGGCAGGCAATATATTTTGAGCAGCTTCATTGGACATCTTATCAAAAAATGCAGCATTACCATCTGACTGATTAATAAATCGTTTACCGAAGTAAGGATGGTCGTGCAAAATCAGAGTTTGGGCACTAGAATTTGTTAATATTGTCTGGGTTGGAGTTTTAAAAAAGTTAAGTTTTGCAGCTAACTCCAGAATTTTTTGCATTTCTCTAATTTTTTGGGACTCATTTTTAGCTTCCGCGATCGCAGCCCTTAATTGCCTCACCCGATGGGATGTGTTTAGCCCCTGCTGAGATAGATCTTCGCTTTTGATCATGTCTACCAGGTTGTCAATATTGTTTTGGGTAGCGATCGCATCCTGAAATGGCAAAATCGCAATATAAGCAATAGGTAATAATTCTTCGTCCCGATCTACTCGGAATGTAAACACAGTCCGGCGACGACCAATATCTGTAGCCGGGGGTAGTTTCAGCCTACGGTATTGGCGAGAAATTTGGTAATAAGCACCAGCTAGGGCAAAGTTGGCTTCATGTTCTAGGGCTGCATCAACGATAATCCGAATAGTTGGCGAAGTTTCATTAAAAAAGTCGCCTGGGTCTTCAGAGCTGAACTTTTGGATAATAGAGCGATCGCCTGCAGCGGAGAGGTCAACCCATTCACAAATTATCCCTTCGGTTTTTAAGCCAAACCGGGAAGTGGAATAAAGTTTCGCTCCAGTTAAAGTTGCGCCGGTTAAGTCGGCTCCTATCCATTCCGCTTTAATTAATTTTGCCTGGGTTAAATTGGCGTGTACTAAGCTGGTATTTGTTAAATTAGCATTGCTAAAATCTGCCCCCATCAAGTTGGCACCACTTAATTTAGCACCGCTTAAGTCTGCCCAACTGAGGTTAGCGCCGCTTAAATCTGCCCATCGAAGATTTGCGC
The DNA here is from genome assembly GCF_014696315.1 of Calothrix membranacea FACHB-236. Taxonomy (GTDB): domain Bacteria; phylum Cyanobacteriota; class Cyanobacteriia; order Cyanobacteriales; family Nostocaceae; genus Aulosira; species Aulosira membranacea. The sequence goes on from NZ_JACJPX010000001.1 coordinate 94,088, forward strand.
CGCTTAAATCTGCTCCACTGAGGTTTGCACGGTTGAGATTTGCTTGTTTGAGTTCAGCTTCTCGCAAATTTGCGCCGCTAAGATCTGCGCGTACCAAATCGCTGGACTGGAAATTGGCCATTTCTAAGTTGGCTCCCCTAAAACAAGCGCCTCGGAAACTAGCTTCGCTTAAGTCGGCACAACGGAGATTTGCTTTTCGCAAAGTCGCTTCTCTGAGGTCGGCGCTTTTGAGGTTAGCTTCAAACAGATCGGCGCTACTGAGGTCTGCACGAATTAACTCAGCGCGAACTAATGAAGCTCCTTGAAGTTGGGCATGATTCAGGTTGGCTCGAATTAAATTAGCAACATTCAGATTAGCTTTATTTAAGATAGCTCTAGTGAGGTTAACGCCACTCAATCTTGCGACATTCAAAGTAGCATTGCTTAAGTTAGCTTGGCTGAGATTTGCACCACTTAAATTAACTACACTCAAGTTGGCTTTACTAAGATTTATACCACTGAGCTTGACACCACTTAAGTTAGCTTCCGCAAGGTCAACACCAGTAAAATCCAACACTCCAACAGCGTACTTTTGCAGTAATTCTTCTATATTCATAAATGCTACCCCTGAGATGCCAACTTTAATAGTGGGTAAAGAATGGAGAAAATATTGAACAGACAAACTAACAAAATCAAAAATGAAAATTGGGATTTTAGGACTCGGACTAATTGGTGGATCTTTGGGCTTTGATTTGCGATCGCAAGGTCATGATGTTTTAGGAGTTAGTCGGCGTGAATCAACCTGTCAAAAGGCAATAGCTTTGGGTAGCGTTGATCAAGCCGCGGTGGATCTGAGTCTCTTGGCTACGGCAGACATTGTATTTATTTGTACACCTATAGCTCTTATTGTTCCCCAAATTCAGCAGTTAATTGAGCATCTGTCTGCGGCTACGATAATCACTGATGTGGGTTCTGTCAAAGCCCCCATCGTCAATGCGATCGCACCTCTATGGGAAAATTTTGTGGGCGGTCACCCAATGGCGGGAACAGCAGATAGTGGTATTGAAGCCGCACAACGGAATTTATTTGTTGATCGCCCTTATGTACTGACACCAAGCAATACCACACCACCCCAAGCAACTGCGGTAGTAGAAGAAATTGTGCGATCGCTTGGGTCTAAAATCTACCATTGTCAGCCAGAACAACATGACCGCGCTGTTAGCTGGATTTCTCATTTACCTGTAATGGTCAGCGCTTCACTAATTGCAGCTTGTATGGGTGAAACCGACCCCGCAGTTTTACAACTAGCGCAAAATTTAGCTAGTTCCGGTTTTCGCGATACTAGCCGTGTCGGTGGTGGGAATCCTGAGTTAGGCGTAATGATGGCGCAGTTCAATCAGCAAGCGTTGCTGAGTTCACTACAACAATATCGCCATCAGCTTGATCAAGTGATTCATTTAATTGAGCAGGAAAATTGGACAGCTTTAGAGACAAAGTTGCAGTCCACTCAAAAAGCGCGACCAGGATTTGTGGAATAAATAGCTAACCAAGAGGAAAGCAGAGCTGGAAACTCTTGATAGCTTTGGAATTGGAGAATTTTGCTCCCTGCTTTTTGAGTCAGATTTTTGACCTTTGCATAAGTAAAACTAATCACTTGTATTACTTTTCTACAAGAATTAGTACTTGATTAACTTTTGTAAATGAGTGTAAAGTAAGGTTACAGACAAAAACAAACTTGTCTGATTCATAAATCACTAATCGCATTCATAAAACAATGACAGCAACCTTACAACAGCGCCAAAGCGCTAACGTATGGGATCGCTTCTGCGAGTGGATCACCAGCACCAATAACCGTTTATACATCGGTTGGTTCGGTGTCCTCATGATCCCAACCCTACTAGCTGCTACAGCTTGCTTCGTAATCGCCTTCATCGCTGCGCCTCCAGTAGACATTGATGGTATCCGTGAACCTGTTGCAGGTTCTTTAATCTACGGAAACAACATCATCTCTGGTGCAGTTGTTCCTTCTTCTAACGCTATTGGTTTACACTTCTACCCCGTTTGGGAAGCAGCTTCCTTAGATGAGTGGTTGTACAACGGCGGCCCTTACCAATTGGTAATTTTCCACTTCTTAATCGGCGTATTCTGCTACCTCGGTCGTGAGTGGGAATTGTCTTACCGCTTGGGTATGCGTCCTTGGATCTGCCTAGCATTCTCTGCACCTGTTGCAGCAGCGACCGCAGTATTCTTGATCTACCCCATTGGTCAAGGTTCCTTCTCTGATGGTATGCCTTTAGGTATCTCTGGTACCTTCAACTTCATGATCGTGTTCCAAGCTGAGCACAACATCCTCATGCACCCCTTCCACATGTTAGGTGTGGCTGGTGTATTCGGCGGTTCTTTGTTCTCTGCAATGCACGGTTCTCTTGTAACCTCCTCCTTGGTTCGTGAAACCACCGAGAACGAATCTCAAAACTACGGTTACAAGTTCGGTCAAGAGGAAGAAACCTACAACATCGTAGCTGCTCACGGTTACTTTGGTCGCCTAATCTTCCAATACGCATCCTTCAACAACAGCCGTTCTCTGCACTTCTTCTTGGCTGCATGGCCTGTAATCGGTATCTGGTTTACCGCTTTAGGTGTCAGCACAATGGCGTTCAACTTGAACGGTTTCAACTTCAACCAATCTGTGATTGATTCCACTGGTCGTGTAGTTAACACATGGGCTGACATCATCAACCGCGCTAACTTGGGTATGGAAGTAATGCACGAGCGTAACGCTCACAACTTCCCTCTAGATTTGGCTGCTGGCGAAGTTGCTCCTGTTGCACTAACTGCTCCTGCAATCAACGGCTAATCTTTTGAGATAAAAGTTATAGCTTCTCTGTGAATCAAAAGCGCACTCCCAATTGGGAGGGCGCTTTTAATATAGATATACAGCAGATTGCAAAATTTTTACTATAACAATTTCCAAACATCTATATTAGCCAATGACAGAATTAATATAGTTTTACTATCATCACTAATTATTAAATTGAAATGTGGATTTTCTAGAGAATATATTAATTGCCCAGTATTAATATCCCATAGTTGAATTCCACCAGGGGCAAATTTCATACTAGTAATTATAGTTTTCATATCAGGGCTTATTTGGACTAAATTAGCGCGCTGGGAATTAGCCAAATTACCTACTAGTTTCCCTGTGGCTAAATTCCATATTTTGATATTTGTGTCACTAATACTTACTAGATTCTGACCATCACGACTGATAGCTACTGAAGTAATTTGATCAGAATCGACAGGTAAAGTAATTTTCAATTTCCCAGTTTCTAAATTCCAAATTTTAATGCTATCTTTACAAGGAATTGCTAAAGCTGTCCCATCATAACTAATTGTTGGTGGGTATCTATTACCACAACGACCACTAATAGCCTGTGTAAATTTTCCAGTAATTGGGTTCAAAGTTCTAATAGTACCATCTTCAAGAAAGATAGCTAAAGTCTTTCCATCTGGACTGATAGTACTTCCAATATCACTAACTTGAGGAAGCACCAAATTATGTAATATTTTTCCTGATCCTAAATCTAAAATTTTTACTTCTTTACCATATATTTCTACTAAATTTTTGCCATCTGGACTTAGATGATATTCTGCATATAGCTTATAAGGTAAAGTATTAACTTTATTTTTAGTAGTTAGATTCCAAATTTCTATTACTTTATTTTTTTTAGTAGCTAAAGTTTCTCCATTAGAGCTAAGACCTATAACATAAGTATCTTTATCTTTAAAACTATAGACTAAAGAAATCTTCTCACTAGGGTAGGGTGTAAGCTTGCTAACAAAATTGAGTGAACGATTAACAGGTGTTACCTCAGGAGGATTAGTAGGAGGCGTTACTGATGATATTGGAGTAGGACTAGTAGTAGTAGAAACTGGATTGAAAAAAAATTCATCAGTTAAAGAAGATGAATCCCAAGGTTTCTGCTTTCCTCTTGTTGCTTTTAGTACTTCATTACGAACTGTTTTAAATAAATTTTCTATCGGAATATTTGGTGTTTTGAGATGCTTTAATAGGTAAGAAGTAAAAGTACCATTTCTACCTTTTCCATCTGCTGCTACGCTTCCAGGTGCTGTTGCAAAAGCAATATAGGAACTGGAAAAAGCTTCTACAGGCGCTAAACCTCGTGCAGAATTAGTAGTTCTGTACCATCTGCGACTGAAAGGGTTGTCACGACAAGCATCTAAAATAATAATGCTTGTTGTCCCTGTTTTTTCCATTGTGTTTTGCACTTTACCAACTGGTAGAGTTTCGTAAACTACATCTTTTTCTGCGGCTAGTTGTGCATTAATAGGTATTAAATAATTTTCTCCATTAACTTGTACTCCGTGGCCAGCGTAATAAAATACACCTACAGTTCCTTGGGAGAGTTTTGCACTAAATCTATCTAGTGCAGCATCCATTTGTTTTTGATTACCATCTATAACTTTAATTACTTCAAAACCAAGTTCTCCTAATGTTTTAGCTATGTCTTCAGCATCATTTCCAGGATTAGCTAAGGCGCTAGCTACTTGATAATTACTATTTCCAATAACTAGCGCTACACGTTTTTGATTTGTAACTGCTAATAAATTTGGAGCAGGTGAGAAGGTTTGAGATTTTGCTTGATTGTTGGCTAGAAAAGGTATTAATAAAGTTAATGATATTGCGGTAAAAAATCCTACGGTGAAAATTGCTCTCAGAGATTGTCTAGGGGAGCGTGGGGTCATAAATAAATGCAAGATAACTTTGTATTAAAAATTTTATAGTAAGACAGTAAAATTACTTTTAAAGATTGGGCGTAAGCCGAGTATTTAGATTTTGTACGGATTTTAAGTCCGATTGATTACTAACCCGGCGACTAGAAGCCGCGGCTACACAAACAAAACTCGCTTGCATAGGTTAAAAACCTTAATTTTCAGTCAGTTCACCCCTTAATTTTTCGTTATTATTTTGGCCTTAAAAATTTTAGGCTATGCTGGCGGTAGAAAGGCTATGTATGTTTTATGACTGCATAAATCACAAATTACTGAAACATTATGGAACAGTCAGATCCTAGAGAATTGGCCCGCCTGGGAAATCTAGAGGCGATCGCAACCTTAGTCAACCGCGCACTGCAAACACAAGGAGTCACTGCTAAAATTAACCTTGCGGATAGCTGTTTGCAAATATTGCTGCAATCTCAAAGGATTCCCAATCAACAAGTTTCAGTAACTTTGATTCAGCGCGAGTTACAGGTGTTAAATGCAGATTTTGTGAAAACAGTCAGAATCTATGGACGCGCCGCAGCTAGTGAAATTCCCGCTTGGACTCAAGAATTTGCTTTGCAGCCAACAGCAACCACTAATAAAACAGATAGCACTGTTGTGCGATCGCCAATTACTAATAATCAAATACCATCGAAACCTAGCATTAGTTCACCTCGCTTCAACACCGATTTTCTTTACCAGCACATCGATACCTTAGAGTTTTTGCAAACGCTGCGGACTTTTCGCTTTTCTGCGGTTGTTCCTTATCGAGAAGCACTTAGCCCAGCTTTGTATGGCCACACTAGCGTGAAACTTCTGCTATTTTTCGGCTTATTTCCCTTAGCTGTCAGCTTTATTTTTAATCGCACAGGTTTGCACGTAGGACTAGAAAAAACGGCTTGGGTGTTGGGTGTTTACTACGCTTCCATTTGGGGAGTTGTTCTGCAAAATTTGATTAGACCAAGACATTTTTATTGGCGTGAAATATTAAAATGCATTGCTTTTACAGTTTTTGTAGGTATACCACTTTTACTATTTATTCAAAAATTTCCTTTATTTAGCTTTCTCTATGCTGCGACAGATTGGGGATTAATTCCCCGATTAATTGGTTTTATTTTAGGTGTAGGTATTTTAGAAGAAGTCTGTAAAGCATTACCAATTTATCTTTTCTTTTTACGCCCTGCTAAATTGATTGACCCGCTCACATTAGCATTTTATGGCACAATGTCAGGGCTAGGATTTGCAATTTCTGAAGGCGTTGTTTACTCTGCTGTTTATGCTTTCGGATTAGTGCAAGGTGAGATAGATATTAGCGCTTATGTTTTAACTAATACGATTAGATTTGTCTGCTTACCCTTATTTCATGCTATTTGGGCAGGAATTACTGGTTATTTTCTCGGATTAGCAGCAATTAACCCTTCGCGCCAAGGTGCAATTATTGCCATTGGCATTGCGATCGCAGCTGTATTACATGGTCTTTATGATACATTTGCTGGCGGTCTTTTAGGTCTTGCTGTCATGGCATTTTCGATTTTATTGTTTGTTGCTTATCTTCAACATAGTCAACAAATGATTGAGGATTTACGCCAGGAGGAATTAAAGAAAAGCAATCAGGAACCTCATACTAATTCGTAATACCCTGCGGTAAGGCGCAGGGTATTACGAATTAGTAATTAACCGCTAATTGTTCCTCAGAAATCCAAGTACCATGAAACCCATAAGGTACACGTTGAGGAATAATGACCCGCGCTACAGGTTCACCCGTGATATCTTGAGCATTCACTACAATTAATTCAGAAGTTTCTGAACTTTCATCATAGACAAAAGTAATCAGCCAGCCATCATCTTCAGTAGTTGCTCCCGGACGTGGCGCAAATACCGCTTCACCACCATAGTGTCCCTTACCAAATTCATAGGTTTGAGATTTTCCATTGCTGAAGTCGTATTTAATTACGCCTTCAAATAGAGGTAAGGGAGTATTCGCTAACTTACCAGTGTAGCCATAGCGCGTTTGTCGCCCTAATAAGTTTTCGTTGACGCGGGGAAATTCCGCCGCCACATCATCTAATTGTTGTTCGCGCACTGTTCCGGTTTTGAGGTTAAACCGCCACTGATGCAAGCGGGGAATATTGCCATCTGAGTCTGCTTGGTTATCTGTATCTACTAAGACAGTAGTAGAACTCATACGACAACCTATCAATACTACTTCGTCGCCTTCTTCATAAGCATTTAGGGTATGGAAGACGTAGCAAGGAGAACTTTCAAACCAGCGGATATTACTATTATCGCCAGAACGTGGCACAACACCAAAACGACTAGGGCGATCGCTCTCAAACATCAGCATCGGTTCCCCACGATATAATCGTTCAGTGCTGAATGTTAGCGGTAAATCCATGAAAATCGTATAGTTTTCCGTGATGGCAAAATCATGCATCATCACTGGTACAGGTATTTCAATGGGTACTGTTGTTAACAACTCCCCGGCGGCGGAAACTCTGCTGTATTGCAGATATGGGGGCGCAGGGGAGTAGCCAAAAAACATCATCTCGCCTGTAACTGGATCTACCTTGGGATGAGCTGTGAAAGCAGAAACCAGCTTATCGTTATAGGTATACTCGCCAATTGTGTCTAACTCAGGTAGCGTGATGCTGTGAGGTACACTACCTTCATTCAGCGCCAAAAACTTGCCCGCGTGCCAAATTAAAGCAGTATTACCAGTATTTTTATATGGGCCATAGGGGTTATCCATCTGGGGTGGTTCCATAAACCCCGACCAAATAGCCTTTCCCGCTTCGTGTTCAATTTTCCATCCCCTAGTTTGCACATAGCGATTACGATAGGTGGCTTTACCATCGCTAATATGCACACCATGTAACATTCCATCACCATCAAACCAATGGTACTTACCAATCGGCTGCCATTGGGGATTAGGCCCATTGCGGACAAACATCCCTGCTAACTCTGGTGGTAATTGACCAATAACTTGCAAGCTATCCGTAGTAATTTCTTGACGCACTGGTGCAAAATTGCCATCCAGATACGGATCAACTGCTGGTGTGGAAATTGTGTGAGTTGTCATAAAAAGCAAATGCGATCGCGGCATTGTGTCTTATTTATTTTAGCGATCGCGCCAGGGGAGATGAGGGAGCAGAGGAGGATAAGGGAGATGAGGGGGAAAAGGAGAGAAATTCCTATTACCCATTACCCATTACCCAATACCCAATCCCCAATGCCCCATTCATTGATAGAGTTAACTTAGCGATCGCTACCCTAGTCTTTCAAAGTTGTAATATTTACGTTCTCTGACATGAGAATACCCTTAAATGGAATATAAGTACTGGAAAAATCTCATGGCTGACCTGAATGGTACTTGGCTAGGAACGTACTGGCAACAAGGAGTGCCTAGCCGCTTTGAAGCAGTCTTTGTTCAAAGTGGCAATGCTCTCAGTGGCTCAATTTTGGATGACAATTACTTAGGAGAAGCCCAAATCCGTGGTGAGGTCAATGGGCGTAGTATTAGCTTTACCAAGCGTTATTTAATCACCTCCCCTGCACCAATTCAATACATTGGCACTCTCTCGGAAAATGAAGATTATATCCAGGGACAATGGAATATTGGTCGTCGTTTCTCTGGCCCTTGGGAAGCACGACGCAGCGGCGACAATCTTATGGCTGAGTTAAACACTCGTATTCAAAAGCAGATTCCCCAGGCGACGGGGTGAGGGGATTGGGGACTGGAGACTGGGGACTGGGGACTGGGGACTGGGGGAAATAAGAAAAACCGAACACTTAATACCAATTTGACAAAAGGATGCGACAGATTGTAGGGGCACTGCCGTGCCTTGCCCTCTAGAATATTATTGATGTGATGTGTCGCCAACATTACTTGATTTGGTATCAGACCAAACGCCAAACACCAAAAAAGGAAAAATATTTTGAGCTTAACTCTTTATTTTCTCCGTCATGGACAAACGGAATGCAGCCGAAATAATGCTTTTTGCGGTTCGATAGACTCTGAACTCACGCCAGAAGGTTTGGCAATGGCTAAGGCTTTTGCAACTGCATATAGTTCTATCCCTTGGAAAGCAGTTTTTTCTAGTCCGATGCGGCGTACTGTGTTGACAGCAGCACCGTTGTGTGAATTGCTAGATATCCAACCAGAACTGCGGGATGGTTTAAAGGAAATTAATTATGGCAAGTGGGAAGGAAAACCACCAGAAGTTATTAGCCGAGAATTTCACGATGATTATCTGCGTTGGTCAGCAGATCCCGCATGGTATGCGCCAACTGGCGGAGAAATGGCAATTACTATAGCTCATCGTGCTATCCAGGTAATTGAAGAAATCAAACACCTTTATCAAAGCGGTAATGTTTTAGTAGTTTCTCACAAAGCAACCATCAGAATAATTCTGTGCAGTTTATTAGGTATTGATGTGGGACGCTTCCGGTATCGTATTGGTTGCCCGGTTGCTTCTGTAAGTGTTGTAGAATTTAGCTCTCATGGCCCACTGTTGCGTTCTTTGGCAGACCGGACTCATCTAGATGAGCATTTACGGAATTTACCAGGAACTTGAGTCTTGGCTGCATCAATTTACTGAATTTCTGGGATTTTTTACAACATTGGTCATCAAAATTACAACATTACAACCAGCTGATTATTTGAGGCGTTGCGAGATCCCCGAATTCTTCAAGAAGTTGGGGATTTGAGTCAACCTAGCCCATCCCGCACTTGCCAAATTGTCTCACACACCTCAATACTTGTCGGTTAAGGGCAAAAGGGGAAGGGGAAAAGGGGCAAGAAAAAACCTTTAACCCTTACCCTTTCACCTTTTACCCAAACCAAATTAAGAGTTGAAAATCCTTAACCGAGCAGTATTGTCACGCACCTCACCCGTCGCCTGATTTTTTCAAATTACTAAGGTTTTATTTCCAACTGTCTTCTATTCTCTGTTCCCTGTTCCCGTCTCATACTAATTACGAACTAATAACAACGGAACTTGTCTAATTTCCTGATGAGGATTGCTCACAATTGCAGCTAAAAAAGTTTGAAAATGTTCGCTCATGCGAATAATGGTTTCGCTATCAAATAAGTCGCTGTTATACTCCCAAATACCTTTAAGTCCACTGGCTGTTTCCGACATGAGTAGGCTTAAGTCTAACTTAGCAGTCATTTTTTCTATTTCAAGGGGAGTCACACTCAGACCTGGAATTTCCCAAACAAAGGAACTCGATTCTAATTTGAACATGACTTGTACTAACGGATTTTGATTGCGAGAACTTTCTGGTTGTAAGGTTTTGACAATTTGCTCAAAGGGAACATCTTGGTGAGCATAAGCAGTTAATGTTACTTGCTGTACATGAGTTAAAAGTTCGCTAAAAGTGGGATTTTCTTGAATATGTATCCGTAGCACTAAGAGGTTGCCAAAAAAGCCGATAATAGATTCAGTATCTTGGTGGCGGTTAGCAATAGGAGTACCAATTAAAATATCTTCTTGCTCGCTGTAGCGAAATAGTAAGACAGCCAAAACTGTTAATAAAGTTGTAGATAGGGTGACACCTGATTGCTGACTTAGGGTTTTTAATTGTCGGCTTAGTTGATGATCGATTTCAATTTTGAGACTGCTACCTTTGATTTTTTGTAAGGGTTTTCTTGGTCTATCTGTAGGTAATTCTAGTACTGCCTTAACACCAGATAACTGCCGATTCCAGTAGTTTATTTGTTTTTGTAAAACTTTGGTGCTTAAAGATTTCCACTGCCAAAGAGTATAGTCTACATACTGGATGGGTAAATCTGGTAAAGGAGAAGGCTGACCTGCACAGAAAGCTGGATACAAAATAGACAATTCTTGTAGGAGGATTCTGATTGACCAGCGATCGCACACAATAGTATGAGTACTCAATAATAATACGTATTCTTCAGGAGCTAATTGCAACAGCTTGACACGAATCAGGGAATCGCTAGCTAAGTTAAAAGGTATATGGGCCTCTATCTTGGCTAGTCGGTACATTTCGCTCTCTGGTTCTGGCGAACATTGCAAGTTGATCACAGGTAAGGTGAGAGTGGCTGTAGGATTAATTACCTGTACGCTCAAACCTTTAACTACCTGAAAGTTAGTTCGCAAGCTAGCATGACGCTGCAAAATTTCGCCCAGGCTGCACTCTAAAGCATTAATATCTAAATTACCGACAATTCTGGCAGCAAAAGACATATTGTAAGTAGCGCTTTTACCTACCATTTGGTCGAGTAACCACAGCCTGGCTTGAGCAAAGGAAAGGGGAAACTCGGTTTGATGTTGCGAAGCCGGGTCTATAGTCGGTACTATTTCTCCTAACTCTGTTTGGCGATAGCTGGTAATGAAATTTTCTAGTTCCGCGACTGTGGGTGCTGCAAACAAACACCGCAGAGGTAAGTCTAACTGATAAGCTTGTCGCAACCTATAAATTACCTGAATTGCTAATAAAGAATTTCCGCCTAAAGCAAAGAAGTTATCGTGAATACCAATCTCTTCTAAATTCAGAACTGTGGTGATGATATCTGCAATCACAGCTTCCGTAGGCGTGCGTGGCGGAATAAATTTATTTTCTGATTCCACTAAATAAAGATGTGGTTTAGGTAACGCTTGACGGTTGAGTTTACCCTCCCCTGTTAGGGGAATGTGCTTAAGAATTACATAGGTTGTTGGCACCATGTACTCTGGTAGTTGTTGCTGTAAAAATCTACGCAGTGCTGTAGATTTTAAACTCGAGTTTGTTGGTTTTCTGGGTTGGGAATTTGGAACAATATAAGCAACTAAATAGGGATTGTCTGATTCGTTTTGGTTAACTGTGACTACCGCTTGCTGTACTTTGGGATGTTGACTTAAAACAGTTTCGATTTCTTCTAATTCAATCCGCAAACTGCCAATTTTCACTTGCTGGTCAATTTTTCCCATAAACTCAATGTTGCCATCTGGGAGATAACGGGCGAGGTCGCCTGTTTTGTACAAGCGTGTTTCTGGGTGAAATGGATTGGTGATAAAAGCGGTTGCAGTCAAATCTGGTTGATGAAAGTAACCCTGTGCTAGTCCATCACCACCAATGTAGAGTTCGCCTGGTACCCCCACAGGTAAAGGCTGTAATTCTCTATCAAGTACATAAATTTGTGTATTAGCAATAGGGCGACCAATGGGAACATCTGTATCAATAGGAGATGTTTCTGTGATGTGGTAACAGCAGGTAAAAGTGGTATTTTCTGTTGGGCCATAAGCATTAATTAGCTTTAATTCTGGAGCTGCTTGCAGAAGTTTTTTGACATGGAAAACAGATAAAACATCGCCCCCAGTTAATAGTTGCTTTAACTGCTTTAAGTCTGCTATTTGCTCATCCACCATTGAGCCAAATAACCCAGCGGATAGCCACAAAGTTGTTACTTGATGCTCTCGAATTGCTGTCCCTAAATCTGCTAATTCAGATTTATCAGGAGGGAGAATAATTAAACTTGCCCCATTCAGTAAGCTACCCCAAATTTCTAATGTGGCAGCATCAAAAGTGATAGGAGCTAATTGCAGAAAAACATCTTCTGGGCTGAATTTGGCATAGTTATTATTTTTAACTAAACGTACTACGCCACGATGAATGATGCTGACACCTTTAGGTTCTTCACCCGTGAATGTGTACATCAAATACGCTAAGTTTGCTGATGTAACCGTTACTGAGGGGTTTTCTTGGCTATGTTCAGCAATGAGATTCCGGTGTTGATCCAAACAAATTGTATGGATGGGATTTATAGAGAGTGATTCCCGCAAACGTGTTTGGGTGAGCAATACTGATAGTTGTGTTTCTGCTAAGACATACTCTATATGCTCTTGGGGAAAGTTGGGATCTATGGGTACATAAACACCACCAGCTTTGAGAATCCCTAACAGTCCGATAATCATTTCTAGGGAACGTTCTACACAAATTCCTACCAATACTTCTTTTCCTACACCCAGGGATTGCAAGTAATGGGCTAGTTGATTAGCTTTTTGATTTAATTCTTGATAGGTGAGTTTTTGCTCTGCAAATACCAACGCCACTGCATTTGGTGTCAGTTCTACTTGCTCTGCGAATAGCTGATGAATGCTCTTTTGGGGATATTCTGTAGTTGTGTTATTCCACTCTACTAATAACTGATGGCGTTCTGCTGTTGTTAACAGAGGTAATTCCCCTAGAGTTTGGTCTGGATTGCTAATAATTCCCTCAAGTAAAGTTTGGTAATGCCTTTGCATTTTAGCGATCGCTTCCTCACTAAATAAGTCGCTGCTATATTCCCAAACTAGGTAAAATTCGTGATTTACTTGCGTTAGCTTGCAATTAATGTCAAATATACTGCCTCTTTGTGACCCTAGCTCTGGCAAAATCTCCATTTCTAACTCTGGTGTACTTGGGAGGCGATGTTTATACCAACTAAAGCAAGCAGAAACCACAGGGAATCGACTGCGATCGCGTTGAATTTTTAATTTTTCCACCAACAAAGAAAAAGGAGCGTCTTGATGTTTAAGAGCTCCTAAAACTATTTCATTTACCTGACTCAGCAATTTCCTGAAGGTGAGTTGCGGCGCAAGACAACCCCGCAAGACTGCTATATTACTTAAATAACCAATAATTTGATGAAACTCTCTGCTAGCTGATCTACCCGTCATTGCAGTTCCTAGCAGAATTTCTTCTTGACCTGTATAACGGTAAAGCAGCACAAAAAATGCTGCTTGCATAATTATATAAAGTGAAATTCTTTCGGATTTTTGCAGCTGCTTCAGTTGAGCAATCAATTCTGTATCTAACTTGAAGATAGCTGTATTTCCCTGATAACTCTGCACTGGAGGACGAGGCTTATCAGTAGGTAAATTTAAAATTGGCAATTCTCCTTCTAGTTGTTTTTGCCAGTATTGCCAAAGTTTTTCTGGGTCAGTTTCTAACAATTTCTTGGACTGGCGGCTAACATAATCTGTATATTGGCAACTAAGAGAATGGAGACTATCAGAAAATATGGCTTCATTGTTAATTTCTGCAGCGTAAAAAACTTGAAGTTCTTGTAACAACAAGTCCAAAGACCACATATCACCTGCAATCTGGTGCATAACCACTAACTGCACATTTCCCTGGGCTGTATTGGTAAATAGCCTTACCCGTAACACTGGGCCAGATTGCAACTTAAAAGGACGATCTGTTTCTTGATAAATTTGAGCCTTTAAATCTTCTTGACTCCAAGCAGAAGCATCTATCACCTCTAGGTCAACCTTTTTCTGCTGGTGGATCTGTTGTACTGGTTGTCCATTGCGAATAGTATAAGTAGTGCGGAGAATAGCATAGCGATCGCTAATGTTTTGCCATGCTCTTTGCCATGCTTCAATATTTAAATTAGACTTAATTCTCACTGTCTCAAATATATTGTAAGCAACGCTTTCTGGTGCCATTTGGTAAAGAAACCACAAAGCTTGCTGACCATGAGATAGCGCACAATACGATGAATAGGATGTAGAGCCTTCTGACGGACGCACAAGATAACTAAAAGATGGGTTGAGGGCTGCTAGTATTTCTGCTTCTTGCGATCGCAGTTGTGTTAACAGAGTAGGGCTAAGAATCTCCTTATTGCTATAGCGTAGGCTGTGGCCCTCAGTCCACAACTTTACGTTCAGACTCCGCAGTTCTAGCAACAACTCATCAACTGTTTTCATTAGTAGAATTTTCCTTTAAGCAATCTATAGGGTTTAAAAAATACTCAGCTAATACGCACTTAAGTTGTACATAAACTCGTGAAATTTGTCACTTATTATTTGTGTTTCCCCATTGGAATTTACACCTATAAGTGATTACTTGCTTGATGATTAAATGTAGTATTTAAGAGCATTTACTGATTAATAGCTACTAAAATTAAGTTTTTAATAATACAAAAATTATTATATATATATCCGAAAAACTGCTTAGGCAACACTATAAAAATCAATTTCCAGAAAATCTACAGTACAAGTACTAGTATTTTGCCGAAAACAGGGGTATTTTCAGTGATATTACTTAATATGCTTCCCAAAAGCCAATTTTCTCTATTTTGAGAAGTTGCAATTAGTTACAGACAGGATAATTGTGGGTAATCTAAAAACAGATAAAGTCGGAAAATTTTTATATTATTTTTATTTTTTGCCCAATGGATAACAACGATCAAACATTCAGCCAACCAGAGGTAATTCAACCATTGCAGGTAGAAATACCTTTACAATCAAAAGCCGTCAGCTTATATATTCAGCAAGCCTACAATCATTTTGCCCAGGGAGATGTAGAAGGAGCGATCGCGGATTTCGATATAGCTCTCTGTATTCATCCCAACAGCGCCGAACTTTATACTGCAAGAGGTAATTTTCGCAAACATAAATTAGGCGATCGCCTGGGTGCGCTCGAAGATTACACACAAGCCATATTTATTAATCCGGATAACGCTTTCTTTTATTTTTGTCGCAGTCAAACCTACCAAGAATTAGGTAATCAACAAAAAGCAATTGAAGATTACAATGTAGCTTTGACAATTGCTCCAGAAGGGACGATGTGTTGTTTAATTTAGGGCATGGGGCATGGGGCATGGGGCATTGGGAATGGGTAATTGGTAATTGGTAATTGGGTGTTTGGTGTTTGTTATTTTCCTTTGTCCCCTCATCCCCCTAATCTACCTTATCCCCAGTCCCCAGTCCCCAATCCCTATTATTTAATTTTTCGTAATCGCTGGGTGTATCAATATCGATATTGCCTAAGTTAAAAGGAATGGAGAATACTTGATTAAGATTATTCTGAATCACTTTTTTTGCACCGGAATTACTTGGTAGAGTAGCGAGTTCTGCAAAAAATTGGTGACTAAATAAAGCAGGTACGCCTAATGTTTTTGCATATTCGCAAGCAATGATTGGTTTTTGTGTTGTATGGTATGCATCAACCAGTTGATTAATAATTTCTGGTAAGAGAAATGGTTGATCGCAAAGTACAATCACTACTGCTGTAATTTTTTGATTCAGACTATTTAATAAATCCATCCCAGCCTTAATAGAACTACCCATACCCAAAGCCCAATCTAAATTCTCAACAATAGTAACGGGGAGTTCATTAATTTGAGGGCGAATTTGTTCTGCATAAGCCCCAAGCACTATAACTACAGGTTCACAAACTGAAGCGATCGCAATTTCTGTAATGTATTGCACCAAGCTACGTCCTTGATACAATAAAAGCTGTTTTGGTGTTCCCATCCGCGTAGATGCACCCGCAGCCAAAATCATAATTGCTATGTTTGCTTTTTCCGTTTCTATTTTCTGAGCCATATATTATACGAAATTCAGTAAATTGGCGAAGTGAGAAAATTTAAATGTATATAAATAAATATAAATTCAAGGTAGGGTGTGTTATGCCGTAGGCTAACGCACCTTGAGCCTTTGATAGTCCATTGGTGCGTTGCGCTGCGCGACAACACACCCTACATTTACTATTTGCTGATTCATATCTTTTATAAGAGTACAATAATTACGAATTACGAATTACGAATTAAAATGGCGTTTCCGTCTTCAAATGCAGAGTTTTTTGTAACTGTGGATGTTGAAAGTAAAGTTCTCGCGCATGGAGATATAACCTAGTAAATTCTGCACTCAATCCATAAAGTGGATCTCCTAAAATTGGCTTACCAAGTCCTTGAATATCAGCAGCATGAACCCTTAATTGATGGGTGCGCCCCGTTAGTGGTTTAAATTCCACACGCGTATAGTTTCCCTCTCTAGCTATTACTTGAAAACGGGTAATGCTGGGTTTACCATATTTCCAATTAACTTGTTGATAAGGGCGATGATTGGGATTTCCCCACAGTGGTAATTCAATTACACCTGCATCAACATTAACAATTCCAGAGACTAAGGCTTCATAAATCTTGTGAACTTGCTGCTGCTGAAATTGGATACTGAGTTGGCGATAAATTTGGCGATCGCGTGCTATCAATAAAATACCAGAAGTGTCTCGATCCAGCCGATGTACGGCGTTGAGTGACATTCCATCAGGTAATACATTTCGCAAGCGACTAAGAACGCTATCTTGGGTATCAAGATAACGCCCTGGAACTGATAATAATCCTGCAGGTTTGTTAACAGCAATTAACCATTCATCTTCGTAAATAATCGCTAGCGTCTCCGCCATTTCTGGAAATCCTGACAGCAAAAACCCCATCAATGGCTGACAGCGTTCTACACAAGCAGGGTAAAATTTCCCAGGAATTTTTTCACCATCAGTTGATGCAGAACCCCACCAAAATTCTGCCATTGCTAAAGGTTTAAGACGATGCATCGCTGCATATTGCAGTAACTTAGGCGCACAACAGTCACCTGTACCGGTGGGTAATCCTGTGGGCATTAATTGTTGTAGTGATCGCGATTTCCCATAAAAATTGATTAAGGTGTAAGCTGCGTGCATCTGTGCTTGCAATTGACGAGACAGCTGCTGACGCTGTTGTTTTAATTCCTGTATCCGTGTATCTGCTGTTGCAATTAACTGCTTTAGCGGCTGTAAAACTTCATTTTGCTGGCGTTTGAGTAATTTTCGCTCAATTCCCTGCTGACGGCTTTCTTCGTCCAGTTCTTCCAAAGCAATAGTGAGTGCTTCGCCTGTCAGCGTGTCGCAGATTAGCTGGCGTTTTTCTTGACGTTGATGTTTGCGATCGCGGTGGCGATCGTTCATGGCTTGTAACTGCTGTGCAAACTCGCGAGATAGACTTTCATATTGCTGTCTTTCGGGAATTTGCTGCAAAGTAATCAGTTCTTGCTTAATAGCTTCCAATTGCGCCAAGGTTCTAGCTTCATCTACAGCCACCTCCTCATGTCCTGGAATTGGCGGAACCCAACCCTCAACAACACTGCAACTATGCAGCAATCCAGAGAAAGCCTTAAGTACTCGCTGTTCGCCAGTTGGGAGTTCAACCAGCAACACACCATACATTTTTCCTTCTAGAGAATAGCGCTCATCGCTGGCTAATTGTTGCATTAAACCCTGGGCGATCGCTTCTATTAAAGGGGTGCGAGGTAGTCTCAGCAAATTTCCACTTTGCGGACAATATCCTTGATAGTAATATTCGGCTGATGCGTTACTGGCTGCACAATTAGAGTCAATAAAATCTGTAAGCGGATGTAGAAATACCATGAATCAATTCAAAATTCAAAATTAAATACAGCCACCAAAAAGGGACGAGGTTTTGAACCTAATTTTTTTCGATAAAGGGTATTATGACAATTTAAAAAGTATTTTGAATTGTTTGTAGTGCGTTGCGCTGCGCGACAAAACACCCTAAATTTTTGATATTAAGTGCTAACAACATCTTACACTCAAACCTTAAATTGATTGCGGTTTTTTGCCAATCAATAGGGCGAGTTCTAGCCACTTCCAGTAGCAATCTACATCAGTGAAGCCAATATTACGCAACCAATTTAGTTGAGTTTCTACATCTAAAAGTTTATTTGATGGGTCTTCAGTTTCTACAGTAAAACCGATTGAGTGTAAAAAATGTTCGTGCAATGCTTGCGTGGGAGAAGCAACATGTTCTAAATTGCAGAAAATACCGCCAGGTTCCAATATCTGAAAAATTTCTGTATACAGAGAATGTTTGCGATCGTGAGTTACGTGGTGGATCGCAAAGCTAGAAACTACTGCATCAAAAGTACCTAATTCTGGCAAGGACTGATCTAAGTTGTGGGCTATGATTTGTACTGTTGTATCTTCAGCAAAACGTGTTTTGGCAGCTTCTAACATCGTTGCAGAAAAATCAACTGCAATACTTTCAGCTTGGGGACGGTCGATTTTCAGTAATGCTAATAAGCGACCATCTCCAGTCCCTAAATCAAGAATGCGCTTCACAGTCTTAGGAACCTGTTCCAACAAAACTGCTTCACCCTCAGTCCGATGGGGTATTGAGTCAGCCTTTGCTAAATAGCTTAAAGCATGGTCAGCAGAAGTCCAGAGGTTAATTTGATTCATCACAGAACACTGCTCTTGGCGATCGCATTTTGTAATTTCCAGTCAGAGCAATTCTACATCTTTTACACTCTACTCTTTGCGTCTCTGCGTGAGAAAAAATCATATTTTACTTCTTCACTGCACAGCTAGAAGAATTTAGCCAAGAAGCCGCAGTTTTGGGTGTCTGAGAGACTAGGGTCACATCACCTTTATCGTTAAATACCCACCCAGTAGCCGGCATAACTAATACAGCTTTTTGCTGTGGTGGCTTGGCGCTTGTACTATAGCTGGAATTGATTGTATGTAATGAATTCGCAGTCAGGCGAATATCTTCCCAGACAGTATTAGCACTAAGTAATTCGTCAGGTTTCGGGGGTAAACCACCACGTCCGACATCAGTAAATTGACCGACTGTTTTTTCATCTCCAGCACCACAATTTTGAGCAATTTGCTGGGAAGGATCGCTGGCGTTGGTGGGTAGAGAAACAATCCCTTTGCTGGGATCAATATCTGGAGAACTGATACTGATAACACCATTTAACTGTGGGTCAGTTTGGGAAATAGCTGTAATATCGTTGGTTTGCAGAGATTGCGGGTTAAGTTTTCCTGGGTCGGTGGTTCCTAACTTCTGCTCAAGTTCTTGTCGGGTGAGGGTTGCTAAACCAATCACGCCTTTAGCGTCGATTTCGATAGTACCGCCGCTACCAGAGAAAGCATTAGCCGCGATATCATTATTTTCTAAAGCTGGAGAGACAATAAAGCCATTATTAGAATTGAGTTTAATTGCGATCGCACCTCCATCACCACCCGCACCTTGACGACCTGCGGTAGTTGAAATAAAACTTTGACGGCGAAATAGCAGTAAATCTTGCAAGTTGAGTGTAATGCTACCGCCTTGACCGCTATCTGTATCAGCAGTAATATTTGCTTGTGTATCAAGAGTTAAGCGATCGGCTGTAATGCTAATACTACCCGCTACTCCTGAACCTTGACTATCTACAGATATTCTGGCGCTATCTTTAATTGTCACTTGCTCAGGATCAATATTGATTGTACCGCCATCACCAGTGGAGCCAATTTCGGTATTCGCAAATAACCCACTATATTGATTAATTGAACCAAGAATGCGCTTAGCTTCTTGCTCATTATCAGGCAGAACAAAATCGTAATTATCTTTAATATTGCTGACTATTGCTATTAGTTGTTTCAGTCGTTCTTGGTATTTAAAGTCTTGACCTGCAATTGTAATATTATCTGTGGCATTAATTTTAATATTACCTGCATCTCCACTTCTATAAGCATTTGTCAGAATTTGTCCGCCGCCTGTTATTTCCAGATTATTGACATTAACGCTAATATCTCCACCGTTACCGCTACTTTTAGAAGGTGCGCTTAAAACTCCGCCATCACTAATATTCAATGTGCCAGTACGAATTGTAATATTACCACCATCACCAGCATTAGATTCTTTACTTTCAGTATTTACAAATAATCCACTTGAAAATTTATTTATCAGTGCGTAGCCTGATATATTCACAGAAGCTGCAGACGGGTTTTGCTCATCAAAAGGATTAATAGTAATGCTGCCACCTTTACCAATAGAACGCGTATCAGCATTAAATCTTGAACCCTCAGTTAAGGAAAGAGACTGAGTTTTAATATTAATATTACCCGCATTGCCACTGCCAAAACTTTGAGCATTGATTCTGGATGTATTACTTAAAGATAATAACTGAGCAGTAATTTCAAGATTACCTGCATTACCACTACCAAAAGTTTCCGCATCAATCCGTGATTCATTACTAAAAAAAACAGATTGAGCTTTAATATTAATATTACCAGCATTTCCATCACCATCAGTTCCCGCACTTAATATAGAACTATCAGTAAAAGATATTGCTTTATCTACTGTAATCAAAAAATTTCCACTATTTCCTGAACCAAAAGTACTAGCATTTAAATAAGAATTGTTAGTTACCGATAAAGAATCAGCACGGATATCGATATCACCACCACCACCTTTTCCTGCTGTGTTTGGTGGTGATAAATCTGAAGTAAGTTCATTACTACCAGTGTTAATACTACTCTCAGAAAGCGAGACTGAACCACCTGCTGCTGTGACAGTTACACTTCCTGCTTTTCCTGTTCCTAAAGTATTAGCTAATAAAGAACTTTGCTCAGCAAGAGATACAGATTTAGCATTTATATAAATGCTACCACCTGCACCAGAACCATTAGTTACAGTTTCTAAATTACTGCTAGTAAAGACTAAATCCCCAAGAGACTGAATTTTGATATCACCTGTATTTTTAGCAAAGATTGCTGCTTGATTATCACCATCTACTTGATTACTAGTACTCAAGAAAGATTGGTCTATAGTTACTTTTTTGGGAATTAGTGAGCTATTCCAACCAATATAAATATTTCCTAAATTACCCTTACTAAATATGCCTCTATAGTGGTTATCTTCCTCAATTCCTGAAGAATTTTTGACAATAGAAATCTCATCACGGGCACTAATACTAACATCTCCTGCATAACCTAAATTAAAATTGGTGGTACTTATCTTAGACTGGTTTAAAAATACTGACCCTTGTGTCGCTTCTATATTAATAGTAGAGTATAAGTCAGCGTCGCTATTGTAATTACTTTCGCTAGTAATAATACTATTATCAATAGCAACATTGTTAGCAGCAATCAGTTTAATATATCCTGCTACTCCAGACCCCTCATTATCAGTGAATAGTTTAGCGGAATTCAAAAATATAGATTCACTCGCATGAATATCTATATCTCCAGATTTTCCAGAGCCGTTGTTACCAGATTGCACAGTAGTTTTATCCAGAGATATTAATCCTGACTCAATGCTGAATTTCCCTGAATTTCCTGTACCACCTGTTATTACATCATTAAATACTTCACTTTCACTGAGAACAACCGAACCAATACTTTTAATTGAAATATTGCTAGCATTAGCTGTACTATCTATGCCAGTAGCACCACTTATTATCTTACTATCTGTAATCAAAATATTATTCAGAGATTCAATATTTATCTCTCCAGACTGACCTTGCAAATTGCGATTGTCACTATTTATTTGAGAGTTATTAATTATAATATTCTGAGGAGAAAAACTAGCATATCCTGATTTACCGATATAGATAACGCCAGAATCACCAACACTAGAAATATTACTATTATTTTCAATTTTAACTTCTTGACGGGCACTAATTGCTATATCTCCTGCATAGCCATTGCCATTGTTGCTAGTATCTAAGTTAGATTGATTTAAATAGACAGATCCGCCACTAGATTTAATACTGATATTACTAAATTGTGTATCATCATCAGAATTGCTAGCAGCGGTTATATTACCAAGGTAGATATTGCCTAATGCTTGAATATTTACATCTCCAGCCAATCCATTATGAGTTTCAGATACGATATTTGCTAATGCTGTATCAATATAACCATGTTTACTGATTAGGCTAATATTACCGCCATTGCCATCGACTTCCTCAAATAAATCAGAAAGTAAATCTCCATTAGTAATAATGTTGCCATTGCTAATCAGATTAATACTATTACCACTATCCAAGCCAAGAGAAATATCAATTGTGCCATTAGTTGTGATATGACCTCGTGAATCAACAGTAACATTACCAAAAGTATCAATTGGGCCTGTGGTAATGTTTCCTGGTAGTTCATTAGGTGAATACTGATTAGTTAACAGAATTTGCCCTTTTATCGGTTCACCTGCTTCTGTTGTATTCACATTACTAATGCTCCCGATATTGATATCTGCACTCGAACTAGGCGCATGAGTTTTAACTTGACCAATTAGTCCTAAAATTGGCTCTGGTGTCATTCCAGGAAAAGCAAAAGCTGTAGTTCCAGCACGAATATCTAATGTTGGTTCAGATGCACCTTGAATATAGACATAATTTGTATCATCAGGCAAAGTCTCTGACAGTGGCACATCTTCTGTAATAGAGTTTTGTGGAGCGGTTGTGTCTGCACCTGTAATGAAAATACTGTCAATATTTACAGAACCCCCTGCAAGGATGTGCAAAGATGCTCCTTCATAACTTTCAAAACTCACATCTCCACTAGCGCGAATAATGGGATCATCAGGACTGGAAAGCTTACCTAAACTACTATCTAATTTCTCAATCCGAAAATTACCACCACTCCAATAATGAGCATCCCCTCCCACAGTATTTGCACTCCGCAGCAACAAATCACCGCCAGCAAATAAGCCACTATCAGGGTGATTTAAAGCAAAAATATCAATATTCTGATTACCTTGCACTAATAACTTCCCACCCGCAGCCACAACCAAAGTATTGACAGCTGTATCTCGCAGTTTGACAGTATTTTGTGCTTGTAGTGTTAAATCTTTGCCTGCTTGTAGCCTACCTTGTAAATCGAGATTACCAGCTATCAGGCTTAAGTCTTGCCCCGCAGTTAAATTACCAGTATTGCTAATACTTGCAGAGTGATTAGCACCAAATTGCAAACCTGGACGGATGCTAACTGTAAGTAATGGTGCGGCTTGTGGATTTGTAGCGCTAAACTTCAAGCCGTTGTCAAACACAAAGCTATTGGCTGTTGTCGCCAGGAAAGAACCAGCGACATCTAAACGAGCATTGGGGCCAAAAATAATACCATTGGGATTGAGTAAAAACAGATTTGCTCTACCATCTACGCCCAAAGTGCCAAATATCTTTGAAGGGTCACTACCTGTGACACGAGTCCAAATATTTTCAATACCAGCAGGATTGGCAAAGTATATTCTTTGACCATCACCAACGTTAAATTGCAAAAAACTCTGAAATAAATTGACACCTCTAGTAGCTCCGCCTTCAATTAAGGTTGCAGGTAAACCCTGAACTTTGGCATTTGGTTTGAGCGTTGCGCTTTCTGCACCTAATGTCCCATCCGGGATAATTTGAGCGCGTGCAGAACCAATCCATGCGATAAATACACCACAGATTGCTAATAAATTTAGCAACCTCAATTGCCATAATTGTTGGCGAGGAGCTGGAAGCATATCAGTATTGCCTTGGGACTTTCCCCTGATTTATACAAATCTCTGCAGAAATTTAAGTATTTTTTTGGATAAAAATTATCCAATATTTTACTCATCTCCCAAGGCAAATGGCGAGGTTATGGTTTAGGGGATGGGGAATGGGTAATGAGTAATGAGTAATGAGTAATTGGGTGTTGGTAATTTCTCCTTGTCTTCATCATCTTCCTCATCTCCCTTTTTCCCCTCATCTTCGTCATCTCCCCAGTCCCCAGTCCCTAGTCCCCATTACCCCTTGTCACCTTGTCCCCCCTGCTCCCTCTGCTTCGCTATTACCCATTGTTCCCTGTTGAGTAGTAGGTGGTAATAAAGGCTGATCTGCTAATGCGTCCAGCTTCACGGATTTCAACAAATCTGACCAATATTGCTTAATTTGCGGGTCATTTGGACTCTGGCGGCGTAAATCAGCCAAAATGCTGAGGGCGTTCTCCCAAAATCCAGCTGTTGCATAGAGAACTGCACGATCTAAAGGTGTTGGTGTCTCTTTTACTTGTGCAGCAACGTTTTCATCTTGCATGAGCTGAATTTTGCCTTCCAAATAAAAGTCGCGATCGCGGCTATTGGGATCACAAATCATCGAAAAAGCCCAAGTATATTCTTTGCCAGCTTTCAAAGGTGGTTGATTGGCTTTGAGGGTAATCCCAACAATTCCAGCTTGATCAAAAGCTTTGAAATTCTCCTTATATAACGGATCGAGGTTATCGTCCTCCCGCACTACAAATTCTAGTTCCGTGACTGTTTTTGAGGCTTTAGGAATAGAGAAGAAGAATGTGGGACGCTCTTGTGTGGTGTATTGAGTGTCTCTATTGCTTGGGATCAAAGGAACCACCACTTCTCCACGCTGGAAGCAAGCTCCCCTTGATGCGGCTGAACCTACTCTATTAGGTTTTCCTGGTAAAAAGCTAATCAAAGTCCTGCGACCTTGAATATATCCTGTAACATTTCTAATTGCCGTAGTAGCATATATATCTCCGGGACGTAGTTGCGCTGCTTGCTGAAAATATCTCAAAGCTCTACGATAGTTTCTGCGCTTAGTTTCTGTATAGCCCAACCTCATATATTGGTTGTAGCCTGTTGTCACTTGCGCTACTTGATAAACTGGCTCTAATGCGAAAATTTTGCTCGTGCTGACAGCCCCAAAAGGAAGGCATACTAAAAGAGCAAACAGATAACTTGTCCACAATTTACGTTTCATAATATTCATTCTGTTGGTACCACTCTTCTAAGGTGGGCATACAGCCAAAGCCTTGTTTTATAGTAATTTCCCGAATAGCAATCCTAATAAATTAAAAAATTTAGCTTTAACACGCTTGTGTATTTATCATCGAGTGAGAGATAGATACTTGTCTCAGACAATATATGGTAATTACTAGTTCCCATTTTTGAGATTAAGATGTTTTGCCTAGTCAGTCATTAACCTTTGATCATTTGTAGTGTCTCACAAATGATTTACTACTGCTATACAAGTAAACCATACAAACACAGCAAAACATCTGAGGGTAGCTTTGACAAATGCCAATGCCGAATGCCCAATACCCCCATTTTCCACCTAGGCGTTCATAGGATCAATCACACAACTAGGATATAAAAGTATCTTTTATCTATCTCGTAGGCTCTAACTTCTATTTTCTGACACTAAGAATTAAAAAATACTATATTCCTTTAAATCCCATACGGGTTTCTACTTCTTGTTCTACTGGTGTAGAACTCAATTTTCGAGACGCAAATCTTTGAGAACTATGACGCGAAATCCCAATTTGGCTAATCAATATCCCTAGTAAAATTAAGCTACTACCAATATATTGAGCCATTGTAGGGGCTTCATTTAATATCAAAAAAGCGGCAATGATACCAACAATTGGCGTAAATGAGCCGATTAAGGATGCTGTAGACACTGTAGAATCTCTTAAGCCTTTGAGCCAAAATGACTGCCCTAGTACTACAATGACAGCACCATAAAATAACATCCATTGCCACAGAAAGGGTGAGAAAACATCAATAAAATGTTCTCGACCATAAAGTATTAAAGCTATAAAGAAAAATATTACAGTTCCTAAAGCAGTACGAAAAATACTATAAATTCCTAATGGGATTTGCGAGAGGTATTTTTTACCAATAATTGTAGAAACAGCTATAGCGATAGATCCAATTGCTGCCAATACTTCCCCTAGTCCTAAATTCAAAACCCCCATACTCATCATGGTAACGCTTGGAGGTTGCAGAAAAATTGTGAGACTAACGCCAACAAATGCTGCGATCGCACCAATAATTTCCCACCTATTTACCTGTTCTCGCAGCAACCAGACTGATAAAGCCAGCGTTAATGGGGGTTCCAAGCGTCCGATCAAAATTACATTGTTGACTCCTGTAATTGCTAAAGCTTGGAAAATTAAGCCAGGGGCCAGCGCTCCTGATAAAATCGCGACAACGGTAAGGCTGAACCAATCTCTTTTCGATAGTTGCTGCAAAGTCGTTTTATTCCACTGTCGCCAGTAAATAGCGCTCAAGACTATCAACGCGCAAAGGTTACCGACAAATAAGACATTACACAGCGAGATAGGATTGCGATCGCCTATCAAGTTATTGGCACCAATTTCTGTGAGCTTACGAGTAATTGCACTAGATGCACCAAAGATGAGGATTGCTAACCAGAGATATATTTGCCCTGGAATTCTTCGGTGCAAGCGATTTCTTCTTTTTACTCTAGTCACAATAACACCACTGTATACAATCAGCCTTTACTTAAAAATACTGTAAGCCACTTGTGAATTTAACATCCCATAACTCTCTGAAAAAATGCTGAGAATTAACTGAAATTTCTCAAGGGATAAATTCATCAAAATCATGGTTGAGTTTCAGTTCAGCTTCAGCGCTAACAGCGATAGTGTGGTTGTTCCAGAAAAATTCCAGGTTTAGGAGTCAAAAATGAAACTCGCTACCATGCTCACCAGCGTTGCCTTAATCGGTTGTTTTACAATTTGGGATGCTCCCCTCAAAGCTATTAATCCCTCACTAGTTCAAGCTTCAGCCGCAGAAGCAAAGGACGCTACAGGGTTAACGGCTCAACAAAAAATAGAATTCCTCGCAAAAAACAAGGGTCAGTTTGGTAGCGGTGACGCTTTGCGACGCTACTTTTTTGGCGATTTAGAGCCAATTGCAGTACAACCAGGTGGTGCAGGTATGGTAGTTAACTTGTACAACAAAGCCAATAATGTCACCATCGCTTACTGTGCAACCTACGATGTGGTTGTTGCAATCAAGAAAGGCAAGATTGCTAAGTTTGAATCCAACGAAGTTAAATAATGAGTGCTGAGTGCTGAGTAATTAAGTTGTTCTCTTACTCGTTACTCAGCAATGCCAAATTCTAATTCTTCTTCATGTCTTGAGTTTGAAGCCTACCGAAATAGTGCTTCAAGTTGAAACAAAGCAGCTTCAAACCCTTTCCTATTAATACTTTCAGACAGACATTACACCTCACAAAAATCTTGTTCTTTTCGATGACAGGCGTAGGTACGCCTGTCATTACCTTATTGATAAGCTGCTTTTATAGATATTATTTACAATTATTTGTCAAGCAGTGTTGACTATTTGTAACAAAATAGTTATATTTGTTTACATAAGTTAATAAATAAGAAAAAAAACTATGTACACAACTGTTAATGAAGACGGCGTTCTCAACAACTACGCAACTGAACCCCAAATGTACTACGCTGATTACCCTGCAATTTGGGAACAGCGCAAATATGTTATACAAAGCGTTTGTGCTACATTACTTGTCACTACTCTGGTGTTGGTTGGCTTGAGTGTTAGCTAGAATTTTTTAAATTTGGTATCAGTTCGTTATTCGAGCTTCTCCTTTTCACCCCGGTTAGTGCCACCGGGGTTTTTTGTGAGCAATTAACCATACATAATCAAAAACCCAGCCTTAATGACTGGGTTTTTGCTGGGGCATAACAATTAATGTAAAACGATACATTGTGAATGTAAGCGCCAACATTGTGAATGTCAAACAATACATCATTAGTGCAAAGCGATACATTGTGAATGTAGCAAATTACATTTGAGGTAGAACGATTGCAATTAAAATCGCAACTGTAACAGAGCGATGTCTGCGGCTGGCTACGCCTACGCAGATGATATTATGGCTATGCTGAAGGCGATCGCTAATCTGTCACCGACGACAGATAATTTGTCACTGTACAAATAAAAACCGTGGAGACTTATCAAAGTCCACGGCTTTTTGGTGTGGTGTGAGGAGACTTAACTAATGCCATCATAAACCGATTTCAGCCTTAGCGATCCAGGTGAAAGGGTTTTTTTCACAAAATTGTCATTTGATGACATTTGGATGCATCAAAATCCATTTTAAACTAAAGCACCGCCGCAACTCGAACCACACCCGGCGGTGCAACCATAGCAATAGGCGGCGGTTTGGATTTCATTGATTAAATCTAAACTACCAGCTGCTAGTAATTTAGCTATTATTAAGGTTTCACCATTAGGAGTTTTTGCTGGTAGATTCATCATTTGATTAAAGTCGCAATCATAAACGTTGCCAAGGTAATCAATTGATAATTCATCACGACACATTAAATGTTCAACTGTACTGGCATTAAAATTTGATTCTAAAAATTGTAGATAGCTGCTATAAATTTTTTTACGTTCTAAATGCATTTTAGTTCTACCGACTGGCAGATTGGTAATAGTGAAGAGGTTGTTAAATACAATGCCAAAATGTTCTTGTAAGAAAATTTTGTAATCTTGTTCTAGCTTTGTTTGTTCCGGTGCTAAAGAAAATTTCTCGCCTTGAGGTAACTGTGGATTATAGACTAAGTCCAAAATTAAATCTGGATTTTTGCCATAGCCTACTGCATTTAGCAACTGCAAAGCTTTGACTGAGCTATCAAAAACACCACTACCGCGCATTTTATCAACATTATCTGCTAGGTAACATGGCAGAGAGGCAACTACTCTCACTTGATGTTTGGCAAAGTATTCTGGTAAATCACCAAAACCATCTACAAAATAAATAGTTAAATTAGAACGAACAATTACCTGTTTTCCTGTTTGTCTTGCTGCTTCCACCAATGGCTTGAAACCATAATTCATTTCTGGTGCGCCGCCAGTTAAATCGACAATTTTAATTTCAGGGAATTTATAAATTAGCTCAATTAGCTGTTCGCAGATTTCTTTTGATAGTTCTTCTGTGCGTTTTGGCCCGGCTTCCACATGACAGTGTGTACAGGCGAGGTTGCAGCGTTTACCAAGATTGATTTGTAAGACTGATATACTCTTTTTTGTTAAAGGTTGACTGAGCTTTTGTTTAAATGGTGTTAATTTGATATCTACTGAATTTATTGTTTGAGTTTGCATTGTTTATTTTTCCTAGAAAATGAAAATAAAAACTGATAATTAGGGCGAACAAGATGCCCATTCCATAAGAGTTTTATTGTTTATATAGCGAAAAGGTTTGGCACGGATGCGTTACGCTATCGCTAACGCATCCTACGTGAACTTCAAAAATCAAATATGAGTCCTATCTGTTCAAACCTTAACAGCAACCACCACCGTCATAGTGCCAAGTCGAATTAGTCACAATTATTTCTGTAGGCTTTAAGGCTGCAAGTTTGGCAGCAGTTTTATCACACACGGCTGCAGGAATACCACGTTGCAATAAATGTCCGGCTGAGTCATCAAAGAAGGGTTCTGCACCAGCATAAATTGCGGTTTTTCCTGTAAAAATGCAGGCTCCATCTTCGGGAATGGCAACTTTAAAAGATACAGAATCGAGACTTTCTAAAAGTAAATTTTCTTCTAAGTTATAGGTTAGTGAATCTAAGAGGCGGTAAGGACGACGGGCACGAATTTCTACTTGACCAAAGCCAGCATTAATAATTAGTTGAGTATACTCTTCATAAGTGAGTGCTCCTGATAAGCACATGGCGCGTAGTCGTTCATCTTGTTGTAAATGTGCAGGTATGGGAGAAGTCGCAATGGGATCGCTCATTTGCAAGCGTCCGCCTGGTTTTAAAACCCGAAAAGCTTCTTTTAACGCCCGGGTTAAATCTTCTGCTTCAAATATATTGAATAGACAGTTTTGTGCTACTACATCTACAGAAGCATCGGCAACTGGCAAGTTAAAAGCATCACCTTCGCGAATTTCTACAAAGCTGGTATCAAACCAAGAATTTACTTGAGCCGCAATTTCTAGGTTGCGTGTAGCAGCTTCGCGCATAGCTGTAACAGGTTCAACTGCAATTACTGCACCCGCACGACGAGAAAAATAAGCGAATTGTAAAGCTTCTAAACCACCACCAACGCCAACATACAGCACTGTGGGTTGATTGGCGAGTTCAGTAGGATGAACGGTAGTACCACAACCATAGTTCATTTCCTGCATTGGCAGGGGAATTTTCAGTCCTGGTAGTTGCAGGGGTGTACTTTGCACACAACAAAGTCCAACTTGTGGTGTTTCTGCAACTTCGCGGTAGAATTGCGCCGCTGTTTCTAAATAGGTCATTGCGAGCTTAATATTGTAGGCTGTTCTGTAGAGTCAACTTTCTGCATCGTAATACAAGTGACTCAGAATTGCATGAGTTTTAGGTGAGAAAACGAGAAACCCTAAACTCCTTTATTTTCTAAGAGTTTAGGGTTTCAGCGTTAGTTGGATTTTAATCATGTAACACGTAGCCGATACCATGCACAGTTTGTAGAACCCGCTTTTCGTTATTAGCTTCCAGCTTCAGGCGCAAATAGCGAATATAAAGTTCAATAATATTGGCATCGCCGCTAAAACATTTACCCCAAACTTCTTCAATAATGCGATCGCGTGTGATAATTTGCCGGGGATGGACAAGTAAATATTCTAGTAAATTAAATTCTGGAGCAGTTAAATCAAGCAAACGTTGACCGCGATAAACTTCCCGTGTCTGGCGATTTAAACTAATGTCTTCAAATTTTAAGATCTCTGCGACTTCTGCTTTCTTGATCTTGCACAGTTGTGTATTAACTTTAAATAATAATTCTTCGCGGCTAAATGGTTTAACTACATAATCACTTGCGCCAGCGTCTAAAACCATGATGCGATCACTGGCTTCTTCTTTGGGCGTTAATACAATTATCGGTACTTGCTCATCAGCATTTCGCAACCGACGGCAAATTTCCCACCCCGATAAACCTGGTAATATCAAGTCTAAAATTACTAAATCTGGATGCAACTTTTGTACTGCGGTGATAGCAGTTAAGCCATCGTAAGCAATACTAACTTGATAGCCCTCATAATTCAGTTCTAATTCTATAAATCGAGCTAGTTTGACTTCATCTTCAACCAGTAAGATGTGCGTCATAGATGATGTTGATAATTTCAGCAGGATATAGTTAGCAGAGATACAGATTGGAAAAATTTTAGATAGGTATTAACTACTAAATAGTTAGGCATCTAATCAGTACTACGTCAGCTTAGTATAGTTCTGATTACGTAACAACCGTAAATCTGCGGTTAGCTATGACTGCTTGATTACAATAACATCAATAATTTAGCAATAAGCAGCTACATCTTCTTTACATTCATCAGCAAGGTAACACAGAGCTTTAAACCGCAATGTCACGACTTGTTCATAAAGAGGATTTAACTTACACATTGGTGGGATATGAAATAGTTTGCGCCCAAATAGTTTAATATCTCGTTCAAAAGGACATTGGCTAGGAATGGCTCTGCACAAGAAATGAGCGAGTTCACGGTTATGAATTTCTATCCCTTCTAACCATTGGCGAATTGGGTAGAGTAGGTCACGATGTAACAAAATTTGTGTAAAGGATGTCATAATAATTCTCCTGATAATTTAGAATTGCAACTTTTAGTTTTTCATTTAGGTTTTTATGCCTATTAATTTATACGCCTGGTTATTTAGTTTTATGCACTTACTTAGTAATCATTAAGTTATTTGGTCAATCAAATTCTTTTTTCTTGACACATCTAGCTACAAATTGAATGTGTAGCAGTCCGGAAATTTTTACTTGACATTAATACCTGACTCCGCTTGGCATCTTCCACGAATAAATTCGGAGGCTTGTAACCAAATTGCAAGGGGTAGAGGTCTCCATCAATACCGTTCATTGTTTCTCCCTTTCTCCCTGCCCCCTGCCCCCTTGCCTCTTCCGCTCAACTAGGGTAGACGCGTCCTTTCCAAGCACCACCGCGCCCTTGCCAGTGACGGATGGCGGAATCTATAGTCATCAGAGTATAGAGAAACGCGATCGCAGGTAAACAACAGGCTAACCAAGCTGGACATTTATAAAAGCGGATCGTTGGGTAGTAAGCGAAACTCATCAATAACCAGGCTACTAAACCAAGAAATGCGATCGCCCAATTCAGCGTTAATGCCCCTAAGATGGTTGCTAAAGGTGGAATTAAATAAATTAAGGTCATAGCTACCACTGTTCCAGCTAACAGCAGGGGAGAATAATTTAGTTGCGTGTAAGCAGTACGTGCTACCATCTGCCACACTGTATCCAAATCAGGATAGGGGCGCAAACTCTGAGTTAAAGCACTCAATCCTAACCAAATTCGTCCTTGTCTCCATTCCTTGTTACCCTTCACAGCTTTTGCTAAAGCGCAATCATCAATTAAAGCTTGGCGAATTGTAGCGATTCCGCCAATCTTCTCTAAAGCTGTTTTGCGAATCAAAATTGATCCCCCAGCCGCCGCCGCTGTGGAATTTTTAGAGCTATTCACCCAGCGAAAAGGATAAAGTTTTTGAAAGAAAAAGACGAAAGCCGGGATCAAAATTTGTTCCCAAAAGCTTTCACATCTAAGCCGCACCATCACCGAAACTAAATCTAAATCTTCCTGTTCAGCTTTAGCAACTAATCGGCGGAGACTACCCGAATCATGCTCAATATCTGCATCTGTGAGTAAAAAATAGTCTGGTGCAAACTCAGTCGCAATTTGAATTCCTTGTTCGACTGCCCAAAGTTTACCACTCCAGCCCGGAGGCAGGGATTTGCCAGAAATAATATGGAATTGATCGGCTTTATTTAAAGCGTAAGCAACCCCTTGGGCAAAATCGGCTGTGCCATCTGTGCTGCGATCGTCTACCAAAAACACGTTAAAATCACCTGGGTAGTCTTGAAGTAGCAGCGATCGCAAAGTCATAGGCAGTAAATCTGCTTCGTTACGGGCAGGTATAACTGCAGAAATTCTCGGTAAAGATGGCAAAGGGATTTCTTTTGCTTCTAATTGCTGGTCGCAACGCCAAAACTGTCCACGAAAGCTCAGTAATCCTATCCAAATCAATAAAGATAAAGCTGTTAACAATAATACAAATGCCGCCATGACCTGTTGCCCCTTCTCGATGTCTCAGACAGAATACTACAGCATCTTTCAGGTACATGAAGTATGTGGCGAAAACCCGTAACTGGAAGAGGCAGGGGAGCAGGAGGATAAGGGAGCAGGGGGATGAGGGAGATAAATAACTTATGCCCAATACCCCATGCCCCATGCCCACTGCTGTATGTCTTGGGATTGTGGGAGAATATTTTTCACCGGATTGGAAGACTGATCGTAAATTCAAGATTTAAAATCCCCGACTGAACAAGTCTTTAATTTTGAATTTTGAATTTTGAATTTTGAATTTTGAATTGTTTTGGTGTAGAGGTTCAAGAGTATTTGATGCAAACTCAAGAGAGAGCAACAACCAATCAAGTTGCAGAGGCGATCGCCAAAAGCCAACAATATCTACTGTCAATTCAAAATCCGGCAGGGTATTGGTGGGCAGAGTTAGAATCTAATGTCACAATTACTGCTGAAGCTGTTCTGCTGCATAAAATTTGGGGAACAGATAGCACCAGACCCTTGCACAAAGTAGAAAATTATCTCCGTTCTCAACAACGAGAACATGGTGGTTGGGAACTTTATTTTGGGGATGGGGGAGAACTGAGTACCACGGTGGAAGCCTACATGGCTTTGAAACTCCTGGGTGTCCCAGCCACCGACCCCGCCATGCTCAAGGCTAAAGCTTTTATTCTCCAACGGGGTGGCATCAGTAAAACTCGAATCTTTACTAAACTACACCTAGCCCTAATTGGCTGTTACGACTGGCGCGGTATTCCTTCCCTACCGCCTTGGATCATGCTTTTGCCCAATAGCTTCCCCGTCAATATTTATGAAATGTCGAGTTGGGCGAGATCCAGTACTGTACCGTTGTTGATTGTCTGCGATCGCAAACCGATTTTCCAAATTGACCCAGCTATCAGTGTCGATGAACTCTATGTAGAAGGACGCGATCGCGTTCAGTGGGAATTACCTAGAAGTGGTGATTGGACTGATATATTCATCACCTTGGATCAAGGATTTAAATTCGCAGAAAGCTTGAATTTGGTTCCTTTCCGCCAAGAAGGTATCAAAGCCGCCGAAAAATGGGTTTTAGAACGCCAAGAAGCTACAGGTGATTGGGGTGGGATTATTCCCGCCATGCTGAACTC
This sequence comes from Calothrix membranacea FACHB-236, assembly GCF_014696315.1. Taxonomy (GTDB): domain Bacteria; phylum Cyanobacteriota; class Cyanobacteriia; order Cyanobacteriales; family Nostocaceae; genus Aulosira; species Aulosira membranacea. The sequence continues at coordinate 128,403 of NZ_JACJPX010000001.1, forward strand.
ACTGTTAGCCTTGCGCTGTCTGGATTACGACCCCGCCGACCCCATTGTCGAACGGGGACTAAAAGCCGTCGATAACTTTGCTATTGAAACCGCAGATAGCTACTGCGTTCAGCCTTGTGTTTCCCCCGTTTGGGATACAGCCTGGGCAATTCGAGCTTTAATAGATTCTGGTTACGCCCCCGATCATCCCGCGATTTTTAAAGCGGGAGAATGGTTAATAGATAAGCAAATTCTCGACTACGGGGATTGGACTATTAAAAACCGTCAAGGAAAACCAGGCGCTTGGGCGTTTGAATTTGACAATCGCTTTTACCCAGATGTTGATGATTCTGCTGTTGTAGTCATGGCGCTACACCAAGCGAAACTCCCCAACGAGAAATTAAAACAAGCTGCGATCGCCCGCGCTTTAAATTGGATTGCTTCTATGCAGTGTAAGCCAGGCGGTTGGGCAGCTTTTGATATCGACAACGATCAAGATTGGCTCAACTCCATACCCTATGGCGACCTTAAAGCCATGATTGACCCCAACACAGCTGATGTTACAGCTAGGGTATTAGAAATGCTCGGTGCTTGTAACTTATCAATAAATCAGCACAATTTTGAAAAAGCGATCGCCTATCTTCTGGAAGAACAGGAACAAGAAGGCTGTTGGTTTGGTCGTTGGGGAGTAAATTACATATACGGTACAAGTGGCGTTCTCTCAGCCCTAGCTTTAGTTGCACCAAAAACTCAGCAGCAAAGCATCGAACGAGGCGCAGCTTGGTTAGTAGGCTGTCAAAACCCGGATGGAGGCTGGGGTGAAACTTGCCGAACCTATAACGATCCCAGCCTCAAAGGACAAGGAACCAGTACAGCATCCCAAACAGCCTGGGCTTTAATTGGACTCATCGCCGCAGGTGAAGCCACTGGTAAATTTGCTCATAACGCCATTGAGCAAGGGATTAACTACCTGTTAACCACCCAAAAACCAGATGGTACATGGTACGAGTCATATTTCACAGGTACAGGCTTCCCCTGCCACTTTTACCTCAAATACCACCTCTATCAACAATACTTCCCCTTGATTGCCCTTGGTCGCTATCGGTCGGTTTTAGGGATTGGGGATTAGGGACTGGGGATGAGGGAGACTGAGTAAGGCAGAGGGGCAGGGGGCAGGGAGCAGGGGAGAAATAATTAATGACAAACCCCAAACACCTAATTACCCATTACCCATTACCCATTACCCATTACCCATTACCCATTCCCAATGCCCAATGCCCAATGCCCCATGCCCAATGCCCCATAACAAATAACAAATCCCATTTTTGCATCCGGTAAACTGTTACATTTATATATAAAAGAGTTTGTGATCAAATCATCATGAGCAACTCTCCTTCAAAGGAAACTCAACCTAGCTACGTCAAACTCGCCATGCGAAACATGGTGCGGAAAGGTGGCACTTCTCTAAAACATTTTTTCCTGACCACTATTGGGCTATTAGCTGTCTTTGTAGGTCTTGCTTACTTGACTCGCTAAAAATCAACCAAAACCCTGAGTTAGTTGGAGAATTTGTAGCTAGTGCAAGTTGAACTAGATGTACAAGATTATTTTTACGAATCATCCCCAGAAAAAATTGCCAATTTTGGGGCTGACAATTGGATAGCTGGTGAAACATGGGAAAACTGGTTTGCTTGTTGGTTAGAAATACTGCAATCAGATTTACCGCCTGCACCAGGGTACGAAATCAGTCTGCGATTGACAGATGATGCGGAAATTCAGACACTAAATGCCCAGTATCGTCAACAAGACAAACCAACAGACGTTTTATCGTTTGCAGCCTTAGAGGTAGACATTCCCCAAAATGAGGAAATGTTTGCCTCTATACCTTTATATCTAGGTGATATTGTAGTGTCCGTAGACACAGCAAAACGTCAAGCTCAACAACAGGAGCATAGTTTGCAGACCGAATTAGCTTGGTTAGTTGCTCACGGCTTACTGCATTTATTAGGCTGGGATCATCCTGATGAAGAGAGTTTGGTCAGAATGTTAAAACAGCAGGTAATATTGCTGAGGCAAATAGGTATTGCTATTGACATTGAGTAACTACTATTATTTATCTCTGTTCCCAAAAACTTCTCAATAAAATTGGCGAAAACCAGATTACGCCATTAAAATCGGCCAAGATCCAACTTTACTAACTTCTCGTGAGGATGCTTCAGCCTATGTCCCAAAAACTTTCGGTTCCCTCAAATTCTAACCGCCTACCAACACTTGCGGCTCCAGAACGGCGGCAATCTTGGCTAGTAGCTACTAATTTATTTATTAGTTTTAAATATGCTTGGGCTGGAATCAGCTATAGTTTTCAAACTCAACGTAATTTTCGGATTCATGTAGGTGTGGGTGCGATCGCGATCGCCTTAAGTGTAATGTTACATCTATCCGCTGTGGAAATAGCCGTAATTGGTATAACTAGCGGTTTGGTTTTAGCTTTGGAATTATTGAATACAGCTATTGAGTCTTTAGTTGATTTAACAGTCAAACAGACTTATCATGAATTGGCAAAAATTGCCAAAGACTGTGCTGCTGGTGCGGTGTTAGTTTCGGCTTTAGTAGCTGTTTTAGTAGCTGGTATGCTCTTGCTGCCACGTTTGGCAACTTTAATTATGTCCTCTTTCTAGGTGTTACCCTTTCATTCCATAATTGATGACGTTTGCAGCAATTGAAATCTGGTGACAATTAAACAAAATCATACAAGTAATCTGACCAGGAGTTATCAGCTGTGATTATAGTCATCGATAATTACGATAGTTTTACTTATAATATAGTTCAATATTTAGGAGAACTAGCAGCAGAGTTCCCCGTAGCCACAGATATTAGAGTGTTTCGTAACGACAAAATATCTGTAGATGAAGTTCGGGCTTTAAAGCCAGAGCTTGTAGTTATTTCTCCTGGCCCTGGTCGTCCAGAAGACGCAGGTATCAGCTTAAATTTAATTGAAGAGCTAGGCGCTAATTTGCCAATTTTGGGCGTATGTTTAGGCCATCAAAGCATTGGCCAGGTATTCGGTGGTAAAATCGTTTCGGCTCCAGAGTTGATGCATGGCAAAACTTCTCAGGTGACTCACACCGGGGTGGGAGTTTTCCGGGGATTAGAAAATCCTCTCACTGCGACTAGATATCACAGTCTGGTTATTGATCGCGAAACTTGCCCCGATGTCTTGGAAATCACCGCTTGGGTTGAGGATGGTACTATCATGGGAGTCCGACACCGGAACTATCCTCACATTCAAGGAGTCCAGTTTCACCCAGAGAGTGTTTTGACATCTTCAGGCAAGCAATTGCTGCGAAACTTTCTGGAACAATTACAGTCGAGAGAGTAATTAATGAAACGACGACAATTGATGGGCTATGCTGGGGCGGGTTTGGCAACAGCTTTTCTGACTACCTTGAGTTCTGAATTTCCAGCTGGCGCACAATCTAGCGGTTTATCAGTTCAGTGGTTGGGTCATACGTGCTTTCTATTAACGGGTGGCGGTGTCAAAATTCTCGTCAATCCCTTTCGGACTGTTGGCTGTACAGCTGGGTATCGCGCACCCAAAGTTGCAGCTGATTTGGTGATGATTAGCAGTCAACTACTCGATGAAGGTGCAGTAGATGGACTCCCAGGTAAACCCAAGCTGATCTATGAGCCAGGAGTTTACGAGTTCCAAGGTATTAAATTCCAAGGTATTGCCATCGACCACGATCGCAAAGGTGGTAGACAGTTTGGCATGAATACTGCTTGGGCTTGGAAGCAAGGCGGAATCAACATTTTACACTTAGGTGGGGCGGCTGCTCCCATTACTGCTGAACAAAAAATTCTCATGGGTCGGCCTGATTTAGCATTTGTTCCTGTAGGTGGTAGTGCCAAAGCTTATAATGCTCAAGAAGCCAAGCAAGCTATTCAAGTTTTAAATCCCAAGCTAGTGATTCCTACCCATTATCGAACACAGGCGGCTGATGCTGCTAAGTGCGAAATTGCTGGGCTAGATGAATTTCTTAACTTGATGCAAGGTACAACTATACGCCGTGGTAACAGCGACTCTATTACTATTAGTCCTGGTAATTTAACAGAAAGTAGCGTTATTCAAACCTTGAGTTACAAGTTTTAATTTTTGACTCTGTAATCTTCCAGTCACACAAGTAGGGTGCGTTAACGAAGTGTAACGCACCTTCTTAATGTATTGGCGGTAAGTTAGCGTAATACCAATTTAAATAATGTTGGCGACACGTCAATATATTCTAGAGGACAAGGCATTGCCTTGCCCCTACTTTATGTCGCATTCTTTTTTCAAATTGGTATTACGCATCCTACCAATAAATATTTATTAATACCAATTCTCTACAACATTCAAACTCTGAAATTCAAACCATATCTGGCTTGATTAATTACGAATTACGAATTACGAATTACGAATTGGTATAACGGTAGAATTCCCTTGATCCTCTGGTGTGTTCCCATTCAGAATGAAACTTTCACATCAAAGCCTTTAGTAAGAGTAGAGAAAGCAATATAGCTAAACTCTACTCAAATTAATTTTCTGTAATTGCTGAGATTGCACTATCTACAGCATTGCTAATCTTTGTGCGACAACCGATAAACTAAATATCTCCTAGAAAGTCATCCATTTTTTCAGTGGATTACCATCTGCGCCTAGTATGGGCTGACCATTTTCGTCTACTTGGATTGGGGAAAGCTTTTCGGTCTCTGCAATTGGAGTTCTGGTAACTGTTGTACCATCTGCATTGGTAGTCCAAATTTCGTCCGCACCTGTAGCATAATCGCGGAAGTAGATATCAGTTCTACCATCGTTGTTGAAATCGCCAAATGTTGCTTGGGCGGTTGTAGAACTGGGTGCTAGGAAGGTTTCAGTCACAATTGAGGTACCATCCATCAACCAGGTGGTATTTTCACCTGTGGCATTATTGCGCCAGAAAATATCAGTCTTACCATCACCGTTGAAATCAGCAATGCTAGATGTCCAGTTTGCATCTAGAGTTGTCAAAGAACCTTCGGTGAAGAAGACGTTATTTAATACAGAATCTGTAGTCCAAATTTTGTTTTCACCGGTTGTAGTGTTCCGCCAGAGAATGTCAGAACGGAAATCACCGTTGAAATCGCCAAGGGTGAAAGTCCAGCTAGCATCTTGTGCTTGTAGAGAAGTCTTACTAGCTTGGGTTCCATCGATGAACCAAGCGCTGTTTTCACCAGTAGCACTACGCCAGAAAATGTCAGTTTTACCATTACCGTCAAAATCGACCATAGTAGCAGTCCAGGTGGGGTCGAGACTTTCTAGTAAGGTTCCGCTTTTAATTACTTGGCTGGGGTTGCTAGCATCTACCAACCAAACGGCGTTTTGACCTGTTTGATTATTACGCCAGAAGATGTCAGTCTTGCGATCGCCATCAAAATCACCAATCAGTGGTGTCCAAGATGAATCTAGAGCATCTAGACCAATCAGACCAGCAACGTTTACTCCATCCATTACCACCAAACTGTTCTGTCCTGTTACCTGATTACGTAACAAGAAGTCAGTCTTACCATCGCCGTTAAAATCACCAATTTTGTAAACTGTTGAAGCTAAATCAATTTGGCCCAAAGAACCCTTAGCTGCAACGTTTGTTCCATCCATCAACCAAACCTGAGTTTCACCGGTTTGAGCATCAACCCAGATTTTATCTGTTTTACCATCGCCGTTGAAATCAGGCACAATCGCCGGACTTGTTATATAAGGATTAGGGTTGGGGTTAGCAGAACCAAATAAAGATTGTGATGATACAGACGAAGCGCTACTTTGGCTATTAATAGCAGTAGATTTTTCATCAAAAGGTGATGATATATTTAATGTTTGGTAATTTGCTGATTGCAAACTTGTATCCAAAGATTTATCAGGCATGGTGGGTTCTTATGACTGGTTGTGATTAAAGTTTTAACTTCTTTGGTTAATAAAATTCTGTTCTTACATAACATTTGAATAGTGTTAAATATTTTTTAACTAAGTTAGCTTAAATATCAATATTTAATAACATTGATTTGTTTTAAATAGTAAATTTTATTTGATTTTAAAGTTCATAATAAACAATCAAATAAATATTTTTGTTCAGGTGATGCTTTGTAAATAAAGCTGAAAGCCAATATTTATAAGGTGTTTAAAGCCAGTAATGATAGAGAAAGCAGTTCTGTATTTGAGGCTGCTGAACTGCAAAAACATATATAAAGCAGCGAAAAACCAAATTGTTAATGCTGGATACAGTAAATTTCATTGATGTCCAGATTGAACATTGCTAGTTAATAATAAAAATATTTTTATCGATAAACTGCTATATAATTAATGTTCTGCATTTTCAAAGATTAGCGAATGATAACTTTTCGATTCGAGAGAAGTATAGCCGCCAGAAAAATCAAAAAATATTGACTAAATCAACAAGAATTTGTCACAACTATCACAGATGTAATATATGCAATCTGTAGTGTTTAAAGGTTAAGATATCAAGATAATTGGAGATATAAAGTAGCTATGCAAGCAGAATATCAAAAGCGTCGTCAGCAATTGATGTCAAAACTTGGCAATGGAACTGCCATTTTTCGGAGTGCGCCAATGGCTGTGATGCACAACGATGTGGAATACACTTATCGCCAAGACAGTGATTTCTTTTATTTGACTGGTTTTAACGAACCGCAAGCGGTAGCTGTGTTAGCACCCCATCACCCAGAACATCAGTTTGTGTTGTTTGTTCAACCTAAGGATCGGGAAAAAGAAGTTTGGACTGGTTATCTGTGTGGAGTTGATGCAGCTAAAGAGTTGTATGGTGCTGATGAAGCTTACCCCATCCACGAACTGGATGAGAAATTACCTCAATATTTAGAAAAAGCCGATCGCATTTACTATCATTTAGGACGCGATCGCACTTTTAATGATACAGTCCTCAAACATTATCAAAGCTTACTCCGCACCTACCCCAAACGCGGTACCGGGCCAATAGCCATTGAAGATACAGGCGCAATTCTCAGCGCTATGAGATTGCATAAAAGCGCAGCCGAATTAGACTTGATGCGAAAAGCAGCTGCGATCGCAACTGAAGCACACACTCATGCACTGAAAGTTACCACACCGGGACGTTATGAGTATGAAATCCAGGCGGAAATTGAACATATTTTCCGCTTGCGGGGTGCAATGGGGCCTGCTTATCCTTCCATTGTCGCCTCTGGTGTTAACGCTTGCGTTTTGCATTATATAGAGAATGATCGTCAAATGCAGGATGGGGAATTACTGCTGATTGATGCAGGTTGCGCCTATGGTTATTACAACTCTGATATTACGCGGACATTTCCGGTAGGCGGAAAGTTCACCACAGAACAAAAGATATTATATGAAATTGTTTTAGAAGCGCAGAAAAAAGCGATCGCTCAAGTTCAACCAGGTAATCCCTTCAACTTAGTCCACGATACAGCCGTGCGTGTCCTCACAGAAGGCTTAGTAGAAGTAGGAATCTTGAAAGGTGAAGTTGACAAATTAATTGAAGAAGAAAAATATAAACCATACTATATGCACCGTACTAGCCATTGGTTAGGCTTGGATGTGCATGATGTCGGTGTGTATCAGCATGGTGAAAACCCGCAGATTTTACAACCTGGACAAGTGCTGACAGTAGAACCGGGATTATATATTGTGCCAGATACCAAACTTGCAGAAGACCAACCCCAAACTGATCCGCGTTGGGTGGGGATTGGGATTCGTATTGAAGATGATGTGTTAGTTACCAGCACCGGACATGAAGTGTTAACGGCTGGAGTTCCCAAAGAAGTGGATGAAGTTGAGAGATGAGTCAATATTAGATTTTGGATGTTATACCAATTTGAAAAAAGAATGCGACAAATTGTAGGGGCACGGGCATTGCCCTGCCCTCTAGAATATTATTAATGTGTCGCAAATATTATTTGATTTGGTATTAAATTTTGCACGAGAAAATTCAAAATCTGCTGAAAAAATGAGTGTAAGGTGGAAAGTTCCTACCCTACACTCATCTTTTATCATCTATTAGCCAAACAACCGACGCTCTAAGTAGTAATTCTGTTTTGTATTACATATATATTCAGTAACTTTTGTCTTGGCAAACCTAGAAGTTTTCTCATCTATTCCCTTGGCTTCAAATGGAGGGTAAATAGAATGAGTTTTTGGGATTGAGGACTCTGGTTTATACCAGCGTCTTTTAATGATTGAGATATAAAACATGGCTTTTGCTCCTGAGGAAGCTTTGCCTACAGATACATTGTAATACAAATACTACAAAATTTCAAAACAATGATCAAAGTTGCTGCCCAGATCCCCGACTTTTTGAAAAAGTCGGGGATCTAAATCTCGCTAAAGTAAGTGACATTCGCCTCTATACTTTGTGATTACCATAGCTCTACTCTACAGCTTCTTTACTTCTCCTCCGGTTCCAGCAATTCCCAAATCAGTAAGGCTAACTCAATCGCAACACCAGAACCGGGAACAAAGAAATCAGCAATTAAAGGAATCAGAAATAACACAACCGCCATCAGCTTCTTAGCTTTCATTAACTTCACCTGAAACACTGAAGCAAAGGTAGATTTGGGGTAGTAAATGGAAGCAAAAGCGGGTGTTTGTTGGTTGTAATGCGTGAATCTGCCGAGGTTTGAGTTTGGGGATGCTAGATTAAGTTTGGGGAATCCCTAAACTTTGTCGCAAATTTGGGCAAGAATAATCGATGGCGCGTGTTAGCTATGGCGATGATGTCAAAACGCGGGTAAGAAAACTGTTAGAAAGGTTTTTGGTTTATGTCAATTACGAGTTAGAAAACCGTGAACGGTTCACAATTGACGAAAATTGGGCAACGCCACAGCAAGTAATAGTAAGAACACAGCTAAGAATTCTGGCAGAACTTAGCGGTTTAACCAAAGAAGAAGTCCGAGAAGCATTAAAACGACTGGAAGATTTTTTAGATATTCTCGAAGACTTGCGCGAACACAAGCGAGGTTCAGAGAACTGGCACTTTCGCCTAACACTTTGGCATGATAAAAGCGACAAAGACGGGAATTTACAGAAATTTGATGCCGAATGGCAAAGCCGACGAGAAAAATTACCCGGTGTACAGCGTGCGGAAGGTAGAAAAGCTAAACTTTCGCCTACCCGTTACGAGAATATTCCCTTGAGTGGGGTAGCGAAGTTTGTCGGACGAGAAACGGAATTGCAAAACCTCCATCATTTGTTGCAGAAGAATCAACAGGTAGCTATTGCAGCTATTGCGGGAATGGGTGGAGTCGGGAAAACAGAACTAGCTGTGCAATATGCGAATTTGCACCGCGTCACATATCAAGGCGGAATTTGCTGGTTGTCTGCATTACAGGATGTGGGGGTGCAATTGGTGCAGTTTGCTGTTAATAAGCTGCAATTGAACATCCCAGATGATTTAGATTTAGTTGGAAGAGTGCAATATTGCCTCACAAAATGGCATCAGGGTGAGGTTTTACTGGTAATTGATAACGTTACTAACTATCGAGAGGAAGTTAGGTGTTATTTAGAGTCTGTTCCTTCCCGGTTTAAGCAGTTAATTACCACACGGGAAAAATTACAGCCGCCGATAGTGCGATTAGATTTAGATGTGCTGACACCACTAGCGGCGATGCAGTTATTAAAATCCATAATTGGTAGAGAAAGACTGCGGCGTGAGGCGTTAGTTGCGAGAAGACTTTGTAAATGGCTGGGATATTTGCCCTTGGGTTTAGAATTAGTCGGGCGTTATTTGTTAGGTGATGAGGAATTATCCTTAGCAGAAATGCTGCAAGACTTGGAAAAAGAGCGTTTAAAGCATCAGGCTTTAGAAGAAGTTCCCCAAGAAATGGCTGTGAAATTGGGTGTCGCTGCTGCTTTTGAGTTGAGTTGGCGACGGTTGCGAGAAAATGCTCAACGTTTAGGCTGTCTTCTGAGTTTATTCGCCTTAGCGCCGATTCCTTGGGAGTTGGTGGAGGGTGTAACAATAAATAATCAGGCTCAAGATTGGAAAAAAGCTAGACGAGATTTGTTACAGTTGCACTTACTCCAGCCCAAAGGTGAGGGAATTTATCAACTACATCCACTACTGCGGGAGTTTTTCCAAGATAAGCTGACAGGTTTAGAACAAGCAGAGGAATTTAAGCGAAGTTTTTGCGGGGTAATGGTAGCAGTTGCTGAAGATATTCCTGAAACTCCCACAATTCAGCAAATTAAGGATGTCGCCCCCGCCATACCTCACTTGGTAGAAGTAGCAGACAATCTCATTGAGTATGTCAGCGATGAAGATTTATATTGGGTATTCACTGGCAACGCTTCTTTTTATAATAGTCAAGGATTGTATGACAAAGCAGCACCTTGGCTTGAGCAGTGTTTAGAAGCTACTAAAAAACGCTTGGGCGAAGAACATCCAGATGTTGCAAGCAGCCTCAACAACCTCGCATCACTCTACGAATCCCAAGGGAGATACAGCGAAGCTGAACCCTTGTACATCCAAGCTTTGGCACTGAGGCGCAAACTGTTAGGCGAAGAACATCCAGATGTTGCAAGCAGCCTCAACAACCTCGCAGGACTCTACTACTTTCAAGGGAGATACAGCGAAGCTGAACCCTTGTACATCCAAGCTTTGGCACTGATGCGCAAACTGCTAGGCGAAGAACATCCAGATGTTGCAAGCAGCCTCAACAACCTCGCATTACTCTACGAATCCCAAGGGAGATACAGCGAAGCTGAACCCTTGTACATCCAAGCTTTGGCACTGAGGCGCAAACTGCTAGGCGAAGAACATCCATCTGTTGCAACCAGCCTCAACAACCTCGCAGCACTCTACTACTCCCAAGGGAGATACAGCGAAGCTGAACCCTTGTACATCCAAGCTTTGGCACTAACGCGCAAACTGCTAGGCGAAGAACATCCATTTGTTGCACAAAGCCTCAACAACCTCGCAGAACTCTACCGTTCCCAAGGGAGATACAGCGAAGCTGAACCCTTGTACATCCAAGCTTTGGCACTGTGGCGCAAACTGCTAGGCGAAGAACATCCAAATTTTGCACTTAGCCTCAACAACCTCGCATTACTCTACTACTCCCAAGGGAAATACAGCGAAGCTGAATCTTTGTACATCCAAGCTTTGGCACTGTGGCGCAAACTGCTAGGCGAAGAACATCCATCTGTTGCAAGCAGCCTCAACAACCTCGCAGAACTCTACCGTTCCCAAGGGAGATACAGCGAAGCTGAACCCTTGTACATCCAAGCTTTGGCACTGTACCGCAAACTGCTAGGCGAAGAACATCCATCTGTTGCACAAAGCCTCAACAACCTCGCAGCACTCTACTACTCCCAAGGGAGATACAGCGAAGCTGAACCCTTGTACATCCAAGCTTTGGCACTGTACCGCAAACTGCTAGGCGAAGAACATCCAGATGTTGCAAACAGCCTCAACAACCTCGCAGCACTCTACTACTCCCAAGGGAGATACAGCAAAGCTGAACCCTTGTACATCCAAGCTTTGGCACTGAGGCGCAAACTGCTAGGCGAAGAACATCCAGATGTTGCAAACAGCCTCAACAACCTCGCATTTTTCTACAAATCCCAAGGGAGATACAGCGAAGCTGAATCTTTGTACATCCAAGCTTTGGCACTGTACCGCAAACTGCTAGGCGAAGAACATCCAGATGTTGCACAAAGCCTCAACAACCTCGCATTTCTCTACAAATCCCAAGGGAGATACAGCGAAGCTGAATCTTTGTACATCCAAGCTTTGGATATTTTAGAGCGACAATTAGGAGTGGATCATCCCAATACTGTTACTGTGCGTAAAAATTTAGCAGATTTTCGCGCCCAACTCGCCTCACAACAGTAAAATTCAAGTTCCCAACCTCATCATTCAAGCTTTTATCTCCAAGTTCCGAGTTCCGAACTCGAAGTTTCGTGTTCTAAACTCAAAGTTTCGTGTTCTAAACGAGAACGTTCTTGTTCCCAGTGAGAATATTCATGTTCCAAACGAGAATGTTCTTGTTCTGAGGGAGAATGATGGTGTTCTGAAGGCGATCGCTCCACCTTTTGACTCGAAGTTTCTTGTTCACAGGTGGAATGGTGGTGTTGTGAGGGCGATCGCTCCACCTTTTTACTCGAAGTTTCCTGTTATGAAGTGGAATGATGGTGTTCTGAGGGCGATCGCTCTACCTTTTTGCTCAAAGTTTCTTGTTAGCAGGTGGAATGATGGTGTTATGGGGGCGATCGCTCCACTGAAATTGTAAAATGAGATGCGATCGCTTGTGAGGGTTGAGAGATGAATGTGAGAGCGATCGCTAATTTTTTAAGAAACAAATACTTTGGAAATGTTGGGTTTCGTTCCTCAACCAAACCTACATTGTTTGAGAGCGATCACTTCTGTTCAAGGTGTCAAATTAGATGCGAGCGATCGCAGTTGTTTTCAAACTAGTAAAAACTCTGGTGCTAATTAGCTTATCAGTATTCTAAGAAGCAGCTAAAATCATTTTCAAATCTGCTCGCCTAATTTCCAATGAGCTTCTCCACATACTATTAACTCATCAACTTCATTACAAAGTAAAACTTGCCGCTTATGATGGTGTGAGTTTTTGGCCCCCTGATGTGACACACAATCAATACCAGCGACAAAAGATCATTAGTGGAGTGGCGATCGCATTTTCACTAACAGCTTGCAGTTTTACCCCAACAGCTATTTCTCCACAATCCAACACCAAGCAGCTAACAAGTCAACTTCAAGCTGTACAAGTTCCGCAACAAAAGACAACCAGCCAAGATAAACCACAATCACAGTCACCAGCTAAAGTAGAAAACCTCACTTTTAGCGTTCCAGATAAGTTTCAGGGACAAACTGTGTATCATGTTCAACCTAACAATAACGAGAAAGTTATTGCCTTGAGCATTGATGATGGCCCTTGGCCCAAAACTACATTACAAATGCTGGATATTCTCAAGCAAAATAATGTGAAAGCCACATTCTTTTGGGTAGGACAAGCTTTACAAGCCAATCCTGAAATTGCGAAACAAGTAGTAGCCCAAGGACACGCCATTGGTAATCATACTTGGCATCATTGGTATCGCCGCATGGATGCAGCCACAGCCAAAAGTGAAATTGAGCGCACAAACGAACTCATCTACAAAACCACAGGAGTAAAAACTAGTCTGTTTCGTCCCCCCGGAGGCGTGTTAAACAACGGACTAGCAGCTTACGCCAAAAGCCAAAAATCCGCAGTAGTCATGTGGTCGCAAACTTCCGCCGACACCGATCCACGTGCGAAATCTCAAGTATTCGTCAAAAACGTCTTAAGAGATGCCAAACCCGGATCTATAGTATTGATGCACGACGGCGGAGGCGATCGCAAAAGAACTGTAGAAGCCTTGCCCGAAATCATCAGCGGACTCAAAAAGCAAGGCTACCGATTTGTCACAGTTCCCGAACTCTTAGAAATGCAAAAGTAATGGGCATGGGGCATTGGTAATGGGTAATGAGTAATGAGTAATGGGTAATGGGTGTTTGTTCCCCTTTCCCCTTTTACCCTTTCCCCTTGTTCCTAGTCCCCAGTCCCCAGTCCCCAGTCCCCAACCCCTACTCACTCAAAGCCGACGCACAAGCTTGGGCTTCTTGCCAAATTTTATGCAGGAAGAATTCAGTGCGATCGCTCATGGTGGTGACAAATACACCTACGGCTTCTTGTGTCCCATCTGACAACCAAGAACCCCGCAGCGTCACTTCTATATATTCAGCATCACAGCGAGATAACGCCATAATTTCGGTGTCATTGCGTTTGACCGCCGCCTCCAAAATCTCTAAACCTGGTAAATCCGCAGGTAGCAAAAAGGAAGCAGTGCTGGGTTCAACATGGAGAGATTGACCGACTCGCATTGCCAATACTACTCGCTGTGCGACCCACTCCTCAAGCGATAAGCTGAGGCACTCTAAGTGAAAACTCCTTTCAGTGTAAGTTAATTTCAACATTCCTTCTGCTCTCCTGCTGTTCCAGGTTGGCTTGCATATTTATCCAGAACTCTTCGGCAATAGAAATCGCCTGATAGACTGGTGGCTTCGGTTGATTACGCAGATGCATCCTCGGGGTGCAATTCCCTTTATAAGGGTGAGATTTTTTACAAGCTATGACTAGGTTATTCCATTGGTGATGGCCGCCGTGCGATCGCCAAATTACGGGTTTTAGTGTGAAAGGTTTGTTCCTACCGTCATCTTGGCAACTATGATAGCCTCGCCGCAACAATGCTCCTGATGGGCGGTTTTGTAACTTAACTCTCTTCATCCCAAATCGTGGCAAGTAATTTGGAGAAAATACCACTCTTGATGGCTCTAACACTAGCATCACGCTTGTCACAGCTTGACTCCTTATTAAAAAACCCCCGCTTCTTCTTTAGCTGAAGCGGGGGTGGGAAATTGACCTCTAAATCTTCTGGTCTTTATCGGTACAGTATTGCTCTACCTGTACCTCCCGCTTCTTACGCCTGGTTGTGGTTTTGCATTCAGCACATCAATGCTGATATTTCTAAAATCATAAATACTCTCTGTGATTTGCTGATGTTGGCCACCATTACCCATAAAAAGATACTCCACTCCCAAAGATGCTGATTCCAGACTGGCTCGGCAGTTGGTAGCACCTAAAGAAGTAGAGATGGGGAAAATGGATTTCACAGAAAAATTTCACCTATTGAACATTCCTTTAAACATACTACACTTGTATTACTATCCTGTCTATACCTTGAAGGAGAAAAAGTCATGCATACAATCGCTCGCACCCCAACCACTGATATGGAAGTTACCAGCATCCGTTTAGAACGGGAACTGAAAGATAAACTGAAAGATATCGCTGGCAATCAAGGATATCAAGCTCTTATTCGCGATATCCTCTGGAATTATGTGCAGCAAAAATCAGGTGAGTGGAAACCGCGATTTTCAAAGACTGATATTCGAGCGAGCATAGCAGCCACAGCTCAACAAGAAGAACGTTGTGTACTAACAGGTCAAATCATTCAGCCACAACAACCGATGCTTTTAGGATTTACCAGAAATGGCGATATGGTACCTCTGAGTATCGAGAGTTTGGCCGGATAGCTTTTTATTACCGGAATGCAGCCTAGTTACTCATCCGGGCAACTAGGCTGCATTCATCATGAAGCGGGAGATGAAATGATACAAGCGATATAATTTATCAAGAATTATTTTAAATTAATTATATAGTTATCAATTTTCATAGAAAAATTCATCTATATTGATACAGCTTTCTCTCTTTAACTCATATTGATTTCGTCAGTGGACAGAGCCAGTACTAGTGGCGAAAAATTTAGGAACTGCAAAGCCAAAAGGCAGATTCTACAATAGTTTCATTAACATTCAGATATGTAGACGACATATATAGGCTTTGAGTGCAACTCAACATAAACAACACTTAAGTCACAGGGGGTTTGACATCACTTGACAGATACAAATCATCAGCATATTAAATAAAGGATTATCGACATAGGAGTTAAGCAACAATACGTAGATATACTAATCTGCTGTTATGCAGCAGCTATCAACATTATTGCTCAGGCTTTTCCTAAATCGTAATTATACTTGGAGCTATACCAAATACTTGGTTAGCTTGCTGAGTCATAAGTTTGTGAAAAAAATATAATTTTTCCCTGAATAGACTCAGTAATAACACTGAGCCTAACGTGGACTTTTTGCCTCAATTCCAGAGAAATTACGGTTTATGTATAGTTACAGACAGGATATCCTATCTCAAAGTTAGTAAATTAACTTAACCCCAAACCGTTAGACCTTCTCTAACAAAGGGATTTTAGTATATCCTAGGTATTCTCGTTACTTGTGTAAAAATTCGTTTAATATACCAAAAACTTGGTCATCTGAAATAGAAAAGGGCTATAACAGGTGAGAGAAAGTCTTTACAAAAGATTTGCAATTCGTCAGGGTGCACTAAAAAACTAAGGGTGAAGAATTAAGCCAAGAGGTTGGGTGCAAAAAATGGGGTCGTTATCCAAGAGCGTGCCAGGAATGAAAAAGCGTTTATCATCGCCGCCACAGTGCCCAGATGACGTAGATCGACTACAATCATACCCAGTCAAGCTGATGCAGCATCCGCAAGAAACAACCCACCAGTTGTCACAACAAATTAATCAAATTGTCGCTACCACACCAGCGACTGTTTTAATGCTGCAAGAATTAGCCAAGTTACTCGGAGTAGCTTTTCAGGTAGATTGTTGCTTGATTACAGTGATGAGCGAGGCATCCAGTGAAGTCACTACCACTAATTGGTGCCATGAAGAATATTTAGGTTTGCCGCAATCAAACGAAATATTTTCGATGGAACAGTTGCTAATGGAACTAAATGTAGTTCAATGTGCGGCTGAACCATTAAATATTGAGGATATTTCGACAATACAGCAAAGTCTTGAACTTGGTTGCCAATCTTTGCCAGTACCAATTAAAGCTGTTTTGGCAATTCCTACGCGCTTTCAAGGGAAAAATAACGGGGTAATTAGTCTGATTAAGTTCCAATCTCATGATTGGACGAAGTCAGAACAGCAATTACTCAAGAGTATAGAGTCTGTTTGCGCGATCGCTTTTTCTCAAGTAGCCCAAGCACAATTAATAGCGGCTCAACAGCAGCATTTACAGCAGAGTCACCAACACCAAAGCTTAATCAAACAATTAACTATACTTAGCCGCAGCAACTTGGAGTTAAATCAAATGCTCCAGTTAGCGATCGCGTCTACTGCTGAATCTCTCCAAGCAGATAGGGGTTTGTTTATTACATTAAAATATACAGATCCTTTATTTAGAACTCGAACTAAAAAGCAAATTCCTAATGCCAAAGCTACTGTAATTAGACACTGGACAAGGGAAAGCCAAAATAGCTCTAGTAATACATTAGATACCTTACAAGACCAATCTTTTGCCGTTTCGGAGTGTGGTTTATGCCAGCGGGTATTTACAGACTTAGGCAAACCAGTCGTTATTGATGACTATACAGAACAAACAGAGATTTTGGCAGTTGCACCATTGTTTGCTGTAGATCAGTTTCCGGCAGTGCTGTTAATGCCATTAGAAAGCCAAGGCAAAATTTTAGGATTTTTAGTGCTACAACAAACTGTAGCGCGCAATTGGCAATCATCTGAGTTAAATCTGGTAGAAATGGTATGTGCTCAAGTGAGCAACGCCATTATTCAGTCACAGACATTGCGACAAGTGCAAAATTTGGTAGATGAGCGCACAGCCAAACTACAAAGTAGCTTGGAACTACAAGCCAAATTGCACGAAAGAACTAGGCAATATGTAGAGCAGTTGCGGGAACTCAATGAACTCAAAGATGAATTTTTGAGCAATATGAGCGATCGCTTACGTTATCCTCTGACAAATATGCTGATGTCAATTCGCAATCTACGTTTGCCAGGTATAACACCGGATCGCCAAAATAGATATTTCGATATTTTAGAGCAGGAATGTACTAAAGAAATTAATCTCATTAATGACTTACTGACACTGCAAAAGCTAGAGTCGCAACAAGCAACGCCACAATTTGAAAGTATTGATTTAAATAGACGCATTCAAGATTTAGCAGCCTCTTTTGCCACAAAGCTGACAGATAAAGGATTAAGCATTAACCTGGATTTACCAGAGCAGTCATTAAAACTACAAACTGAAATTGAAAGTTTTGACCGCATCTTACAAGAGTTATTAACTAATGCTTGTAAATATTCAGAGTCTGAAACCATTGTCGATTTAGAAGCCGCTCACCAAGTTAATCAATCGGTGGATCAAGTTATTATTAAGGTGACTAATATCGGACGCGGGATTTCTGAGCAAGAAGCGACTTATATCTTCGACAAATTCCGTCGCGGTAAAGGACGCTGGACTCCTGGGACTGGTTTGGGTTTGGCTCTCGCCAAGTCCCTGGTGCAGCATTTAAATGGGACAATTAGTGTTGAGAGTACGCAAATTGCAGATTCCGATCTGAGTAAAATTTGCTTTACCTTTACGTTGCCCCAGTTTTCTGACGAAAGCAAAACATATTCGGAAAGTGACTGAACAACCTAACACGACAGTAGGCGTTAACTTTAACGCCACTAGTGACGAAACCAACCAAGAACCAAATTTGGCTGTGAGTACAGGTGTTGAACCATCTGTAGATATCCAAATTGAAAAAATCGCAGAACGACAACGACAAATCACCGCCAAAATCCAGATACCCCAACCAATAGAAAAAATCTGGAAAGTGCTGACAGATTATGAAGCCTTAGTTGACTTTATTCCCAACCTGGCTAAAAGTCGGCGCTTAGAGCATCCTGAAGGTGGTATTCGCCTAGAACAAGTGGGTTCACAGCGCTTACTCAACTTCAACTTTTGTGCGCGTGTTGTTTTGGACTTGGAAGAATATTTCCCCAAAGAAATTAACTTCCGCATGGTAGAAGGAGATTTTAAAGGCTTTTCTGGGAGTTGGCGCTTAGAACCTTATCCCTGTGGTGATGTGATGGGTACCAATCTTTGCTACACAATTGAAGTTTGGCCGAAACTCACAATGCCAGTGACAATCATTGAGAATCGCCTCAGCAAGGATCTGCAATCAAATCTTTTAGCTGTTTACCAACGAGTACAACAGTTAAGCAATTAAATATACTAAAAAATAGAAAACCTATCTTGATTCACATCATCACAAGATAGGTTTTCTATTTTAGCGGATGAACGAAAATCAACTTTTTCCAGTTGAATTTTCTTTTCAATACCCCCAGGGGAATTCGAATCCCCGTTACCTCCGTGAAAGGGAGGTGTCCTAGGCCTCTAGACGATGGGGGCGCATTAGGCGCTGTGGGCGCTTCGGACTCAGACCTTTTATAAATTAACTAATTTTTCAGATGCTGTCAACAGTTTTGGCAAAAAAAATTTGTTTTAGTTAAGTTGGGGATTGGGGACAAGGGGACAAGGAGAAATCTATATTACCAATTACCAATGCCCTATGCCCCATTCCCTATGCCCTATGCCCCATTCCCAATGTCCCTTTTGGCAACCAATCAGAAATGGAGTAATATAAGAAACTAAGTATGAAAAAAAAATGGAATTTCTCAAGGGGAAAATGGTGCGATGTTGTACCCTTTAGAGGTAATATTTACTCTTCTTTACAAAAGATTTTGATATATATCTCTCAAAATCTACAACATGGAAGCATCTTTTGACATCACCTTACAGATGGTGACTGCGGTTTTTGCAGGTATTAGCGCCCAAGTGCTGGCTGCCTATCTTCGCGTACCTAGCATTGTTTTGTTGCTGTTGTTGGGCATTTTTCTGGGGTCTGATGGTATTGGGCTGTTGCATCCCCATTTGCTAGGCACTGGGTTGGAAGTGATTGTTGCGCTAGCAACGGCAATAATTCTGTTTGAAGGGGGACTAAACCTAGATTTGCGAGAACTGGGGAGAGTGTCAGTTAGCCTCCAATTGCTCGTTACCTTGGGAACGCTGATCACGCTGCTGGGTGGTAGTATGGCGGCGCACTGGTTGGGTGAGTTTCCCTGGAGTATTGCCTTTCTCTACGCTTCGATTATCGTGGTGACAGGCCCAACGGTGATTAATCCCCTACTGAAACAAATTAATGTTGATCGCCAAATAGCAACGCTTCTAGAAGGCGAAGGGGTATTAATTGATCCGGTGGGGGCTATTTTGGCTTTCGTGGTGCTGGATACGATTTTAAATGGTGATGTAGACCCCATTCATGCAATTACCGGGTTGCTGATGCGTCTGAGTATTGGGGGAGCAATTGGGGCGGCTGGTGGTTATTTGATGAGCTTGATTTTCAAACGCGCCAATTTTCTTTCCTTTGAACTAAAAAATTTGGTGGTACTGGCAATACTTTGGGGGCTATTTACCTTAGCGCAAACCATCCGCAGTGAGTCGGGAGTCATGACTACGGTGGTGGCGGGTGCAGTATTTGCTAACTCATCAGTACCAGAAGAAAGGTTTTTGCGGCATTTTAAAGGTCAACTGACAATTCTCAGCGTTTCTGTGCTGTTTATTTTACTAGCGGCTGACTTGTCTATTGCCAGTGTGTTTGCTTTGGGTTGGGGTAGTTTATTCACGGTTTTGGTACTGATGTTTGTTGTCAGACCAATTAATATTCTCTTGTGTACCTGGAATAGTGACCTCAATTGGCGGCAGAAATTGTTTTTAAGCTGGGTAGCACCGAGAGGAATTGTAGCGGCTTCGGTTGCATCTTTATTTGCAATTTCTTTAACACAGAAGGGAATCAACGGTGGTGATGCAATTAAAGCCCTGGTTTTCTTGACAATTATCATGACGGTTGTTTGCCAAGGACTGACAGCCGGACAGATTGCTAAATGGCTGCAAATCACCTCAAAAGAAGCTACTGGGGCTGTAATTGTGGGTTGTAATCCTTTGAGTCTATTAATCGCCCGCTTCTTCCAAGAACGGGGTGAAAAGGTAGTGATGATTGATACAGACCCCGATTGTTTTGCCCAAGCGGAAGCTCAAAATTTGCGATTGATTGCTAGCAGTGCCCTAGATACTGCGGTTTTAGAAGAGGCAGGATTAGCCTCAATGGGTACTTTTTTAGCGATGACGAGTAATGGTGAAGTAAATTTTGTCTTGGCACAACGGGCTGCTGAAGAGTTTAATCCGCCGCGTGTGTTAGCAGTATTTCCCCGCGATCCGCAAGCTAGTAATTCTGCAAGTAGTAAAGTGCATCAAGCTTTTGTTTCGGACTTGGCAATTAAAACTTGGAATGAATACTTGAATAAGGGACAGGTGAAGTTGGGAACAACTACACTCAATGAATTGGAATTTGCTAGTCAACAGGATCACATCCAAGAAAAGATTCGGACTGGAGTATTGATACCGTTATTGGTAGAACGAGAGCAACGCTTACAGGTAATGCCAGTTAATCAAGAATGGGAAGTAGGCGATCGCATTATCTACCTTTTACATGACCCCAGACCAAATCTTTTAAAACGCTTATCTGGTGCAAGTCAATCTACTCCTCTAGCGCTGGAAAAATTACCGGAGGTGGAGGAAGTTCCCCTGGCAAAATTAGCTCAACTTTCTACTAGTGAAGCGTCTGGTGCTTGAAAAGCATTCTCAGCTATTTGATCAGCAGATATTTCTTGCTCCTGCCATAATAAAGCAGCTAAATGCACTATAGCCAGCAGTAGAGCAATGGGGGAAATAATATAGCTGTTTAAGGAGTAAAGGTGTTGCACAGTGATAGTACTAATCGCACCACCACCAGTCAGGATATTTCGCAACTCGCCACCAATAAACGGAATGGCTTCGATGGTGCCTAGCTCAATACTAAAACGCCAGTATCCTTCCTGAGTCCAGTCTAAGAGCATAGCAGTCCAATCGAGAGCGATCGCACTTAAGGTAAACAAAATACCGCTAATCCACGCAGTCAGCCAACTCTTGCGGAATTGTCGCCCTAAAAACATCACGACAATTTGAATTAAACCAACTCCAATCATGGCATTACCAGACAGGTCGTGGGTTTTGTGGAATAACCAACCGTAAGGCACTATGGTATCAATCATTTTTAATGACCGATAAGCACCACCGGCTGTAGGTTCGTAATAGAAGGAAAGTAAAACTCCAGTTGAGAGGTCAATCACGCACAGTGTAAGCATCGCGACGGATAATATTGTCGCCAGTCGCCGCAAAATTCTATCTGACAAGGTGATTTGCATAGCTGACATCTCTTAATGTAATAAAAAATGTGTATTTTTATTACAGTCTAACTAAGAAAAATTAATTTATTTGTATCTCTAGAGATATTTAAGCCAAATACTGTGCCCAAGTTTGTAGTATTTCTGGTGAGCCATACCAAATACCAGGGCTTCTCGGAGAATGCCTCACGCCTTCAACCACAAGGTTTTCAGCACCATCGAGATGGGCAGATGCTATCGGTGTGATCCCATCTCCCCAAGTGTTACCTATACCACAGGTTAATTGATAACTGCTGTAAGCTAACCAACTACCGGGCCGCCTTTCTCCAAAAATAGTTTTACCAGCTACACAAACGTAACGAACATTTTGGTAAAAAGCTCCAGGATAATTATTTTTGACAAAATCTAAATTCCAGCGTGTCCAACGCTCTTGGCTAATATGAGGTGTACCCAAGGTAATGAGGGTAGCAGTTATTGGGTGAGCATTCCAGACTGAAGATTGGACTTCACCACGTCCTAAATAAGGCTTTTCTCCTAAATAAATTCGAGATAGCCAACCGCCTGCTGAATGACCAATTAAGTTAACTTGAGAAGCTTGATATTGCTGCAAAGTCTGCTTTACCGTGCGATCCAATATTTTCAAAATTGGTATCACAGATCTACCACCAAACAAGGCAATCCAGTCTCGCCGCCGTAAAGGGACTGTCACTGTAGGAAAACCCAACTGCTGTAGAGATTTTTCTAGTTGGCCGTAAGCAATCGCACTTTCTAGATAGCCAGGTAAAATAACTGTAGGTAAAGCCATGAGTAATGATTTCAACAGTTACCAGATCTTAGCGAGCAACATCAGGATTTTTTCATGGTCGCGTCTGTGAGTGACACTTTACAGTAAAATGTTACGTGATTGCACAAAAATTAAACTTCGCTGAAAAAAATGCCAATCTGGCTATTTTAGTCCCAGGTTAGAAAGCTATGATTTTGAAAGGGACACATTTAAATATTTTGCTATAGAGCCGGAAGAAAAATTTAGAGCCTGAAAAATAATTTATTGATCTGCAACTGCAACTGAGCTGAGTGAACGAGAATAGCTATGTCTTACGTCTCCCTGTTAAAAAATCTACCAGAAATCTTAAGCCAGCCAACTGGGATAGCCGCAATAGCCTCTGTTGGCATCCACGGTGCGCTCGCCTTGATTGTGCCATTAGTACCTGTAGACTCCAATAAACCGAAAGAAACAGCATCATCAAAAACGGTTGGAGTCATGGAATTGAGCCAAGCTGACCAAAGTCGGCTACCGCAAATTCCAGGTCAAACACCAATTAATCCCCAATCTCCAGTTTTACTATCACAATCTCCAGTTACGCCGTTAAATTTCGATTCCCAATCGAGTTTACCACCATTACCACCACCACCATCACCTAGCCAGTTCGTTATGCCACCGATCCCGTCATCGGCTGGTAACTACTCAATTGCGGCACTACCAAAAAGGCAGCCTGTACGCAATTATTCTCAAAGTAATTTCCGCTTTGATACCTCTGGTTTTAATGCCAATAACAAATTCTCTTCAGTTCCACGTTTTAATAACAGAGATATCACCTTAGGTGAAGCCAAGCCTTTACCTGTGAGCAAGTTGCCAGTATTACCAGAGGGTAGACTACCTGCTGGATTACCAAACGCGCCAGCGCCGCTACCTGTGGACGGTAACCCAACTCCCATAGCTGATGTGGCAGCAAATCCTCAGCCTAGCAGTAATCAATCGCCATCTGGGGACAATCAACAGCTAGTAGCTGCAATTGGTAATACACCGCAGGCGGGTGATAATTTAACAATATCTGAACAAGCCATACCCCAAGGACAATTGGGATCTACACCCAATCTATCTAATCAAGCACCTACACCAGGAACAGAACTGGCGATCGCGCAGATTAAATCTTACGAAAATCTGAGAGCATCAGTCCAGAAACAATACCCAAATGCTGTAGAGAAAACTGTGATTCGTGACACAGTTACTACAGAAAAATCTGAGGTTCAAGGCACTGTATTAGGGCGATTAGTAGTAGATCCTGATGGCAAAGTCTTAGATATTCAATTTGAAGGACAGTCAGTAACTCCAGCTTTGCGAGTAGAAGCAATGGAGTATTTTAAGACAAATCCACCCAAGGGAGATAAGCAGATTGCTCATTACCCTTTTAGCTTAGAGTTTAAAAATAATAGCAACGCTGCTACAGGAGATACTCAAAAGCCTGCACCTGGTTCTGCTGCGACTGTCAACCCTTTAAATCTGCCATTAGTTAATAGCAATCAACCAACACAAACACCTGGTGCGACTGTTAAACCCTTAAACCTGCCGGCTGTTAACAATAACCAACCGACATCTGCACCAGGCGCTACTGTTAAACCCTTAAACTTGCCAGCAGTTAATAGTAATCAGCTAAAGCCGATACCAGTAACCAATACCAAACCATTAACATTGCCAACAGTTAATAACAACCAGCAGACACCTGCACCTGCTAACAGTGTTAAACCATCATCAGATTCATTAATTAATAAACTTCAGTCAGCACCAGGTGCTACTGTTAAACCATTAGCTGCACCTGCAACTACACCAGCCGCTACTGTTAAACCATTAGCTGCACCTGCACCTACACCAGGTGCTACTACTCAACCACTAGCAGCACCTGCTACTAACAGCAATCAGCCTGCGGCTGTTGTGGAATCTGGCAAAAAGCTAGTACAACAGTTGCGTGAACTCAGACAAGAAAGAGAAACCTCTAATCAAGACAAATAAAAGGTTAAGGGGTAAAGGAGAATGAGAAAAGTAAAAAACCTTTAACCCTTGCCCTTTAACCTTTTCCCCAATACAGCAAACGATTACTATCGTCAGCTTTCTGGGATTGGAGACAAAAGCCAAAAATGAATGTGGATTGTTAAGATGCTAGATACAACGTCTTGACAATCCACATTTATTTGGGCTGAGAAAGAGGAAAATATTTGAATCTAGGCTTTCCCCATTAACCGATATTAAGGTGTAGCAGCAGAGGAGGTACTTTGCCAACCTGTTTCCGCTTTCTGGAAAACGTAAGCAGCTACCTCTAAAATCTCCTGAGTGCTTAACTTATTTTTAAAGGGAGGCATGGCATTTTTGCCGTTCTGTACCTGGTGGATAATTGCTTGAATGGGGTCTTGGTCGTAATTCTCCAGATAACTTGATAATGCCTCCTTTTTCAAGGTTTTATGGCTAATTAGGATATTACCACCACCGATATGGCAAGAAGAACAATTAGCATCAAAGATTTTCGCGCCATCCGATGTTTCGGCAGCTAATGCTGGCAGTATGAATGTAAATCTAAATAAAGCGATCGCCAACAGCAGGATACATAAAAATATTCTCAAGAGATTCTCCTTGCAACAACCATTCGGCAACCTAAAAACTTTATCCAGTAAGTTTTCTATGGCTGCTTGAAGCCTTAGAGATTACCAACTGATATGTGTACTCTACCTTATGAAGCGTTAGTTTCTGTAGCTGGTAAACTCTATTGGGCAGATATGGATTTCATTATATATTTTTAAGCTTTGGAATTTTAGCGCTGCTCTCTTGCGAAAAACTCTAGTTCTCAAGTTGCACGAATTTTAACCAAAATTTAGCGGTGTCGAGCTGAGTAGATAGCACTCGACACCGCTATTGATATCTATATAAATTACTTCAAAATCAAAGTAAAGGAATGCCGATTCTGGGAAGTATAGCCTAATGTTCGCTTTACCTGAGTAGTCTGGTTACCCTAATATCGTATTCAGTGCCTCTAGGATGCTCGCTTCTCGCCTTTTGGAATGCCATACCGTCAGCTTTTTCTCTGGAAGGAGCGTCGATTTCGTACCTTGTTGTCCCGCGTTGAAAGGTATTGTTTGCTAGGTCAGCAAATTCTTTAATATCTACCAATACCTCGTATGTGTGATCCATTTTGGAACCTCCAAATGTGCATTCTGCACGCTAATTGGGGAACACTCTCAGTATATGAACATACAGAGGTATAAGCGCTCAAATCAATACAATTCTTGATTGAGTATGGATTGATTACTCACCAAAATTTAAGACTAATTAATTTATACAAATTAAGAAAAATATTGATAACACATTAATTATCTTTAGGTTTACAAAGCTATGTAGTCCCAATACGGTTCAGTTAAGAATTTTTCGTCATGATTTTGGGGTTGTAGATACACGATCAATCTGTGGAGTGGAGACGCGATTGATCGTGTCTCTACAGGCTTTAAACGTCAATCAATTTGCTTTATCCAACGGTTTTGTGTACACCCCTATTTATGTCTTTGTTGGATTGTTTTTCAAATTGGTTTTACTTTTTCTGGAATCGGGAAATCTAATGTTGTAGTAATTCTCAGACAAGCAACTTATATGTAAACTTTATACCGAAAGCACAGGGATATACCCCAACAAGAACCCAGTCCTCAAGGCTGGGTTTTTGATTATATATTAGGTTGCTAAGTCATCAAAAATTTCGGTGGCAAGTTTTCTGGAATTGGGAAATGTCATGCTGTAGTAATTCTCAGACAAGCAACTTATATGTAAACTTTATACCGAAAGCACAGGGATATACCCCAACAACAACCCAGTCATCAAGGCTGGGTTTTTGATTATGTATGGTTAATTGCTCACAAAAAACCCCAGGACTTTTTCAGGAATTAACAAATTCAATGTTGTAGTAATTCTCAGACAAGCAACTTATATGTAAACTTTATACCGAAAGCATGGGGATATACCCCAGCAAAAACCCAGTCATTAAGGCTGGGTTTTTGATTATGTATGGTTAATTGCTCACAAAAAACCTCAGAACTTTTTCAGGAATCGACAAATTCAAGGGACTTCCAAAAAATAAAACATCCCATTTAAGATAATGATAATCATTTTAGGAGAGGAGAAAGCAGCAGTCATCGGCTGCCGCTTTCTCCTCTCCTTTTTGTAGTAAATTCAGTAATGATGAATTTTTGGGTGCAGCAGAGGTGTCTATAGTATTAACTTCTTCACTGAAACAACTATTAAAACAAACAGCATCTCAATTAAAAGGTGTTGCAAAACGATAAGTTTATAGCGTCAACAGTCCAAGGATTCGGTCTAGGTGGACAGAGACTGGCAGAATCGGAAGCGCGGATGGAATCGAGGTACTATCCGTAAAGGGATGAAAGAATTAACTAGTGGTATTACCTGCATTGACAATATGAGGGCAAAAGGTCGTTATAAAGCAGAATTATATTTACCAAATCTCTTAGAAGATATCAAAAATTTAGTAGATTCACAAAGCCAGACATTTTTGAGACTTGTAACCAGACCAACCACCAAGACGAGCAATAATCCAGGTAGCCCAAGGTAAGGAATGAGGAGGATAGGGATTGTGTTGACGTGGAGTGTTACCTTCTACAGTTGGTGCAAGAGTAGATAAACATTGCTGTTGCTCATCCGAAAAGGCTAGATTTGCAGACAACTCAGGATTATCCCGTCCCTGAATCATTTGTAAAATTCGCACAGCCACTGACAAAGCTAAAACACTCAGTCGTTGAATAGCAGTAATGGACATCCACCTTGCTACCACTGCACCAAATCCTTTTGAATGACAAAAAAACGGAGGTGGTAAACAACCACCTCCTTGGCAAATTACAGCTTGGATAATTAGAAATGCTCTGCGAACAGGCTAACTGGTACTGGCAAATATCGTCAAGGCTACTCCTAAAATAATTACCCCGCCACCTAGTATAAATGACCAGAAGCGATGGTAACTATTAACAACCGTGCCATTCTCACTTTGAAGCTGAATCAAATCCATCCAAGGCGCAACGCCGCGACGGAACCAACCCACAGCCTCAACTTGTTCGCCCAATAAGCTTTGAACTCGCTTCATCCCAAACAAGAAATTCCCAATAGGGCCGAAGCGTGAGGCGTAGTGCAGATATAACATTCCACTACGGTCTTGAATTTTTAAATCAGAACCAAATTTATAACCAGCATCACCACGCCCAATCAGTTGTCCTTCAAGTTTTGCGGGTTGTCCGCGCAATGGGCTGGCGTAAGGATCTGACATGAGAGTGAGAATATCGGTATCTGCTGCTTGTTTGTAGTCGGGGAACATCACCAAGGCTTTGATCAAAATTCCTACGCCTAAGCCGATGAGTGGTGCGCCAAACATTAAACCAGAATGGGAAGAACTAGACAACACAATCACGCCTAAAACTAAGCCAGCTAAAAAGCCGATAGTTTCCGCACCATACAGCACCACATCTAAGAAGAAATTACCGTAAAGCCGACTTCGATTAAGACTCTTACCTTCCCCAATCACTCGCCCCATATCAAACTCAGTGGGTAAACCCAACTGTTCTGCATAGGTGCTAAGGGCGCGGACTCGTTTACCAGTTAGCGGATGAGTAGAATTTAACTCCATCCACCAACCCCAAGGGTTAAACATATCCCACAAAAAGACGCGACCAATTTTTTGTGGGTCGGAAGCAATGCGGTAAGCAGTTCCAGTGGAAGCTGCAGCTTTGTGGTCATAAATACCCAAGGCGCGGGTTCCTTCAATCAAACGACTCGGTTCTTTTGTCCTTTGACCTTCTTCTAGTATTCCGTAAGCAATCTTGACCAAAGCACGAGATAATCCATTGGGGTTACCAGTGGTTTCCGCAGCAAAATGGTCAGCAAAGTATTCTCTAGTACGGGAGAGATACAGTAGCAAGTAAGTACCAACAATATAGAAGATATAGGCAACAAGGGCAGCAGTCTGCATCGCGTCTTTGATTTTGCTATCGCCGCCGCCACGACCAAACCTATTAGCTGTGCTGTAAATTAAGTAGCAAATTTGTACTAAGGTAGAAGCTACTGTCATCACTGCAAAGTCCCAGTGAACAATATGCCCTAATTCATGGGCGTAAACAGTAGCAACTTCATCATCATCTAAATATGTGAAAAGCCCCTGACTGACGACTAACCGGGCGCTATTAGGCAATGAGCCATAAGTAAAAGCCGTAGGGTTTTGGTCGTTGATAATACCTAGTCGTGGGGTTTTGAGGTTCTTCTGTTGACAGACTTGCTGAATCACTCTCGCTGTTTCTGGACTGAGACTTTCTACTTCCGCCAACTCTACCCAGCGAGTTTGGTAAAGCCAACTTTGGGTTAAGTCCATCAAATAAGGCGACAGGAAAAAAGCAGCCAGATTAAAAACTAAAGTGATGGTAATTGCGATCGCTAATCCTTGTACTGGATTATCGCTACCTAAAATAAATACTAAGCTCAAGCCTAAAGCTAATACCATCCCAAACAGCAAGGTGATGGTAACACCAGAGGCTAAAGCCAGACTTCCACCCACACCACCCATTGCTAATTTCACACCAGCCGCCGCCGCACGTCCGGCGGGGGGGACAGTTTTGGGTTGTGTAACTGGTGCTTGCGGGAGAGTTTGACGCGCTTGTTCAGCCCAACTCCGCACCTGAGGATTATCACTCATCATTAGCCGTTGACACAGGATTGATGCTTTTTCAATTTGTCCTGTGCCTTGATAGGCCTTCATCAGCCACATCTGTGCTGAAAGATAATCTGAAGAATTTTGGTCTACAGCATTCCGGCTGACTTGTTCCAGTATTTCAACAGCTTCGGAATAACGTCCTTGGTTAAAGGCATCTAATCCAGATTGCAATGACATAGTATCTCCTTAGTAAAGGAGTAGTAATTGATCAATCAATACTCATATATTCAGGATTCGTCATTGGCATTTCGTAAAACTTAAAAAGGGGATTGGGGATTGGGGATTGGGGATTAGGGACTGGGGATTGGGGACTGGGGACTGAGTTGTGAGTGTTGCTGCTTGTTGGTTGGTGATGGGATGCGATGCGATCGCCTAATGTACAGGACAAGTGATAATACATCCTTGGGGCCATATCGATAGCAAGTCTTCTCTCACCCAACCACTCGCATTATTTGGGAACTTGACACGATACCAACGATATTCACCTGCATTTTGGTAGGAATCTTCAACTGTCACCAAATCACCTGACAGCGCACTATGCAGCACTTTGCTGTTTAAGTTATGAGAGGAACGCACGTTAATTTTATATCCACGCTCCCCAGCTATAGTTGCATAACGCTTCTTGCTTGGCTGAAACTTAACTAAATCTCCTCGTATCCAACCGTTTGCTGTCCCTTCGACTGTTGGCTGCACATAGTACCAATAATCGCCATCATCGCCAAAAGTAATATTTAAAACCTCTACATTACTGCCCAATGGTAAGACTTCTTCTACGGAAGCTGTTAAAGATGCACTAGTTCGCAAATTGCTATCAGTAGTCAAGGTTGCCGGACGAGCCATTGCAGGTAATACTGTATTCATCAATGCACCAACAGTTAAAAATCCCACTGTTAGCTTTTTGATTAAACTCATAAATTCTCCACAAGATATTCGATAACCAAAGAATAAAATCGAACTCGCAAGCCAAGTTCACTAAATATAAATACAGAGAAAATCAGAACTTTTCCGAAAAAGCGAGTCTTCTTGAAGAGGCATTTATTCTGGTTAATCAATCATCAAAAATCTTGTTGGGAGAATAATGAGTTTATCCCTTTGATAGGGAAAAAGGGAAAAGGTTAAGGGGAAAAGGGAAAAGATTTTTTAACCCCTCCCTTTCCCCATTACCCATTACCCCTTCCCCAGTCCCCCTTCCTAACCAGGCCGCTGCTCAGTCAACACCTGATAAGCATAATTAAAATCATCAGTAGTGATTCTGATATCAGCCGGTACTGTCTGCCCTTGGGAACGGAAACGGCGAATTGCTTCTACAGCCGCTTGATTACACAGCAATGTTAAGTCTGCACCATTCCAGCCTTTGGTCATCTCTGCCCAATATTCCAAATCCACATCTTGTAGAGGTCGGCCTTGGCTATGAACTTTCAAGATTGACAGACGGCTGCTGAGATCTGGTAGATCTACTTTCATTTGTAAATCTAAGCGTCCAGCACGTAATAAAGCTGGATCTAGAGCATCAGGTCTATTGGTGGCACCAATTACTAAGATGGTAGTTCCCACTTGTAAACCATCTAATTCAGTGAGTAATTGACCAACTACGCGATCGCTTACTCCAGAATCACCATTGTAACTGCCTCGGGCTGGGGCTAATGTATCAATTTCATCAATAAATACTACGCAGGGGTCTGCTTGTCTGGCTTTAGCAAATAGTTCTCTTACTGCTTGTTCGCTGGCTCCCACCCAACGGCTAAGTAATTCTGGGCCGTTGACACCAATAAAGTTGGCTCTGGCTTGGGAAGCTACAGCTTTGGCTAATAAGGTTTTACCAGTTCCCGGAGGCCCCCACAGTAATATGCCTTTGGGCGCTAGGGCTTTAGTTTGCAGATACAGTTCTGGATACAGTAACGCCCCTTCTACTGATTCACGCAGAGTTTGTTTAATTGATTCCAAACCACCGATATCTTCCCAAGCTATATGGGGAACTTCAACTTCGACACTCCGCAGTACTGCCGGTTTGATTTCCTTCAGGCCTTGTAAAAAGTCTGACTGGTTAACAGTCATATTTTCTGGAACTTTTTCCTCAATCGAAGGAACGTGACGACGTAACGCAGTGTAAGCAGCTTTTTGACAAACAGCTTTCAAGTCAGCCCCCACAAATCCTACTGCTCTTTCAGCGATGAAATCCAGGTCAACTGTCCCATCTAAGGGCATAGCGCGGGTGAGAATTTGCAAAATCTCTTTGCGGCCGTTGCAGTCGGGGATGCGGAACTGAACTTCCCTATCAAATCTTCCTGGGCGGCGCAAAGCTGGATCAAGATGGTCGGGGCGATTTGTCGCCGCTAGGACAATTACACCTTGGCTGTGGGAGAAACCATCCATTAAACTCAATAGTTGCGCTACCAGGCGTTTTTCAACTTCCCCTTCTACAGCGCTACGGTCTGGAGCTAAACTATCAATTTCATCAATAAAGATAATACAGGGAGCATTTTTAGCAGCTTTCTCAAAAATTCCCCGTAGTCTTTGCTCGGCTTCACCGTAATATTTACTGATGACTTCCGGCCCAACGAGGGCGATATAGTTAACGCCGAGTTCTTCAGCTAAAGCGCGGGCGGTGAGAGTTTTGCCTGTCCCAGGAGGCCCAACTAACAATACACCACGTGTAGGTTCTAGCCCTAGCTTTGCCAGAAGGTCAGGACGTTTTAAGGGAATGGCAATCAGTTCTTTGAGTTCTTTAAGAACTTCACTCAATCCTCCAACATCTTTGAGGCTATAACCCGAAGGTGCATCAGGTGGGATTACAGATTCAGAACCTCCGCCATTACTGCTACCGCCATTACCACCACCACCGGAATTAGCTGGGGGTTGAGTGCGGAAGCGACTAGTACCAACATCATTCGCCATATTATTGGGACGTGGCACATTCCCATAACGAGGAATACTGCTCATCGGACGGGAATTAATTTGCACATCTGTTTTAATCTCGCCCTTTTCCACTTTTTCTTCTAGAGTTTTCACTAACTCTAAAAACTGCTCAAATCCCTTAAATAACTCACTCATAAAATACCTCAATAGTTGACTTTAAAAATCCCAAATTCTTCTTGCATTTAGCTGTTATTGGCAATTAATTCTTCAAATTCAAATAACAGATGTGCTGCACATTGAATTCTTGCGATCGGCTCTACAGAACGTGGTAACTTAGGTAAGCGGATAATTGTTTGTTCTGGAAATAAACTGCTATCAACTTCCGCTTCTGGACTGTAGCGATTTTGCACCACATAAGGTTGATTAACTCCCATCTTTTTCAAAGATTGTGTTAATCGTATGTGTTCAGCAATAATTGCCGCTTCCGCCTGAATTACACCAACAAACTGCGTATCATGGGGATTTTTTAACTTCTTTTGTGCCTGCACAACTTGTTGCCGTAAACCCCGCAACCGCCCAATTACATCCACATGACCCAAAACATTTTGATATTTCATCCACAGCTTAAATATCCAGGTTAACCAATCTCCTAAAGCCGATGGCATTTCCAGAAAGCGTAGGAGATGGCCTGTAGGCGCTGTATCTAAAATAATTAAATCTTGTTGGTTACTATCTAATAGATCCATCACAGTGACAAGAGATAATATCTCATCAATGCCAGGCAAAGCTTGTGACATAATTTGTCGCCAAGCTTCTGGTAAGTAAGCAACATTTACTTGAGAATCTGTTTGCGAGTCTTCGCCACTAATCATATCTGCTAATTCCCACAGATAATCTGAGCGGAATTTGTCTAAAACTTTAGTTTCATCAACTTCTTGTCCGCTTAAATTAGCAGTTAGCATTACAGGCTCATGCCCTAAAGTTTGCCCAAAAGCATCTCCTAAAGAATGAGCCGGATCTATAGAAATTACCCGAATTTTTTTATGGGGATAATGCTGGGCACAAGCCCAAGCTATGGACGCTGCTACTGTTGTTTTACCTACACCTCCTTTCCCACCCACAATAATTAATTGACATCCTTGAGCTAAAAAATCACCAAAATTAGGCAAGATTTTATTGGGCCATTGAATTATCGGTGGTGGTGCAATTTCAACATGATCGATTGTTTGAATTTGGGCAGCTAAACTATCTAACAACAAACCACCTAAAGGAGGTGTTTGTTGTTGCGGTACGATGAATACAGGTTTTTCAGGTGCTATCTGTAAGTATTTGTTGAGCAAATTTTGCTGTTCAGCATAACGGTCTGTTTCTAGTTCATCATCTGCCAAGCAGCGATTGACGAATAATCCCGCATAGGGAACTTCTAAATCTTTTAAACTAGCTAAAAAGCGCTCAGTTTCTAACAAACACATCGGTTCCGAAACGGCGACTACTAAACAGCCAGTAAATTTTTCATCTTGCAGTAAGCGTCTGCCTTCTGCTAATTGAAATTTCATCTCTACCAAGAAGCGATCGACATCATCTTCTGTATAATTACCTCTAAAACTTTTGGTAATTACCCGATGCTTTTCTTGGAATAATTCAAAGGAATTTAAAATAACATCTAAAAAATCTTTTAATCGTAATAAATTTAATGTATGCCCAGAGGGAGCCATATCGAGAACTACCCGATCCACCTGCTTTTCTGAAAGTAGACGTTGGATTTCTAGCAAACCCATGAGTTCGTTTAAACCAGGCCAATTTAAATCCCAAACTGGCGCTAAGTCTTCACCATCTGCTAAACTGCCTCTTTCAACAAGTAATTCTAAAAAGCGGCTATATTTTGCTTTAAACTCCAACAGCAGTTTTTGGGCATCCAATGCCTGCACGCTCAAGTTAGGCAAATCGGCTAAGGGTGAAGCTGTATCTTTCACTTCTGAAAGTAAGACATCCCCTAAAGAATGTGCAGGATCTGTAGAAATTAACAAAATTCTTTCTTGAGGAAACTTTTTAGCCCAATAACGCGCAAAACTGCAAGAGATGGTGGTTTTACCAACCCCACCCTTGCCGCTGAACATGACTAAATTAAGTAAGTCGTAATGGTTCATCATAAACCTAAGAATTTATAGCAACGCTGGTAAATAATAGTTAAACAAAGTGATAAGGAGGTAATCCTTCTCCTAAACAGAAATCCCAACGAGGGCAAGCTTCTTGCCAAGTTAAAAACTGTTCTAAAAATAAAGGTTTATCTTCATGGTTGACTAAAAAGTAAACCCGAATTTCTTCGGCTTTCTCTTGGACAATAACGGCAGATTGATAAATTTCTGTGATGAGGTTAATCAGACTAGATTTTTCATCAGCCTGTGCAATCATGTAAGCTTTTTGATTTTCAAAATGCTGTTTTTTTGCTAAAAAATAATCTCTACCTCCGCCCACAGGGGATTTTACAGGTTCTTGAAAAATTCGAGGCACGAGTTTTAAATTATATTCAGTTTTCCCGTGAATATAATCTAATTTCTCACGATACTCTGCACCGTGAGATTCTATATGCTTGAGTAATGTAGCTGGAGAAGCAAAAGAAGTACCGAAACGCAAAGGTAAAATTGTGGTTTGTTGAAATAGCTCACGAATAATGCGATCGTGAGCTAAAACCATTTTGATAACTTGTTCATCATTATTTTGTACTGATTCTAAAGATATTCCTGGTTCGACAACGGCGGAAATACCAGAGCCATGAATTAAGAATAATTGACCAGCATTACCCTCTGGTAAATTTAAGGGAATATCTGGGGTATTAAAAAAAGCATAAGTGTAGAGATTTAATGATTTCATGCTGGCAACCAAATCGAAATGAGTGAGTTTTTTGTTTGTTTTTAGTGCATCCATACTGACACAAAATAAAAAAATATTAAATATATTTTTAGCCTTTACAATCAGATTTTCTTGGTTATAATACAATCAATTGTTCAGGTAAATTAAATGAAAATTCTTCGTAATCGCGGCACAATTAGACCTAAAGTAACTACTATGCCTCGTAGTAAGTCTGAAGCTTCTAGTCAATTAGAACTCTATAAACTAGTAACAGAACAGCAAAGAATTAAGCAGGAGTTACACTTTATAGAACAGCGCACAGTCATTTTAAAACAGCGTTTGAATTCTTTAAAAGACCAGATAGCAGACACCGAACAAAATATTAATAAATTACGCCAATCTGACCACAGACATCCTAATTTACCTAAGCGTCCTAATATCTTTTTTGAAGCTAACAATTACCAAGCTTTTGAAATTGAATATTAAGTTTCAAATTTTTCAGTAATTAGCTAATATTAGAATAAGTAACATTAAATTATTAACCCGCGTATGCGGGTTTTTAATTTAATATACTATGAAAGTAATTAGCAGAGTAATTTAGGGAGATAAAACTAAATTTTCATTATCTTCATATTTTTTATTACCTCGAAATGCCTCTACAAGTACTTTATCTTCTTCAACTTCAGCTATGAAGTAAGTTGGCTCTACTTCATCCTCTTCATCCTCTGCTGATTCAGCTTCTAAACGGGCTTTTTCTTCTTCCAAAGCTTGAATTTTCAGTAGGAGTGCTTCTTCTTGCTCCTCAAATTCTTCTTCAGAAAGTTCGCCAATATCAAAGGAAAGTTGCAGACTGAGTAATTGTTTATGCAAATTTTCTTGTGCGTCAAATTCTGTATCAGTACGCTCTTGAATTTGTTCTCCAATCCACATCAGCCCACTAATGGGCCCCATCACTGGAAATAGTAAAATCTTGCCAAGCATATAATCACCTCCGATTAAGAAATTTGAGCAAATGTATAAGGTGCAGTAAAATTGTTGTAGCGAATACGTAAGCGATCGCCAAATTTTTGGTCTATAGCTTCCACTCGTTGACTAAATAAAGCTTCGTTATCCCAAGGAATGAGAAAAGCCGCGTTGTAGATCATTTCTTCCATCATCGGTTCGCTTTCTACAACTTCTTCTGCTAAGGGCTGGAGTTCATCAAAGAAAGTTTTAATTACAGCTTCTTTGCGCTGTTGTAAATTACTTTCAATTAACTGGCCAATTTCAATAACTTCCTCCATACTCAAATTTTTGCCTTCCATCTGGTCGCGTTTTTGCTTCAATTCGGGATGAGACTGCATCATGGCTTGTAATTCCGCTTTGGTATCCCACAAAATTTTGACGCTGACTTCTCGTTTACCCGCCAATTTTTGAAACAGATCTCGCAGTTGTCGCTCACATGGTTGGATTAGTTGTGAAATTACTGTTTCCCAATTTTTCACAACTAATCCAAACCGCAGAGGTAGCAGAGTCCGAAAGCCTTCCTGCATTGCTTGCTCTAAAACTTTTTCATGGCTGATTAAATTCCGCCGCGAAGCTAAATATTTTTCTTGTTTCGCATCTGAGTATAAAAAGGTAAAACCTTCAATTACTTGGCTATAAACAGGTTGAGAATCCAGTCCCTTCAGGCTAACTGTTGGGGGAATTGGATCGGAAAAAATACCATACAAATAAAGACCAGCATCCATAAAAAATTACTTTGTATTTAAAGGTTTTGAGGTTAAAACTAACCGCAATTTAGCGTGAATTAAATTGAGTTGAGCAACACCTAAATCTAGTTCTCCGTCCACCACAACTCCAGTGTTTAACAGACGGTCTAACAGTTCTAGTACAGACGGAGTATTTCCAGTTTCACCAGGATAATAAGATCCAGCAGCAGGTAAAAGGCTACCAAGCTCTCCTAAATGGATATTTAAGTCTGCTGGATCAATCTCAAAAATCTGACATAAATTTAAAACTTGTTCCTCTAACTTTCGCAAACTTTCTGCAGCTCGCTCTAAGTCAGATTCACTAAGGCACTCCTCTTCCATACGTCGGATTACTTGAGCTTCCATCAGCTGACGGATTAGTTCCACTACAGTTAAGAGTAAAGGAACTAAGCCAGCTTGGTTATTAGCTTTAGAATTGGTAGCTAGCAAATCGTTGGAATTTTCAGATGGAGTGCAAACCATTGCCATGATGCCACCTTTTGTTAATTGTTTTGCAGCGCTTAAATTGTTGGAATGTCAGTAAAATTAGCCTACTCATTAGGCTGATAATTTATTGGCAATGGAACATTTTCTTCATCGCTTTTGAGATCATCTTCAGCATTGACAGGGAATAACTCTGGATTGTTGATTTTAGCAGCAGTCAATGAACGTAACTGCGCTTCTAAACTTTCCAGCCGTTGCTGAAGTTGTTGGTTTTCTTCAACTAAACGTTGAGATTTGCTACTGAGGTAAGGGTCATTTTCCCACCAATTAATGCCCAATTCTTTAGCTTTATCAACGGAGGAAATTAATAAGCGAATGCGGATATGAAGAAGTTCGGTGGAGGCGATAGATACAGAAATATCACCAGCAATCACAATCCCTTTATCTAAAACTCGCTCGAGAATATCTGCCAAGGTAGAACCTTGTGTAGATGTCGTAATAGCTCGACTTGAGTTAGATTGAGGACGTGTTGGCAGGATGGGTGTAGTAGTCACGATGAATTAGACTCTTGAATGAAATAACCACAGTCTTGATTGATTACTAAGCTTTGTTTGAGGAAAACATTAGTTGGGTTGGTCGCTTAATAAGCTGTCGTCTAGTGTCACTGGTTCTGCGATCGCATCTGTTTGTGGTTCTGCTTCACCAACTATTTCAGCCTCTGCCACATCATAGGGATCGCTATCATCAACTGGCTCTACTGGTTTTACTTGTACGTGGTTGAGCAATTGCAGAAATAGCGTTGTAGCATCGCTGGCAGATAAATTGGTGCGATTAAATAAAACATCTGCACAAATTTCTCTAAAATCGGAATTTTCAGGTGTGACTAAAATTTCATGTTCTGCACACACTTTTGCAACCATCAAACAAGACCGCAATCCAGAAGTTTTCTCTGCACCAGTCGCAGCACGGAATGCTTTGACTAAGCGTACAACTAACTGAGCATAATGGTGATTAATGCCGGTTTTATGAGTTAAAATTTCAATCTGAGTTTGCTCATCTGGTTCTGGCATATTAATCGTTACCAACCGATCCATTAAAGCATCTTGAGTGGAGTGAACTCCGCAATATTCTTCTGGATTGGAAGTGAAAATAGCCCGGAATTTGGGGTGAACATGTAAATATTCGGGCTGATTACTGCTAGGAGGAAGGGTGAGAATTTTTTCTTCTAAGGCTGAAAGCAAAACGTTATTTACTTCTGGTCGTGAACGGTTAAACTCGTCGTAAACCAGGGTTAAACCTTCGCGACAAGCTAAAGTTAAGCGAGAATCAACCCAATTTTGTTTGAGTTCGTCTTCAACTTTAAGAACGTTGTGAATGTAATTGTCTAATAATTTTTTATGTGTATAGCCAGACTCGCTGCCGATTAAATCAGAACTTTTAAATTCGTCATCTCCGAAAATCAACATGATTGGTCTATCTAGACAATTAGCTAAATGCATAGCTAAAGTCGTTTTACCTGTACCAGCCGGCCCGCGTAAATGAATAGCAAATCCTGAGGTGAGATAACGCAACGCTCGAATTGCTACTTTTTCAATAGCTGGTGTGACCACAAACTGACCAGGACGGACACGAAGAACAGCTCTTTTTTTATGATTTTCGCTATTAGTCATAAGTTAATGATGGTGGGAAGAGAACTTTGCAAAAAAAACACAACATTCGATGCGAAAATTACATCAATGTGGTAAGATGGGAATAGAAACTATAAATAAAGCTCTATCGATTGTTGATACGATCAATATTCGTTAGAGTTATTTATTGTTCACTGGTGTGAAACGAGATACAGGTTGCCAGTTTTTTTTACTGAAGCCTTGTAATCAGTGGCAATATTATGTTATTTAAGTTTCGTGCTAAAACTCATTGTTGAATTTGACTACCCCCTGGTCTTACTAGTTTTTACCTGTAAGATTAGGGGGTTTTACTATTTAGCCCCGTTCTTCAACAGATAAAATCTATTCGTTGGGAGCATTAATGAACGACTAAAATGTACCAAAAATGCTAGCAAACAAATCCTGACGGAATTGATGCAGCTGTTGTCTTTGTTCTTGAGCTTGCGCCATTCTTTCTTTAGCTGTGTCGGCTAAAAATTCATTGGTGGTTTGCTCAAGGTTTTGATGGAACTCGTGCAGTTGTCGCGCTTGCTCTTGAGCTTGCGCCATTCTTTCTTTAGCAGTCTCTGACAAAAACTCTTGGGTGTTTTCTGCCATTTCCTTATGGAATTGGTACAGATTTTCAGCCTGTTGTTTTGCTTGTTCCATTCTTTCTTTAGCAGTTTGTGCTAAAAATTCCTCGGTGTTTTGCTCAAGGTTTTGATGGAACTCATGCAGATTTTCTGCTTGTTCTTTAGCTTGCGCTGTTCTTTGCGCTGTAGTCACGGACAAGAATTCTTGAGTCTCTTTAAATAGTTGAGTTACTTCCTCAGCTATTCCTCGATGTTCTTGCCGGATTCTGATCATTAAAGGAGTCATGATTTTCTCCGCAATCATACTAAAATCATTGTGAATCTGCCACATTTCTTGGAGGGTTTATATCCAGCAAATGTGGCTCAAGCAATATCTGCCTTTTTCTTTTTATCCTCAGATAAATCTTGCTTAAAGAATATCTGGATAATCAGAGAAAAGCAGTATAAATATCAGAACTGCTGAGTTAGCAATTCTGATATGATGGACTCTGCCTAATGATTAAGCAGGCATAGCTGCAGATTGAGTTAGACCAACAGCTTCTGCATACTTCAAGTATGTTTCAACGGAAGCGATAACGATCCGAGCTTCAATAGCAAGTAGTTCAATACCAACTAAGGAAACACGTACCCAAGCATCTACAACGATACCTTTGTCTAAAATGCGGTCGATAACTTCTGCCAAGCTAGAGGAGGAATTAGTCTTTTCAACTGCCATATGATTGCACCTTAACCTATTGTTGTTTGAGATTATTCGGACGAGGAGTTAACATTAGAATTAGATCAGCGCTAATTCTAATGTCTTGATTTCTTTCTACTTAATAATTAAGCAGGTACTGCGGCTGACTGAGTTAGACCAACAGCTTCTGCATATTTCAAATATGTTTCAACAGAAGCGATAACGATCCGAGCTTCAATAGCAAGTAATTCAATACCAACTAGAGATACACGTACCCAAGCATCTACAACGATACCTTTGTCTAAGATACGATCAATAACTTCTGCCAAGCTTGAAGAGGAATTAGTTTTTTCGACTGCCATATATTTGAACCTTAACTCATTGTTGTTGTTTTTCGGATTGATTTCTCAATCACTAAAACAATACTATTAACACCCGATTGAAATGTAAATAGAAATACAACCAAAATACTGTAAACAAATATAACAACGTTTAAGAAGATACAACATAAATACTTACAGATGTTTAACTTGTATACCGTCAAAACGTTTGTGATATTTGAGTTGTATGCCTTAAAATCTATATTGTTTGTTTTGTATTAGTTAGTCTTGTTACAAAACTCAGAATGAAAATTCAAGGTTAAAAATGAATCCTGATTATAGGGTGCGATCGCGGGTCATTTTCAGTAAAATTACGGATACAAAATAGTCACTTACATGAAATAGGATGATTGCAACAAATATCGTTGTCTAGAAACCATGTATAAGGAAGCAAATACAGATCCAGTTCGACAAGAAGCTTTAGCGGGCTTAATTGCTCATTTAGTGCAACAAGGGCATCAACCTCAATATGCTCAATTGATGGCGACTTCAATTATTTTTCAGACAGATCTAGATTTAAGAAATGCTCAGATTGCTAGCCTTTTGACTTGGCTGCAACAAGAACATAATGATATCTATTCTGCTGCTGTTGACGTAGTTGAAACAACTCGTGAACAATTTGAACAGCGTGTTCAACGTGGTTAAAATGTTCAATTTGAGATTCTGGATTTTAAATTTTGGATTGATATTCAGGATTAATAAACTGAAGGTTTTATTTTTAGAATATTCAATTCAAAATTAGAATCTATGTCAATATAATCAATTTATATATTGGGATCAAAGTTGAGGTAATTTCTCCACGTATTTTTCATAATTGGAGATGAAACTAAGAAGTTTATAGTGATTTTCCATTGTGTGGAACATATATCATTTATAGGGGGACAATAATATTGTCCCCCTATAATTTTTGACAGGATTAAACTTAAAACCTCTCTGC
This sequence comes from Calothrix membranacea FACHB-236, assembly GCF_014696315.1. Taxonomy (GTDB): domain Bacteria; phylum Cyanobacteriota; class Cyanobacteriia; order Cyanobacteriales; family Nostocaceae; genus Aulosira; species Aulosira membranacea. Next base: position 169,780 of record NZ_JACJPX010000001.1, read on the forward strand.
TCTAGCCTCAAGTCTCTAGAGATAAAAATCGCAAATCATAATTCAAAATTGTCGGCTCAAAACATGAACTAAGGTTGGTAGGATAAGAAAAAGACAAAGATTGTGGCCGTACTGGAAAGTAGTTGTTTGCTATGACTATTCTTGACATTGCTTCTCCCCTGATGGGAATTGCTCAAAAAACCCGCTCCGCTGCCAGTAAATTGGCTGTTCTCTCCACTGAGGCGAAAAATCAAGCCATTGAAGCGATCGCCCAAGCTTTAGAATCAGCACAAGACGAAATATTGCAAGCGAATATCGCTGATTGTGAAGCGGCTACTGCTGATGGGATTGCCAAACCCCTTTATAAACGCTTGCAGTTGGATGAGCATAAATTGAGAGATGCGATCGCTGGAGTTAGAGATGTTGGTAAACTAGCCGATCCAGTCGGGAAAGTGCAAATTCACCGCGAAATCGATACAGGCTTAATTCTCAAGCGCATTACTTGTCCTTTAGGAGTTTTGGGCATTATTTTTGAAGCACGTCCCGAAGCTGCAATTCAAATTGTCTCTTTAGCAATCAAATCAGGTAATGGCGTAATCCTCAAAGGTGGTAAAGAAGCAATCCGTTCTTGCGAGGCGATAGTCAAAGCCATTAAGCAAGGCTTATCTCACACTGCTGTTAACCCCGATGTAGTGCAGCTATTGACAACGAGAGAACAAACTATTGAACTTTTGCAGTTAGATAAATATGTAGATTTAATTATTCCCCGAGGTTCTAATTCCTTTGTGCGATTTGTGCAGGACAATACTCGCATTCCTGTACTTGGTCATGCAGATGGTATTTGTCATCTATATATAGATCAAGCCGCTGATATTGCCAAAGCTGTTACCATTGCTGTTGATGCCAAAACCCAATATCCCGCAGCTTGTAATGCTATTGAAACCTTGCTGGTTCATGCCAGCATCGCTGCAGATTATCTACCACAGCTAGCCGCAGCTATGCAAGCCAATCATGTGGAATTAAGAGGTGATGAACGCACCGCCAAAATTTTGCATCATATCACCACTGCTACAGCACAAGACTGGGAAACAGAATACAGCGATTTAATTTTGGCAATTAAAATTGTTGATTCAATAGAAGATGCGATCGCCCATATTAATGAATATGGTTCTCGCCATACAGAAGCGATCGTTACAGAAGACTTAGCAGCAGCAGAAACTTTCTTAGGATTAGTGAATGCGGCTGGAGTTTACCACAACTGTTCAACCCGCTTTGCCGATGGTTTCCGCTACGGCTTTGGTGCTGAAGTAGGCATTAGTACTCAACAAATGCCCCCACGAGGCCCTGTTGGTTTAGAAGGATTAGTCACCTACAAATATCAAATGATAGGCGATGGTCATATTGTAGCGAGCTACACTGGCGCAAACGCCAAGTCATTTACCCATCGGGATTTAATTTAAAGTCAAGGGTCAAGGGTCAAGGGTCAAGGGTCAAAGGTCAAGGGTCAAAGGTCAAAGGTCAAGGTTCAAGGGTCAAAGGTCAAAGGTCAAGGGTCAAAGGTCAAAGGGAACAGGACTATTGTTATTATTTTTTCCTTATCTCCCTTATCTCCCTCATCTCCTTCATCTATCTTTTCCCATTACCCATTACCCATTACCCATCACCCAATCACTTCTTATGCAACGTATCTTCTGCACCAGTGTAACCAGTTGCTACCCAAAGAATAGCTCTAGCTCCATCCCGGAGAGATTTTTCTAGTGGTTCAGGTGATGTTTTGGAAGGAACTGGTATTGTTTTAAACTCAATACCGCGACTACCTAAAACAATCTCGCCAATGACACTGGCGCGACGCATATGGAAATCAGAGGTAATCACATAAACGCTTTTGATACCTTGCGCTTGCAAATCATCAACCAGCGTAGTAAAATTAGTAACTGTATCTACTGCCTCGTAATCCAAGTGTAAGCGTTCAGGATCTACTCCTGCCTTGGAAAATACCTTTTGTGTCGATCTAGGTGGACTGCCACCAGTAATCCAAATTGGTAAATTTGGATGCTTCTTAGCAAAATCTGCTGTAAACTTTTCTCGCTCTAGATTTTTTGTTGAACCGCCTAACACTATGACTGCTTGCGGTTCCACCATTTGGCTTTTGACTTCTTTGTATCCCAACCACATTAATAGCGGGAGGGTGAACGCCATAAACCGAAAAGATTTACCTGTAAACAATAGCTTATTCAAGGCTCTATTACTTCGTTTACTGATTCCAAGTTTTCTTTAAATAAAAGAAAAACAATAATTATCTAAGTTAGTAGAGTTACAAAAAAATCTTTCCAAATAAAAATTTGGGGATTTTTCCCTGAAAACTCATGGAATGTGAGTTAGAGGAATGTGGTTTAACCTCTCGCCTGCAAAAGTAGAAGCTAAAAACCCTGATTTCTACCTTACTCCTCTCTCGGCTCCTAGTCTAGGGAGACTCAGAGAGAAAGTTTACTAAACTTATTTCTTTATAAAGGGGTTTTAACACTTTCATTTTTAATTGTCGATGTACTATCCTACCCCGTAGAGTCAGTGTCTATATAAACTACCTCTACTTTTATACATTTTAGTTTTTTGCCATCACAGAGGATTTTTTGCTGAACATAGCCAAAAATACTGTAAATTTTAACGTATTAATTAGCACTAATAAGCAAGTGATATAGGTCATTATTTTTGCGCTTTGAATAAGTTCGTAGTTAGGACTGGAGCCTTAGATTTTAAAGCACTAGAGTGCTTACTCGTTGGTTTTGTTAGTCGCTCATGGGTAAACCTTAAAGACCGCACTAACTCACTACGAACTTATCAAAATTTTGGCAATAGACCGCGACATTAAGTCTATTGTTATACTTCCTTTTGTGCAAAGTTTATTTATCTTTCAATCTTAAATCGATGACAGTGGCGTTGAAGTTGTAATTGAAACCTTCTAGCTCAAAAGGCATACCAATTTTCACTTTGCTGTTACCTAAAACTGGCCCATTTGGAGTGATTTTTGCTTGACCTTCTAAAGTCAACAACATATCTGTACTAAAATTGTTGGCTTTGGGATCTGGTAACTCTTTGATAGAACCATCAGGTTGGGGAACATTGATTGTTCTTGGTAATTGTTGCATAGATTTAATCGCAATTTCACCGTGAGGTTGATTGCGGATAATCACGTTAGTCTTACCGCCGGCTTTCAGTCCTTTGTCAAATAACTGCTGAGGGTTGCGGACATTTAAGCCACGAACTACTAGATCTACTTCTATAGGTACGGTTTTAACACCGACTTGGGCCACAGAACCAGAAGTACCGGGAAAGAAAAATATGCCAAAAATAACCAGCACTATAACTAGTAAAGCTCCTAAATCGAGGAGGTTGATTTTACCGAACAAGCGGCCTTTGGTATCTAAAATAGCCATAACAAGTTTTCCAGATGTGAGCGGAGTAATTGAGTTGAGCAGCAGGATTAACTAGAGTAATGGCAATCTTCCCTAGTTAGTAAACACTAAAAGCGGCTGGGCGCTATAGTCATGCGACAGTGTATCACGACTTCTGAAATTACGGGACTAGGCAATCAAGTTCCGGAATTATTGTTCTTTTAACCTACTGATATGAGGAAACAATCGGTTCTCTGTTGGCTCCTTAAAAAACTTCACGCACAAGGGGATGAGTTTTCTGGCGAGGTTTAGCCAAGGAATAATTTTCTATTGTGTAGCTGTCCTTTCCAGGTGAATCACCAAACCCGATTTCGTTTTTAAGTTGAAAATGCAACATAGAAAGAATTAAATGCGTCCTCTATTTTGTGTTCTTCCACGATTTTCCCAAAGACCGGATTATGTTTGCTTGGAAAGCCTTTTTGACAAATTACCGTTTGTGGCGGCGGCGCTGGTTTTATCCGTTAATTTCTGTGGTAGTCGCCGTGAGTGTGTGCCTGACTACACCCCTTCCAGGAAGGGCACTTGATTTACTACCACTTCTTTTCCAGGGAGTCCAGATACTTCAGCTATCGAATATATCGGATCGCCAAGAAGTTGATTTGGGCAAGCAGATGAATCAGGAATTGCAGAGTGAGTTTCGGCTTTACCGTAATGCCGCAGTGACTCGCTATGTAGAACAAATTGGTCAGCGTTTAGTGGCGAATAGCGATCGCCCCAATCTTCCCTATACCTTCCAAGTCGTTGACGATAAGGCGATAAATGCTTTTGCTACTGCGGGAGGCTATGTTTATATCCACACTGGGTTACTGCAAGCTGCAGAAAATGAAGCCGAATTAGCTAGTGTAATTGCCCATGAAATTGGCCACATTGGCGGTAAACATTTAGTCAAACAGATGAGACAAAGGGCCCTGGCTAGTGGTGTAGCCACAGCAGCAGGTTTGGATCGCAATACAGCGGTGGGAATTGGTGTGGAATTAGCACTCAACCGTCCGCGCAGCCGTCAAGATGAATTTGATGCCGATCAACGAGGATTAAGAACCTTGGCTCGTAGTGGTTATGCTCAGTCTGGGATGGTTTCTTTTATGCAAAAGCTCCTAGGAAGGGGTTCTACACCTTCATTTTTGAGTACTCACCCAGCAACAAGCGATCGCATTAATGCTCTCAAAAAAGCTATTAATTCTCAACCTACCAATGGGCGTTATGGATTGGATAATGCTGCTTACAAAGCTAATATTCGCGCATTATTGTAAGTAGGTCGGCGACATTCAAAGACCACTGACTGAGGCTGTCATTCTTACAAAGTTCTGATCGGAGGAAACCTCCGCCCAGACTTTGCGCTTTGTCCTTAGTCATTTGTCAATTGTCAATAGTTTGGTTTATTTCCACCGACTTTCTTAATCGTCACAATCCTATGCAGACAGAATGCAGTACAAGCTAAATTACCATTGTGAAATCAAGCTATAAGCTATATCCAATTATGCTCGCTGCTTGTTGTGGCGAGCGCCTTTAATTTCCGCTGGATCAATGGTAACTGCTGCTTCTGCTAAAGGTAGACTGCGGACACGCTTTCTAAATACGTTAGCTTGATAAACCAAGTTATTTGTCACATCTAACGCTGTCAACCAACCGCTGCGGGGATGATACGCGCCTGTATCTATATCCAGCCAACCTCGTCCTTGTGCCAGTTGACCGGGATTAACCCCTGGTAAAGTAAAGGTAATTGTATGACCAATAATAATTAACTTATCAGGGAAGTAAGGTTTTTCCATGCTGTGAAATTCTTCTCTGATCCAACAAAATTGCTCGGCAGTTTGTTTGGCTAAAGGCATCAAAGGATCAAGACCAGCATGGGTTAGCCAAACATCGCCTAAGTCAATATATGTCGGTAATGCTTGAAACCAATCGATATGTTCTTGGGGAATTGTCGCTTCTTGGTAACTGGCTATAGTCGCTTGTCCTCCACTATATAACCATGCTTGCATCGCTGGAGTGGAATTGGCTCCACCCTTGGTCAACACATTTAATAACATTTGCTCATGATTTCCCAACAGGCAAGGATAGTTATTGTCTTTAACAAAATTAACTACTTGTGCGCTTTGAGGGCCACGATCGATTAAATCTCCCAAAAAATATAGTTGATCGTTGGATGATGGAGCAATTGCTTTCAACAAAGTCATTAATCCTTCGTAATGACCATGTACATCACCAATTACAATTCGACGTTGGTTATTTTGGCTCATTTGCTCTTAAGTTGAATAATATTAGTTATTACTTCTACTACAGTTTCATCTGTGGAAATTTTACAGAAGAAAATTTAAAAACCTAAAAAAATTTATTTGATTATATCTTAAATTTTTGGTATAAAAATAGCTTTTATTAAGGGGATTAGGTAATGGGTAATTGGTAATTGGTAATTGAGAAAAAACTAAACACCTAATGCCAAAAACCCCATTCATTCTAATATAGACAATTAATGCTGCTTACATATAACTAATCCAATCGCTCCAGCTACCAGCATAAAGTTTTCCTTGAGAAATACCTGCTAGTTCTAAAGAAAGTAGATTCACACAAGCAGTTACACCAGAACCACAATAAACCAATATCTCGTTGGCTGTTTCTAGCTTTTGCCAACGACGGCGTTGTTCTGCTGGGGAAAGCAGATAGCCTGATGAATCTGTAACTTCTTGCCAAGGATAGTTCACAGCACCAGGAATATGACCCGCAATTTTATCAATTGGCTCTCGTTCACCTCTATAGCGATCGCTTTCTCGGGAATCTACTAATACGACATCTGGTAAATCTTTTTTATTTTTGACGCTTTCAATATCTACTACTTTATCTATTTTTACTTGGGGGATAAAGGTAGCTGTTTGAGATTGAGGAATAATATTTGTGACGGGATAACCAGCTGTTTGCCATGCAGCAAATCCACCATCTAATACGGCTACCCGTTCATGCCCTAAATAACGCAATAGCCACCATAAACGAGATGCAAAGGCAAAACGAGAATCATCGTAGGCAACAACTAAACTTTTTTGGTAATTTACGCCTATTTGTGATAGCTTTTGCGCTAAATCAGTGGGTTTAGGTAAAGGATGTCTTCCACCATGTTCTCCGACAGGACTAGATAGATCCTCATTTAAATCTAGATAGTATGACCCCTGGATATGGCTAACTTGGTACTGCTGTCGGCCTAGTTGTGGATCTGCTAAAGAAAAGCGACAATCTACAATCACCACTTGCGGATCGTCGAGATGTGCAAACAACCATGCTGGTGAAACAACTAAGTGGTCATTGGTCATTAGTCATTATTAAATTAATTAGCAAATATTTATTATCAGTTTTCTAGAGAAAATGCCAGACTTTGAGCAATTTGTCCCACAACTAACGGCAGATGGTTCCTTTACTTTTACCTCCCAAGAATTTGGCGAAGACTTTCACAGTCATTATGGAGCAAAGCAAGAGAGTTTTCTCAAGTTTGCTGTACCTACCCAACTAGCTGCACGTGCCCAAAAACCAGCCTTGCGACTATTAGACATTTGTTATGGTCTAGGATACAACACAGCAGCAGCTTTGCAGACTATTTGGGAGGAAAATCCCAATTGTCATGTGGAAGTTATGGCTTTAGAATTGAATCCATCTGTACCCCAAGCAGCGATCGCTCATCACCTATTTGATCACTGGGACTACAAGTATAACGAAATCTTAAGGCAGCTAGCCTATAAGTCTCAAGTTCAACAAGATAACTTACAGGCTGAACTGTTAATTGGTGATGCGAGGAACTCAATTAAATTAATCCAACAGTCAGGGTTTCAGGCTGACGCGATTTTTCTCGATCCGTTTTCACCACCTCAGTGTCCTCAGTTATGGACTGTAGAGTTTATTCAGCAAATATCATTGTGTTTAGATGCTGAGGGAATTATCGCGACTTATTCCTGTGCAGCGGCTGTCCGCGCCGCATTTTTAAGTGCTGGCTTAAAAATAGGTTCGACTCCACCAGTAGGTAGGCGATCGCCTGGTACAGTAGCAGTTCATTCTGACAGTGCAAACGCAAACAACCACTGCATACTTCCGCCTCTCTCCCAGGAAGAACAAGAACATTTGCTAACTCGTGCGGCGATTCCTTATCGCGATCCGCAATTGCATGACTCTGCTGACACGATCATCATGCGCCGACAGCAAGAGCAACAAACTTGCACAATGGAACCTACTTCTCGTTGGCGAAAAAGATGGCTGTTAAAAAATGCAGGTACAGACTCATAATTAGAAGTGCGATCGCAACTCTGAATGTAGTCATCCTCATTCATAACTCTGCGATTTAGCTTGATTTTAGGTAATGAGGATCATTAATTTTTGTGTTTCAAATCACTCAAGCTGCATCTATATTTAGTAGATAATGCACTATAGGAAGCGGGCAGAAATACTTAATAATAGTATATAAAAATTAAAGTTTTCCACTTCAAGACTAAGCTGCTCAATGAATATTTAGAAAAGCCAAACTTTTCTGCGCTGCGCTCTCAGCCAATCTTCAGTAAAATACCTGATTTAATATTTGTGTAGAATCCTCATAATCGAACGAGAGAATTAAGCGAGATTTGAACATTATTTAAGCGTGTTAGCAAAATAAATCAGAAAATATATTATAAATGATGCAGCAATATTTTAAAAATTTGAGGTATGTGGAATGTAATCATCAAAAACTAAAGTTACATTTTTGAACGCTGAATCCTTAAATTTTATTTAACAAACTGGAGTATCTTTGTGATGCAATGGGAACTTAAACAGACCAGCCCTATAGAAAAGCTGGGTAGTGGGTCTAACCCCCTCAACAAATTGACCAATGGCAGTGCAAAAGATTCATTAAAATTACAAAATGTAGAAGGTAATTCCATGATTTTATCTCAAGGAGATTTGATGCTTGAGAAAGCTGCATCATTAACTTCTTTGAAGGAAGAACAAAATTGTAATTCGGATGAACTATCAGACTCAACAACCTTAAAAACTCAAGGTTCCCAAGGAAATAGCCCAGTTTTAGATCTGCCAAAAATTTTAGTAGTTGATGACCATGCTGCTAGTCGCATGACGGCTGTAGCGCTGTTAGCAATGGAAGGTTACGAAGTAATTGAAGCTGACAGTGGTGCGATGGCAGTGGAGATAGTTAAAGAAAAGCAACCAGATCTGATTTTGCTGGATGTAATGATGCCAGGAATGGATGGGTTTGAAGTATGTCAGATCCTCAAACAAAATGAACATACCAGGCTGATTCCAGTCATTTTTATTACAGCTTTAAATGATAGGCGATCGCGGATTCGCGGGATTGAAGTTGGCGCAGATGATTTTCTCACCAAACCCTTTGACCGTGTAGAACTGATAGCGCGTGTTAAGTCTTTAGTACGGCAAAAGCGTCTCAATGAAGACTTAGATCATGCCGAACAAGTGCTATTTTCTGTAGCTATGGCGATTGAAAGTCGCGATCCGAATACTGGCGATCACTGTGAACGATTACAAAAACTAGGACAAGCTTTTGGTGAATACCTGAATCTTACACGTAACCAAATTAAAGATTTAATGTGGGGTGGCTACCTCCACGATATTGGCAAGGTAGGCATTCCTGATGCCGTGTTACTGAAAAAAGGTAAACTCACCGCCGAAGAGTGGGAAATTATGAGACAGCACGTTGTGATTGGCGAAAAAATCTGCCAGCCATTACGCAGTATGCGAGGTGTAATTCCAATTATTCGCCATCACCATGAACGTTGGGATGGTTCAGGCTACCCCGATGGACTCAAAGGAGAAGAAATTCCCTACCTGGCACAAGTATTTCAAATTATCGATATTTATGATGCACTAACGAGCGAACGACCTTATAAAAGGAGTTTTACCTCAGAGGAAGCACTGACAGTCATGCTAGAGGAAACTGATTTGGGTTGGCGCAATCCTCAACTGATGGAAAAGTTTGCAGAGTTTATTAATGCACAAGCTAGCTAGTACTGCTGTGCGGAAGTCAAGAGAATTATCAGCCTCATACCAATGAGAAACGCTTTTTCATAAGCGAAAATCTAATTCCTAAAACATAAGCAATTCTTTGAGGGTAGGCACTACGAGTTCTGTTGCTCAAACCTAGATGATGACGAGTGCCCACCCTACTAGCTTGGCAGAGACGCGATTAATCGCGTCTGTACAAGAGTGCTGAGTATAAATCCGATTCCATTCACGCCAGATTTTGGCACAAATCTTGCCATAAAAATCTGTCTTTCCCATGCCTCATGCCCAATGCCCCATGCCCAATTCTAGATTTTTCTACCCTCAAGGGATGAACGATGAAGCAAAAAAATCTAAAATCGGCATGGTTCAATTATTGATGTCAACTGACAAAAGGCTTTTTTGGTCAAGGTATTGTGAATTACCCACAAGATTTGGCATTTCAGTCTGTGATAATTAGCTGGTATTATTTGAAGCCTAAATCTCAAAAGACCAAGCGCAAATAGCGCAATTCATTTATAGCTGATAGCTAAATTATGGTAGTTGTAGCAATTCTAGCGGCGGGACGCGGCACACGAATGAAATCACAGCTGCCCAAAGTTTTACATTCTTTGGGTGGGCGATCGCTAATTGAGAGAGTATTAGAAAGTGTAGAGCCACTTTCACCATCACGGCGGTTAGTGATTGTGGGATATCAGGCTGAGGAAGTAAAAGCAGCCATGCAGTCTGTGCCTAATTTGGAGTTTGTCGAACAGACTGTACAACAGGGAACAGGTCATGCCATCCAGCAATTACTTCCGCACCTGGAGGGTTACAGTGGGGATTTACTGGTATTAAACGGTGATGTTCCATTGTTAAGCGCTCAAACTCTGCAAAATCTGTGGCAAACTCACCAAGAACATCAAAACGCCGCAACTATCCTCACCGCATACCTACCAGATCCTCGAGGTTATGGGCGTGTGTTTTGTGATAGTGAAAATATTGTGCAACATATTATTGAAGACAAAGATTGCACAACAGCCCAAAGACATAATCGCCGCATTAACGCTGGGGTTTATTGCTTCCGATGGCCAAATTTAGCTCAAGTGTTACCGCACCTCGAAGCAAATAATAATCAAAAAGAATACTATCTCACTGATGCTGTCACAAAGGTGGGGAAAGTGATGACCGTAGATGTAGAAGACTATCAAGAAATTCTCGGCATCAACGATCGCCTACAACTAGCTAAGGCATACGAGATTTTACAAAAGCAAATTAAGGAAAAATGGATGTTAGCGGGCGTGACCCTCATCGACCCTAACAGTATTACCATTGATGACACTGTAGAATTAGAGCCAGATGTAGTTATTGAACCGCAAACGCACCTGCGGGGTAACACAGTCATTAAAGCTGGAAGCCATATTGGCCCAGGAAGTTTAATTGAAAATAGCCATATAGCTGAAAATGTCACGGTGCTATATTCTGTAGTCAAGGGTAGCACTGTGCAAGCTGGAACCCAGCTAGGGCCCTACACTCATTTACGCGGACAAGTGCAAATCGGTGCTGGCTGTCGTGTAGGCAATTTTGTGGAATTAAAGAATACACAATTAGGCGATCGCACTAATGTGGCGCATCTATCATATTTGGGCGATACAACAGCAGGTACAAAGGTTAACATTGGTGCGGGGACAATTACTGCCAATTACGATGGTGTGAAAAAGCACCGTACCAAAATTGGCGATCGCACTAAAACTGGTTCCAATAGCGTCTTAGTTGCACCAGTCACCTTAGGCAATGATGTTTATGTCGCCGCAGGTTCAACTATTACAGAAGATGTCCCTGATGATTCTTTAGTTATTGCCCGGGCGCGCCAGGTAATTAAACCTGGTTGGCGCAACAAGAGTGCTGAGTCATGAGTTATGAGTGCTGAGTTGGGGACTTCCAAGTAAAAAAATATTCCCTTGCTATTGTTAACTGTTGACAGTTGACTGTTAACTGTCAACCGTCAACAATTAATTATTTTTTGGAGTTTCCTTGAGAGTTAATAACTTACTCAGCACTGACTACTGAAGACTCTGGACTAACTATACAGCCAACATTAGTAGCAATTGGCAGTTCCAAAGTATCACCCATTCTGTGACCGTCATGGTAAGCAGCGAGTAAGACTTGGCTGGTTTTACCCCAAGCGATCGCACCAGTAGCATCGAGTGCGATCGCACCCAAATCCCGCTGGTTATTATGTGCTTCTGCAAATGAGCGTTGCATCGCTTCTTTGAGCGACATCCCGTCAGTTACACGTACTACAATCTTGGCTGCTAGACATTCATCAATAATGTCTTCCCCAATTCCAGTGCAACTTACACCCGCTTTTGCTGTAGCATAATTACCCGCAGGCATTGCAGAATCACTGACTCTACCAATCCGCTCAAAGCCCTTACCGCCTGTAGAAGTGCCAGCAGCTATTTTGCCATAAGTATCTAAAGCCACAACGCCTATAGTACCGCGTCCGGCATTACTACTTTCTACTAATTCGGGTTCTGCTACCACCCCAGCCATTGTACTTTTGAAATTATCCTGACGCTCCTGTATCCATTCCTGCAAGCGCAAATCCGTTAAAGCGTTATAGCTAGGAATCTGCAACTCCCGCGCCAGTTCTGCGGAACCGTAATCTGAAAGTACTCGGTCGGGGGAGGTTTGTAAAAATTGTGCCAACTGAATTGGGTTCTTTACCCGTGAAATATTAATAACACCACTAAAGCGTCCTGATGTTCCATCCATCAGCGAAGCACTCATCCGGATTTGACCATCAGATTGCAGCACCGAACCAGTACCAGCATTAAAACGAGGGTTATCTTCCAATAATTGGCATCCTTGCACTACCGCTTCAGAAGCGCTGGCTCCAGAAATCAGGAGAGAATAGACTTCCTCCACCACTGTATACAGCGCTTGGCGCACCGCCTCCACTCCACCTTTTCCGTGTAGTGAACTTCCAGCCCCTCCATGAATAATTAATTTTGGCTGCACCTGTAACTTCATATATTATTTGCGCTATTTGCGTCTCAGTGGTTTTAGTTTGAGTCAGTTTCATTTTTAACGTTAGAACGCCGACGGCGGCAACGTTCTGAACAGTATTTCACTTCGTCCCAGCAATCTTGCCATTTCTTACGCCAGGTAAAGGGACGTTTGCATACAGGACAGATTTTTGTAGGCAGGTCAGATTTAGAACTTGTACGCCCCATGTTAATACTGTGCAGATGAGAGAAAAATTGTGAGAGCGATGGAAAATTATTATAACCAAATTGTTACAACGGGAGGATACTTTTGGGTAACAAATGTGGGGTTAATCCCCCTATAGGGTTATTTATAGTCATCTTAGTGGGAGATTGAAGACGATTGGCAGATGTTGCGACTCTTAATCAGCCGTTAATGTCCCTCTATAGTAAGATTTTGTCCGCATTACCAACTATGCAGACTAGAAAAAATCTCAGTGGGTGTCAGGATTTGCGATTAGCAAAAAGGCAATAATTTTGTGGGTCTAACCCCTCACAGATTTAGCCCAGAAGTCATGTATTTTTAATAACTTAGTATTTAAGGCTAATTACTGTGGTAAAAAAATAACATTGATAGATAGGGAGTTTGCAGAAGGTCATTCAGATCCCCGACTTCTTTGAGAAGTCGGGGATCTATCCCAGCCTAATCATCAAGCAACAGTCGTTTGAAGCCACTGTTATTAGGTAGGTTATGATCCGCCAAAAACTGCTGATAAGCTGGCTCTTGCTCAACCTGCGTTTTAATATATGCTGTTCTGGGTATTGTTCCTGTTCGTAGTCCTGCATACTCTAAATAGCTGGAAAACTCCCATTCTTCAGGTGTCTGTACCAGTCCGGCTTTGACTGGATTTAAATGAATATAGCGTGCGAGATTGACAAGATAATCAGTTTGTAAAACTTCAATACATTGAAACCTTCCCTGAAATAATACCCCAGAGCGATTAAAACGTTTATTAATTGCTTTTGTATAGGAAAGGGAAAGAGATTTCATGGCATCAGATAGGGTTTCATCTTTTAAATAAACTAAGAAATGATAATGATTGGGCATTAAACAGTAAGCAATAATATCTACCACATTTGTAATTAGATGCTCCTTTACTAATCGAAGAAAATAAATATAATTTTCTCGCTCAAAGAAAATTGTTTGTCGATTGTTACCACGATTATAGACATGATAAAAATTGCCTATTTGTAAAGTACTTTGTCGTCGCGGCATGGGAAAGAAATCTGAGATGTCACCTTTATCATTCCCTTTAAATACATCCGTGGCATAAGCTCCCCGACTTCTTCAAGAAGTCGGGGAGCTAGAAAACGCTTTGATCTGTTTCGGTGAAAAATCCCAATCCCCCAATCCCCAATTAATGAACCGCTAAAGGCAACAATAACCGGCTGACTACTCGGCGATCAGGTAATTGATAAATGTGCAACTCTCCTTGGATTTGCTGCATGATATTTTGGCAGATGAGTAGATGCAAACCAGGTGCTTGATCTAAAGCTGAAATAGCCAATAAATCCTTGGGTATATCTTGATTGAGTTCTGCCAATAGTTGCGCCTCAATCTCACCGTTATCTGTAATCGAAATGTCTAAGGTGCGTTGATCGGCGCGGCGACACCAAATATCTATTCTGCCGCCAGATGCAGTACGGTTACAGGCTGTCACCAACAATTCATGCAGCACCATTTCTATTTTGGCAATATCACCAGCGATCGCCATTGCAGATAAATTTGCGGAATTTTGGGTACTATTAAAATCTCCAGTACTTTTAGTTGCATCCTGATTTGCATCTGATTGTCCCAAACCATGTACGCCTATCCATAACTTGTGTTGTTGGCGTAAATTCTCTACTCTTTCCATTGCGCGCTTGAGTAAAGTAGCTATAGGCATGGTTTCCCATTTAATCTGCAATTGCCATTGCTCAAGTTTTAGCAGTTCCGTAATCGAGGCTGTTGTCTGCTCAAACTGTCGAAGTGTTGGCTTCGAGCGGATTTGCGTCATTTCCTGAGCCGGAATGCCCAAATCATGTAATTGGGAAATTAACTGCGTTGCAGTCCTTTGGATTTCCTCTAAGCGACGATGCTTATACCAATTGAGTTGGTTTAAGTCTTGGTTTTTAGAGTCTAGAAGTTGGCTGATGCGTTTTTGTCGATGGAACCAAGCTAATTGATAAACAAGAGTTTCCGCTGCACTTAGGCTTTGCTGTGACCAATAACGCTCATGATGGTCTGCTAATAACACTACACTTGTAGGTTGATAAGCATCTGTAGTCCGCAAAACCATCACTAAGATTTGCCCAATATCCGGCCCATTTAACCATTTTCTCGTTTGTGCAGGTAAATCATCTATGGTGACGCTGAGGTGAGCTGCTTGCGCCAAAGCCCACTGAATCACAGCTTCACTTTGAAGGAATACAGGTGCATCAACAACAATTTCAAATCCTTCATTAATTACCCCAGGGATAATTTCTACTCGCTCCTTGGCAGCAGACCAAGATAGCATAATTGCTAGCGGACAACCGAGAACAGATGCGATGTGTTGCAGGGCTGTGCGTTCTAAATGATTTTCTTCTACTTCAGAGATTTGACTTTGGGTTTGTGCCAGAATCAGCAAGGATTGTTGAAAGCTTTGTAAAATCGTTTTCTGTTGCTCGTAATTACCTTGTAACTGCCACTGACGGATAATTACACCAATTTGTTGACTGATACTCCACAGTAGTTCTTTTTCTAAAGTTGTCCAAGTGCGATGGCTTTCATGAGCAATCACCACAATTGCTGTGGGAAAATTACCTTGAGCGCAGTTGCAAACTAATAAAGAATGCAAGTCATTTTCGCTTAAGAAGGGTCGCCAATTAAAAAAGCGCAAATCTTCGTCTAGATTCTCAATTTCTACTGCTTCCGTTGCCCGTTGCAATAGTTGTCTATCTAAATCTTTGAGCGCTTGCAGGGTAAATTTTAAAGGTCGGCGATTTTGCTGTTGGCTTTGGTGAACAATTTGATAATGATTCTGGTCTGGGTCGTAGCGCAACAATAAAAAGCGGCTAGTAGCAAGCCTATCTAAAACTCGTTGAGCGCAAATGCGTAAGGTTTCATGAAGGTCATGTTCGCTATAGATAGCTTGGGCAATTTGGCTAGTTAACTGAGCATCCTCTTGAATTTGTTTAATGGTGGTTTCCATGCTTTCAGTAGGAGCCAGTAGCGAAATTAACCCAGCCGCACCTTGGACAAAATTTTTGTCTGCATCTGTCCAAATCCGAGCTTGATTACCTTCTACTGCCAGAAAACCGAGTAAATCCTTGTAGCAAATAATGGGAGCTGCCAAAAGCGATCGCACTCGCAAACGTTGCAGTAACTTGCCAGTAAAATGAGTATTCAGAGAACTACGGGATTCACCAATCCAGACAATTTGGTTGACCGATAAAGCATAATAAAATTCGCTCAAGTCTTGAATGGGAATTTTTACTGCTGGTTGTTGAGGAGTAAAATTGCGGCTACTGGGGGAAACCTGATTGCTCATGCGACACCAAAAGTAGCGTCCTTCTCTCTCAAACCAGTAAATACTTGTACGGGATGGGGAAACAAATTCTTGTGTGGCTTCTACTACTGCTTCTAATCTTTGTTCTAGGTTACCGAGCAGGCGTAAACTTTCCAGCAATTGCAATAACGGCTTTTCAGCGTGTTTGGTTTGCTGTTGCTGCAAATCCATCTCATATTGATAAAGTACTGCCCCTAGTTCGGCTAAAACAACTAATAGTCTGGCTTTGGCTTCTCCAGATAATAAGTAACCCCACTTTTTAGAACCTAGCAAGACCACACCCATACAGCGATCGCGATAGCGCAGTGGTAAAATCACTGTGCCTTGAATGTGGAATTTTCTGGCTATTTCCTGCAATGTTTCCGAGCGATTTTCTCCTTGTAAATCAGCTATACCCAAGGGACGCTGTTCAATTACTACTTGCTCTAATAAATCTCCAGGGCTAAGAGCTAGCTTTTGATATAAAAAATTACCATCTCTAGTAGGTATAATGCCGCCTTTGCCAAACAATATATGATTCAGGCGATCGTAAAGCGCAATCCACACTACTTCGTAGGCAAAATGCTCTTTAATATAAGAAAGAGTAATTTCAATCAGATTTTCAAGATTATTTTCTTCCCGGAGTTGTTGTAGGACTCGCCCCAAGGAAAAAATCTGTTTTTCAGCAGCTGTAGGTTTTTCTGGCGGCCCCATCTGATTATTAGTCAACATTGCTTTAATATATAAAATGCCCAGAAAAGCACCCTGAAACTCAGTTGCGTTTAAAAATAGCAGCTACAAAATAGATAGGAGAATGCGGAAAGTTATTTTCTGTTGAAATCTCAAATCCTATTTTTCCTCGCAACCCTCAATTGAATGGATATTTATCAACTAGCACTTCGTCCACTCTTGTTTAATCTGCTGAAGACAGATCCGGAGTGGCTACATGAACAGGCTGTTCACACTCTCGATTGGCTTTCTCAAACCAACGATCGCCAACCTGCTAAATTGGTTAATCATGTTCTAACGCAGTCATTGTGCTTACAAGATCCACGTTTAGAACAAACTCTATTTGGTCTCCACTTTCCCAACCCTTTAGGTTTAGCAGCAGGGTTTGATAAGAATGGCATAGCTGCCAATATTTGGTCAAGTTTTGGCTTTGGTTTTGCTGAATTGGGAACTGTAACATTTGTTCCCCAACCTGGAAATCCTCGTCCCCGCCTGTTTCGCTTACCCTCAGACAAAGCTGTTCTTAACCGGATGGGCTTTAATAATGATGGTGCAGCAGCAATGGCAGCAAGGCTAAAACAAGGGCAACAAGAACTCAACTTGCATATCCCCATAGGTATTAATTTAGGCAAGTCCAAGGTAACACCCTTAGAAGCATCTGCCAACGATTACCTGAATAGTTTTCGTTTACTCAAAGACTTAGGAGACTATTTTGTAGTCAACGTATCTTCTCCAAATACCCCTGGTTTGCGATCGCTCCAAGATGCAACCATGCTCAGTGCAATCCTAGATTTATTACAACAAGAGAATAAAACACAAAAACCGCTATTTGTCAAGATAGCGCCTGATTTAGAATGGGAAGCGATCGCCGATATTGTTGCTTTAGCCAAGACCTACCAGTTGGCGGGGTTAATTGCCACTAACACCACTATCCGCCGAGATATCCTGAAAACTCAAATCATTGAAAAAACTGGCAACCCTGTAACTGAAGAAGCTGGTGGAATTAGTGGCGCACCATTATGCGATCGCTCCACTGAAGTTATTCGCTTTATTTGGCAGCACACCCAAGGAAAATTGCCCATTATTGGCGTTGGTGGCATCTTTACCCCTGAAGATGCTTGGGAAAAAATTACTGCTGGCGCAAGTCTGATTCAAGTTTATACAGGCTGGATTTATGAAGGGCCATTAATGGTACGCCGCATTCTTAAAGGATTACTTTCCAAGTTAGAACAAAGCGGATTAACTTCCATCAATGCAGCTATCGGTTTAGAAGCAAAAGTGAAAAATTAACAACAGTTATTCTCGAATCAGTTCTCAAAGTTTGAGTTGGGATTAAGACCTCAACTCAAACTTAAGATAGGTAGAAATGAGGGTATTTGACTAACAAATGCAAAAATCCTCAATGTTCACTGTTGACTGATTGTTGATAATTTTGCCTAGTTTTTGCCTAGACAAAATAAGAGTAAGTTTTTAGCTTTAAGCCTTATCTTCTAAGGGGAAAAACTCTTTGGTTTTTCGAGAAAATGACCAAGCAATACCATCAGGATCGCGGCTGCGGCTCCATTCGGGAAAATCAGGATCGTTTCTCCGTTTATATACCGTACTGGAATAAACATTGAGACGTTTGGCTAATTCTGATTGAATCAGTGAACCAAACACCAATTGTTTTTCCAATGGTATTTTTGGCTCTTCATGGGTTACTGGTGGCAATAATTCATCCTCTGTTTCTTCCTCCTGCTGCTCCTGTGCTGGTGGTGGTTCCAGTAGCATTTGAGCAGTTTGGACAACTGGTTGTGGAGGAAGTTCCTTTACAGGCGGTTCACTACTTTCGAGTATGCTTCCCAAGATGGTGGCATTAATAAAGTAATAAACCGGACTTTCATCTTCAGAATTCAGAATACTGGCACCAAATTCGTTGGCTTTAGTATCAAGGTAGCGTTTGGCTTGGGAGCCAGAAAAATTACCCTTGATTGCCAAGTCCATTGGTGTGACTTTACCCTGAGTTTCCAGAATCAGGCGATTGAAAATTGGATTAACTTGCTGACACCACTTTTGCCATTGAATACGCTGCCAAGTATTGAAAGCAAAAATCACTAGCATAAAAGCCAGCAAAATTTTCCAGGTAGAAACCAGGAAAATAATCAGAAACGAAATCGGCAAAAGCAGAACGAGAAAAGCCTTCCCGCTGCCTTCTAATGTGTTTTCACTCATGCTCATGGCCGCCAAGTGAATTGTTAAAAAACAAATAATTATTATCTTGGCAAAAATTGTGACATTTTTTTGTATCTTTTGGCAAATTTGTTGGAAAAATATAACATCAGTGATTCTTATACACTGTAAATCCTAGAAAAAACTAGCAAAATCTTGAGCTTGAATCGTGCTTATTTCAAAGCTTTTGCCAGGAAAAAACTGTTTTTGCCAATGTTTTAGTGTAGGCAAATATCATTACAATGAGTATCAATTGATACTCATTTAAGCGGGTGCGCTTTATTCTATCTCTTGCAGCAAAGCAGTGGGTAGGAGGAGAGAAGCGATCGCTCATCATCAAACTTTCTGTTTTTTGTTCCCTTTGGCAAACAACAAATCCTAATTCTCAAAATAAACTCTTGACACTTTGTATTACACATACTACATTAAGAATACAAGGCGATGTTCCAAAAGGAGTAAGCTTTCAACCGTAGCGGATAGCTCAAATACCAGAGTGCCCACCTTGCCCCCAAGGGCCGACATATCGAGGGTTACCGCAAATAACAGAAAACATCCTTGATGCCAATTCTGGAGGTGCAGGTGAAAATCCTGCTCCGCTACACCTAAACCTAATTTTGAATTTTGAATTTTGAATTGTTATGTGGCAGGTAGCTCAGTGGTAGAGCGCTAAACATCCTTTTTCACCCCTTGCCTGCAAAGGCCGACGAATGAGGGTTATCGATTGGGTTCGAGAGGTCGCAGGTTCGATTCCTGCCCCACCACCCAAAATTAGTACTGAGTTTTAAATTTTTTACTCAGAACTCAGCACTCACAGCCTTTCATGTGGCGGATGGCGAAATTGGTAAACGCACTTGACACAAAAACCTTAATTTATCACCTTGCCCGAAAGGGCCGAAGAGTTGAGGGTTATCGTAATCTAGCAGCCGCAAGGTTTTGCAGGTACCCTTCGGGAAGCCGCTTTGCGTCTACAAATCCTGCTCCGCCACACCTAAACTTAATTTTGAATTTTGAATTGTTACGTGGGTGTGTAGCTCAACTGGTAGAGCAATGAACGGGTTAATCACCCATAGTCCTTGGTTCACAACCTTGCCTGAAAAGGCCGACGAGTCGAGGGTTATCGTCAATTCATCGGTTGTAGGTTCAAATCCTACCTCACCCGCCAAAATCTAATTTTGAATTTTGCGGAAAGTTGCGTGCGGGGGTTCCCCCCGTTGAGGAGGCAGTGCGTTGGGCGGGTTCCCCGACTTGTAGCAACTGCCGTCAAACTTTCCTTGGCGTAGCCTCTCCCCTTGGGAGAAGACGAATTTTGAATTGTTATGTGGCAGGTAGCTCAGTGGTAGAGCGCCTAAAACATCCTTGTTCACCCCTTGCCTGCAAAGGCCGAAGAATGAGGGTTATCGCCTTCCAAGCGGGATGTCGCAGGTTCGAGTCCTGCCCTGCCACCTTTTATTTTTGCCCGTAAGGGCCGGGAGTTAAAGCTATGAATTATAATTTCTTTACTAAAAAGAAAACAAATACGCCACAAACTCAGCCTATCCCCGGACGGGAAGCAGAGATGGTTAAGGGACGTTCCGGTGGGTATATGTTTGAGGCTGGTATTTGGAAAATGCTGCGCCGTTGTCTGTTGATTGGGACAGCAAAAAGCACTTACTATGCTGGCAAACAGGAACTAACAGAAGATTTTGTAAATGTTGTTAAGCAAGCTGTAGCAGAAAATCCTGGGCGGGTTGCAGAAGAAATTCTCTATGCTAGCGATGGCCGCGCCATCAATAACAGTGCGCCTATCTTGGCTTTAGTGTTGCTATCGATGGGTGAAACACCAGAAGCGAAGAAAGCATTTGGTGACATCTTTGGGCAAGTTGTCCGTACTGGTAGCCACTTCTATGAATGGCTGAACTACACGAAATCGCTGCGGGGATTTGGTAAGGTGGTGCGCGAAGCTGGTAAAACTTGGCTATCGCGTGAAGATGTCAAAGGTTTGGCTTATCAACTGTTGAAATATCAACAGCGTCAAGGCTTCTCTCACCGAGATGCATTGCGGTTGTTCCATGTTAAACCACCTACAGAAACTCACCGCGAATTATTTGAGTGGGTAGTGAAAGGTTGGGAAGATTTGCCAGCAGATATACCCTCAGAAGCCTTAGCGCAGATTTGGTGGTATGAGTGGTTAAAACGCAACCCCAGCGAAACCCACACTGCGATCGCACAAGGTCGTCTCACCCACGAAATGGCTGCACCTGTGGGTAAAATGGATAAACAAGCTTGGCAGCTACTTTTCCAAGAAATGCCCATCGGTGCAATGCTGCGTAACCTTGGTTCTTTGACAGAACTAGGCGTGCTACGAGCTGATGAAAGTGCTAATCTTCAGCGAGTAGAAGCAGTTCTCAATCATCAAGAACATCTGCGTAAAGGTCGTATACATCCGATTGATGTTTTGAAAGCTCTCAAAACCTATCAATCTGGTGGTAGATTAGGGCGCAGCCAGAAAACTTGGGAACCAGTTCCGCGAATTGTAGACATCTTAGAAAAAGCACTGGAATTATCTTTTGAGGTCGTGCAACCCACAGGCAAAGTTTTCATGCACGCTGTGGATGTTTCTGGCTCTATGTCTTGGGGTGTGGTGGATTCAGTGGGTTTAAGCTGCTGTGAAATCGCGACTACAATGGCGTTGGTAACAGCAAAAGCTGAGAAAAACTACATGATTCGTGGCTTTGCAACCGAATTTAGAGAACTAGGTATCACCGCTAAAGATACTTTTAGTTCTGCACTTCGCAAAGCTAGCAATCAAAACTTTGGTGGTACAGATGCTTCTGTGGCTTACGACTGGATGATTAAGAACAAGTTCAAAGCGGATGTAGTTTGCTTTTGGACTGACAATGAGTCATGGGCTGGTCATAAACATCCTAGTCAAGCCTTGGCGCAGTACCGCGAGAAGGTGAACCCTAACGCTAAGGCAGTGTATGTCACCCTTGCACCTTACAACATTACCTTAGTAGATCCAAAAGATCCTCTTTCGTGGGATTTAGCAGGGTTCGACCCTGGAACACCTCGCATCATCCAGATGCTAGCTACAGGTGAACTTTAAAAAGGCTCAAGGATAAAGTATAAAGGGTGAAATCCAAAAATTTTCATCCTTTATTCTTCAACCTTCATACTTCATGGCGGGTTATCCTGGTTCGCAACTTGCCTTTAAAGGCCGAAGAACTTAGGGTTATCGGTTGTATCTCCACCATTCTGGGGATAGCGGGTTCAATTCCCGCACCCGCCTTTTTGATTTTTTATTAAGGGACTTCCAGAAATTAAATTATTCAATCAACAAGGGGGAAGATATTGAGCAAATTTTTTTTCTCCCTCTGCACCCCTGCTTCCTCTGCTACCCTAGCGACAGTATATTTTTTTAGTTGGAAGTCCCTGATTACCTTAAATACAGTGGTATAAAAGAACGTAGTTCACTACCGTAGGCAGCGCTCTTTTTTTATGCATCCTCGCACAAAGAACTCTATTGTCTTGCCTATGATGGCTAACACATAAATATTTTCGCAAGTTAAAGAAGCGTAATGTTGTGGTAGCTTGTTGATAGATTCTCCCGATACAGTTATGACATAACTGTATCGGGAGAGTTCCTCCGTAATTGATTAGGGCAACTAGGGAGGTAGATTTTATCATGGCAAAAAATACAGAGGAACCGCATCCTCAAGAAGACACAAAAAATTTTACATCTTTAGATAACTTGCGAGTTTTATTAGTAGATGATAACGAAGATAGCCTTTTTCTGACTACGTTTATTTTAGAAAATCAAGGATTTCAAGTAACAACAGCAACATCAGTGACACAAGCTCTAGAGACAATAGAAGAGTCGAAATTTGATATCTTAATTTCTGACCTTGCCATGCCAGAAATTGATGGTTATTCGTTAATTCGTAAAATTAGAAATAGCACCCTTATGGAACAAAGAGAAATGCCAGCTATAGCGCTAACTGCCCTGAGTTCTGATGAAAGTCGCAGTATGGCTCTAGCATCGGGGTTTCAAAGCTATGTTAATAAACCTGTAGAACCTACTATATTAATATCAGAAATAAGACGTTTAATTAGCAATAATTAAACTACTATATAAATTTAATTTACATACAATACACTGTATAAATGCTGAGACGACGGCAGCTTTTGATGTGTTACGGCTTACGCCTAACACATCCTACACAAGAATGGCACTTACGGAAGCAAAAGTTGCAGCCCAGATACCCGAGTTTTTGTAAAAGTCGGGTATCTAAATCTCGCTAAAGTAAGTGATATTCCATTTTACATAATGCTGTATTCATTGAGAATTTTGACTTCCGCCTTGCGGTACTAGTCCCTATTCTCTATAAGTTTAATAATCCCTGCAACTAACTCTTCTGGGTTAATGGGTTTAGATAAATGCATTTGAAATCCGGCTTGGAGTGCTTGCTGTTTATCTTGACTACTAGCAAAAGCAGTCAGTGCGATCGCAGGAATTTTTCCTCCTGCTTCTGCTTTTTTAGTTCTCAGTTGACGCAATAGGGCATAACCATCCATCTCAGGCATTCCAATATCGCTAATTAACACATCTGGCTTTGTCTGTTCGAGAACTTGTAAAGCATTTAGTGCGGAAGATGCTGAAATTACTTTAGCCCCATCTTGTTCTAATACAAAAGCTAGAAAATCTCGTGAATCTGCATCATCATCCACAAGTAGAATTTGCACCCCAGGCAGAGACAAAGAATTACCAATTAACGAGGAAGGGCTATTTTGTTCATTGATTAAAGCTGGGTTTCTGTTTTGGATTAGCGGTAAATTCACAATAAAAGTTGCCCCTAGATCGTTACCAGGGCTGGCTGCTGTGACTGTACCACCATGCATCTCGACTATATTACGAACAATAGCTAGCCCTAAACCTAATCCACCAAAGTTTCTGGTAGAACTGCTATCGGCTTGGCGAAAGTAATCAAACGCATAGGGTAAGAACTCTGCGCTAATTCCCTTACCTGTATCACTAACTATAATTTGAGCATAGCTATCTATTTGGTTTAACTGTACGTCTACCTTTCCCCCTGGGGGAGTAAATTTAACGGCGTTGGAAAGCAGATTCCAAACAACTTGTTGTAAGCGGGTAGAATCGCCCAAAACCATCCCGACATTTGGTGCAAAAATTGTATTGACCTGAATCGACTTAGTTTGTGCAGCTAAGGTTACTGTCTCTATTGCAGATAAGACAATAGATTCTAATTTAATACTCTGAGTTTGCAGTGTGAGTTTACCCTGTAAAATGCTAGAAACATCCAGTAAGTCTTCAATTAATTGCACCTGTAACTTGGCGTTGCGTTCGATTGTTTCTAAGGCTGGAGATATTTTTTCTGGTGCTAATCTGCCGCTTTGCAATAACCTAGACCAACCAAGGATAGTATTTATAGGAGTTCGTAATTCATGAGAAAGTATAGCTAGAAATTCATCTTTAATTCGATTAGCTGTTTCTGCTTTTGCTCTTGCTGCTTGTTCCAATTCCAGCAACCTAGCACGTTCTTGTTGTATTTGTTTTTGTTCTTGAATATCTGTACAAGTGCCAAACCACTTCACTACAATACCTTGTTCATCTTTGAGGGGTAAACCTCTAGCTAGTTGCCAGCGATAAGTAGCATCAGTAGCTCGTTTAAAGCGGTATTCATTTTCATATAATGTGCCACTATTGACAGCATTTATCCACACATAATATGCATTTTGTATGTCATCTGGATGTAATGCTGCTACCCAACCAGAACCTAAAGACTCTTCAAAAGTCAACCCCGTATATTCAGACCATTTTTGATTAAAATAATCGCATTCACCTTGAGCATTAGTTGTCCAAACAAGTTGAGGAATTGCCTCAGCTAAATAACGGTAACGCTCTTCACTTTGCCGTAAAATTTCTAAAATACGCTGACGTTCAGTAATTTCCTGCTGTAATTGTTTGTTCGTCTTGGTAATTTCATTAGTGCGAACAGTAACCAATTCCTCTAAATCATTCTGATATGTTCTGAGTTCTGCTTCTATGCTTAAACGCTCTGTTATTTGTCTTTGTAGCTGTTGATTTGCTTGTTCTAATTGGGCTGGGCTAGGAAGCGCTAATGCTTGGGGAACTAAAGGTACAAGTTGCAGAGCTGTAAATAAAGATATTATGGCAGTTACAGCTTTAATTAATCCCGATAGCCAATAAGTTGGATGCCAAAGCGTCCAAATTTCCATAAGGTGAGTAGTGCCACAAGCTACTATAAATCCACTAAATAATAGAAAAATCCAGTGAAAAGGCAAATCCTCTCGTTTGCTGACGAAATAGAAAAGTGTAGCAGGAATAGAGTAATAAGCTAGGGCTATCAGTGCGTCAGAAATTATGTGTAGCAAAACTAAATCAGTTTGCCAAAGATAGCAGTGGCCATGTGGAATAAACGGGCCTGAACTAAAAAAAGTGTTCCAAAATTCTGACATACACCTCGGATTATGAATTATAAATTATCAATTAAAGGCTAAAATACTGATGCTACAGCAAAAACTATCATATATGTACAGATATCTGCTGTTTATATTTAATTGCTATTATTTTTTGAAATGAGCAATTTTTTTATTCCTTATTCTCTATCCTTTATACTTGCTTTACTCGATGATTCAGTAATTTTATTGCCCTAAGCTAGCTGATCCGAAAAAGCCATAAACATCAAAAAGCAATTAAATTTATTCATATAGTTTTTTGGGTATGCAGTTCAAAATGGTTATTTATCCTGAATAGATGGAACAAATAAACCCCACCAGATGGAAAGATGGCAGGGTGATTCGTGGGAAAAATGTTAATATTTTTAAATCTTTTTAGACATATATCTAAGTGAAAATATTTTTCCCAGTATTGTATCTAAAAGTTGCCAATGAAGTTAGGATTTTGAGATTTTCTCCCTAAGCTTAGAGGTAAATGCATCTCACTAGGGAGAAGAATATTTAAAATTTTACTACGAGATAAAAGTTTATAGTCTTACGAAAAACCACTGTTGGCATTGCGATCGCTAGCAATAGAATTTGTTACAAAATTTAATAATATTGCGAGTATTCACAATAGTGTTATCTCATTTATAAATCAAATTTAAACAAGGAAAAATCATTGTATAATTTTAAAATTTTTCTATTTCGCCAAATGATTAATCTGCCAAATTCAATACTCTCATTATAAGAAAACATAACTGGGGGAAGAGGAAGATAAAAATAATTTTTCAGTACTCTACTTAATTAGTAAATATCTCTATTTAAATGCGTCCACCAACCAGATTTGATTGTAAGTGAACGTAGAGTATTACTTTGTGGGGATCGAAAAAATTAACAACCGGAAAAGTTTTCAAAGAAATGGCTTTACAAGGCTCTACTATTAATCAGGGGAAAACAGTTTCCTATGTAATTTTAATTGCCAGTGCCGCAGCGCTGGGTGGTTTTTTGTTTGGTTATGATACTGCTGTCATTAACGGCGCTGTTTCGGCTCTTTCAAAAGCATATAATGCTAACAGCGTGATGACAGGCTTTGCAGTATCTTGTGCATTGCTAGGATCTGCTGTAGGGGCTTTTGTCGCAGGGCCGATCGCAGATCGCTATGGTCGCTTAAAAACGATGATGGTGGCATCAGTTTTATTTACCTTAAGTGCGATTGGTTCGGGTATTGCATTTGGGATTTGGGACTTTATTTTCTGGCGGGTATTAGGTGGTATTGCAGTAGGGATGGCGAGTGTAATTGCACCCGCTTACATTGCGGAAGTTGCACCAGCTCATTTGCGTGGCAGACTTGGTTCATTGCAACAGCTAGCAATTGTAGTCGGGATTTTCGTAGCTCTAGTTTGTGACTACTTTATAGCTTTAGGTGCAGGTGGATCGGCGGAAGGGATATTTTGGTTTGGTGTCCCCGCTTGGCGTTGGATGTTTTGGACAGAAGCCCCAGCAGCAATTATTTATGGATTCGCTGCACTAGTAATTCCTGAGTCGCCACGCTATTTGGCAGCACAGGGACGATATACAGAAGCGACTAAGGTTTTAACAAAAGTTATTGGTGGTAATGTCCAGGCCAAAATTGAAGAGATTCGCCAGACAGTTCTGCAAGAACGTCGCCCCCAATTCTCTGACTTGCTAAGTCGTAGTGGTGGATTGCTGCCCATTGTGTGGATTGGTATGGGGTTGTCTATCCTGCAACAATTTGTGGGCATCAATGTAATTTTTTACTACAGCAGTGTATTGTGGCAGGCAGTAGGATTTTCTGAACGAGATTCACTGCTAATTACAGTAATTACGGGAATCGTCAATATTGTCACAACTCTAATTGCGATCGCTTATGTTGACAAATTTGGTCGCAAACCTTTACTCATGCTAGGTTCCATTGGCATGACGGTGACATTGGGTACGTTGGCTGTGGTGTTTGCCAACGCAGCTATCGACCCAGCCACAGGTAACCCCACTCTTCCAGGGACATCAGGAATCATTGCTCTTTTGGCAGCTAACTTATATGTGGTCTTCTTTGGCTTTTCTTGGGGGCCAATTGTTTGGGTGCTGTTAGGCGAAATATTTAATAATAAAATTCGCGCTGCTGCCTTATCTGTAGCTGCTGCGGTGCAGTGGATTGCGAACTTTCTAATTTCTACCTCATTTCCGCCTTTACTAAAATACTTTGGTTTAGGTTCTGCCTATGGACTGTATACAATTGCATCGGCAATTTCGATATTTTTCGTTGCCTTTTTTATCAGGGAAACCAAGGGCAAAGAATTAGAGGAAATGTAATACCATTTTGGATTTTGGATTTTGGATTTTGGATTGGGAATTCCTTTCTCTGCAAGGTTTCTGCCAATCTATATGTCGCAATCATTTTTTAAATTGGGTAGTCTAAATACCATAATTTATAGGCTGCTCAGTCGTACTAATTTGAATAAAGAATGCAACGAATCGTTAGGGGTGCAAGGCTATGCGCCCCTACGAATTTATGTGTTGCAAACATGATTTTGAGATTATTAAGTTACGCTAAATTACCTGAATATGTAATGCGATCGCCATTTTCCCAGTTCATTCTTCCCAAGGTGTAGTCGGAGCGTCTGGATCGTCAATTGCATCTGTCACATCTTTAATAGGGTTTTGTTCGGTTCTAAAATTCCGAGTTGAAAACCCAATCAACTGTTCTACCGCAACCAATGCTTCTGACGCGGATTGATAACGCTGCTTGTAATCTTCTAAGACCATTTTACTGAGAATCGCAGCTAAGGCTGGGTTGATAACTGCATGTTCGCGCCATTGCAACTCTCCGTCAGCATCTCTTTCTAGTTCGTGGGGGGCGATACCAGTCACGGCCCTAATGCCAATCATCCCGACTGCATAGATGTCGCTACTGTATTGGGGACGACCAAAACATTGCTCGTTGGGTGCATAACCCTTAGTCCCAATCCCAATGGTAAAAGGGGTTTGTTCTTGATTTTCTGTTTGCAGTGTAGAGACCTCTTTCACAGCACCAAAGTCAATTAGTACTAATTTCCAATCTGAATGTCGGCGGATAATGTTACTGGGTTTAATATCACGGTGAATTACACTGTTTTGATGCACAAATGCCAATGTTTGCAATAAATCCCGTAAAAGTTCGATAACTGAAGTTTCTAAAAGCGATTGACCTGCTGGTAATTCCCTACTTAAGGGATGACCAATGATAAACTCTTGCACTAAATAAAATTCTTCGTTTTGTTCAAAATAAGCTAATAGCTGAGGAATTTGGTGATGTTTTCCCAATTTTTCTAAGGTTTGCGCCTCAGAATTAAATAAACGTCTGGCAAGTTGCAATCCTGTGGCTTTGCTGTTGGCTGGTTTGAGTTGTTTAACTACACATTGTGGGTAACCTGGACGTTGCAAATCTTCTGCAATGTAGGTTTCGCTAAATCCTCCAGAACCGAGAACTTTGACAATTCTGTAGCGTCCACCGAGGATTTTGCCAGCTACAGCTAAATCGCGTTGTTGCAGTAAATCTTGCAAGTCCTGTTGTTGGCTGATGATTTCTTGCACAACAGGGGAAGTTTTATATTTTTGAAAGATGTCTACTAGTTGCCGCTTTTTAATGCTTTCTCTCGCGATTTCAGTTCCTAGATAGGATAAGCCAATCCAGGCGATCGCTACCATTGGCACACTAGTGGGGTAGATTAACTGGTAATGTACGAATAATACGTAGCTGATGCCTCCCCAAATAGTGGCACAGCCAATGCTGACAATTAATCTACTGATACCACGCTTGCGTCTAGCACAGACGATGCCGACACCACCAACTAAACCCAGCACAAATACACCTTGCAGAGGTGAACTGCTAATTCCTTGGGCGATCGCTTTATCTTCTATTAAAGTGGCGATCGCGTTGGCATGAACTTCTACCCCTGACATGCGTTCTGGATATAGCCAGTTATTACCCGCTACTACTGGATGATAGTCATTCCCTAACTGTGCAGTAGCTCCAATCACTACAATTTTATTTTTGAAAACCTTTCCCTGCTCTAAATAATTTTTCCAATTTTGGGGGTCAAGAACGTACCAAAAGGGAATTTGCTCAAATGTGCCGGCTGGCCCCCAAAAATGAATGCGATCGCCTTTTGGTCGCGAATATTTAATTCTGGCTGCCCTCAGCACTGCTTCGTCAAAGGAAGGCACTTTATCTATTAAGTTATCTTGTGCTAATGACTTATTAAACTCACTTGCTAAACGATGAATTTTACCATCAACTTCTAGGGGAAAATTTACCGTACCTGTAGATACAGCACCGATACGAAACATCGGCTGAGGCAGCGTTAACTTATTAAAAGTGCCTTGATGTGACTCAGAGGTTTCATATACAGAAGCTAAGGTAACTTTACTGCCATATTTTTGCAATACTGCTTTGAGTTGGCGATCGTCGGCGGCACCATAGGCACTCTCTGTATCAAAAATTACGTCTACTGCTACAGATTTCGCACCAGCCTTCATCAATTTTCTGATGACATCAGCATAAGCAGCACGTTTAAATGGAAAAGATTTCAGTGGTTCCAGGTAAGCATACTGTTGTGGATCTGTTTTATAGTACTGTTCAGGGACTGATATAGACTGATTGTCTATGGCCAAAATCACAATGTTTTCTGGAGGTGCAATCGGCCCGCGCAGTTGAAAAAACGTAGAAAGTGCCTGACTTTCCATCAACTGCACAATGCCCAAACCAGAACTACTCAGTAGTGCTGCCCCTATTGCTGAAACACCAGTCAGCAGATGACCAAACCAAGACATTAGTTGGGTATGGTAGGTTAATGCAGTCGAAGTTGCTTTAGTTGGTTTGCCTAACTGGCTATTGGCAGCAGAGACATATTTTTTAGCTGAGGTAGACGTAGGTTCTTCTGCCATATCGTGTTATTGATTGATTTAGGTACAACACTTTATATTTATTCAGACCCTATTTGAGCGAACCACATTAAATTAAGAGTTAAATGAAAAACTTATACATTTGTAAACTATCCTTTCTGCTGCAGCGAATTTTTATTGATGTGTCTTTACAGGGTCTTGCGATTAAAATACTGCCCAAATTATTCTCCATTAGAAGAGCAATATGTAATTTTGCCACAGAACTAAGCTAAAGACGCTTTGTTTGTGGATTTGGTTTCGCGTAAGATATACCAAACCCAACAGGTATGCCATCAGTAGAAGGTTTACCAGATTTTTGTTTTGGGCAACTTCTGTTAATGCTACAACGCTGATATTGTGCAAAAATTGTGTCCTGTTGTTAATGGCAAAATCAAGAGATGGGCATTAGCCTACATTCTACCTGAGAACCAATACCATACCTCTTTAGGAGTAAACTTGACTGTTATACAGTTAGGAATGCTGTTACACAGTCTATTTTATTGGTAGATTTTGATCACAGGCTAACTCTTACACTGTCTGGGATGAAAAAGGTTCAGCATCCTGCATCTGCTCTATTGTTTTCCAGATTTTTATGATTTAAAAGAGGTTAAGATAAAAGCTATACATGAAGATATACTTTATAGATATTAGCAAATAGATCATTTGATAATTGCTATAATCTATTGTTCAATCTAAAATTCTTTTCTATTATTAGGTGTATTTTTCTATGGGTTCCCCAATGAATCGTCTGTCTATTTTTGTAGACGGAAACAATATGTTCTATGCTCAACAAAAAAATGGCTGGTTTTTTGACCCACGAAGAGTTTTAGAATATTTTAAACACGAGCAATCAGAAACAACATTAATCAATGCATTCTGGTACACAGGCTTAAAAGACCCACAAGATCAAAGAGGTTTTCGAGATGCTCTAATTAGTTTAGGATATACAGTAAGAACTAAAATTCTTAAAGAATATTATGATGATTCATCTGGTCGCTATTCACAAAAAGCTAATTTAGATATTGAAATTGTTGTCGATATGTTTAATACAGTAGACCAATATGACAGAGTCGTATTATTTAGCGGCGATGGAGATTTTGAGAGAGCAATTGAGTTATTACGTTCAAAAAATACACATATTACAGTAGTATCTACAGAAGGAATGATCGCGAGAGAATTACGTAATGCTACTGATAGATATATAGATTTGAATGATATTAGAGACAGAATAGAAAAAACAGAAGCTTAATATGTTAATAATTATTTACAAATCTAAACAGTAAAAAACTTAAGATACAAGGTAGTTATAGCAAAAAGTCAACACTAAACACAAAAAACAGAACAATGACAACCCAACCAGAGCGAATCATTATTTTTGATACCACATTGCGAGATGGCGAACAATGTCCAGGAGCAACCCTGAATATAGACGAAAAGCTAGTGATAGCCAAGCAACTGGCGCGTCTGGGCGTGGATGTAATTGAGGCAGGATTTGCCTTTGCCAGTCCGGGAGATTTTGAAGCAGTTAACAAAATTGCCCAGGTGGTCGGGACAGAAAATGGCCCTGTAATTTGTAGTTTGGCGAGAGCTAAACATGATGATATTAAAGCAGCCGCTGAGGCGATTAAACCAGCAGCAAAGGGCAGAATACACACATTTATTGCTACATCTGATATTCATCTGCAATATAAACTGAAAAAAACCAAATCAGAAGTTTTGGCGATCGCAGAGGAAATGGTTGCCTACGCCAAAACATTCACTGATGATGTAGAATTTTCCCCAGAAGATGCTGGACGCTCCGATCCAGAATTTCTCTACCAAGTATTAGAGAGAGCGATCAGAGCTGGAGCCACAACAGTTAATATTCCCGATACCGTAGGATATACAACCCCTAGCGAATTTGGAGCAATTATTAAGGGCATAAAAGAGAATGTCCCTAATATCGATAAAGCAATTATTTCCGTTCACGGACATAATGATTTAGGCTTGGCAGTTGCTAACTTCTTAGAAGCTGTGAAAAATGGTGCTAGACAATTAGAATGCACCATTAATGGTATTGGTGAGCGTGCTGGTAATGCCGCTTTAGAAGAATTAGTAATGGCATTGCACGTACGTCGGCAATATTTTAATCCCTTCTTAGGTAGGCCAGTAAACTCAGAAGAATCATTAACTAATATCGACACTCGTCAAATTTATAAATCCTCGCGGTTGGTGTCCAATTTGACGGGGATGCTAGTGCAACCAAATAAAGCCATAGTCGGGGCAAATGCCTTTGCTCACGAATCTGGAATTCACCAAGATGGTGTATTAAAAAACAAGCTCACTTATGAAATTATGGATGCCCAATTGATTGGCTTAACAGACAATCAAATAGTTTTGGGCAAACATTCTGGCAGAAATGCTTTTCGGACTCGCTTGAAAGAATTAGGTTTTGAACTGTCAGAAACCGAATTAAATAAAGCATTCGTCAAATTTAAAGAAGTCGCTGACAAAAAGAAAGAAATTTCTGATTGGGATTTGGAAGCGATTGTTAATGACGAAATTCAACAAGCACCAGATTTGTTCCGCGTCGAGTTAGTGCAAGTTTCCTGCGGTAGCAATGCCCAACCTACAGCTACAGTGACTCTGCGAACTCCAGATGGGGAGGAATTAACCGATGCAGCAATTGGTACAGGGCCTGTAGATGCTGTTTACAAGGCAATTAACCGCGTAGTTAATGTACCCAACCAATTGATTGAATTCTCTGTACAGTCAGTCACAGCTGGAATAGATGCAATTGGAGAAGTAACTATTCGCTTACGTCATGAATCGCGCGTATTTTCCGGCCATGCAGCGAACACAGACATCATCGTTGCATCGGCTCAAGCCTACGTTAATGCACTGAATAGGCTGTATGCATCTTTGCAATCGAAGGAAAAAGAACTGAATCCGACACAGTAGAAGATAGGGGGCTGGGGTAGGGATTTGGTGTTTGTCCCCCTCTGCTTACTCTACTCAAACACATCGCCTTGGAAACTCCAGCTAACAGATAGTAGGATGCGTTAATAACGCATCCTACCTGCATTTAAACCATCAAATATGAGTATTTTGTATTACAAAGTTGAAACTTTGTTTAATAATATGCAAAATTTAATTATGCCCAAAGCTTATAATTCCCATTTATTAGGTGGGAATAAAAATGTTTTTATTGATAAATTTGATAGAAGTTACTACTTAATTTTGATGTTGATAAGCATTGGGATTAGAACGCATCATCAGTTTTTCTGGTGCTGTAGATTTTTTAAAGCCGTAACGCCGATAAAGTCCATGAGCATCTTTGGTACCTAATAACCATTTTTGCACATCTTGGAGTTCTGGATAATTCAGAATAAACTGGACAAACCAAGTTCCTAAACCTTGCCCGCGATAAGGCTCTAAAATAAATACATCTTTCAAAAAAGCAGAAGTAGCGTAATCAGTAATTACCCTAGCAAACCCAACTTGTTGCTGCTCTTCATAAAGTCCAAAGCATAAAGAATTAGCAATTGATTTTTCTAAAATGCTCAAAGGAATATTTTCTGCCCAATAAGAATTTCGCAAAAAATCGTGAATCATTGCAATATCCAGCTTAGATTTATCTGTGCTGATATAAAATCTGTGTTTTAAATCTTCGTTCATTTTTTTATCCAAATTACTCGTATTGATGAAATTACTGAACCTGATGTTAAAGAGCAGCAGCTATATTCAAAATCGCTACTGATTAAATCTGCAAAACAGGGTTATATCTATTATTCATTATGAATCAAGTAGGAACCACATCTTGGAACGCAGTTCTTGCTACTTTTAAGAAAATTTGGGGTTATGACAATTTCCGTCCCCCGCAGGGTGAAATTGTTAGTAGTTTATTGGCACAAAAAGATGCGTTAATTATCATGCCTACAGGTGGAGGTAAGTCGATTTGTTTTCAACTTCCTGCGCTGCTGCAAACAGGATTGACTTTGGTAGTTTCGCCGTTAGTAGCGCTGATGGAAAACCAAGTGCAAGAACTGCGCCAGCTAAACTTGAGTGCAGCACTGCTACATAGTGAACTACCTTCATCCCAACGTCGCTTAACTCTGCAAGCATTGGCACAAAACAAACTCAGATTATTATATTTATCGCCAGAAACTTTACTAAGTGCGCCTGTTTGGGAAAAATTGTGTCAACCGCAATTGCAGATTAACGGCTTAATTTTGGATGAAGCCCATTGTTTAGTGCAGTGGGGCGAAACCTTTCGACCAGCTTATCGCAGATTAGGGGCTGTGCGGGAAGCATTGCTGAAATCAAAACCACCTGGAAGCAAAATTAGTGTGGCAGCTTTTACGGCGACGGCTGATCCTTTAGCGCAAAAAATTATTGCCACAGTTTTACAATTACAACAACCAGATATTTACCGCCTCAATCCCTACCGCCCAAATCTGCATCTCAACGTCTGCATCGCTTGGACTCCCAGAGGTAGGAAGCAAAAATTAATCAAATTCATGCAAAAGCGATCACAACAAGCTGGATTAGTCTATGTACGCACGCGAAGAGATAGTGAAAATTTAGCAGCGTGGTTAGCAGAGATGGGTTACGCCACAGCTAGCTATCACGCCGGACTTAGTGCCACAGAACGCCGGGCTGTAGAAACTAGCTGGTTAGGTGGTAAAATTCCATTTGTGGTTTGTACCTGTGCATTTGGTATGGGAATTAACAAGCCAGATGTGCGCTGGGTTATTCACTTTCACGCGCCACTACTACTTTCCGAATATGTGCAAGAAATTGGCCGCGCTGGGAGAGATGGGAAACCAGCAGAGGCGCTGACATTGGTAAGTGAACCTACAGGTTGGCTAGATCCAGAAGATAAACAAAGACAGCAGTTTTTTGAACAACAAATGCGATCGCAACAACAAACAGCGCAGCAATTAGTGAAAAAACTGCCGAAACAAGGGGACGTGAATACAGTAGCGCGACAATTCCCCGATGGTGCAATGGCTTTGTCTTTACTCCACAGTAGTGGACAATTAAACTGGCTTGACCCTTTCCATTACGTCATCAAGCCAGGGTTAGACAAGCAACCAGCAACTCAATTGCAAGCAGCCAAGCACATGAACCAGTATTTGCATACACAACAGTGTCGCTGGCAGTTTTTGTTAACCGCCTTTGGTTTTGCCCAAGAAGCTGCTAACTGGCGTTGTGGACATTGCGATCGCTGTTCCCCATAATTGTCTACTAATTCGTCATTATTCCAACTCAATAGACTTCATCATGAGTGCCTATATCAATTAGCAAAATTTCCTCTTCACCAGACTCCGGATTTTCCACAAAGTTAAAAACAATGCGACAATCATACTCCACTGAACAAGCCCAAGCTCCAGACAACTTGCCTTTGAGCTTATGGGTCTGCAATAGTGGGTCAAATGGATCAACTGCTAAAAGTGCCAACCGTTCTTGAATTCGCTCTTGTAATTCTGGTTTTCGTCGCACCAATCGCTTAAATGCTCGTTTAAACGATGATGTCAGAACCAGAGTTTTCATTTGCTTAACTCATCCATAATTTGATTCAGGTTG
The DNA here is from genome assembly GCF_014696315.1 of Calothrix membranacea FACHB-236. Classification (GTDB taxonomy): domain Bacteria; phylum Cyanobacteriota; class Cyanobacteriia; order Cyanobacteriales; family Nostocaceae; genus Aulosira; species Aulosira membranacea. The sequence goes on from NZ_JACJPX010000001.1 coordinate 205,636, forward strand.
CCACGAAAAACCTTCCCAGTTTCGTATTCTACCTGAGCTTGAGCGATATTAACCGCTATTTCAGAACGTCGTTTTTCTGCCAGCCGATGACGGATCAGATCAATAAGTGTTTCTTGTTCATCTGCTGACAATTCTTCGATGCTTTCAAGAATTTCACCAAATCTAGATAATTGAGTCATTAGCGTTAGCTTTGTTGGTCTCCTGTATATGGCTTAGTATTAAATAAAACGCTTGTATGGCAAGTATTTTCACCTGTACAAGCGGTCTAATTACATTATTTAAAATTGCCGTAAAAAGCGTAAATCGCTGGCATATAAGCGCCGAATATCGTCGATTTGGTGCAGAACCATCGCAAAGCGTTCAACACCGAAACCAGCTGCAAACCCAGTATAAATTTCTGGGTCATAACCAACAGATTTCATCACATTTGGATCGACCATACCGCAGCCCATAACTTCCAGCCAGCGACCATTCCATTGCAAATCCACTTCGGCTGAGGGTTCTGTAAATGGGAAATAACTAGCACGGAAGCGAATTGGCAAATCGCCAAACATTGCTTGTAAAAATACCTTAATTACACCCTTGAGGTCTGTAAATGTCAGTCCCTCATCAATGGCTAGCAACTCGATTTGATGGAAAACTGCTGAGTGGGTAGCATCTACGTTATCTCGACGATAAACTCGCCCAGGGGCCACAACCCGAATGGGTGGTTCTTCAGATTCCATATAACGAATTTGCACTGAAGAGGTATGAGTACGCAGAAGATTGCCATCTGGCAGGTAGAAGGTATCCTGCATATCACGGGCGGGATGGTCAGGGGGAGTATTCAGCGCCTCAAAATTGTAATAATCTGTTTCCATCTCTGGCCCTTGAGCCACCGTGTAGCCCATGCCGACAAAGATATCCAGAGCGCGGTCGATGATACCATTTAGAGGATGGATGCGACCTTGGGGGCTGTAGATTCCCGGCATAGTAACATCCAGAGTTTCAGCCTCTAACTGGGCTTGAATTTGAGCTGCTTCTAGGGCATTACGCTGCTTATCTAAACTATTTTGCAGGGATTCTTTAACTGTATTAGCGATCGCCCCAATTTTTGGGCGTTCCTCTGCACTCATCTGCCCCATACTTCGCAACAGTGCCCCAAGTTGCCCCTTCTTACCCAGATAACCTACTCTGAGTTCTTCTAGGCGTTCTAAGGTATCAGCGGCTGCGATCGCTTTTTCTCCTTCCTGCCGTAGTGCTAAAAGTTGAGCCTCTAAATTGCTAGTCATTATTTATTAGTCATTAGTCATTTGTCATTGGTCATTAGTTCCAGAAGTTTGGTACAAATCACCAACCAGCTTAGTAATATGACCTTAACAGGCCAAAGGTAAGAATCAAAGGAAAGTTGAAGGCTAAAGTATAAAGTCTGAAATTACCCGATGATTCCATAATGGGTGAGGAATCACAAAAATCGATTTTTTGTCGCATTTGCGGCTCAGGCAGATGCCAATCAGCGATCGCTTCATTCTTCATCCTTCATACTTCTTGAGTCCAAACCTCTGTTTACCAGTTTAAAGGGGATTCGGTGTGTGAGGATGTTTTTTTTCCCTGCTATTTGTGACGCTCGACATTGACAAATGTCAGATAACAAATAACTAATGACTAATGACCAACGACTAATGACCAATAACGATGAAATTACTCATTAGCAATGATGACGGAATTTCTGCCTTGGGTATTCGTACCCTGGCCAACTGCTTGGCAGAGGCAGGTCATGAAGTGACTGTAGTATGCCCCGACCGAGAGCGATCGGCAACTGGACATGGATTAACTTTACACCAACCAATTCGCGCAGAAATTGTGGAGTCAATTTTTCATCCCGCAGTTAAGGCTTGGGCTTGTGACGGCACTCCTTCTGATTGCGTCAAATTAGCGCTTTGGGCTTTGTTAGAAACACCCCCTGATTTGGTGCTTTCTGGCATTAATCAAGGGGCAAATTTGGGCACGGAAATTCTCTACTCTGGGACTGTGTCTGCAGCTATGGAAGGGGTGATTGAAGGGATTCCTAGCATTGCTTTCAGCCTTGCTAGCCATACTTCCAAAGAATTTCAAACTGCGGCTCACTTTGCCCAAATCTTAGTAGCACAACTAGCAGCAAAACCTCTGCCAGAGTTAATGTTGCTCAATGTTAACGTTCCTCCAGTGAAATGGGAAGAAATTGCGGGAGTCACAATCACCCGCCAGGGAGTGCGACGCTACGTTGATGTGTTTGACAAGCGAGTCGATCCGCGTGGTAAAACCTATTACTGGTTAACTGGTGAAGTTTTGGAAGAAGTAGAACCGCCAGAAGGCTTAAATTTGCCTCAACACATCCCTATAGATGTGCACGTTATCCGTAAAAACCACATTAGTATTACACCTTTGCAATACAATCTTACTTACGCAACAGGATTACAACAATTATCAGAGTGGGAATTCAAATTTACGTAAAAACTTTGTTATTCGAGGAAAAATTTGTAACTTTCGGTAAGGAGTTAAAACATGATCGAAAAATTTAGGCTATAAAGTAGAAACGCTGTTGATCTCACTGCTAGATTTAAGCCCAAAGTACTTCAAGCTTTGGCTTTATAATCTCTCACTCTGGTTTAAAAAACCTGCCGGAAAAAGGGTATGCTGTTTTACCAAGAAATTCCCCTCTACCAAAATGGTAAGACCGCATAAACTGAACAAAAATAAGTAACAATTTGTTTTATTGATCGCACGCTCAGTCCAGAAAGCAACACCCATGTCTAGGTTAGAGAACCAATTTACCGTGCAATTTTGGGGCGTTCGCGGCAGCATCCCCAGCCCAGGGCCACACACCGTGCGTTATGGCGGTAATACCCCTTGCGTAGAAATGCAAGTGGGCGGTCAACGCTTAATTTTCGATGGTGGAACAGGACTTCATGTTTTGGGGCAATCTTTGTTGCGCCAAATGCCGTTAGAAGGTCATCTATTTTTCACCCATTCCCACTGGGATCACATGCAAGGATTTCCGTTCTTTGCACCAGGTTTTATCAAGGGAAATCATTTTAAGATTTATGGCGCAATTGCTCCCGATGGTTCCACTATCGAACAGCGCCTGAATGACCAAATGCTCCATCCAAATTTTCCTGTGCCTTTGCAAATTATGCAGGCAAATTTAAATTTTTGTGACATTACTGCGGGACAACCAATACACATTAATGACATTACTGTAGAAACAGCACCATTAAATCACCCTGGCGAAGCCGTGGGATATCGAGTGAACTGGCGTGATGGCGCTGCTGCTTATATTACTGATACTGAACATTTTCCTGACAGACTGGACGAAAACGTCCTCTGGCTAGCGCGTAATGCTGATATCTTAATATACGATTGTACTTATACCGATGAAGAATACCATTCACCAACATCGCCGAGAATTGGCTGGGGGCATTCCACCTGGCAAGAAGCGGTGAAAATAGCCAAGGCTGCTCATGTCAAAACCCTAGCAATTTTCCACCATGACCCAGCACATAACGATGAATTTTTAGATAATGTGGGAAATCAAGCGGGTGAGGAATTTGCGGGTGCAGTGATGGCACGGGAAGGCATGGTACTTCATGTTCCTGTTTCTGCGGCTTTATCAGAATCTTGCCCTGTCGGGAAGTTATCTGCCTAAAGTTTGTAGTCGAAGCGATCGCAAAATCTAATCATGGCAACAGATGGATGCAACAATTCCCAATCTAAAATCCAAAATGGTATTAGATTGGTGAAGAGAAGCTGTCAGCAGGAGAGGTTACTCTTGCGGTAAACTGCAAAAACTGGAGAACACGCTTTGCGAGCTAACCAGGGAAGCACAAATGCCCATAGACTAGCTACCTTAAGGGCCAAGCAGGTAAAATACTTGCTAAAACCCAAAAGCTTAGCTAAAGCCTCTTTGACTGTGGTGTGGGGTTCTCTGGACTCAGCAAAGATAAATCAAGCTGATAGACAGCACAAAACACCCTCACTAGCGACTGCCTGTAGGGTATGCTTTGGCTATTAGCCAAAGGGGTGGTAAACGCCGTGGCTACTCCCACAAGATGTTAAAGTCAGAGTGAAACCGCTCCAGATGAAAACTCTGTGGAGTCGCGGGATGTGCGTCAAGGGTGCCCTCCCAGGCAGTTACCCATAGGGGAACTTGTACCTATAGGGGAACTTGTAGCTGATAGCTCAATAAACCTAAAATCCCAGAATCCACGTGCTAAATTTGTCTCAAAATGGGTGTTCCGTGTCGGTTGGTTCTTCGAGTGAAAAACTGCTAACACCAACTGCTGTTGCGCTTGGCAAATTTGATGGTATGCACCTTGGTCATCAAAGAGTCATCCAGCCAGTTTTGCAGCAAGCAAAAAGAGCAGTTACAGGGACTGCGTGCGATCAAAAGTTTGTGGAAGATGAGGGAAATTTACCAGAAAGCTCACTTCAAGATTTCACCACTCCTGCATCCCAACCAGGAAACCCCACAGCTACAACAAACGAGCATATATACTCTACTGTTGTCACATTTCATCCCCATCCACAGGAATTTTTCTCAGGTCAACCCCGTGCTTTGTTAACTCCACTTGATGAAAAAGTGGAACAATTGCGATCGCTAGGAATAGAACAGCTGGTACTATTGCCCTTTGATAAAGAATTATCAGCTCTATCTCCAGAAGAGTTTGTAGAAAAAATTCTCGTGCAACAACTGCGATGTCAGCAACTTAGCGTGGGACAAGATTTTTGTTTTGGTAAACAGCGCGCTGGTACAGCTCAAGATTTACAAATACTCGCCGCTAAGTACAATATTCCTGTCACAATCGTTACTTTAGAAACTTATGTAGGTAGCGATAAATTGACAGCAGACAGTAATTGTCCTAGTAATCCTCCTACCCAAGCGCCACCAATTAGTACTTCATTAATCCGCCAGACCCTAGAAAATGGCGATGTCAAAAGCGCTAATTTCCTTTTGGGAAGACCATACACTCTTTTTGGTGTTGTAATTCAAGGTCAAAAACTGGGCAGAACGATTGGTTTTCCTACCGCTAACCTGCAAGTACCAAAAGACAAGTTTTTACCTCGCCTAGGTGTTTATGCTGTCCGCGTGTTGATGATTGATGAGACCCCAGATACTAAAGCATCAACAATATTAGGCGTAATGAATATAGGTAATCGCCCCACAGTTGATGGTACTCATACATCGGTGGAAGTCCATTTGTTTGATTGGTCTGGAGATTTGTACGGCAAAAAGCTGGCTGTACAGCTAGTGGAATTTTTACGACCTGAACAAAAATTTGACTCTCTAGAAGCCTTGAAAACACAAATTCAACTCGATTGTAATGTGGCGAAAGAAGTTTTGCTCTCTAAATGTTGAGTTGTGATTGCTGGCTGGGAATACTAAGGACTAGGAATTTTAGATTTTAGATTTTGGATTTTAGATTTAAACTCAATCCAAAAGACGCTCGCGGACTGGCTAACGCTGCGCTATCGCAAATCCGTCTTGAAAAGTTTGCTAAACGGGGGGAACCCCCCTCCGGGTGAATCCTTCGGATACGCTACGCGAGCACCACTTTGCTTATGCCGGGAAACCCGTCCACCGCAAGTGGTTCACCGCACGCAACTTTTGTCTTCTCTACGAGAGGCTGCGCCCGACGCGAAGCGATGCCGCAGGCTTTACGACACGCTACGCGAACGCAAAATCCAAAATTGAATTGCCCAATCCCCAATACCCAACCCCCAATCCCGTGGTGCATGAGAGAAAAACTTGAGGCTTTAACACATAATCTGTCTCGTACCATCGTTGGTAAAACTGAAGCAATACGTTTGGTACTAGTCGCCATCCTTGGCGGTGGTCATGCTTTATTAGAAGATGTCCCTGGTGTTGGTAAGACCCTGCTAGCTAAATCATTAGCGCGATCGCTTGATGGTAAGTTTCAAAGGCTACAATGTACACCCGACTTATTACCTACTGATATTACTGGTACAAACATTTGGAACCCAAAAAGCGGCGAATTTACCTTTCTTCCTGGGCCTATATTTGCCAATATATTGCTAGCTGACGAAATCAACCGTGCTACACCCCGGACTCAGTCGGCTTTGTTAGAAGTGATGGAAGAACATCAGGTAACAGTTGATGGTGTTTCTCGAGCTGTTCCCACACCTTTTTTTGTGATTGCGACGCAAAACCCAGTTGAGTACCAAGGGACTTTTCCTCTACCTGAAGCGCAGATGGATAGATTTATGCTGTCCTTGAGTTTAGGCTATCCTTCAGAGACAGAAGAACTCCAGATGTTGCAAAACCTGACAGATGGTATCAAGGTAGCTGATTTACAACCTTGTATTACGTTGGAAGAAATAGCTCAATTACGCCAACTCTGTTCTCAGGTAAGAGTGGAAACGCCTTTGCAACAATACATTCTGGACTTAGTGCGGGCGACAAGACAGGATGAAGAAATTTCTCTTGGTGTCAGCCCTCGCGGTACAGTAGCTTTACAAAAAGCTACCCAAGCCCTTGCTTTTATTTTTGGACGGGATTACGCCATTCCCGATGATGTGAAATTTCTCGTTCCTCACGTTCTTTGCCATCGCCTCATCCCCAGAGGAGGACGCAGCGCCAGAACTGTTGTTGAGCGATTGTTGCGCTCTGTTAATATTCCCTGATGAGGAAGTAGGAGAGATGAGGGAGATGAGGGAGATGAGGGGTATGAGGGAGCAGGGGAGAAATTCCTATTACCAATTACGCATTACCTATTCCCCAATCCCCTAAAAAACTTTAGCCAAAAGTTGAGCCATTCCAACCCCACATTGCACCTTTAGCATCTGCAAATTCTATATAAATCCGATTTTTGGCTACACCTAAAACTTGGTTAATCTGCTGACAGAAATCCTGACTCATAGTCGCCGTTTGGTCAGGTTTCATAGTGCCGATACTTTTAATTTCAATGTAACAAACTGGGTCTGTTGTACCAGCAAAAGTCATAGGAACATCCGGCTCGAAAGCAGTCATAACATAAGATTCTGGTTTGCCTAAATGCTTGGCTAACTTAGCAGATAGGCTTTTCAGCAAGCTTTCAATTTCAGTTCTTTCAGGCGCAGCAACAGAAGTTTGTACTTTAATTAATGGCATAGTCAAAAATTTCAGATTGAAAAAGAGTCAAAAAAGAACGTTGGCAATTTCCAGATTAATTTTACCGAAGCGCAGGGAGATGAGGGAGATGAGGAGATGAGGGAGGGGAAAAACACCCATTACCAATTACCCATGCCCAATGCCCTATGCCCCATGCCCAATAGCTATTGATGCGACGAGCGAAATAGATGATTATGTTCAGGATGATATAAACGCGATCGCGCTGTTGCTTGTAAGAGTGCTGGACTAATTACATAAAGTGTGGTGCGAATCAACTGTTCTGTCTGGGTACAGTCAGCCATTTCGCTCAGGGGAACAACCCGAATTTTCTCATCTGGCCAGCCGATGCGAAAGCAAATCGCTACTGGGGTATCAGCTGGGTAGTGTTCTAATAATTTGGCTTGGGCTGTTTCGACATGGCGCGCACTCAAATATAAGCAAAGACTAGCTTGGTGTGCTGCTAGGGTTGCTAGTTCTTCGGTGGCGGGGACTTCTGTACGTCCGCTAATGCGCGTCAAAATGATAGTTTGCACTAAGTTGGGAACAGTTAATTCTACTTGCAGTTTGGCGGCTGCGGCTTGAAAGGCGCTGACACCTGGGATGACTTCAAAGGGGATTTCTGCTGCTTTTAACAGCTGCATTTGCTCTTGGGTAGCGCTGTAGAGGCTGGGATCGCCAGAATGGAGACGAACGACTGATTTGTGCGATCGCACTCTTTCTATCATCAGCGGTACAATCTCTTCTAAAGTTTTACTGGCAGTGCGAATAATTTCTGCCTCTGGGCGACAAAGATTTAAAATTTCTTCAGGCACTAAAGAATCGGCAAATAAAATTACATCTGCCATAGCTAGCAGTTTTTGTGCTTTAACCGTTAATAAATCAGGATCTCCAGGGCCTGCCCCCACAATGTAAACCTTTGGTTCTACAGGGTATAACAATTTTTTGTCACATAATTCTTCTGTATATTCACTCATTGCAGCACAAAAAATAATTTATTAAAAAAAATTTTGGTAATTTTTCCGTGTCTTTCCGGATAACCTCTATTTCCCTAGTAGAGAGTAATGGTAGATGCACCCTGGTTAAGCCCTGGAGATACTCTCTGGGGCATTTTTTATTTTTGGGTAAATGATATTTCTCCCCTGCTCCCTCATCCCCCCAATCCCCAGTCCCTCACCTTTCTATCGCTCCATTACCCTTCGGCGTGGAAATAACATCTGGTAAAGGGCGTTTAGCTATGTAAAGCCAAGCTAATCCAGCTAATCCTAAAATAATTCCGATTAAGCTCACAACCTGAGCCATTCTGAGGGGCCCTAGCATTAGGCTATCAGTACGAAAACCTTCTATCCATAAGCGTCCCAGGCTGTAGGCTGCTAAGTAAGTCAGAAACAGCGTACCTATCTTGAGACGTGGTTTACCTTGCAAACTACGTAAAAACAGCGTAATCAACAAGGCAAATACCATTAAATCCCAGAGAGATTCGTAGAGAAAAGTAGGATGAAAATACTCAAAATTAACTAACTCGGGCGGACGGCGATCGAGTGGAATATATAATTTCCAAGGTAAATTGGTAGGATCGCCAAAAGCTTCTGAGTTAAAGAAATTACCCCAACGTCCGATCGCTTGCCCTAAAATCAGCGAAGGTGCTACTAAATCTGCTAGTTGCCAAAAAGAAACTTGCTTGAGTTTGGCAAAAATTAGCGCAGCTACCAGTCCACCTAAAATTGCTCCATGAATTGCAATTCCCCCTTGCCAAATCGCAATTATGCGGTCTGGGTGCTGGGCATACTCTGACCATTGAAATAAAACGTAATATAGTCGGGCGGCGGGAATTGCGCCAATTACCAGCCAAATTGACAAATCGCTAAGTAAGTCTGGGTTAACGTTACGGCGCTTGGCCAAATACTGAGAAAGACTGACTCCGATTAAAACTGCTGTGGCGATTAATAAGCCATACCAACGGATTGTTATCGGCCCTATTCTCCACAGAATCGGGCCGGGAGAAGTAAATTGAAATGCCAAAGGCAAAGTGGAAATATCCAGCGCCATGCAAAAGTACCTAAATAACTTAATTATTAATTAGCATTAGCAGCTCCCAATCATAGGACAAGAAGCTTAAGGCTAGGAGTATATAAACAATTAGAGCAGGTTTTGTTTTTTGGGGATTGGGTAATGGGGACTGGGAGGACAAGAGAGATAAATGACTCTTGACTCTTGTACAGACGCGATTAATCGCGTCTCTGCCACTTTTGGCTCTTAACTGTTGATTTACTCGTAAGCTGTAATAGAAACTTTGTGTTTTAACTTCTTGATGTCTGTTGCTGCCCCAAGACTCGTATGATCAGAATATCAGGAACATAATAACAGCCAGATTTTTACCGGAAAACATGGGCAGTATTTGGGAAATTGATTTTTACTCCCGTCCAATTTTGGACGACAATCAGAAAAAAGTTTGGGAAGTATTAGTTTGCGAAAGTCCCTTAGATGTCCGCGCAAAAACAGATTCACTGTTTCGTTATGCTAAATACTGTCCCAGTACGCAGGTAAATTCGGGTTGGTTGCGGACGGCGTTGCAAGAGGCTATTGCCGAAGCTGGAGAAGCACCAATTAAAATCCGCTTTTTCCGCCGCCAAATGAATAATATGATTACCAAAGCCTGCGAGGATGTAAGTATTCCAGCTCAAGCTAGCCGTCGGACTTTGATGCTTAACCAATGGCTAAAACAGCGAATCGAGGAGGTGTATCCTAAGGAACCAGGCTATCAAGGGGGAACTAATCCCTCGGTGCGTTTGGAAAGTCCTTTACCCCAACGGTTACCTGATGCATTGGAAGGTAAGCAATGGGTATTTGTGTCTTTAGAAGCTGCTGATTTAATGGATATGCCAGATTGGGAAATTGGTTTTGGTGAAGCTTTTCCTCTAGAGTTGGCGCAAGTATCACCTCAAACCCGTATTCCTGGGATTTTGATTTTCTCACCCAGGGCCTTGCCGATCTCAGGCTGGATGTCTGGTTTAGATTTAGCTTATTTAAGATTTGACACGAGTGTCGGCACAAGATTACTGTTAGAAACTGGTGTGACAGAAAGCTGGATTTTGGCTAACATCAAAAATCCTCAAACATTGGCAGAAGCCAAAGGATTTGAAGAAGCCAAGCAAAAAGCCAATGGAGTGCATTTTATCGGTGTACAGTCAGATCCTCAAGCACAATCGTTTGCCGGATTTTGGCTGTTGCAAGAGGTCAATCTGCCGTAAATTAATGGCATATTCATGAGGGGAATCGGTATGAGGATCAAAGGAAAAAGCCATAAGACTTTTGACGAATGATTATTAATCACCGAGCTAATCATCAATGAATCACCCAAAAGGGCAACGGCTGATACATATCGATGATTTGGGATAATGATCTGCGCGGCAGTAGCTTCTCCCTGGGCGCTAGCCTCTCCCTTTGGGAGTAGTGGAGACGTTAGGCAATAAGTCTGGCGACCGAATGCACTGCCTTATCCATTCGCGGTTCAAAATCCACAATCCATAATTTACCAAGGGTCATGGGTTCTGAAAATTTGTCACAAGATACGCTAGCAGAACATCTGCTGGAACTAGCGATTAAGTCTGGAGCAGAAGCAGCTGAAGTGTATCAGTCGCGATCGCTTTCTCGACCAGTGTTTTTTGAGGCTAATCGCCTAAAGCAACTCGAAACTAGTCAATCTGAAGGGACAGCACTGCGGCTATGGCGCAATGGCCGTCCGGGGCTGACTGTGGCTTACGGTACTGTGGAACCGCAAGCGATGGTAGAACGCTCTCTAGCGTTGAGTAAACTCAATCAACCAGAACCAGTAGAGTTGGGACGCAACTTTAAGCCATCTTACCCGGACTTAGGGAAAAGCGTGCCTATTGAGGTTTTGGTTAACTGGGGTAAAGAAGCGATCGCTTTGATTCGAGATGCATATCCCGATGTACTTTGCCATAGTGACTGGGAATGTGATGTGGAAAATACTAGGCTTGTCAACACAGAAGGTCTAGATTGCTACTATACAGACACAACACTTAGCTGTTATATGTCGGCTGAATGGGTCAGAGGCGACGATTTTTTAAGTGTTTCCGACGGACAAACCCAACGTGATGAACTCGACCCGGAGAAACTCGCTTACCAAATTTTACAAAGGTTAATGTGGGCAAGAGAAAACGTCTCACCCCCTAGTGGTCGCGTACCTATTTTATTTACCTCGAAAGCTGCTGATATGCTTTGGGGTACAGTGCAAGCTGCATTAAACGGCAAACGCGTCCTTGAAAAAGCTTCGCCTTGGGCAGACCGTTTAGGCAAACCAGTCATTGCACCCAGTCTCACCCTCTATCAAGAACCGCAAGCTGGGCCTTACAGTTGTCCTTTTGATGATGAAGGCTGCCCTACCAATACGATTGTCTTTATTCAAAATGGAATCTTACAGCATTTTTATAGCGATCGCACTACTGCACGACAATTAGGTATGAGTAGTACAGGTAATGGTTTTCGCCCTAGTTTAGGTAGCTATCCTACCCCTGGATTATTTAATTTTTTAGTTCAGCCCAGTTCTCTATCCCTACAAGATTTGATTCAACAAATTGATGATGGTTTGATTGTTGACCAAATGCTAGGTGGTGGTGGCAGTATTTCTGGCGATTTTTCCATCAATATAGAATTGGGCTACCGCGTGCAAAATGGGGAAGTAATTGGGCGTGTTAAAGATACAATGGTTGCCGGCAATATCTACACAGCCTTGAGACAATTAGTAACCCTAGGTGGTGATGCTGATTGGAACGGCTCATGTTATACACCCTCACTCATAGTTGACGGACTATCAACTACAGGTAGGAATAATTAAAAATTCTCCTAAATATTTCTGAGTATTTGTAGGATGCGTTAGGCGGAAAGCTTTAACGCATCTCTGTTTGAATATATATGGTGCGTTATATCGAGTTTGGTTAATTGTTGACGCTCTAGGGTATTTCGTTTTTCCTATTACCAATTACCCATTACCCATTACCAGCCTACACGACAGTATAAATGTTCCAGCGAACAAAAATTTATTTTTTGCTATTCTCTTGAGCAGATTTCTTACTTGCTGAAACAAACTGTACCAAGAGATATCCGCTTAGGTCTAACAATTGATCTAATAAACTACCAATTACACCAATATAGATGATTGCCTGAATAATATAATTGATGTTGCTAGCTTTATAAGCATCCCAAGCCAGTGAGCCTAAACCCTTTGTGCCTACCAACATTTCTACCGCAATAACTGTAAACCATGCGACCCAAATGCTAACTTTTAAAGCATGAAATGTATGGAAAATAGCAGCACGGAAGTGATTATACTGCCTGTAAAAATGTCGCATACCAATAGCAGTATTCACAATCATTGTCCACAGGGTAGCAGTGAAAATTACTATTGCGATTGCGGCTTCGCTTTCTTGAAAGATAATAAGCGCAATAGGTAGCAATGCTATAGGGGGGACACTATGGGGTATCTGAAATATCCGCCTGCATATCTGATAAATGGTGCCATTGATACCAATTAAGTAGCCTATGAAACCACCTAAAATAGCGGCTGGAATATAGCCTACAAATAATCTTTGTAGGCTAGATAAAACATCTAAAAATATATTGTGTTCCATGCCTCAGCTATCATTTGGCAAGTTTAGGGAATACTGCGGCAATTGCAAAAAATATTGAATATACGAAAATGGAAAGGTGTGAAATGATGATGAATTTTATTATAACAAAAACTGCAAGCTAAGTTAATAAATTAAATACAATTTCAATGATTGATATTTTAGTATTAAATGTACCAAATTTAAGCAGTGAGTTATGGATAAAAGCTAATTTATGACGCAAATTTATGCATTAACAGCACCGTAACACACCCTACAAAATTTTATTTTTACTACAAAATTTAATGTTTACTTTATACCTAACCTAAGCGGGGGTTAAAAAAAAGAATGCGAAAAATATTGAATCTAAAGCGCAAAGCTTGTTGACCCTACAAATGATTGATCGTTGAACTACATTACTGCGATCGCCTCTGTCTTGTAGTATCCCATTAGGTAGAAGCTAAATTATATCCTAATAACTTAATCTAAACATATTCAGGTAATACTACCTTTTTTTCTCTAGCTAAAAGGTGCGGCATGAGATGTTCTTAAGTCTCAAATGCTAAATACTTTCATGGCTAAATAAACTCAATATTAACCATATCAATAGTCAAATGTATAAACAAAATTACAGTTTCAGCAAGATACAAAGTCATGGTAATCTGGTCAGTAAAAATTCATGGCTGAATAAAGCAACACTTTTCACCCTGCTAGTAACTGGAATTACGGCTTGTGCTACTGAACCCAAGCAACCTGATGTTGTTGTCGTTCCTACACCACAAGCAACGGTTACCGTAACCGCTACACCACAAGTAACAACTACTGTTGTTGTCACTCCTACGCCACAACCAACCACTATTGTTCAGACACAACCAATAACAGATGTATTAGTAATTACCAACGCTAATAAACAGACACTTGTAAATAGACCTGTGCAGTTTACAAATGTTAATGTTCAAAGTGTAGTAGGCGATCGCACTTTTTGGGTTGGTTCCAGTAATACTCAACGAGTATTTGTGGTTTTGGCTCCCAATCTAGATGCGGGAACTGCTGAAAATAAAGTTGTTGTGAAACCAGGACAAACCATAGATTTAGCAGGTTTGCTCAAACCAGTACCCAGTGTAAAACAAGCACAGCAGCAGTGGAAGGGTTTAACGGCTACTGAAGCTCAAGGACTAAAAAACCAAGTAATTTATCTAGAAGCAAGTCAAATTAGGTTTAAGCCCAGCTGATAATTTAGATATTTCAAAACTGCCATAAGGTAAATTTTTAGGGGGTGCAAGACTTTGCACCCCCTAATACCAATTCTCAAAAATTTTGATAAATATAACTTTTTGGTAGGGGTTTAACTGCTAAACCCTTACAAGCGTTGATGATGCGTTACGGGCTTCGTAACGCATCCTAAAAATATTGGTTTAGGGACTTCCAGATCCAGAAAATAAATTATCCAATTTACTCAGATCATATTTTTATTTCTCTCCTGCCCCCTTGCCTACACAAAAGTGGGAGATTTGTTGCTATAAATGACTTATTTCCCCATCTGACGTTTCAATTTTTCCAACTCATCTTGAGTTTCCCAGCGGCGAAACTTTTCTTCTAAGTCATCAAAACTACTGGAATAACTACTAGTTGAATTTGACCAACCATTAGTTTCTAAACGCTGTTGGGATTGTGCTTTAGCGCGTACTGTCTGTGCTTCGGTTGCTTTAGCTTGTACTTCTTGCCGTCGCGCCTGTATTTTTTGTAATAGTTCCTTAGATTGGTTAATGCGTTCTTTTAACCCTTGCATATGTCCCCAGCGCTGGTTACCTTCGCGCAATAAAGCGGCTTCTCTCTCTTGCGCCGCCGCCGCTAAATCCTCTCTACCAGCAGATTTTGCCTTTTGTACACGGATATGCCAACGCTGGATTTCTTGAGCTGTAGCTAAAATTTCCTCTTGCGATCGCTTCTCTTGTAATTGTAAATCTGCAACTAGCTTTAAGGTATCTTCTTCTTGTTCGCGTAACTGTTCTAACAGCGCTTCTAATTCCAAATGAGGATTATTACGCAAGAATTCTTCTAAACGGTTTTCCAGAAACCGACTTAAATCATCAAATAAGCCCACGGCCAACACTCCAGAGTCAGGTGTGTGACTTTATTGTAGTAATTATTCACGTAGAGGGAAAGGAAATGAGTGCTGAGTAGGAGAGACGCGATGAATCGCGTCTGTACAAGAGTGTTGAGTGGTAAATCGCTCAAATTTATTCTCCCTCTGCGCCTCTGCTCCCCAAAGCAATTAATTATTCGCTCAATATTTTGTAACCCTCAGTCTCCTGGTATCTAGGCAATATTGGTGAGCGATCGCGGGTGTTTTCACGCTATAAAAAGAATAATGAAGACTAAAAAGAACCGAAACACTCTGCGGCAATCACTGGCAGTTTTCCGTTATAGCGGACGAGCTATTGGCTTGGTTTGGACTACTAGCCGTGCTTTGACGATTATTCTTGCTACTTTAACTTTAGTAGCTGGTCTTTTACCAGCTGCGATCGCTTACATTGGTAAGTTAATTGTAGATGCGGTGGTATTATCTGCCCAAGCTGGTGCAGATGGTGATATTTCTCGTCCTTTAATGTATGTAGGATTAGAAGCGATCGCAGTCATTATATTAGCCGGTAGTCAACGGGGTTTGACTATTTGTCAATCGCTGTTGCGGGCGCTACTAGGTCAGCGAGTAAATTTACTGATTTTAGAAAAGTCGCTCACTCTCGATTTAAAATATTTTGAAGATTCGGAATTTTATGACAAACTGCTGAATGCGCGACGAGAAGCTTCAGTTCGTCCGCTTTCTTTAGTTAACCGCACCTTTGGGTTGGTACAAAATGCCCTTTCACTAGTGACTTACGGTATCTTGCTGGTGAAGTTTTCTTTATGGGCAGTAATAGTGCTAATTTTAGCAGCTATGCCTGCATTTATTGGCGAAACAAAATTTGCTGGTCAAGCCTTTCGCCTATTTAGTTGGCGTGCGCCAGAAACCCGTCAACAACATTATTTAGAGAATCTTTTAGCCAGAGAAGATTTTGTTACCGAAGTTAAACTTTACCAATTAGGAGAAATGCTGCTAGGACGATACCGCCAGCTATTTAATAACCTTTATGGTGAAGACCGTGATTTAACTTTGCGGCGGGGATGGTGGGGTTATCTTTTAAGTTTGGTAAGTACTACAGCCTTTTATTTAGCATATGGTTGGATTGTCATCGAAACAGTATTAAGTAAAATTTCCTTGGGAGATATGACGATGTATCTCACAGTATTTCGCCAAGGACAATCAACTTTTTCTGCAGCTTTAACTTCCATTGGTGGAATGTACGAAGATAATCTTTATCTTTCCAACCTTTATGAATTTTTAGAAGAGCAAACACCACAACCCTGGGGTACAGCTACTAAAGGAATAAATCCCAAAGATGGGATTAGATTTGAGAATGTATCTTTTACTTATCCAGGAAGTTCCCAACCCGCCTTGCAAAATATTTCTTTACATTTAACACCAGGAGAAAAATTAGCAATTGTCGGTGAGAATGGTTCCGGTAAAACTACTTTAATTAAATTACTCACCCGACTTTACACTCCAGATTCCGGCAGAATTCTACTTGATGGTTTAGATTTACAAGAATGGGATATAGAAGTATTACACCGTCGCATTGGTGTCATTTTCCAGAACTTTGTGCGCTACCAATTCACCGTCGGAGAAAATATTGGTGTTGGTGATGTGGAATATTTAGAAGACACAAACCGCTGGCAAAAAGCTGCTCAAAAAGGCATGGCACAACCTTTTATTAATGAATTACCTAACAGTTTCCAAACTCAACTAGGGCGTTGGTTTAAGGGAGGGCAAGAACTCTCTGGAGGACAGTGGCAAAAAATTGCCCTCTCCCGTGCTTTTATGCGAAGCCGCGCCGATATTTTAGTATTAGACGAACCAACATCAGCAATGGATGCTCAAGCTGAATTTGATATTTTCAATCATTTTCGCACTGTCACAAAAAATCAAATGGTATTTTTAATTTCTCATAGGTTTTCCACAGTTCGTATGGCTGACAATATTATGGTTATTGAAAGTGGAAAAGTTGTAGAACAAGGAACTCACGAAGAATTATTAGCCACAGGCGGA
Source organism: Calothrix membranacea FACHB-236 (assembly GCF_014696315.1). Taxonomy (GTDB): domain Bacteria; phylum Cyanobacteriota; class Cyanobacteriia; order Cyanobacteriales; family Nostocaceae; genus Aulosira; species Aulosira membranacea. Next base: position 222,533 of record NZ_JACJPX010000001.1, read on the forward strand.
CAGTATGCGAAGCTGTTTTTATTGCAAGCAGCCGGGTATCAGTAGGAGATGAGGGAGATGAGGGAGATGAGGGAGATGAGGGAGATGAGGGAGATTAGGGGGACAAGGAGAAATTACTATTACCTATTCCCCATTCCCCATTCCCCATTCCCTACTTCCTCGGAATCTTATTAAACGGCGCATCCATCACAGCATATTTGTCCCAATCTGGTGCATCAAAGTGCCACCATTCTGTTGCTAAACCTGTAAATCCTCGCTTTCGCATTGCATCTTCTAGTGTTTGACGATTTTTGCGAGATTGTACGCTGCCGCCACTATAATTTCTATGAGAAGCTGGTGTAAAAGCATCAAAGGCGCTAGGCATTTCTAATTCTTTGCCATTACTATCAATTAATATCAAATCTACTGCTGCACCGCGATTATGTCGGGAACCTTTAGCAGGATTACCAACATATCTTTCATCAGGTAGGATTTTCCACATTTCTTTTTGTACAGAAAGTGGCCTGTAGCAATCATAGACTTTTAAACTTAATTTATTTTTGGCTAAATCTTGTTGTACTAATGAAAGTTGTTTGGCGGCTCCATAGCGTAATACACATCTAGCTTCAGGATATAATTTCTTTTTCAAGAAGTTATTTGGTGTGGCATAACGGATATCCAGCGCAATATTTTTATTGATTGATTGAATATCAACTAGACGTGCATCTGCTGCTGTGATTGCAGTTTGCTCATTTAAATTAGTTTCTGAATTTGGCGAAGCGCTAGGAGAGATTACTTGATTTGGTTGATTTTGTGAGTTGGCAACGGCATTGTTGTTAGCTACTTTTGCCCCATCGCAAGCAATTATGAGCAAGAAGATACATATTATTAAGCTGATAAATTTCGATTTATGATTAATCATTAGTTGATAAGTTGAGCAATGATAGTCAATAGCATTATGTAGTCAGTTAATATACACTAAATTTCAACTTCGTCAAGTAGATATTATTGCCAGGACACAACAATTTTGTGGCGCTATATGTATACTTCATTTACCTGAAAAACCCTGTATTAGTTATTGGATAAATGACTTTGTTAATGCAACGTCAAGTTTAAATCATTTACTACGTACTAAAGCAGCTTGAAAATAAAAAGTAAACTTGATTTTAGAAAGCTTTTTGCTGTACGCTGTGCAGTCAACTAACTTTGGTTAACTTTTCTGTATTACTCTAGATACAGAGCTAAAAAACTGTGTTTATCACAGGTTATACCGTAAAATCGCCAAGAAAACAGAAGCTCGTTACAATCAAGGTTAGGCGTTAAACATTCCAACATGAGATTGATATCCGAACCACCAATTCCCGTAAAAATTCAAAAAATGCAGGAACGGGTGCGTTGGCTTCATCCCCAGATTGTGCAGCGAGGAATCGACCAAACCAGTATGGTTGTGGACGATAACCAGGATGAGAATCCGGAATTTTCTTTTATGGTTATCGGTGATAGCGGGACAAAATCCCATTTCGGATACCATCCCCAACGACAAGTAGCTGAACTCATGCTTGCTCATAAGGATGATTGCCGTTTTGTGTTACACACTGGTGATGTCATTTATGTGGTGGGTTCCCATGAATATTACCCGGCAAATTTTATCGAACCTTACCGGGAATTTTTGGTAGGTGGAGAAAATCCTCAGAAAATTGCCTACGATCGCATGGTGTTTAATCTGCCATTTCTGCCAGTACTAGGCAATCACGATTACTATGATGTGCCTTTGATGTACCGTCTGCTGACAGGTAGCACATTACGGCTACGGCGGATGCTACGTTATAAAGATTTTGAAATTGGTTGGCATGGTTCCAATCAAGGTGATGCATTCTCACGGGCTTTTCTCGATTATCTAGCAGCAGTTGCATCTCCCGAAGAATTAACGCAGCACTTAGACAGTCACTATACTGCTAAAACCGACAATGGGCGATGTTTGCGTTATCAACCAGGCGTTTTTACCCGCATACCCAACCGCTATTACACTTATAGATATGGCGGTATAGATTTTTTTGCCCTTGATTCCAACACCTTTAACGAACCTTCGCCTTTACCTACCACTCAAGAGGGAGAACTGTATCGGCGGGAATTGCAGAAGCGTCGCCAGCAAATTGATCAAGAAGAAGTGCAGATTTTGGAAATGAGCGATCGCCTCAATCCAGATAACCCTGAGGAAGCGGAACAATTAGACGACCTTAGTGCCAAATTAGACCAAATCAATGAAGTCAAAATTGACATTGAAAAACAACTTTCCTCCCACAGCGCACCTAAGATTGACTTTGAACAACTAGACTGGTTGCGTAGTCGGCTGATTGAATCTTGGAATAACCCCGAGGTGCGCGGACGGATCATTTATCTCCACCATCCCCCATATGTAACAGAAGCTACTAAGTGGCATCAAGCCCAAACCTTAGCAGTACGTTATCGGCTGCGTTGGGTATTTGAACAAGTAGCGGAAAGCCTGGGTTCTTTAGTTAAAGAGCGTCCGCTAGTAGATTTAATCCTCAGTGGTCACGCTCATTGCCTAGAATATCTCCGCACCGTTGACACTGGTTATGCTGACTCCCATATCAACTACATTATCTCTGGTGGTAGCGGTCGTCGTCCCCGCCGCCAGCGCTCAGAGGGAACTGAACTAGAGGAGACTTTTACCGACAGTTCCGGTAGTTCAACCCGCAAAGTTGCTGATTCGTTATTATATGTAGGACGCACTGGCTACAGTTCGCAAAAGCGGTTACCTTATTCATGTGTGCGGATTGATGTTCATAATGGCACCCCACTTAAATTTACAGTCAAACCATTAGTTGCAGAGCGTGTTGGTGAATATTGGTTTAATAATCAATTTGACCCGTTTGTAATTTAAAAGGTAATGAATAAGTAGGTTGGCGAAATTAAAGATAACTGGCTGAGGCTGTCATTGGTCATTGGTCATTGGTAAGGATTTTAAACCTATTTACGTGTATTAACATAGTTGGGTTTATTTTTACCAACTTACTTACTGTTGACAGTTAACTGTCAACGGTCAACTAATTGAATAAAATAATTTATTTATTGCAAAGATTATTTGAATTAGTATTAGCCTGCTTAATAATATTTAAGCTATTACTATAAAAATTCATACCTCAGCTAGATGACAAAAAAATCAATAATTGTAGTAGTTAAAAATCTCAGAAATTTGAGTTTCTGGCGTTAATTTCATCAATAAAAGGGAACTATATACAATGACCATCTTCTCAAAAATGTTTAGACCCTGAAATAGGGGACTGGGAATTGGCAACTATTCAAAATTTTGCAGTTTTTTATACTGAAGAGTTTGTAGTTGTTCATTCTAGAGAAGTTTGGGAGGAAAAATTTTGTTATCAAAATTCCCAAAATCAGAGCCATGACACTTAATTCAACTTCCACGAAAAATGAAATTCTATTGTCAAGTATGGAACTGCAAGAACAACTAGAGCAACAAAAAGCCTTAGCTAATGTAATTGTGCGGATTCGGGAGTCACTTGACCTAGAAACGATTTTTCAAACTACTGTGACAGCAGTACTGCAATTACTGAATGCAGACCGTGTAGCAGTATTCCAGTTTAATCATCAAATAGAGTGGGAAGGTGAATTTGTTTGTGAAGCGATCGCACCTGGCTGGGACTCGGTAATAGGAACTAAAGTGCATGGCAACTGTTTTGGAGAAAAATTTGCTACCCAGTATCAACAAGGACAGGTGCAAGCGGTTGCTGATATTTATGATGCAGGACTCAATCATTGCTATGTAGAAATCTTCAGTCAATTTCAGGTACGCGCTAACTTGGTTGTGCCTTTATTACAGGAACAAGAAGTGTGGGGCTTGCTTTGCATTCATCAGTGCAGCGAGGCGCGTAACTGGAAAGAATCGGAAATTGAATTTATCTATCAAATTGCTAATCATTTAACTGTTGCGATTCAACAAGCAAAACACTTGCATGAAGCACAATTACAAGCCGCCAAATTAGCACAAGCAGCCCAGCGCGATCAAGTAATTGCTCAGATTGTCGATAAAATTCGTTCGCCGTTGGATATCGAAAGCATCTTTGCAATGACAACACTAGAAATCCGCCAGCTGCTGCAAGCTGACAGAGTAGCAATCTTTCGCTTCAATGCCGATTGGAGTGGTAAATTTGTGGCGGAATCATTTGCGGAAGGCTGGATACCTTTGGTGGGTGTAGAAACTGCGATCGCGGATACTTATTTACAGCAAAATCAAGGGGGACGCTACATTAACAATGAAACATTTACTATTAATGATATTTATCAAGCAGGATTATCCGACTGTCACGTTGCGTTATTAGAACAATTTCAAGCAAAAGCTTTTGCAACAGCTCCCATTCTCCAAGGAGATAAACTCTGGGGAGTCATTGGCGCTTATCAAAATTCCTCACCAAGAAAGTGGCAATCTTATGAAATTGAATCGCTAACCAAAATTAGTAGACAAATTGGTTTAGCCTTGCAACACCATCAATTATTTGCCCAAGCTCAATACCAAGCAGAGCAACAAAAGACATTAACCAGCGTCATTACTCGCATTCGCGAATCTTTGGATTTAGATATCATCTTCCAAACTACAGTTACACAAGTGCGACAAATGCTACAAGCTGACAGAGTAGCAGTCTTTTGTTTCGATCCGCAAAAAGATTCCCAAGGAGAATTTATTTCTGAGGATGTTGCACCGAACTGGGAATCAATAATTGCTGCCAAAACCCCAGAAAATTCCTTTGGAGAACAGTTTACTGCTTATTATCAACAGGGAACAGTCAAAGCGATCGCTGATATTTTCACAGAGAGATTAAGTGAGTCTCATATAGCAATTCTCAGCAAATTTCAGGTGCGAGCTAAACTGGTAGTACCTTTACTGAAACGAGGAGATTTATGGGGCTTTTTGTGTGTTCATCAATGTAGTAGTCCGCGCAATTGGCAATCTTCGGAAATTGAATTTGTCAGCCAAATTGGTGAAAATTTAGGAGTCGCTTTACAACATAACGAACTTTTATTAGAAGCGAGATATCAAACAGAACAGCAAAAAACATTAACTGGTGTAATTGCCCGGATTCGTGAATCTTTAGATTTGGAGAAAATTTTTCAAACTTCTGTGAGCGAAGTGCGACAGCTGCTGAAAGCTAGCCGGGTAGGTGTCTTCCGTTTCGATCCTTTATCAGATTGGGCTGGAGAATTTATCTACGAAGATGTAGCTTCCGATTTTACTTCCGCAATCAAAGAAAAAGTTTATGACCATTGTTTTAGCGAACAATTTGCTTCTCTTTACGCTCAAGGTCGAGTTAATACAGTTGCAGATATTTATCAAGATAAATTTAAAGACTGCTATATCAAAATCTTAGAAAGATTCCAAGTCCGCGCCAATATGGTTGCGCCTCTATTAAAGCAAGGTGAACTTTGGGGATTACTTTGCATTCATCAATGTGACACACCTCGCAATTGGCAAACTTCAGAAATTGAATTTGTAAGCCAAATAGCCGAACAATTGGGAGTGGCTTTAAAACAGGATTCTTACTTAAAGCAGTTTCAAATGCAAGCTGTGCAGTTAGCAGAAGCTAAAGAACGAGAAAAAGCAATGGAAAGGCAAAAACTGCTAGCTGCAACTATTGATAAAATCCGCCAATCCCTCGATATTCAAACAATTTTTAAAACTACTACTCAAGCAGTTCTAGAATTACTAGAAGTTGAGCGCATTGCCATCTACCGCTTTAACTCAGATTGGAGTGGTAAATTTGTAGCTGATTCCTTTAAAGATGGTTGGAAACCGATGACACAAGCCCAACCAATGATCATCGAAAACTTTGCAAGTACAGATGATGATAATGAACTCCCTCGTAACGAAACTTTTGTGCCTATTCGTCAAGGTGAAAAATTATGGGGATTATTAGTTGCTTATCAAAATTCGCACCCACGTTATTGGAAAGACGAAGAAATTAATTTATTGGCGCAAGTAGGCGTGCAGTTAGGGATTGCACTTCAGCAAGGAGAATTGCTGGAGCAAACCAAACGTCAAACTTTAGAATTGACTCAAGCTCTACAAGAATTAAAACAAACTCAATCGCGTTTAATTCAAGGGGAAAAAATGGCTGGGTTAGGGCAACTAATTGCTGGAGTTGCTCATGAAATCAACAATCCTGTAACTTTTATTTCCGGTAACCTTGTGCATTTAAATGAATATACTGACGAACTATTGAAAGTTGTCAATCTTTATTGGCAACATGATTCATTATTTCCAGAGATTCAGAAACAAATTAATCGCAAAGAGTTGGAATTTATCATCAAAGATTTACCCAAAACTATCGATTCCATGAAGATAGGCACCGACAGAATTGACCAGATTGTGCTATCACTGCGAAACTTCTCGCGTACAGATGAAGGCGAATTGAAGTTAGTCGATATTCATGAAGGCTTAGATAGTACTTTGCTCATCTTAGGACATCGCTTTAAAAATCATAAAGAGCGTCCACCAATTTCAATTGTGAAAGAATATGGTATTTTACCTTTCGTTGAATGCTATCCCGCACAAATCAATCAAGTGCTGATGAATCTATTGAGTAATAGTGTTGATGCCTTAGAAGAAAAATTTAATGTCATTAACAAAAGGTATTTACATTCATCAATAAAAACCCCAAATACTCCTTTAAATATTTGGATTAGTACGCAAACTTTAAATAGCCACATTATCATTAAAATAGCTGATAATGGCTTAGGCATTCCTGAAGAAGTGAGGACTCGAATTTTTGAACCATTTTTTACCACAAAAGAGGTAGGAAAAGGCACAGGATTAGGGTTATCTATCAGCTATCAAATAGTAGTTGAAAAACATCACGGGCAGATTAGATGTTCTTCCCAACCCGGACAAGGTACAGAGTTTACAATTGAAATTCCCATTAAACACTGACCGAATTTTAGATTTTAGATTTTAGATTTTAGATTTTAAATTTTGGATTCAATCTAAAATCAAAAATTGATTTACTCGCATTAATGCATGGGGTTAATCCAAAATCCAAAATTGATTGACATTAGGATTAATGAATTTAGAGCCTTGGTATCTTTGTGTGTAAATACAATTTATTGTGAATTGCAAAGATACCAAGAAAACTCTATAGGATTCATACTTGATTTATGAAATATACGTATGGTGTGTTTTCGCGCAGCGCACCATACACATACTTGTACCAATTTGAAAAAAGAACGCGACAGATTGTAGGGGCAAGGCACTGCTTTGCCCTCTAGAATATATTGATGTGTCGCAAACATTATTTGAATTGGTATTAGATTTTTTCAATAATCAAATCAGATTCCTATATTTACTTACAGATAATACCTGACAGTGGTGACAACGCGACTTTTTTTAGCCCTTAAAGCCGTTTTTAAGAACAAGGTTGTTTGGTTATGCAAAATGCTATCCCACCAGTTGCGAGTTACAAAAGCGGGAATAATGATTGTTGTGAAAACATCGGGATGGCGTTCTTCAAACTGAGACACAAAATCGACAATGGGAGTAATTACCGAACGGTAGGGGGAATCGATAATTTCTAAAGGAATATCAGACTCTAATTGTCGCCATTTTTCTTGCAGTTGCTCTCTGTCTGTAGAACCGTTAATATCTACATGGACTGCGACAATTTCATCAGCAATTGTGCGTGCATAATCTAAGGCTTCTACGGTTCCTCGATTTAGATGTCCTACTATTACTACAGCTGGGTGAGTAACTACTGCTGGTTGTGGGCGAGGAATATAGCTGCGAGGTGGTAATCCTTGAAGACTCAAGCGTTCGGCTACGTATTTATAATGACGGTGAATGCTAGAAAATAGCGCCACCACTACAGGAATAGCCACTACAACTAACCAAGCTCCTAACATGAACTTTGTGGAGACAATGACTATCAGCACCACTAATGTTGCGATCGCACCCAAGCCGTTCATGAAAGCGCTAGCACGCCAATTCGGTTCCCGCGATTGGAACCAATGGCGCACCATCCCAGCTTGCGACAGCGTAAAGGAAGTAAATACACCTACCGCATACAGGGGAATAACGGCGTTAACTTGTCCTTTGAAGATAATTACTAAAATTCCTGCACACAAGCTGAGGAGAATAATCCCGTTAGAGTAGACTAAGCGATCGCCCAACAAAGCTAATTGTCGGGGTAAGAAGCCATCTCGTGCCAAAAAGTAACAAAGTCTAGGGAAATCTGCATAACTGGTATTTGCGGCTAATAGTAACACTAGCAAGGTCACAATTTGCACAAAATAATAAAATGCGCCATTTCCTAAAATTTCTCTACCTAAAAGAGAAACCACAGTTTGTCCTTCTTCAGGTACAACATGGTACACATTTGATAAATATGTGATACCAATAAACATGAAACCGAGAATACCACCCAAATAAAGCAAGGTAATGCGGGCGTTTTTCCACTCTGGTTCCTTAAATGCTAAAACACCATCAGAAATTGCTTCTACTCCTGTGAGTGCTGTACATCCAGCCGAAAATGCTCGCAAAATAAAGAACAAACTCAGTCCTTCTTGTACAGGGATGGGAGGATATTCTGCGATCGCTTGTCCAGTAACCTGCTTGAACAAGCCGATTACAATCAGCACAAAAATACTCACAATAAACCCATAGGTAGGAATCATAAATATTCTGCCTGATTCCTTCACACCTCTAAGATTTGCCAGCATTAACAAGAAAATGAAAATTAAGCACAGACTGACAGTGAAAGGCCTGAGCGATGGAATGGCTGAGGTGAGCGCAGCTGTACCCGCAGATATACTGACAGTGACTGTCAATATATAGTCAATCATCAGTGAACCCCCTGCTACTAGACCGGGATAAAGACCCAAGTTTTCTCTAGCAACAATATAGGAACCACCGCCTTTAGGATAAGCGCGAATAGTTTGCCGATAGGATAGTACAACTATGCACAGCAGGAGAATAATTGCGATCGCGATCGGTAGCGATAAACCAAGTGCGCCACTTCCAGCTGCGACTAAAACTAACAGGATTTCTTCTGTTGCATAAGCCACAGAGGAGAGCGCATCCGAAGAAAGAACCGCCAAAGCAGCCGCATTACTCAATCGCTCTTCACTATGAGCGCTGGTTGGTAATGATTTACCGAGTAGAAATTGTTTTATCTGTGGGTAGAGGGACATACTGAGTCCACCTGAAAAAGGTTTGTACTCCTGCTTAATTGAACTTAGTAGTCTAACTTGATGTAGAAGTAGGATCAAGAGAAAGCAGGAAGAATCAAAGGAATGGAATTTCCCTTTCTCCTTCACCTTTAGCTTATCCCCACCGTTTACAAAAGTATCTTTTGCAAGAGGACTAATAAAAACTGAGCTAGGAATATAGCAATTTTTGCAGATTGTTCAGGTATTAGGCTATAGGGGATTGGGGATTTGGTAATGGGTATTTGGTAATGGGGAATAAATAAGTGGCTAAACAGAATTATTTACACACATTATTCTTGATTCCCTATTCCATTGGTTCACAAATGCATTTAATGTTGCACAACTAGATGATCGAGTTCATCTAAAATCTGACTATCTATATCAATATCAAATTTACGCCCAAAATGAGCAGATGATGCCATAATATCAGGCAAATCAGCCATAGATAGTGTTTTAGGATGAAAATCTCCTTCTAACCAATGTGTGTAGCGTAAGTTATCGTTTTGCAACTTGAGGTGAGGTGCATTGGCAAGTATGGTTTGAAAATACGATTCATCTGCACACATAAGGCGGCGATAGTGTTGAGCTAAAGCAGTTTTATTACTATGAAAATCGATAATGTATTCTACTGCTCGACTATTGACGCAAAACCATTGACTTCCCGCAAAGCAGCGCAGTGTCTTAGAAAAAGGTAGGAAAGGTGTTGTAAATAACGGATGTCGTAGGCGTTTTTTTAGAGTAATTGGGCGTAGTTTTTTATCCAAGAAGGGAAGCGAAAGCACCGTTGTACAGTATCTATCAAAGCAATTTTTCTGCCAATCACGTTGATAAGCTTTGTACTTAATTTCTTCATGGTGAATATAAGCATCATAAGGGCTGGATGTTAATTCTGCTAATATTTGAGTTGCAGTTTTTATCGGATAGTCCGATCCACTGAGTAATACAGTCCAATCTGGCACATCTGCATTTTTAGAGATTAATTGCAAACCCAATAATGTAGCTTCTACTAAAGAAAAATCAGCCCATCTAGTGCGTATGTGTGGCTTTACAAAAGTAACATTGCTAGGAAGCGTATCTACAGACAAATCACATTTGGAAAAGTCATGATGGCACACAATGGGAGGAGCGTTAAACATACTGTTTAACTTCGCTATTAGTCGATAAATCTGCTGAGGTTTCGTGTGAGTCAGTAAAACAAAGCCTATTGAGTTACTCATATTTATAGATTTCTGCAGATGCAGTTAATATATCAAAAAGCGTAGAGATTCAATTTATACTATATTCTTCGTACTAAACACTTGCCTATAGCTAAGGCTGATTAGGCATAATCTATTACTGGATAAGGATTATGTAGCTAAATATCTCATTCAGCCTATATATTGCTTTTGTAAAAATATTACTGAGTAACAAACCGAAAGGTAGAATGTCAGGGAATGTATATGTATCTTTTGGCAGTTTAGTCAATATGCTGAAATATTTATTAATATAGAATATAGATTTCAGCGTAAAGAGTGAAAACAGCTCTGAACGTGATTTTGTATCAATGGCTAAATTCTTCACCAATGGAGTAGAAGACAATGAACGACCAGAAACCATCCGACTCTAAAGATGTTCTGGGATATCTCAAGAATGGAATTTGGCTGTTTGGCCTTTCATCTTGGGTATTTGGGATTACAGATCGCAGCATTGCTTCATTTGCAGATGGTTATCTATCTGCATTGGATTTAACGCAACTATTTACAGCTGCTACGTTCTTTGTAGCCTGGATATTTTTAAAGCCAGTACCTAGAGGTTAAATCATTGTTTACTGCACTAGTAGTCAGCATTTTAGTGCTGGGAGTTTTAGAAGTATGTAGAACTTGAAAAGGTTGATTATGTGAGAGAGAACACTTTTCATTCCCATAGAGCGATCGCCAAAAATGACAGCTTGCTATTTTACGCAAAGTTACATTTAGTTATTTATATTCACAACAGTCAAGGTAATTCTGCAATTGCAGAATTAGCTTAATTTTTAGTGATAAATTCGGTTTTTTCTGTAAATATTTTGATGAAGTAGCAGAAACTTTTGTTAGGATACATCGGTCTGGTGATTCACAGTATCCACATATCCCTCCATGAATCCTGCTGCTCAAGGTATTCCCGGATTACCTGATTTAACACATCCTCATGAGTTGGTGCAATTTGGCACCCAAGCACTTAAAGGTTCACTGTTATTTGTATTTTTAGTTATAGCTTTAGGAATTGCGATCGCACTAGTTAGTGTTTCTCTGCGGCGAAGTTCTCTAGAACAATCAGTTTTCTTTGGCGAATGGTCAATTCGCTACTCTCAACTGTTAAAAGGTCTACAGCATTTAGCTTTAATTTTAGTTTTAGTAGTTGTCGGGTTTTTTCTATGTACAACCTTAAGCAATCGCTACCATTATTGGGAACAAGCGAGAGTCGCTCAAGTAGCTGAAAGCGTAGCTGGTGATAAGCTAGAACAAACTGCGCCTCAAGTACGCTACGTTGCGGAAGAACCATACACCTACACAACTCAAGTTAAAGACAAAGTAGTTAAAGTAAATGATACGCAAAAAGTAAATCGTTATTTAGCACTAGCTGGATCGCAAATTCAGGTAAAGCTAAAGCAAAGCGTAGATGTAAAGGGTCGCAGCGCTATTTATGTGGTAGATTACACTGCTGTATACAAAGTTATCAACAAACTTTCAAACATTAATAGCTTCTTCTTTGAAGCACCGCCACCTGATGGTTATTCACTGCTAGATGGTTACAAAGTAGAACGCGATAATAGCCAATTACCACAAACTAATCCTGGCGATTATGGCTTTCCTTTTCGCTTAGAACCAGGCGCAGAAACTACCTTTAAAGTTAGCTATAAAGCCCAAGGTGGGCCGCGTTGGGTTTATAACGCCACTGGACAGTTGCTTTCTAAATTCCGCCTCACCACAATTGCTAACTTTAGCCCAGTTGAGTTTGCTAGTGGTGTGATACCAAGCAATACAAAAGTTGAAGGAGATAGCACCCAATTTACTTGGGCATTTGATGAAAATGTTTCCGTCAAAAATCCTTTTGGCGTGTTTACTAACACTGCACCTGTTCGCAATACGGGCATTATCCCCAGGCTATTATTGTTAGCACCTGCCATATTTTTATGGTGGATATTATTACTATATTTATCGCTACCAATGCATCTCAAAAATGTGGCGATCGCAGGCGGAATTTTCTTCGCTTGTCTATTGACTTTAACCTATTTAGGTAGGTTAATTAATCCCCCATTAGTATGGACAATGATTTCCCTTATCTTCTTAAGTTTAATGTGGGGATTAGGGTCAAATCGTCGTGCTTCTTTAGCCGCTATTATTTGCACAATTGCGGGTGCAGTCATACCAGTATTTGGATTGTTAGTACCATTCAGCGGACTTACCCTCAGCCTAGCTGCTTTACTTTCCGCAGTTTGGCTAGCAGTACAGCACTGGTATGGCTGGCAAACTTTGCCACAAGAGCGTTAAAAATCTACCCAGATCCCGGACTTTTTGAAAAACTCCGGAATCTAAATATTGCTAAAGTAAACCGCATTGTTTTTTATGGTAATACCAAATTGAAAAAAGAATGCGACAGATTGTAGGGGCAAGGCATTGCCTTGCCCTCTAGAATATATTGATGTGTCGCTCTTGGAAAATCTTATACCACTTCAAATAATATTTTGGTTGCCTAAATAGTTCATGAGTAAACAACAATATGCTTATCCTAATTATCTCTTACATTTTTGTTTTAAAAATGTTATTAACTTCATTACTCAAAAAGCAGAAAGCAGAGCTTTTGTAACAATAAATTAATTATTTTATATTTATTACGTCATTTACATCCGTATTTAGCTCAAGATAACTTAAAATCAACTGCATCTAAGCTTCTAATTATTAAAAAGTAATATGCTAGCAAGAATCCGCCGTCTGCTGAATCAATTTTTTAATAAATCCAGAACAATCAACAACGAACCACTCAATAAAGTCAGTTTAATAGTAATTATTTTAATTGATATTTTTATATTAATTAATGTATTTACAGGACTGGATGATATTAGTAGGTGGCATCTTAGTCCAACTCAGTCATATCCCTGTTATTCAGAATGGCAAAATTACCGGACACAAACTAGTAAAGATAAAGATTATGAAATTCTCAGACTAGCATTACCATATAACATTAATCAACCTAATTTTCAGCAAACCTATCAACAAGCTGAAACTGGACATTTGGGTAAAGTTTCTACAACTTGCTTGCAGTATGCTAATGCCAAAGATAAAGTAAAAAATGCAGAAAATCAGCAAACTATCAAAACCATTGACGAGAAACAAGCTAACATCGGTAGGCTAGAACAGCGCAATCGGACAATTCGTAGTCAATATGATTCAACACTTTTAGAAAAAATTGCTGGACAGCCACGCGAGCAATCAATTAATCAAGTTGGTGCGGAAAAAGCCAAACAAACTTTAGAGCAGAATAACCGCCAAATTTCTACTCTAAAAAATGAAATCTCTACTTTAAAAGACGGGCTACTATCCAAACCAGAAAGCACTAATTTGCTAACTTTTCTGAAAGATGAAAATAAATTTAGTGAGGTAGAAAAAGGCTACAAGCAAGCATCATTTTGGTATCCCAGTATCCAGCTTGGTTTTCAATCCCTATTTCTCATACCCCTGATTCTCATTGCTTTCTCAGTTCACAACTTTGCTCAAAATCGCAGATATGGACTAGTTGCACTTATTAGCTGGCATTTACTAGTCATCTTTTTTATCCCACTAATCCTGAAAATATTTGAATTTCTGCAGGTAGGCGTACTCTTCCAATTCCTCTTCGATATTATTAGCGCTATTTTTGGCGGTTTACTGTTCCTCATCAGTTACGTTTATATCTTGCTGATTCCCCTGATTGGTTTTGGAGTTATCAAGTTCTTTCAACAAGTTGTTTTCAATGCCAAATTACAAGCAGCTAATAGAGTCCAAAAATCACGATGCGTTAAGTGCGCTAAAAAAATTCGCCATCAAGATAGCCACTGTCCGCATTGTGGTTATTATCAATATATTGAATGTCAAAACTGCCACAATTTAACTTACAAGCATTTACCCTATTGTAAACATTGTGGATATTTTCAAGATTCTACTAATTAAGTCATATTGTCCCAGCCATATCAGCCTTGAGGATATTGAAATACAGCCTCCAGAAAGATGAATTAGATTAAATTTCAGCATACAGTGGTTTGGGATGTCTGTTTAAGCACCAGGATATAAAGAGGCTTAGCACAATGCTGAGCCTTTTCCTTATGGCAGATGCCTAGGTAAGCCTGTTGCAGACATCGCAAGATTAAAACTGACTTGATGCATCAGTGGTTAGCTGAGAGAAAAGCTTTTCCCAGTCAATCACAGGAGGCCTTTGTCCCTGATTTGCCAACTCAAACACCTTTCCTTCAGTCGTTGGGTAAAAAATGCTTTCGACACAAGCTTTAGCCACATCAATTCGGCTAGCATCACCCACAAGTTTATCGCCTTGGCCTAAAATTACACCCAATTTACCCTGTGTTTTGGCTTGCAAAAGAGTATTGAGGTCGTAAGAAGTATAAGGGCCATCAATTAAGCGTCCAGGACGAATGATAGTGTAAGGTAACCCGGAGTTAATAATGGCTTCTTCTCCTTTTTGTTTAGCATCTAGTATGCCAAAGGCATTGAGGACATTAAAAGGAAACTGATTTTTACGCAAAATGCCGCAAGAAGAGGTAAAAACAAATCGCTGGAGGTTGCGTGGTGCGGCTGCGACTAAATTGCTCACACCAATTGCATCAACTTTTAGCGGACTATTCTTTGCCCTAGCTTCTAGATGTTTGCGGTCAGTAAGCAGCTGCGCCCATTCCAATAAACTAGGGTTGGGGTCAATATCCCATCTACCAGAAGGAAAGGCAGTAGTACCGCTACTACAGATGATATGGGTAACATTCTGCACCGCATCTGGTAGCGTCACTGCGTCGCGGATATCGCCCACAGCAATTTCTACTTGGTTATTAAACATCTTTTGGGCTTTTTCTGCATTGCGTGTCAGAACACGAACTGATAAGCCTTTCTCTAATAGTTCACCTACTACTAGTTGCCCTACTCCACCTGTAGCACCAGCAACCAGTACTAAATTTCTAACAGCAGAAGTCATAATTGTCCCTAAATATAGCCTATTGCTAATCTAATCAAAAATGCGATCGCCAAGCGTCTCCCCTTGGGAGAATCGCAGCCATCACTCTGAGGGTAAGCCTGTATAAGCGTCTGGAGAAATAAGGGCAAGGGGGAAGGGGGAATGGGTAAGGGGTAAAGGTTTTTAGTTTTTTTGCCTTTCCCCAGACTTGCATATTGTGACTTTTTAGGTAGAATGAGAATCGTTATCATTTTATCTCTGGCATCAGCTTAGAATTTATGACTACCACAGCCCCAAAGCCAGCAACGAACGATGGATTACTTGATATTCCTAAACGGGGAATGCCAGTCACAATCATTACAGGATTTTTAGGGAGTGGGAAAACAACTCTCCTCAACCAAATTCTCAAGAATAAGCATGACTTAAAAGTTGCCGTTTTGGTTAACGAATTTGGTGATATTAATATCGACAGCCAGCTACTCGTATCTATGGATGAAGATATGGTAGAACTGAGTAATGGCTGTATTTGCTGTACTATTAATGATGGTTTAGTTGATGCTGTCTATCGCGTTTTAGAAAAAGAAGAGCGCATCGATCATTTAGTAATTGAAACTACTGGTATAGCCGACCCACTGCCAATTATTCTGACTTTTCTGGGTACAGAACTTAGAGATTTAACTAAGGTAGATTCTATCATCACCGTGGTAGATTCTGAAGCTTTTACACCTGAGCATTATGAAAGCGATGCTGCATTACAACAAATCACCTATGCAGATGTAGTTCTGTTGAATAAAACTGACCTCACAACCAAACAAAAGCTAACAGAATTAGAAGCTTATATTCAGGATGTGAAAGCCGGAGCTAGAATTATTCACACGAGATTTGGTGAAGTAGCTTTACCTTTAATTTTAGATGTAGAACTAACTCCAGTAGATGAGTATATCTCAAAACTAGGAGAAGATAATCATGAGCATCATCACGATCATCATGACCATCACGATCATCATGACCATCATGACCATCATAACCATCATGACCACCACCACGAGCATAAACATCATTCTCATCATTTAGAAAATGATGGATTTATAGCGATATCATTTCAGAGCGATCGCCCTTTTGATGTGCAGAAATTTCAAACCTTCCTTGCTGACAAATTACCCACAAATGTCTTTCGCGCTAAAGGTATACTTTGGTTCAGTGAAAGTGAATTAAGACATATTTTTCAACTGAGTGGGGCGCGTTATCAATTAGATGCAGATGAATGGTTTTCTTCACCAAAAAATCAGTTAGTTGTAATTGGTAGAAATCTAGATACTAAAAAAGTTACCTCACTCCTGAATGAATGTTTAGTATGAGAAAAACATCTTTACTAATTAAAGAATAGGACAGGAAGAGTATTTATTGAGAATTGAATTGCAATTCTCTTATTGAATGAAGCCCTTAAATTTATTCATTAGGTCTTCCCCCTTGCCCCTTGTCCTCCTTTTTTAGCCCATTTCTAAAATTATTACCCATGACTCTCTCAATTGCTCCAGAAATAATTTCTGTTACCGCTTTACCCAATCAACAATTACCTCATGTTACAGAATCAGACATGATTCAAGCTGTACGTACTTTGTTAATTGGCTTAGGAGAAAATCCTGATAGAGAGGGTTTAAAAGATACTCCAAAAAGAGTAGTTAAAGCCCTTCAATTTCTCACCAAAGGATATGATGAATCTTTGGATGAATTATTAAATGGGGCAGTATTTACAGAAGATGCCAATGAAATGGTGTTAGTTAGAGACATCGATATTTTTAGTTCCTGCGAACACCATATATTACCGATAATTGGTCGCGCTCATGTGGCGTATATTCCTAATGGCAAGGTGATAGGATTATCGAAAATTGCCCGAATTTGTGAAATGTATGCACGCCGTTTGCAAGTTCAGGAACGCCTGACTATACAAATTGCCGATGCACTGCAAGGTTTACTGAAACCTCGAGGCGTAGCAGTAGTATTAGAAGCAACGCATATGTGTATGGTAATGCGCGGTGTTCAAAAACCTGGTTCTTGGACTGTTACCAGTGCAATGCGGGGAGTGTTTGCAGAAGATGTCCGCACTCGTCAGGAGTTTATGAATTTGATTCGGCACAATGCTAGCTTTTAGCTTGAAAATCAGGGCAAGGAATTAGTTGATTTGCTTTAAACTATTATGATAATGATTATCATAATCTTTGTGAGCAAATGCAAGATACTCCACCATCAATACCTCAGACAATAGACCTAGCAATTATTGGTGCTGGCCCTCATGGCTTAACCCTAGCCACTCACCTCCTACAAAAGCGGCAAACTATGCGGAGTAAGTTTTTGGTGTTTGACCCTAGTGGAAGGTGGATGAGTAATTGGCAGCACCAATTTGCAGCTTTAGAAATTCCTCATTTGCGTTCCCCCGCTGTTCATCATCCTGACCCCAATCCTTTTGCATTGCGGAAGTTTGCTGAATCTCGTTCTAGTGAGTTATTTGCACCCTATGATTTACCAGGAACTCAGCTATTTGAGGATTTTTGCCAGGATGTAATTTCTCGCTTTTCATTGCCGCAGCAAGTAGTTCCTTTAAACGTGATTCGCATTGAACCTCTGCGTCATTTGATTCGTCCACGCTTGCGTCTGTGGTTGCAAGATGGACAATCGATTATGGCGCGGCGGGTAGTATTGGCAACGGGTAGCGCTAAACGAAACTTCCCCGACTGGCTATATCAAATTGAGTCAGAGTATCCCCAAGATAGGCTTTGTCATTCCCAAGCTGTAGATTTACGGAAGTTGCATTTTCTGGGGGAAAAAGTCTTAATTATTGGTGGCGGATTAACTAGTGGACATTTAGCTATAGGTGCGATTTCCCGTGGTGCAAAAGTCCATTTAATCATGCGCCGACAATTGCAAGAGAAATTATTTGATGCGGAACCAGGTTGGTTAGGGCCCAAGTATCTTAAGGGATTTTTTGCAGAACCGAATTATGAACAGCGCTCTACGATGATTAGGCAAGCGCGTAATGGGGGTTCCATGACACCAGCGATGGGAATGCAACTGCGGCGACAAGTGCGTAGTGGTAATCTCAAAATTGATGAAAACTGTGAAGTAGTAAAAGCTGAGTGGTTGGGTACGAATTGGTTACTTAAATGTAGTGATGGTAGCCAGCATGAATACAACAGAATTTGGCTTTCTACTGGCACTCAATTTGATGCTACATCTGAGCCATTATTAAAAGAAGTTTTGGCAGCTTATCCAACTCCTATAGTTAATGGTTTACCTGTATTAGATGAATATTTACGTATTCCTGGTTCGGAATTATTTATTATGGGTGGGTTAGCTGCTTTGCAAGTAGGCCCAACCGCCAGAAATTTGTCAGGTGCGAGAATGGCGAGTGACAAGATTGTTCCGGCAATTGTGAAGCGGAGTCTGGCGCTTTCCCACCTGAGAAGTGCTTGATTTTTTAAAACCATAAAAACGATTATCATTCTGGTATGATACCCATAATTACCGTAGTTGCTGGGCCAGTCGGTTGTGGCAAAACTACTTGGATTGAACAGCAGTTGAGATTACAACAGCAAGAAAAAGTACTGTATTTTAGCCCTGGTACAGGTGCTGTTCCCATTGACCAAACGCGCCTAGGTGCTGAATTCCCATTTGTGAAAGTTTTTAGCGATAGTGAAAGAATTGAGTTTTTGAACCAACTCACAGTAGCGGATGCGGTTTATCTAGAATTGGGATTTTATTTGGAATTAAGCGCAGTAGCCCAAATTTTAGATAACTTACAGTACCATGCGATCGCACTTTTACCCCCACACCTGCAGAATTCGGAATGGCACGATTGGGCGAATGAAATTATACCAAGTGTAAATATTCCAAATACTGTGTCACAAGCTAGGCTATGGCGGGCTTCCAGCACTGGTGAAGTTGTTGACGAAAGTAGTTTAGCAGAATTTTGGTATGAATTAACACATTGTGCTTATGGCACAGTTACCCGTGCGAAAGGCATTTTTAATCTTGCTGATGGGCGTTATTTGTATACAGATTATGTTGCTGGTCTTCCCAAAGATGATTTTAGGGAATTAAACTTGCCTCGCTATTTAGAAGGAAGGCCACAACGCTTTAGTGGGATAGAAGTTTTTGCAGAAAACTTAGATGAAGTGAATGTAGCAAAAACATTGCAAGATTGCTGTTTATCAGAAGCCGCTATTTTGCATTATCAAGAACAGACAAAACAATTGTTGGCAGAGGAAATAGAAGCGTGAAAATAGCAGTCATCTCATGTATTCATGGTAATTTTGAAGCTTTAAATGCTGTCTTATTAGATATTGATAAACACAAAGCTGAAAAAATTTTTTGTCTAGGTGATTTAGTAGGATATGGCCCCTATCCTAATGAAGTTGTAGCTCAAATTCGTTCTTTAGAGATTCCCACTTGTTCTGGTTGTTGGGATGAAGATATTGTTGAAGGTTTGAATGCTTGTGAGTGCAGTTATCCCTCATTGTTAGCGGAAAAACGGGGACATTTAGCTCATGAGTGGACAAACAAAGAAATTCAGCCAGAAAATCGCGAATTTCTCGCCCAACTTCCCTACAGCTTACGTCAAGAAAATTTAGCTTTTGTGCATGGTAGCCCTCACAGTAATCATGAATATTTATTACCTGAATTGGATGCTTTTGTTGCCCTAGAAAGGGTAATAGCTGTAGATGCAGATGTGCTATTTTGCGGTCATACTCATGTACCTTATATCCGGAATTTGGATGCAGGTAATTTAAAAGTTTGCATCAAAACTGAAGATGTAAAAGCCCAAGAAAGGAGTTTTAATACATCTGTAAAACGAATTATTAATGTTGGTTCGGTTGGGGAACCAAGACATGGGCGACCCAATGCAACTTATGTAATTTATGACACGGATACTCAACAAGTAATGTTGCGAGAAGTTCCTTACGATTATCAAAAAACTTGCGCGGCGATTGTTGAAAAAGGCTTACCTGCTATTTTTGCTTGGCGTTTATCGCAGGGTTTGGAATTTGCGGAACGGGCGGATGATCCGACTCATGTTTGTACGAGGTGATGGGGAATGGGGAATGGGGAATGGGGAATGGGGAATGGGGAATGGGGAATGGGGAATGGGGAATGGGAGAGGGTATCAACAATTGAAAATCTAAAATCTAAAATCTAAAATCTAAAATTATGATGAAATGGGCTATTTTGAGTGGAATTGAGGGGAATTTGGCGGCTTATGAGGCTGTGATGGCGGATATTAAACGCCAAAGTCGCTTGATAGAGGCTTTGTATATTCTTGGTGATTTAGTTGGGCCGACACCAGAATCGGAAAAACTGGTGGAACGGGTACGCAAACCTCGGCGCGGTGAGTTGGAACCTATGGTTTGTAAGGGGTGGTGGGAGGAACAATGTTTGATTTTGCATGGTTTGGCTGCGACAGGAGAACCTACTGAGTTGATGGCTAAGTATGGCGGAGATACGGCGAAAATGCTTTGGGATAGTGTTTCTCGCCAAACAGTGCAATGGATCAGAAACCTTAATTTTGGTTTTTTTGAACTGGATTGTTTGCTAATTCACGGGACAACGGTATCTGTGGATGAGGAACTGACACCAGATAGTTCTCCAATTATGATGTGCGATCGCTTGTCACGAATGCAAGCCCATAATTTATTCTGCGGTCGCTCTGGTTTAGCTTTTCAATATCAATTACAAGCAGGTTCCATTAATACAGGCGTTACTACCCTGGATAGTAGCGCTGCTTCTCAAACGGTTACCATTACCCCAAGTCAAGTGGTGGGCGTAGGTAATGTTGGACGCACCCCAGGAAAAGCAATTTACACTCTCTACAACCCCAGCACAAATGATGTGGAGTTTAAAACTATTCGTTATGGGGTAAATAAAGGATTTAGCACTAGTGTTCGGTCTACTAAATTGGCATAATTTACTATTAATCAAACTTGTGAAACGCCAAAATCATCCCAATTGAATTTTAAACGGAGTGCGATCGCCCCGTGGTTGATTACGTTATTTGCTCGTCACGCTTCTAACCAAGATTGCAGATCTGCCAAACTCGTAAAATCTAACAGTGCTTCCCCAAGATTTTCTAATTGTTCTAGGGGAAGAGTTGCAACACGCGATCGCACATCTTCAGGTAATTCTCCTACCCGCCGAGTTAATAGGCGGAAAATCAGCGCTCTTTCTCTTTGTTCTGCTTCCTCTCGTCCTTTTGAAATTGTACCTCGCAAAAATATACAACTCCTGGACTTTGATTTTCTGGTGGTAAAAATACCCCATCAATTTCAAACTTCGGTTCTTTGACAGCTACAGAGTCAAATTTGTAATCATCTGCATTTGCTGGGGTATTTGTCAATAATTCAAAGAGTAAATTCGAAGATTGCTGAAATAGTTTGTAAAATATCGAATCGCGCCGCATTCCAGAGTTTTGCTGATTTTTTCTCTATATATATGGCAATCTTATGTGATTTCTAGGCTCAAAGGATTGCGATTTTTGTGGGAAAGTATTTGGAGGTGATGCGATGAAAACGATTATCATTATATTTTAGTGGTAATCATCTACAAATCCCATGTCATCAGAAAATATTGCTCCTACTACCCCAGTTCAGCGTCCGCGTCGTTTGCGTCGCACTGCTACTTTACGCCGCATGGTGCAGGAAACTACTCTTAGTGTCGATGACTTGATTTATCCAATGTTTGTGATGGAAGGAGAGGAGCAGAAAATTGAAATCGCTTCCATGCCTGGGTGTTATCGATATACTCTAGATTTGTTACTCCAAGAAATTGCTGAAGTATCTCAACTGGGGATAAATGCGATCGCTTTATTTCCTGTGATCCCAGAAATTAAGAAAGATGATATTGGTACTGAAAGCTACAACCCAGAAGGATTAGTACAGCGCACTGTCAAGGCAATTAAACAAGCTGTGCCTGATATCCTAGTAATTACCGATGTTGCGCTTGACCCTTTTACTACTCATGGCCATGATGGCATTGTCAATGAACATGGTGTGATTCTCAACGATCCCACAGTAGAAGTATTAGTAAAAATGGCGGTTTCCCAAGCTGAGGCTGGGTCTGATATGGTAGCTCCTTCCGATATGATGGATGGCAGAGTTGGGTCTATTCGCCAGGCTTTAGATGCAGCCGGATATATTGATGTGCGGATTTTGGCATACTCTGCAAAATACGCTTCCGCATATTATGGGCCATTTCGGGATGCATTAGATTCTGCGCCGAAGTTTGGGGATAAAAAAACTTACCAAATGGATGCAGCAAATGCACGGGAAGCAATTAAGGAAGTAGCACTAGATATTGCTGAAGGTGCAGATATAGTTATGGTTAAGCCGGCTTTGGCTTATTTAGATATTATTCGGCGAGTAAAAGATTATACGAACTTGCCTGTAGCAGCATATAACGTCAGTGGTGAGTACGCCATGATTAAAGCTGCGGCTGAAAATGGTTGGATTGATGAAAAAAAGGTGATTTTAGAGACCTTAACCAGCATGAAACGGGCTGGTGCTGATTTGATTTTGACTTATTTTGCCAAGGAAGTAGCGTTGATGTTGGCTTAGTAGCAGCTTTTAGAGAGGATTGTGGGCGTGTCTAGTTTAAAAGCAAAAATACAAGGAGACTTTGAGCAGCACTGGCGAGGGATGCTCTCAGATTATGTCACAGCGATCGCTTGGTCACCTAATGGTCAGATTCTCGCTGCTAGTTCGGCGCAGGGAGAGGTGACTATATGGCGTGTTGGGGAAACCTTTGATGAAATATCTCTACAACCGGGTAATGGTGAATCTGTAGACTGTTTAGCTTTTTCCTGGGATGGTCAATTTCTCGCTGCATCTGGGCAAAATGGAGAGGTAAAAATTTGGCGTTTACAGTCACAACAGCCAGAAATTTTCAGGATTTTGCAAAATTACCATGTTTGGATTGATCGGATGGCGTGGAGTCCTACGAACAACCAATTAGCATTTAGCTTAGGTCGAATAGTGCAAGTATGGAATGCAGAAATCGGTGAAGTTGAGGCGACGCTAAATTTTGAGACTTCTTCTGTTCTCGATATTAATTGGCATCCTAATGGCGAAAGTTTAGCAGTTGCAGGTTATCAAGAAGTAAAAATCTGGATGGCGGAAAATTGGGATGATGAACCCTCTTTGTTACCTGTTGATTCCGCAAGTTTGATGATCTCTTGGTCACCCGATGGTAGATATATCGCTTCTGCAAATATGGATCGTTCGATTACTGTTTTGGAATGGGAGAATCCTGACCCTTGGATGATGCGGGGCTTTCCAGGTAAAATTCGCTATTTAACATGGTCGGATACAGTGACAAAATTTGGTGCGCCTTTGTTGGCTGCTGCTAGTGCAGAAGGGGTAGTAGTGTGGGAAAAACAAAATGATGATTGGGAAGCGCAAGTTCTGCCCACACATCAAGATACAGTGCGATCGCTGCAATTTCAACCCAAAACTCACCTTTTAGCTTCTGCATCAGAAGATAGTTGTGTATGTCTCTCTAATAGAGGAAAGCGGCTAACTCAAGTTCTTGATGGTGCAGCTAAAGGATTCTCTTGTCTATCTTGGCATCCACAAGGACATTTATTAGCAGCTGGCGGTAACAATGGTGAATTAATTATTTGGTCAAAGGGTCAGCGTGGCCAGGGATTTGGCAAAAAGAAGTAAGAGTCAAGAGTCATTTATCTCTCTTGTCCTCCCAGTCCCCAGTCCCTAATCCCCAGTCCCCGAAATTGTTTATACTGTCCATTAAAACAGCCTAAAAACCTGAAATTTTGACTCATCAGGAATTTCAAAGCTATGGCAGTGAATACAAAAACATCAGAAGCAGCTAAAACAAATTTGCGTCAGGCGCTTGCGGCTTCTGGGGGAAATACGAAGGATAAAGAAGTAATAGCAGCGATTGAAAATCTTCAATCGTTGAATCCAATAACAGCACCAGCTCGTAGTGATACCCTACTGGATAGTAATTGGTTGTTGATTAGTGCGCCCAATTTTCCGGGGGGAGAACAGCTTGCAGATGGAAGCTTTTCTTACACCCTTGGTCGTCTTGCTTTTAATATGTTTCAACCCACTGGATTAAAAGTTACTCTCCAGAGAGTTTCACAGCCTGTATTTTTGTTGGGTAATGGAGAACAGTATAGCCACGATATTGTTGTGGAGTTTACAACAATTGATGAGTCTGTCCCTAAATTAAATGGGATTGTTCGCAATCTGGGAGTTTGCCAGGTTGTTAGCGATACAACACTGCAAGTAGAATTTACTGGAGGAATATTACAGCCACAAGATAACCAGAACCTAGAAGAATGGAAAGCTGTATTTGGTAATCAACAACCTTCTGCGAGAAGAGGTTTTAAAGAAATTTTGATGTCTGGTTTTTTGAACCTAATGTTTGGTTTAGTTCCTCCCCAAGGAATGAATCCTGATACCGGAGAAATTTCTTTTACTATGCGTCGTTCCCCGAAAGGGCGGTTAGAAATTCTCTATGTTGATGAGGAACTGAGAATTACTCGAGGGGAACGTGAAACTGTTTTAGTCAGTGAAAGACAGTGAACAATTTCAGAGAATTTCAAATATTGTGATGGTAGATATCCTCATACTATACTTATACCAAATCAAATTATGTTTGCTACACATCAATATATTCTAGAGGGCATGGCACTGCCATGCCCCTACCATCTGTCGCATTCTTTTTTCAAATTAGTATTATGAATAAATGTTGATAACAGCAAAATTAATCCTGGAAGCTTTTTGGTCAAAATTGACGTGACCAATCCTTGGGCCAGCGTTCAACTACGACTTTTGTTTGGGTGAAAAATTCTACTGCGTGATTGCTTTGACCATGTAAATCGCCAAAAAAGCTTTCTTTCCAACCGCTAAAGGGAAAGAATGCCATTGGTGCAGCCACACCAATATTAATGCCAATATTACCAACCTCAGCTTCGTAGCGAAACTTACGGGCGGCTGCACCACTGCTGGTAAATAAACAAGCCATATTCCCATATTGACCGCTATTGACGAAGGCGATCGCATCTTCAATAGTATTGACATGAATTAAGCTCAATACTGGGCCAAAAATCTCGGTACGGGCGATTTCTCCTGCAGGGTTGACGTTTTGCAGAATTGTCGGGCGAATAAAGTTACCTTGTTCGTAACCAGAAATCTGCGGTTTTCGTCCGTCAACTAAGAGATTTGCACCTTCTTCTACTCCCTGTTGAATTAATTGTTCTATGCGGGTTTGACTGCGAAGATCAATTACAGGCCCCATTTCTACACCTTGGTCTAAACCGTTACCGACTACACGCTTTTTGGCAGTTTCGGCCATAGCTTCTGTAAACGAGTCACGCGCATCTGCAACGGTAACAGCGATAGAAGCCGCTAAACAACGTTGTCCCGCACAGCCAAAAGCGCTATCAGCAGCGATGCGTGTAGTCATTTCGATATCTGCGTCTGGTAAAACAATCAAGGGATTTTTCGCCCCACCTTGACATTGCACCCGTTTACCATTGGCTGCGGCGCGACTATATATATATTTAGCTACAGGTGTGGAACCAACAAAACTAATTGCCCGAATTTGGGGATGATCTAAAATGGCATCGACCGTTTCCTTTGCACCATTGACGAGATTGAGTACACCTTTGGGTAAACCAGTTTTTTCCACCAGTCCAAAGATTTTTTGCATTGTCAGCGGTACTTTTTCCGAAGGCTTAACAATGTAAGTATTGCCAGTTGCGATCGCATAGGGTAAAAACCAAAATGGAATCATCCCCGGAAAATTGAACGGACAAATCACCGCCGCCACTCCCAAGGGTTGACGAATCATCATCTCATCAATCCCTCTGGCAATATCTTCTAAATTTGTTCCCTGCATCATCATTGGTATACCACAGGCAACTTCGACATTTTCTATTGCCCGTCGCATCTCCCCTTGGGACTCCGCCAAAGTCTTACCGCATTCTAAGGTAACTGTGCGCGCCAAATCCTCAAAATTTTCTTCCAGCAGATTTTTGAGTTTGAATAGATACTGCACTCTTTCTGCCGCTGGTGTGCGCCGCCATGTGACAAAAGCTGCTGCGGCGGCTGCAACTGCTTGATTGACTTCAGATGCAGGTGATACAGGTACTTGAGCTAATATTTCTGCTGTCGCTGGGTTGATGACATCTAAATAATCTGTAGTATTAGATGCACACCATTGTCCGTTGATGTAGTTAGGTAAGGTGGGGGTTGTAGTCACGTCGCTGCGCTCCGAATTCAAAATTCAAAATTCAAAATTCAAAATTAAAGAACTCCTCAGGATTGGGGAACTCGAGGCCCCCTCTGGGAATAAGGGGTAATGGGGATTAGGGATAAATTACTTCTGACTTTTGACCCTTGACTCTTGACACTTGACTCTTAAATCAGAAGATAGGTGTACCAGTTGCGTAAGTCCTGCATTATTTGATTTGGTATAAGTTAATAATTTCATAAATCATTGATGAATATACTATGGCAATAATCTTGCAAAAATTACACCTAACTGAATACAGATAATTCCTAATATGGCACTACCTGCCCAATAACCAGTTGCAATTAATAAATTACCACTACGGATTAAGCCGATAGTATCTAAACCATAAGTAGAAAAAGTTGTATATGCTCCTAAAAATCCAGTTGCTACCATTAACTTGATTTCTGGAGAAATAATTTCCACTTTTTCTAGAGTTAAGGTGGCGAAAAATCCCATCGCTAAACATCCGCTAAGATTAATAAAAAAAGTCCCATAGGGAAAACTAATGCCAAAGCGATTAGCAAACCACAATGTTAGATAATATCGGCTTAAAGCACCTGCGATCGCACCTAAACTAATGGCTATAGGATTACGTAAATTAGGGTCTTGGAGCATCTTACAAAACTAAGATGTTAAATTAGTAAATATAATTATTTATACATCAAAAGAAAGAATTAATTTCATACTTTTAGTAGAAGTAGTGAGTTAGGTAATTTTTTAAGGTATAGCAAAAGCAGCAAAAATACTGCAATTAGAATTATTCATGAATTAAGCGTAAAAGCATGACAACTACTACAAATTACCAATCTCTGATTGATAATTGCATTCAAAATTGTCTTGATTGTGTACGCGATTGCGAAAACTGTGCTGATGCTTGTTTACATAGCGATATGGTACAGATGATGGCTGAATGTATCAAGCTGTGCCAAGACTGCGCTGATACTTGTACACTCTGCACTCGGTTGATGGCACGCAATTCGCCTTTGTATCCTCATCTGTGTAATTTATGCGCGGAAGCTTGCGATCGCTGCGGTAGAGAATGTGATAAACATCACCATGACCATTGCCGACGCTGTGCTGCATCTTGTCACCGTTGTGCTGATTCTTGCCGCCAATTAGCTAGTGCGATCGCCAGTACAAGTAAAATTTGAAAATTTCCTAGTGAGGTTCTCAGCCCTCAAATTAAGGGCTAAAGTCCTGACTAAGTATTTATTGAGTATGACAATACTTAATTCTTAATAAAGAAGTAATTTATAATACAGTACTTTTTTCCCAAGAATTATATAAAAGCAAAGCTAATAGTATTTTTGCAACTTTAGTGGGAAAACCGTACTGAATTGGAGCGTAATTTCTACCTGTAAAATACCTATTTAGGTGGTTAAAATCATAGTACGGCTTGAGTAATGCTGTTGTTTAAAATATCAATTACAGCATTAGTAGGAGAGCAAAAATATGGGAAATCAATTCAAAACTTTAGTATTGTTAGCTACTCTTAGTGGCTTATTAATTGCAATTAGTTACTGGATAATTGGCGGCAGTACTGGGTTAATTATAGGTATTGGTTTAGCAGCAGTCACAAACCTCTTTTCCTGGTATCAATCAGATAAAATTGCGTTGGCTGTATATCGCGCCCAACCTGTAAGTGAAGCAGAAGCACCGGGACTTTATCGGATGGTGCAAAAGTTATCTAAGCGGGCAAATATACCCATGCCAGGAGTTTATATCGTCCCTAGCCAAACTGCTAATGCTTTCGCTACAGGACGCGATCCAGAACATGCGGCTGTTGCTGTTACAGAAGGAATTTTGCAGATATTACCAGAGGATGAACTCGAAGGCGTAATTGCCCACGAACTCACCCACATTATTAATCGTGACACCCTAACACAAGCTGTTGCAGCCACAATCGCTGGTGCAATTTCATTCTTGGCACAAATGGTAAGTTACAGCTTATGGTTTGGCGGTGGTTCACGAGATAATGATAGAGGTGGAAATCCTTTAGGTGTTTTATTAACAGTATTACTTGCACCTTTAGCTGCCACAATTATTCAGTTAGGTATCTCACGTACCAGAGAATTTTCTGCTGATGCTGGTGCTGCAAGACTAACTGGTAATCCTCGTGCTTTAGCCAAAGCATTGCAACGTTTAGAAGCTACAGCTAGACAGTTACCTTTAGATGCTAATCCAGCTTTTGAGCCATTATTAATTATCAATCCCATTTCTGGAAAGTTTCTCGGTAACTTGTTTTCTAGCCATCCTGCTACTGAGGATCGTGTTGAGCATTTACTCAAATTAGAGCAACAATTGGTAACTACAACTTATTAGGTTGAAGTCGAAAGTGGGAGAGACGCAATTAATCGCGTCTGTACTCAAAAGTCAAATTATTGATGGCTAATTAGTACAGGGTGCAATTCTTAATTGGATAAGAAAATTTGCAATTTAAGGATGTTTTAGCTATGACTGACAACAACTTTGAATCAACAGTAGTAGTAGAAATTAGTTCTCAAACTCACGAATTAGTAGAAACTGAAATGGCTGGCGAAACTGATGAAGTGAAGCGCGAAACTAAAGCATTAATTGAAGCACTCAAAAGACGCGCCCAAACTGAAGCCGAGTCAGCAGGTACTCTTACCCGCGAAACTTATTTAAACGCTGTACGCCAAGCACGGGAAGCTTTAGAAGGGGAAAAACTCATAGAACGCGATCGCATTGAACGTTCTTGGGCGGTAATGCAGGATGAAGCTGAAAAAAATTGGCACCTGCTAATTAAAGAGATTACAGGATTTGGCGATCGCGTGCAAAGTGCCGCTAAAGCTGCTTGGGAAGCCTTCAACGCCCCTCGTTCTCAAAGTTAATCAGATATACAAACTCTGAGGAGAATTACTACCTACTCTAAATTTGAAGAAAGGTAGATTCACTAATAGCAATTAGAATAGAATAAATGGGTAAGGGCACAACAATGTTGTGCCCTTACAAATAGTTTATATTTTATGCTGAAATCCTCTGATTAATACTCCATCTAAAAAGATTAGTAGGATGCGTTAGCGATAGCGTAACGCATCATTAACAAAGTTTTGCGTGCGTTACTGAGATTTTTTCAAAAAGCAAATCGGATTCCTCTATTTTCTGCTGAAATACTCTCATCAATACTCCAATCAAAAAGAGAACTTATAGGAAATATTTCCTTCTTCATCCACTTCAAAAGCCGCATTAAGTTCTTGAGCTTTTTCATCTAAATATTGTTTAGAAGACTGAATTGAAATATCAGCATTTTTTGCCATTTGTAATACTGTGATTCTGCCAGCATTGCTCTCGACTAATGCTAAAAAAAAGAACTCAAGACGCTGTTGCTCTGATGCGAGAATTAATGCTTTTTCTTTTCTATTCTGCTGGACTAAAGACCAAGTCAACCATCCTCCGATCATGGTTGAGGGAAGAGTCAAAATAGTTAAAGCCGCTATTGCATCATTCTTATCTTTTTCAGTAGTTTTGGGATTGAGAATATCAATCATCATTGCGGCAGAAAAGGGAATACCAAATAATAAAAAACATACAGCTAAAAATTTTTTGACTAATTTCATAAAAATAGCTGAAGTCAAAAATGATACTTATATTATATTCTCTATTTCTGAGTGAATATGTAATTTATTACTTAATATTATATCCAATGATTCAATAAAAGCTTGGGTAGAGCAAGGTAAGAGGCTATTTATAAAGGTAGGGTGTGTTACGGCTGTGCAAGGATTTCGGACTTAGAGACAATGAAATTTAGCCGTAACGCACCATCTTTGTTGATGCCGTACTTTCTGCTAACGCATCCTACAATTTAAGGTATACTTTATAAATTATCTCTAAAGAGCATAAATATTATCTCAGTACTATCTCGTAGTATTGCTATGAATTAAAACAAAAATTAGCATAAGTAAGACTAGACACACTGGTGCTAGTGTGCGATCGCATCAAGCCGAAGGTAAAATTTGTACTAGCGTGGTTTAATGCACTTAAGGCGATCGCAACCTAAATGTTGAGTCATCATTGCAGATAATTGTTGAGAAGCTAAACCATCGATGTTTAATTCTCGCTTAATTTGCTCATAGCCTTCTCCCTGCACTATTCTATTTGCCATTTGCTGAAACTGTGTCCAAGTTAAATCACTTTCCACAAATGCTTTAGCGAGAGTAATTACTAATTCCTCATAATCATTATCTTCCAGTTTTGTCATCATCCGGTGTTCAATTTGTAGCGAATCATCAAAGCAGTAATACCAAGACTTTGGTTGTTGCTGGAGTACATTTATAAAAAAATCTTGCTGTTTAGAAAGACTCACAGCACGATCAGCTTCACTACAAACCATTAATATCGGAGCAGCAACAGAATTTTGAGCCTGTTTTACTAGCTTCTGTCCTAATTCTAGAAATATGCGTAATGCAGGAAGCTGAAAACCTTTATAGCCAAAATTACCAGATGCGTCTTTGTTGAACCATTCAAAGTAAATCGGTAAAATTTTAATTAGCCAATCGAATATTAACTGATGACTAGCTAAATAAGGTGTGAACAATAAAGCGCGATCAATTAACTGGGGATACTCTAAAGCTAACCAAGCTGCTAATGTTCCACCTGTTGATAATCCACCCACTACTACTTCCTTACCTAAAGTTTTGGCTATCTCTAACCAATCCAGCACAAATTGTTGATAAGTCTGAATGTTTGTAGGAAGTGGCGGCGGATTTTTTCGGTTCCATTCACCTGAGAGTCCATGACCGGGTTGTAAAGGAACTAAAACGTTGTATCCTTGATGAAAAAAAGCTTTACCAATTGGCTCAAATTGATAAGGCCCAGCTGTAAAGCCATGCAAGAATATACATACTTTGTCAGTGGCGTGAGAATGAACAAAGAATTTTGAACGACAAGCTTCATTTTTGAGTCCAATTATAGACTCTGATTGATGAATTTCCTCAAGTATATCTGCTGTCTTCTGCATATTAATTGTCACGCCTCTTTGCTCCAGATTCAAAATTAATAATTTCCATAAATAAATTCAAGTAACTCAATTATTTTGTGGTTGAGTCCTCTTTCAATAAACTGATTTTTGAATGTATTGCTGTATAATTTACCTCAACAATATCAGTAGGCACATCCAACTAACGTAGTAATTTATTTGTAATTTATAGCGACTGTCTTAAAAATTAAGCGATCGCAAAAGGGCGTGGAATGGCACTGACTTAAGCAAAAGTGGCTGCCCAGATCCCCGACTTTTTGAAAAAGTCGGGGATCTAAATCTCGCTAAAGTAAGTGACATTTGTCCGTAGGGTGTGTTACGCCGTAGGCTAACGCACCTTGAATTGTCGATGGGGTGTAGCCCGCCTTTAGCATCGCCAAGAAAATTTAGTCATCAAGGTTACAACATTAAGAACAAAACCTTGACCATTAAGAACAAAACCTCGACCATTAAGAACAAAACCTCGACCATTAAGAACAAAACCTCGACCATTAAGAACAAAACCTCGACCATTAAGAACAAAACCTTGACCCTTAAGAACAAAACCTCGACTATTAAGAACAAAACCTTGACCATTAAGAACAAAACCTTGACCATTAAGAATTAAAATTGAAGCGATCGCTCTTTAGGAAAAACTTTTTGGTTTACTCTTAATACCATTTCACTAAAACCCTGATACATATAGATTTTGCGTAGGGGCAAGGCACTGCCTTGCCCTCTAGAATATATTGATGTGTCGCAAACATTATTTAAATTGGTATAAAATAACACTCAATAGTGAAATTCATAGAAATCACGGACATCAATAAAAAGTTTTGTCAAAAAAATTGCTATTTTTGCTGAACTAGAATCTAGCTCAATTGAGGCAAACTAGCTATATAAATGTCTTAAAGGAGTAAATATATGACTCGCAAGAAACGTACATCCCGGATTCTACAAAAAGCTGAGTTTAGAGTCGCTGGAATCAAAGCTATTGATCCAAACATAGCATTTGATGATAATTACAACTTACAAAATCTGACTCAATTAATACAGCAGTTTCACATGATGCTTGATGAATATAATGATTCTATGGCTGTAATTGAATCTTCTAGAACCAAACTTGACGAGATGGAAAAAATCATCGGTAATATTTCCGATAAAATGCTGGCTGGGGTTGGTTTTAAGTATGGCAAAGACAGCAATGAATATGAGCTTGCTGGTGGCATTAAACTAAGCGAACGTGTCCGCAAAAGCAGATTAACCCGCTTAAAAAATAGCGCAGAGAAAACAGCAGATACTAATGTAGTAACAGCCTAGCACCGCTGCACGGAAGTCAGACTTCCAATTAAAACAATACCCACGGGGGTAGGGGCACGGCACCGCTCATTGGTGTCAACTTAACGTGAAACCCGCTTAGTTGCAAGGTTTTTGCCCTCACCCCCAGCCCCTCTCCCTCAGGGAGAGGGGAGCAAGAGATTCAATTCCCCTTCTCCCTGAGGGAGAAGGGGTTAGGGGATGAGGGCGCAAGGTATTTGTACAACGCCCGATAATCAAATTTAGATTCTTATAATGTATCACCGTACTTTGGTAGAGTAATTTTAACCAAGCTAGAATTACTAGACAATCCAGAGCATCACAACTATGAAAGTTATTCATGGCACCTGGATACCAAATGCGGCATCTGACTTTATTCAGCCAGGGTCTTTTTATTTGTGGATAGAAACCCCGATAGTCAAAAAAAGCCGTGCTAATCAGCAAAATATTCATCCTGGACATCTAGCAAAAGCTGAATTAATTGCTTTTTTAACGCAAGCTTTAGGGTTGAAAGAACCACCTAATCAATTAATTCAACGCATATCACCTAAATATTTTGCTCTACCTACTGTTGATAATCAACCTTTACCCTCACCAGAATTAATTAAGTATCTGGAAGTGGAAATTCCCGAAGAATATGAGGATTTCCAATATTGGCAGGTGGATTGTTATGAAACGGTCATATCTGCTAAGACGGAAAAAGTAAATAATATTATCAAACTGCTCAAGGATATTCATTTTTTAGCGCTACACAATGCCGATGAAGTGCAACTCGGTTCGGATTTATTGTTTTGGTATCACTACACCCAAGCTTTTAAGCAAGTCATCCTGAAAGACCAATATATTCCATCGCTGAAATATCGAGAGTTAGAAGCAGCAAAAACTAAGAAGAAAAGCAAATCATCAACTGCACAAGCATTTGAAATCTACGCCACTTGGGAAATTATCTCTGTTGCTTACGAAGAAAATATTAAAAAGTATATTGATTATATGCCGCTGATTTGTGTGGCAGGTGCGGCAATATCTGGTGAGAGTATTGAGTTTTTTGATCAAGAAACATTATTACGTCATTTTTCTGAGTCTATCCTGACAAATATAGTTACCCATACAGCTTCTACAGCCGCTTTTGATAAACAAATTGCAGATTCTCTAGTTGAATATTCTTTTTATCCCCATCGACATAACCCCTTAAAAACAAATCAAGCTTTTGCAGAATATCAGCAATGGCTAGCATGGAAAACTAAAATTACCCGCACCCAAGCTGATGCTGCTTTTCATCTTTGCTTCCAGTTACATTCTCCTCAAGCTGAAGCAATAGATAATTGGCAAATGCAATTTTTAGTAGCCAGTAAACAAGACCCTTCACTAAAGCTGGATTTGTCAGATTACTGGACTATGAATAAAACAGCTAAAACGGCAATACATAAACAATATGGGAAAGATTTTGAAACTCATTTGCTGCTGAATTTAGGTTATGCAGCGCGGATGTATCCTAAATTATGGCAGGGATTGGAAACGGATCAGCCAAGGGGAATGCAACTTACTTTAGAAGAAGCATTTGCTTTCCTCCAAGAAAGTGCTTGGGTGTTAGAAGACGCAGGTTTTAAAGTGATTGTACCTGCTTGGTATACTCCCGCAGGTCGTCGGCGTGCCAAAATTCGCCTCAAAGCTTCAGGTAAAAAATTAGCGCCGACAAAGGGTGAAACTACAAGCTATTTTGGTTTAAATTCCCTAGTACAGTATGAATATGAATTGGCAATTGGTGAGCAAGTTGTCACACCCCAAGAATGGGAACAATTAATTAATGCTAAGGCTCCTTTAGTGCATTTTCGCGGTCAATGGATGGAATTAGACCGAGATAAAATGCAGCAATTGTTGGAATTTTGGCAATCTCATGGTGATGAACAACCAGAGATGAATTTGCTGGAATTTCTCCAACGCAGTGCGGAAGCTGGGGACGAGTGGGAAATTGAACATGATGATGTTTTAGCGGAAATGATGGCGAAGCTGCAAGATAAAAGTCAGCTAGAACCAATTTCTGAACAACTAAATCTGCAAGGTAATTTGCGCGAGTACCAAAAGCGTGGTGTTTCTTGGTTGCAATATTTAGAAAGATTGGGATTAAATGGCTGTCTTGCAGACGATATGGGTTTAGGTAAATCTGTGCAGGTAATAGCGAGGCTGGTACAAGAGAAGGAAGGACAAGGGAGTGATTTACCGCCTACATTATTAATCGCGCCTACTTCCGTTGTTGGGAATTGGCAAAAAGAAATTGCCAAATTTGCGCCACACTTAAAAAGTATGGTGCATCATGGAGGCGATCGCACGCAAAACTCTGCAGATTTCAAAGCCGCTTGTCTTCAACATGATGTTGTGATTACTTCCTTTACCCTGGCTCGCAAAGATGAGAAGCTACTCAACAGTGTGAAATGGCATCGTCTGGTTTTAGATGAAGCGCAAAATATCAAAAATCCCAAAGCAGCGCAAACTAAAGCGATTCTCAAACTCTCCGCCAAACATCGACTCGCTTTGACAGGAACACCTGTAGAAAACCGCTTGCTAGATTTGTGGTCAATTTTTAATTTCCTCAATCCTGGTTACTTGGGTAAAGAAGCGCAATTTCGCAAGTCCTTTGAGGTTCCGATTCAGAAAGATAATGATCGCGTCAAATCAGTTACCCTGAAAAAATTAGTTGAACCTCTAATTTTACGTCGGGTGAAAACTGACCAATCGATCATCAACGATTTACCCGATAAAGTTGAACAAATCCTCTACACCAACTTAACCAAAGAACAAGCCTCACTTTACGAAGTGGTGGTGAAAGATGTTGAGGAACAATTGCAAAAGGCTGAAGGAATCCAACGCAAGGGTTTGATTCTTTCTACCTTAATGAAATTGAAACAAATCTGCAATCATCCAGCCCAATTCTTACAAGATAACAGCGAATTTTCCCCAGAGCGATCGCACAAACTCAGCCGATTAGCGGAAATGGTAGAAGAAGCGATTTCCGAAGGCGAAAGTTTACTGATATTCAGTCAATTTACTGAAGTCTGCGAAAACATCGAAAAGCATCTCAAACACAACTTACACTGCAACACCTACTACCTACATGGTGGGACAAACCGCAAACGTCGGGAACAGATGATTAGCGAATTTCAAGAACCCGATACAGAACCATCTGTGTTTATTCTTTCTCTCAAAGCAGGTGGTGTCGGGATTACACTCACTAAAGCCAATCATGTATTCCATTTTGATAGATGGTGGAACCCAGCAGTTGAGAATCAAGCAACAGATAGAGCTTTTCGGATTGGTCAAAAAAAGAATGTTTTCGTGCATAAATTTGTGGCAATTGGCACTCTAGAAGAGAAAATTCACCAAATGATTGAAGATAAGAAAAAACTCTCATCTGCTGTTGTCGGAAGTGATGAATCTTGGCTCACGGAACTGGATAACGAAGCTTTTAAACAACTTATCGCCTTAAATAAAAGCGCAATTTTGGAGTAAACCTCATGGCTAAATTTAGCAGAACTTGGTGGGGCGATCGCTTTATTCAAGCATTAGAACAATTCACCGATGAAGGACGACTCCAACGCGGACGTTCTTATGCACGTGGAGGTAAAGTTTTAAATTTTGAAGTAGAGAAAAATAAAATTACAGCCAAAGTCAAAGGCTCAATAAATCCTTACTTTGGAGTTTACAAAGAACCAACTTATAATATCTCAATTGAAATTACACCAATTGCCAAAAATCGATGGAGTGAAGCGATTCAAAAGCTTTCCTCAAAAGCTAGTATTGTTTCGCGGTTACTCCTTAACGAAGTACCAGAAAATATAGAAGATACTTTTGCAGGCTTGGGATTACATTTATTACCCCACAACAGCAAAGATTTTAAAACCAAATGTTCTTGTCCAGATTACGCCAATCCTTGCAAGCATATCGCTGGTGTATATTATTTAGTTGCTTCACAGTTAGATGAAAACCCATTTCTTTTATTTGAATTGCGGGGATTATCAAAAACAGAACTGCAAGCAAAACTGGCTGAGTCAAATTTAGGTAAAGCGCTATCGGAAGAATTGAATACGAAGGAAATTCCTTTAGAAGTATCGACTTCGCTATATACAAAATTAGAAAAGCAAGCTATTGCACAAAAGCCAAGTGTGAGGGAATTTTGGTTAGGGACGAAGCGATTACCACAAACAATTGAAGTAGGTAGTCAAAGCGGAGTATCAGCAATTTTGGTGAAGAAGCAGGGAGATTTTCCAGCTTTTTGGCGCAAGGATAATTCTTTTATTGAAACGATGGAGGAGTTATATCAAAGGGTGAAGACGAAAAACCAGAATATTATCTGAGGAAGGTTCACGCAGAGACGCAGAGGCGCGGAGAGGAAGAAAAAAGTTATTGGATAATTACGAATTACAGTCACCACCTATTTATCCAGAGGATACTGCACCAGATATAAAATTCGGCAGGAATTAATAGGGATTTCTCAATCGAAAAATAAAAAAGCGATCGCTTTGTCTAGCATTTTTGGAAAGTTATATTAAATACATACCTTCAATCTATCCTCAATAGCCATGTTAATATTAATCCAAATCAATTTGAAGGAATAATATGACAGAACTTAATCTTGACGAAGAGAAAATTAAGCAACTATTTAAAAGCGCACTTATCGAAGTAATTCAAGAACAGAAAGAAGTATTCTCTGATTTGTTAGCAGAAATTATCGAAGACATAGCTCTAGAAAAAGCTATCAAAGAAGGTGAAAATACAGAACCAGTCAGCCGGGAGGCAATTTTTAAGATTTTGGGAAATAAAGGATGATTGTTGAATTCCGCAAAAGCTTTGAAAAGGATTTAAGCAAAATTAAAGATGAAACATTACTGCAAAGAATACAAACAGTAATTGAAGAAGTCGAAAATGCTGAAAATCTTGGAGAAGTGAATAATGTTAAAAAACTTAAAGCTGATGGTGATTATTATCGGATTAGAGTTGGAGATTACAGAATAGAGTTAACAATCTCTGATAATGTAATTCTTTTTGTCAGAGCGTTACAAAGAAAAGATATTTACAGGTATTTCCCTTAATTAGATTTTGACAGCTTTCGTGCAAGCGTCTTCGCCTTTTGCTTGTAGTTTAGGCAAAAAAAGCGATCGCACCCTAAAAATGCGATCGCTTCTTTATTTCAATCTCGAATCCTTACACCAAAAGCGTCTGCAACAAAGGCTTATCTTCTGATAACTTACCTGTCCGCAACCATTCATTTAATTCCTCTGGTGCGACAGCTTGCTGGAGACGTTCCCGCAATGATTCACCTTCTAAAATTTCTTGTTGCAACAGTTCTTGTGCAGTATCTTCTAGCAATGTGCGGTTATGTTGCAAAATGCTTAAAGCGATGTGGTGAGCATTATCTACTATTTGCTTGACTTCGCGGTCAATTTCTTCTGCGACTTGGGGACTAATCGAACGGCGAGGATTTCCATAGCCTTCGATAAATTGCTGTTGAATCTTCTCAAATGCTACAGGGCCTAGTTTATCGCTCATACCATAGATGGTAATTGCGCGTTCTGCCATATCAGTAGCTTTTTGGATATCGTCAGACGCACCAGTAGAAACCTTACCAAATACAACTTCCTCAGCCGAACGTCCACCCAATAAAGTTGCAATTCGTCCGCGAATTTCGTCTTCTACCATCAAAAAGCGGTCTTCTTCTGGCATTTGGATTGTATAACCCAATGCACCGACACCACGAGGCACAACGGAGATTTTTTCGACTTTACCAGCACCAGGCATTAAAGCCCCAATGATCGCGTGACCAACTTCGTGATAAGCTACGGTCTTCTTCTCAGTTTCATTTAACACTCGAGAGCGTTTTTCTAACCCAGCTACCAAGCGCTCAATCGCTTCGTTGAAATCTGCCATAACTACGGCTTGCCGATTTTGACGAGCTGCTAGCAATGCGGCTTCGTTCACCAAGTTAGCTAAATCTGCCCCCGCAAACCCTGGTGTGCGGATAGCGATAGTAGCTAAGTTAACATCCTCAGCTAATTTAACGTTTCTGGCATGAACCTTCAGAATCGCTTCCCGCCCAATTTTATCAGGGCGATCAACTACAATTTGGCGGTCAAAGCGTCCGGGACGACGTAATGCAGGGTCGAGGACTTCAGGACGGTTAGTAGCGGCGATAATAATTACGCCTGTATTGGCATCAAAACCATCCATTTCGGTGAGTAACTGGTTAAGGGTTTGTTCACGTTCATCATTACCGCCAACAAATCCACCATTACCAGCACGAGATTTACCCAGTGCGTCTAACTCGTCGATAAAGACAATACAGGGAGCTTGTTTTTTTGCTTGCTCAAATAAATCGCGAACCCGTGCAGCACCGACACCAACGAATAATTCGATGAATTCGGAACCGGAAATACTGAAGAAAGGAACCCCAGCTTCACCTGCGATCGCTCTCGCTAATAATGTCTTACCTGTCCCTGGAGGCCCTACTAACAATGCACCTTTAGGAATTTTTGCTCCCAAGCGGGTGTATTTGTCAGCATTCTTCAAGAAATCAACTATTTCTTCTAATTCCACTTTGGCTTCATCGACACCAGCCACATCAGTAAATTTCACACCTGTGCTGCCATCAGATGAAATCCGCGCCTTGCTTTTACCTACCGTCAAAGCAGCAGGGCCGCCTCCTTGACGATTCATTAAAAAGCCCCAAATACCAAAGAAAATTAACGGTGGAGCTACCCAGCTAATTAAAGTACTTAGCCAACCATTTTGGTCTGGTGTCGGCGCAGCAAATTCAACATTATGCTCACGAAGAATCTTTGGTAAATCGAGATCCAAAGCTACGGGTGTAGTAGTGAATACCTGTTCTGTCGGTTTGCCATCAGGGGTTTGAGTTTTGAGGACATACTCAATGCGATCGCTACCTACCATCGCCCGTTCGACTTTACCAGCTTCCACCTGAACCACAAAGTCACTATAAGGAACTTGTGGCAATTTCGGGCCGAAGAAACTGGGAACAATAAAGTTAAGCAGCAATAATACAGTTAGTAATATCAAGAAGCTGCCACCAAACTGCCGCCATCTCGAAGGTTTCAATTGATTTTTATTATTATTTTCTACAGGCATTTTGATGTACCCTCAATTTAATGTTTTTGGGATTGGGGACTGGGGATTGGGGACTGGGGAGAAGGGGGACAAGGAGAGATTTGATTTTTGATTTATTTATTACCAATTACCCATTACCAATTACCAATTACCAAACCCCCAATGACAACGTAACGTGAATTGCAAAGTTTTGTATCTCTTAGGTTTATTCTAGAAACTAGATGGCGTAGACCAAATTAGTGTATACCCCACAGAAAAATGCGTATTGCCGAACTTCTATGGAAAATAAGCTAGGATTGCTGCTCAAAGTATTTATACTCTCGATTGTGCTGTCTTTCTTCATTAAATATGCAGCACCAGGTTTGAGAATTCCGGGAACAGATGTAGTGGCCCTGATTATGGTCTTATCACCAGCTACAATTATGGCGATCGCATTATTATGGCGATTCCAAAGGATGAAGGCTGAAGTGTGAAGGCTGAAATTACCTCACCCAAAAATGTGCAGGTATGTAACGATTGTTTTCATCCTTTATCCTTAAAACTTCATCCTTCTTTATAGCTGTTCATCGTCTAGGCGGAAGTTGCTAAAATCAGCTAACCTAGCTGCATTAATTGTAGGAATTGGGCATTGGGCATTGGGCATTGGGCATTGGGCATTGGGTAATTAGTAATGGAAATTTCTCCCCTACTCCCTCATCTCCCTCATCTCCCTCATCTCCCTCATCTTCCCCAGTCCCCAGTCCCCAATCCCCTTTAAAAATGTAGCTTGCCAACAGCTGGGAGTCAGCCTGTGAACCTAGGTCAATGGATTGGCTTAATCGCCATAGTTCTCTCTTTATACATCTTGTGGCAAATTAAAGAAGTTTTATTGCTGATGTTTGCCGCAGTTGTATTAGCTTCTACCTTAAATCGTCTAGCGAGATGGTTTCAACGTTGGGGAATCAAACGTGGTTTCGCCGTACTTATCGCAGTAGGTATATTTTTTGCTTTAATAGTCGGCTTTTTCTGGTTGATTGTACCGCCTTTTACAGCGCAGTTTCACGAACTGACTTATCGAGTTCCCCAAGGTTTAGAACGCTTAAATAGTTGGGTGAATGCGATGAAAACTCAAGTTCCTGCTCAACTAGTACCTTATATTCCAGATTTAGACAGTCTGATCAAACAAGCACAGCCATTTATTAATAAGCTAGTAGGAAACTCTTTCGCTTTTGTCTCGGGTTCATTAGAAGCTCTCCTCAAAATTTTACTTGTGCTGGTTTTAACAGGGATGTTATTAGCCAATCCCCTAGCTTACCGCCGAGTTTTTGTGCGTCTTTTTCCTTCATTTTATCGACGGCGGGTAGATGGAATTTTGAATCAGTGCGAAACTTCCTTAGAAGGATGGGTAATCGGCGCTCTCATTGCTATGGGTGTAGTGGGATTAATGAGCGTTATCGGCTTGTCGGCTTTAAGTGTAAAGGCGGCTTTGGCTTTAGGAGTTTTAGCAGGCTTTTTAAACTTGATTCCCAACCTTGGCCCCACAATGAGTGTAGTTCCTGCAATGGCGATCGCACTTTTGGATGCACCTTGGAAAGCTGTTGCTGTCTTGATTCTCTACTTCTTCATTCAACAAGCTGAAAGTAATTTTATTACACCAGTTGTCATGGCTCATCAAGTTTCGTTACTACCAGCCGTGACTTTAATTTCTCAGTTATTTTTTGTTACCTTCTTTGGTTTTTTAGGACTATTTTTAGCCCTACCTCTCACTGTTGTGGCGAAGATTTGGCTACAAGAAGTTTTGATTAAAGATGTTTTGGATGAATGGGGAAATAGCCATCAAAAAGAATCTAAGTTAGTCATCGTTTCTAACTCGCCAGGGGTAGATGATCCGTGGGAGACAGATAGCCCAGATAATAATGTAGAACGGACAACTGAGGATACTTGGCAAGAAAAAGATTAGTATTGCTGGGCATAGGGCATAGGGCATGGGGCATGGCAAAGAAAGATTTTCATGCCCTATTTGTGCGATTAATGGCAACTGTCTAGCTAGAAAAGTATACTCAAGGGGGAAAAACACGCGGCTTTTTGCAAAATTCAAAATCCAAAATTGCTAAATCATGATGCGTCGCTACATTATTTTTGCTCTTGGTGCTGCTGCACTATGGTTAATAGCCAAACCTTTATGGATGCAATCCAATCCTCAACCGCAAGCACCACAAGCAGCAGTAACTACACAGCAACCTCAACCTTCTGTAACTACTAAAAAACAAACTTCAACTTTACCAGTTGCAACTAATATTTCTGCTAATTCTCAAGCAAAAATTTGGTCTGTGCTTCAGCAAGGGAGGGGTTATGTAGTGATTATGCGTCATGCAGTAGCCCCAGGAATTGGCGATCCTGTTGAATTTCGCCTTAATGATTGTTCTACACAACGTAACCTATCAGAAGCAGGTAGACAGCAAGCAATAAGAACTGGAAAGGCTTTTAGAACCAAAAATATTCAAGTTTCTAGAGTACTATCAAGTCAGTGGTGTCGCTGTTTAGAAACAGCCAAATTGATGAATTTGGGTAAGGTTGAGCCTTATCCAGCGCTCAATTCCTTTTTTAATAATTACAAAACTCAGCCTCAGCAAACTGCACAACTGCGTCAGTTTATTGTCAATAATCGTAACCGCCCTGGTGTAGTTGTGATGGTGACACACGAAGTCAACATTACAGCACTGATCGGTGATAGTTACCCTAAATCTGGTGAATCAGTTGTAGTGCGAGCTAATAAAAATAACAAAATCGAGCTAGTTGGACAAATTAAAGCTTTATAGGATTCAAGATTGGGAAAAGGTGAAAGGGTAAAGGTTTTTCTTGCTATTTTTCCCTTAGCCAACAACTGTTGATAAGCTGTTACGCATTTAAATTGTATATTTCGCGCGGGTGTGGTCAAAAGGAGCCAGTGCGTTGGGCGGCTTTGCCGACTTGAAGTAACTGGCGTTCAAGAGTCCAAAGTGCAAGCTAGCCTTTGACACTGGACTATTGACCCTTGACAGTCCCAACGCCAGAATATTTGCTCTAGGTGCGTATCAGCTTATAAGATTTCTCCAGCCAAACTGATTTAATCAATTAGGTGGCAGCTTCAAGCCCCATAATCAATATGCTAATTTGCTACATTTAATATGCG
Source organism: Calothrix membranacea FACHB-236 (assembly GCF_014696315.1). GTDB lineage: Bacteria > Cyanobacteriota > Cyanobacteriia > Cyanobacteriales > Nostocaceae > Aulosira > Aulosira membranacea. The sequence continues at coordinate 265,783 of NZ_JACJPX010000001.1, forward strand.
AACAATTGCGGAAATTAACGAAAAAATCACTAGCCAACGTGCAGTGGTGTTGACAGTTGAAGAACTGAAAGCCAGAGTTGCAGAAATTGGTGTAGCAAAAGCTGCTAAAGAAGTTGATGTAGTTACCACTGGCACATTTGAGCCAATGGAATCAAGTGGTGCCATTATTAATCTGGGACACACTGACCCGCCAATTAAAATTCGTCGCTGTTGGTTAGATGGTGTACCAGCTTACGCTGGTTTTGGTGCGGTAGATTTATACATTGGAGCCAGTTGTCCAGCCGATGTGATCGACGGCGAAGAAGTTAAAGAACGTGGCGGTGGTCATGTAATTGAAGATTTGATTGCAGGTAAAGCTGTACAATTACGAGCGCAAGGACAAGTTACCGATTGTTACCCGCGCGCCACATTTGAAACCACGATCATGCGGGAAACGATAAATCAGTTTTATTTATTTAATCCGCGAAATCTCTACCAAAATTTTATCGTGGGAGTTAATGGAGGCGATCGCCCACTTTTTACTTATTTGGGGCCGTTACAACCACGTTTAGGCAATGCAGTTTACTCTAACCCGGGGGCAATTTCGCCTTTACTTAACGACCCGAATTTAGAAGTTGTTGGCATTGGCACGAGAATTTTTTTAGGTGGTGGTATTGGTTATGTAGCTTGGGAAGGTACTCAACACTTTCCCTTACAAAAACGCTTGGCTAATAATACGCCTATAGGGCCATCTGCTACTTTAGCTTTAATCGGTGATGCCAAGCACATGGATGCGCGTTGGGTGAGGGGATGCTACTTCAAAAGCTATGGCCCTTCATTGATGTTAGGCGTTGGGGTTCCACTTCCCGTGTTATCGGAAAAAGTAGTTGAACATTGCGCCGTGCTAGATAAAGACTTAGTAGCGCCAATCGTAGACTTTTCCATTCCCCGGCGCGTTCGTCCTACATTTGGTTTGGTGAGTTACGCCCAACTCAAGTCTGGGCGTGTCACCATTGAAGGCAAAACCGTGCGTGTAGCACCATTGGCAAGTTTATATTTATCTCGGCAAGTTGCCCTAGAGTTGAAAAATTGGATTGAAGCCGGCACATTTACCCTCACTGAACCAGTTTCCCCAGTGCCGATGGAACGTTCTTTCATCCCTCAAGACCGCTGGACGGAATTTTGAGGCTGGGGACTGGGGGATTGGGGGAATGAGGGGGACAAGGGGACAAGGGGACAAAGGGAGAATAGCAATTACCAATTACCAATTACCAATTACCAATTACCAATGCCCCATGCCCCATGCCCCATTCCCTATTCCTGACTTGGTTTCGGCCGCTTAATCGGCTTAGGCGCAGGGGTTTTTGGTACTGGTTTGGATACAGCAGCGGAGTCACCACCGCCTATTTTCTTGACTGGGCGTGGAGTATCGCTACTACCGCGTCGGGGTGTAAATGGTCTTCTTCCACCACCGCCACCACCACCACGAGGGCCACCTCTGAAGGGTGGTTTGCGCTTTTTGGGTAAATCAGCGATCGCTTCAGCATTTTCTATGAGCAGTAAGTCAGCTTCCCGCTTCACTTGAAAGTCCCAGAACTTTCCTACTGCTTTAGTCGTTAGCACACCCGTCAATTTCAATTTAAAATATTTGGGTTTATCGGTGGGTTTACGCGGAGCCTGCTTAATTTTGACAACTAAGCTTTTAGCATCAAATGACTGGTAGACGACTTCACCGCGAACGGAAAAACCACCATCTGGAATTTCTGATGAAGGTTTTGGGGGGCTGGTAGTTTCTTCAGCACTTTTGGACACAGTATCATCCGGAGTCTCTAATTCTGATGATTCCGAATCTTGCTCATCTTCATCTGTCAGTTGTTTAGCCAGTTTTTCTGGCTCCCAAACTCCGACAATTTGAAGGTGCAATGCGTCATTTTCTTGTCTTGTGCGCGGATAAACTACCCACAGATGTTCTTGTTCTAAATCTAAGTGATTCTTAACTAAGCTCATAATCCGTCCTAGGAGAACGGCATTGAGTTCTACCCCATCTGCGGTTAGCAGAGAACCCTGGGTAAATTGTTCATCACTGGCAACATAGCGACCGCGAACTAACCCAATGGCGCGGTACTGCATTGGTTCACTTGGTGGTGGAATCGGTTGCTGTCGATTCACAAAGTTCCCATTTGAAGCAGTTTCGCTGGGGTCAGCGGTCGAATTGTCAACTTTAGAGGACTGGGCTGCTACTGTAGGAACACTAGCGGCTGCCTCTTGAATAGGGCCCTGGTTAGAGGCAGAAGAGTTGGAAGATTCAGGCGACGGCATCAGGTCGGAATTCATAAAAACTCCTTGCGGCGGAGACACATCCCATTGTGGGATTTTACGAAGGCAGCTGAAAAGAGCGTTTGTGCGGCAGATGAAAGTATATTTACTTTCAATCCAGCCACGCCAGAGCGCCCTATACAATTCTAAAGACGCAAATTTATTTGTACACTAAATGTGTAATTTAGCGTCTTTACACTAGTTTCGGAAGCATATCATAGCTACAATGCTGACGGCTCCTCCTAAAGTCATCACTTACTTTAGCAAGCGTTGATCGTTATTTGTTATAAAATTCACAGGCAATCAACGGTATTCCGCAAAGTTTTGGAAATTTTTAACTTTGCGTTTTCTGTAAATGATAATGTCATTAATGTTCAAAAGAAGGAAGTCTTGTGTCTCAAACGCGCAGCTGGTTAGTTAAGGTCGTGCTGGCTCTGGCAGTTCTTGCTTTTGTGGGTATTTCGATGGTTCCACTGTTTGCTGCATTTAATCAACAAAATGATAAGCAAACCCCAACCCAGAACAACGCCAGCGCTGGGAACAATCTGCCTTCCTCTGACCAAAAATCAAAACTCCAAGACGAAGTTCGTGGTTATCAGCTGGTTTTGCAACGGGAACCAGAAAATCAAACTGCTCTTAAAGGCCTGCTACAAGCAAGGTTACAACTTTTAAGTCTCAAAGAGGGAGATATTCAAAGTGTAATTGAACCTTTAGAAAAGTTAGCCAAGCTGAATCCAGAACAAACCGAATATGCTGTTCTTTTAGCTCAAGCCAAACAGCAAATTGGCGATAAGGAAGGTGCAGCTCAAGCTTACCGCAGTGTTTTAAGTACAAAACCAGGGGATTTGAAAGCTTTGCAAGGGATGGTATCTCTGTTGTTAAGTCAACAACGCCCTGAAGCTGCTATCGGTTTATTGCAAGATACTTTATCCGCTGCACCCCAAGCTAATAAAATCCAGCCAGGAAGTGTAGATACGATCGCCGTACAGGTGCTTTTAGGCACTGTTCATGCCTCGCAGAAACGTTATACTCAAGCGATCTCCGCATACGATCAAGCAATCCAAAAAGATCCCAAAGATTTTCGTCCTGTTTTGGCTAAGGCAATGTTACTGAAGCAACAAGGCAAAGTTACAGAAGCTAAACCTTTATTTAATACGGCTTCGGCTTTAGCACCTGCTCAATATAAAGACGAAATTAATAAAGCAGCAGAAGCTTCTCCCACTCCCGCGCCAACTGCATCGTCTACAGCCTCACCAGCAAGTAAACCGTAAGAATTAAGGGTAAGGGTCAAGGTCACAAGTCGCAGAGACGCGATTAATCGCGTCTGTACTCAAAAGGAGCCAGTGCTTTGGGGGATCTGCCGGATTGTACCCCTGAAAGCATTCCCACAGGTTAGCAACTGGCGTTCAAAAGCCAAATTTTTCTCCTGTCGTCCTTTTCCCTTTCCCCTTTTCCCCTTCAAGTAATAATACTTAGAGAATATAAAATAAAAAATTTTGCAGCCTTAATGTGTGTAGATGTACGGTTTTGGGATTAATAAACGAGTACACCGTTGTTCACAGAACAGGCTTCAAAAGGAAAAATTTTATGTATCAGCAACTTTTTTGTAAAGTTGTGGATAATTTACCCAGAATAAAGGCTAGTTTCTGGCTTGCATTATTAGCGATCGCTCTATTGGGTACAAGCTGTAGTACAACTAGTGAAAGTTCCTCTGCAATTCCAGCGAGTACAGCTAAGTCGCCTAGTAGCAGCAAACCAAAGCAAGACGAACAAGCCGCAATTACAATGGCGGTGATTCCTTGGCAAGTTTCTTCGGAACAAGAACAGAAACTGCAACCTTTGGCTGACTATTTAAGCAAAACCCTGAAGCGACCTTTTAAATTTGAAATTGCCAAGAACTACGAAACAGCGGTTGAGTTATTAATTCAAGGGAAAGTAGATTTAGCCTACTTAGGGCCAAGTAGCTACATTGCGGCCCGTCTTCGAGATTCTCAAATTGAACCCCTTGTTTCTCCAATTAATCAAGATACGAAGCGACCTTGGTACACATCTGTAATTATTACTAGCAAAACTAGTGGTATCCAAAATTTACAAAATTTAAAAGGCAAGAGATTTGCTTTTGTCAGTAAGATATCTGCTTCTGGATATGTTGTTCCAATGGCTAAATTACAAGAACTTGGTATTCATCCAGAAAAAGACTTTGCTGCGGTGATTTTCACTGGTAGCCATGATAAATCTAAGCAAGCTTTAATCAAAGGTGAAGTAGATGCGATCGCAGATGATAGGCGGTCTTATACTGGACAAATTAAACAAGGGAAAATTGATCCAACAAAATACTCGATCATTTGGGAATCTGTTCCATTACCTAGTGTACCTATTGTTGCTGCTAGTAAAGTCTCTACCAAATTAAAAAATACTTTTAAACAGGTCTTGCTTGATGCACCAGCAGGTCTCATCGACCCTAGTGGCGCTGTGGGAGTGGGCTATACTCTGGTGCAAGATGGCGATTATGACATCATGAGAGACTTTCAAAAGCGAGTTCCTACTAAATAACACGACAAACAAGTATGCGAATCACGACCAAGTGTATTGGGTCTTCTTTGATTGTCGGGGGACTGGTTATTTCCACTTTAGTTGGTGGTGATATTTTCATTAGAGTATCTGAAGCAACAGCCCAAAAAAAACAAACCAGAAATGCTCAAGCTCTAACAACTATTCTGCAAATTAATGTTGCTTTGAATAATCAAGTAGCAGGTCTTAAAGACATGATTTTGCTGAGAAATGAGCCTGCTAATCTGCTGAAATACCAAGATGCCTTATCGGAATTTGTCACTAATTTATCAGAACTAGAAAATTTAAAGCCAGGGGTAGCTTCAGAGTTAACGAAAATTCGCAATCGCCATCATCTTTTAGCTGAAGTAGTTACAGAACTTATAAGTCAATCCCATACAGAACAACCCTTAGAGTTAGTACAATCTCAACAAGATTTTCGGGTGATTAATGCTTTTTCTAGGGATATTGAACTTTATTTAAAGGTATTAACTCAAAAACTCCAAGAAGACTATGCTAAAGACAAGCATGAATTTGAACATTTCAAGCAGACTACTCAACTTGTTAGACAAATTTTCATATTCTCAATTCTGCTAATTTTTAGCGGTCAGTTATTGCTGATTCTTTTACCAATAGTTCGCTCGATTCAAAAGCTACAACAAGGAGCGTTAATTATTGGTAATGGCAATCTAGAATACCGCTTAGATATCAAGACTCAAGATGAAATTGAAGAATTGGCAGATGCATTTAACCAAATGTCTGCAACTTTAGCTGCTTCTTATCGCTCACTCGAATTAAGGAAAGAACTTGCTGATCAAGCAAATCGTGCCAAAAGCGAGTTTTTAGCTAACATGAGCCACGAATTGCGAACTCCACTGAACGGTATTTTAGGTTATGCTCAAATTCTCCAAAGAGATATGAGCATTACAGCTAAACAGCGTGATGGCTTAAGAATAATTCACCAATGTGGTTCACATCTCCTGACATTAATTAACGATATTTTAGATTTATCTAAAATTGAAGCTCAGAAAATGGAACTTTATTGTAATGACTTCCATTTTCCAGCATTTCTTCAAAATGTCGTAGAAATTTGTCGTATTCGTGCAGAACAAAAAGGGATCTCATTCATTTATCAACCATCTGCCGATTTACCAACAGGTATATCAGCAGATGAAAAACGGTTACGACAAGTATTAATTAATTTATTGGGCAATGCGATTAAGTTCACTGAAACAGGCGGCGTACAATTTATTGTAACTGTGTTAGAGCAATCTAGATTAACTACAAAAATTCGCTGTCAAATTAGTGATACAGGAATTGGCATGAGCCAAGAACAGATAGAAAAAATATTTTTACCTTTTGAGCAGGTAGGAGATAACCAAAAGCAATCAGAGGGCACTGGTTTAGGTTTAGCTATTAGCCAAAAAATTGTGCAATTAATGGGTAGTAAAATTCAGGTTAAAAGTGAATTAAATCAGGGTAGTACATTTTGGATTGATTTGGATTTGCAGGAATCGTCTGACTGGATGCAATCGGTGAGAACGATAGCTGGTGACCAAATTATTGGCATTGCTAATGGCACGCGAAAAGTTTTAATTGTAGATGATAAATGGGAAAACCGTTCAGTTATTGTCAATCTGCTTCAAGAATTGGGATTTGAAATTGCAGAAGCATCTAACGGTGAAGAAGCCTTGGAAAAAGCTGGTCAATTTTTTCCTGATTTAATAATTACAGACTTAACAATGCCTGTAATGGATGGTTTTGAACTGACACGTCGCCTGCGGCGATTACCTGAGTTTCAAGATTTAGCAATTATTGTTTCATCTGCTAGCGTATTTGAGTCTGACGAACACAAGAGTATAGGAGTTGGTGCAGATGATTTTCTTCCTAAACCTGTGCAGATGGAAGATTTATTTTTGAAATTACAGCAATACTTACAAGTTGAGTGGATTTATGAGTCCCTACAGCCAAAAGAAACTGTAGAAGTTATGCCTGTAAATCCTCAAATTGCAGTCAATGAATTAATTGTGATTCCGCAGGAAGAAGTTGAGCAACTGTTTGAATTGGCGATGAGGGGAAACATCAAGGGTATTCGCGAACAAGCAGAAAAGCTCAAACAATTAGATGAGAAGTTTGTACCCTTTGCTCAAGAGTTATTGCAACTAGCAAAAAGCTTTCAAATCGACAAAATTAAAGACTTTATTCAGATATATCGAGGAGAAAACCAATGAATTCAGCAATTGGCGAAACCGGGGTAATTTTGATTGTTGATGATAACCCCAATAATTTAGAAGTTTTATCAGAAACCTTGATGGACACAGGCTGGGAAATCTTGGTGGCTGTGAATGGTGAAGGTGCGATCGCTCAAGCTGAATATGCTAATCCTGATATCATTTTGTTAGATGTGATGATGCCGGGGATTGATGGATTTACCACGTGCGATCGCTTAAAATCAAATTCAATAACTGCTGATATCCCCATTATCTTTATGACGGCTCTTTCTGAAACTGTCGATAAAGTTAAAGGCTTAAATTTGGGAGCAGTAGACTATATTACCAAACCATTTGAGCAACAAGAAGTACTAGCTCGTGTCCAGACTCATTTAAGAATTCGTCATCTCACCAAGCAACTGCAAAATCAGAACCAGCAACTTCAACAAGAAGTAGCAGAACGTCTGTTAGTAGAAGCGAAATTACAAAGGTTGACTCAAGATTTAGAACAACGGGTAGAAGAAAGAACAACCCAACTTTCTCATGCTTTGTCTCATCTTCAGCAAACCCAGGTAAACCTGGTACAACGAGAAAAAATGTCTGCTTTGGGGGAATTAGTTGCAGGAATTGCCCATGAAATTAATAATCCTGTCAACTTTATTTTAGGCAATCTTGGTCACGCTTCAGAATACACTCAAAGCTTTATTGAATTGTTAAATCTCTATCAAAAATATTATCCCGAACCAGTAGAGGAAATAGTCGATAAAATTGATGAAATCGATTTGAATTATTTGATATGTGATTTTCCAGAAATCATTTTATCAATGCATAAAGGTACAAAGCGCATGGCTCAAATGATTCGCGCTCTGAGGCATTTTTCTCGCCGCGATGATACACTTGCAGAACTAACAGATATTCATGAAGGTATCGACAGTACATTATTAATTTTGCAATATCGCCTGAAAGCTAACCCAGAACGTCCAGCAATTCAAATAATTAAAGAGTATGCCACATTGCCGCTAGTAGAATGTTTTCCTGGCCCCTTAAACCAAGTGTTTATGAATCTCTTGGCTAATGCCATTGATGCCATTGAAGAATCATTTATCAAAAGTCATACTTCCTTAGCTGATTACACAGGAAAAATTACAATTCGTACTAGCATACCAGAACAGCATTCAGTAGTAATTATTCAAATTACTGACAATGGAATTGGCATGACAGAAGAGGTCAAACAACGTTTAGCTGAACCAATGTTTACCACTAAACCTGTTGGTAAAGGAACCGGATTAGGTTTGTCTATTAGTCGCCAAATTATTGAAGAACAACATCGAGGCGCTATTTGGTTTGTGTCTGAAGCAGGAGAAGGTACAGAATTTTTTATTGAAATTCCTGTAGTGAGAAATTAGCTATTTGTCGTTTGGTAATGGGTAATGGGTAATTGGTAATTGGTGTTTGCTATTTCTTCCCTACCCCCTGCTTTTTCCCCAGCTTTACGCTCCTTCAATGGCTGCTACAACACCAAAGATTAAGAACAAGCAACCGCCAATTAAAGTTAGCTGACGTTCTGAGATGCGTCCCGCAATCATTTTGCCACCAATGACTGCGATCGCAGCACAAATGGCGTGTCCTAACACTGCACCTACAGTCACCCCAATAGGATTATTACCAGCAGCTAGGGCAATGGTAGCAATTTGTGTGCGATCGCCCCACTCTGCCATGAATGTTAAGGTAAAGGCTTCGATTAAAATTGCTAGTGGGGTTTTACGTTTGGGTAATTGTAAATCTGCTTGCTTTACCGCCGCTTCTGCTTCTTCTACAACTTCCGCATCACAACTAGCCGCTGACATTTTACTACCTTGGTACAGCAGCTTGAGACCAAAGGCAATAAACAAAGCGATTTCGGCATAATGAATATAAATTTTGGGCAATAAAGATACTGTTTGTCCCAAAACTACCGAAAGGATTGTCATTGCAGCTAAAGCGCCTGTTACTCCTATAAATACCAAGCGTCTTGGGTGATGCATTGCCAAAATTACGGCGATAAAAAATGTTTTATCCCCTAACTCGGAAATTGTAATTAGTAACAAACCCGCGGTAAAAGCTGTTAGCACTATCTCAAGCTCCTGAAAAATCGTTGACTGCGATGGAGCTTGATGAGAACCAAAAGACCTCACCAAGCTCCACACTTTTGGGTGTGAACTCGGTGAAGGTCTCGCTTCCAAATACTTAATACTTGTCATCTGAACCAGGCTCATCGCCAGTATGTTGACTCAGATGGGCTGGCTTCTAAATGCCAGCAGCTACTCCCCTTCTATATCGATCTGAATTGTATATCTGTCTTAGCTAAGAGTCAAGACAATGTGCGATCGCCTGAAATCGCATGGTACTAATTGGTAATGGGTAATGGGTAATTGCTTTTCTCCCCTTGTCCCCCTGCTCCCTGCTCCCTGCCCCCTTGCCTCTCCCTATTCCACTACTTCATTCACAGGGAATCTATCAATTAACTGTATGGCGCGGTAAGCATTACGTTGCAGTGAGTCTGGTAAATTCGGAACGTGAGGAATTTGAGATAATAAATCCAAAGTCCGGCGTAATATTCTTACCACATCACCTTCATCTAAGGTCGTATTTTCACATAGTTCTGTCCACTCAACTCCTAACGCCCATTGTTCTACCAGAGCAATTAATTCAAACTCTAACCATATAGGCAGCGCCACGTTATACCGCCGTTGTATTTGGAACATCTGGCGGCGAATCCCTCGCAGTTTTGCTAAAGCATCTACAACTTGATTGCTGAGGTCAAAACGCACTTTGCTATCGGGTCGGGGGGTTTCTGTGACTAAAGCTGCAACTGCGGCTGCTAAATGGTGCGGATCTAAATTATTTAATTCACCACTAGCTAATACCAAACCCAACCACAATTCATTTTCTCCGCGGATAGCAGCCGCAACTTGCCCTAATGCTGTGGGTACTAAGTTATCTAAACAGCCAAAGTGCTGCAAAATTTCAATTAAATTGAGAAACTCTTCCCAGTGATGTTGGGATTGTTGCTCAACTTGCTCTTGCAATAGTTGCAATTCGGCTTCTAGTTCTACATAACGTGCCCGACGTTTAAAAATAGCGCCAGCATTACCAGATTGATACACAGGATGAGCTTCTAATTGCTCCTGTACAGCAGTTACACGGCTCAGTTGTTCTGCAACTTCTGGAGCCATATATAAAGATTCTTCTGGTTGCGGAATTCTTTGGGCAATATCTGCTGTTTGTGCGTTACCACGGCATATATGTCCTGGTTTAAACAATAGTTCCGGTGGTGGCAAAATCTCTGGTGGGATATCAATTCGTGGTAGTTCGGCATACAAATCAACAATATCTTCGGTTGTGCCTACATACCATCGATTATCCCGCCCTAAGCAGACCAAGTAAGGTGCTTGCTCACCAGAAGTTTTACCAATTAACACAGCTGTCATTGGTGTGGGAACTGTGATGTTTTTGCCCTTGATACTCAGCATTGTTCCTGAGACAGCAAAGCCCAACATCATTGCTAATTGCTCTTGTCTGTCTTCCTGGGCTTGCTGTTGCAGAGTTTTTAATAATTGCCGTTCTACTTTTAGACGTTGGCGCAATTTCTCATAAACAGCGATTTCATTTTCATCAACTGCGGCAATTTGCTCCTGCAGTTGATTTAATTGGGCTTGCAGTTCGGCAATCTCATCGTAATTTGGTTGTAAATGCAGAGTCGCCATGTACTGCCCAAAACTACGTTCGATTAGTTCTCTAGTTTCGTCCAATGTATGGGTTTGCAGTAGATTCAATACCATCCCGTAGCTGGGGGTAAATTGGCTAACTAGAGGATCTGGTTTGGATGTTGCTAAATATGCAGCTTCTTTGGAGCCTTCAAAGGGAGTTTGTACTGTAACTACATGACCTTGTAAATCCATACCGCGACGACCAGCTCGTCCTGCCATTTGTAGGAATTCGGAAGCGTTCAACAGGCGATGTCCGGTGTCGGTACGCTTGGAAAGGGTAGAAATTACAGTGGTACGCGCAGGCATATTAATTCCCGCCGCTAGTGTTTCAGTGGCAAAGACAACCTTAATTAGCCCTTGCTGGAACAGTTCTTCTACTAGCACTTTCCAAGCAGGTAAAATTCCAGCATGGTGAGCAGCAATTCCACGGTAGAGAGGCGCAATTTGTCCCGAACGTCCTGCTTCGGGGTTGCGGCTTAAAAAGTCATCAATTTGACGGCGCAAAATTTGGGATTCATCATTATTTACCAGCCATAAATCACCTACCTCTGCCACGGCTTTATCACATCCCCTGCGACTGAAGATAAAGTAAATGGCGGGTAGCATATCCCGTTGCTGTAGCTGGCTCAAGGTATAAATAATGCCGGGCGCTTCTGGCCTACCACCTTTGCCCTTATCCCCTTGTCGCCTTTTTCCCCTATTGGCTAGGCGTGGGTTGATTTTGGTTTTGTTGTCGTTGAGTAGGGGAAACAATCCTTTGGGATTGCAAAAATGAAATTCTAAAGGTACGGGGCGAAAATCGGAGTAAATTAGGTCAGTTGGCCCGTGAACGCGATTTAGCCAATCTGTCAGCTGATCGCTATTGGCAACCGTTGCCGAAAGTGCCACCAATTGAACTTCACGGGGGCAATAGATAATAGATTCTTCCCAAACAGTTCCCCGTTGGCGATCGTTCATGTAGTGGCACTCATCTAGTACCACCGCTTCCACATCTACTAAAGATATGCCAACTTGGCCTATGGGTGTGCCATAGAGCATATTGCGGAAGATTTCTGTCGTCATCACCAAAATTGGTGCCTCTCTGTTAATGGAAGCATCTCCAGTTAACAGACCGACCTGATCAAACCCAAATTTTTCGCGAAAATCACGTAATTTTTGATTTGACAGCGCCTTTAAAGGAGTAGTGTAAAATACGCGTTTGCCTCGCGCCAAAGCACGATAAATAGCGTATTCACCCACTAACGTCTTGCCCGAACCCGTAGGCGCACAAACGACTACAGAACGACCAGCATTGAGGGACGCGATCGCATCTTTTTGGAATTGATCTAGATGAAAAGGAAATATTGACTCTAGGTCAACTTCTTTGGACGGTGCGGGATAGTTCACTCAATCAATTTTGCAACCAGACTGTCTACTATATTAACGGCTATTTTGTCAACTTTGGAATGGGGGGTTGGGGATTGGTGATTGGGGATTGGTGATTGGGGATTGGTGATTGGGGATTGGTGATTGGGGATTGGTGATTGGGTAATGGGTAATAGGGATTTGTTATTTTTTGTGTCTCCCTCATCTCCCTCATCCCCCTCATCTCTAGTCCCCAGTCCCCAGTCCCCAGTCCCTCACTTCCCCAATTCCTGCGATCGCTCTGTGGCTGCTTTCACTGCTTCGATTAAAGCGGAGCGGAATGCGCCTTTTTCTAGTTGGGCGATACCAGCAATTGTTGTACCACCGGGGCTAGTAACTCTATCTTTGAGTTCTGCGGGGTGCATTTTGCTCTCGTGTAAGAGTGTGGCGGTTCCGAGTACTGTTTGTAGAGCTAGTTGATTGGCGATCGCTCTGGGTAAACCTGCGGCTACTCCACCATCGGCGAGTGCTTCTACCATCAAAGCTACGTAAGCTGGGCCGCTTCCTGATAGTCCTGTGACTGCATCCATTAAGTATTCCGAAACTTCCACCACTTCTCCCACAGCTGCAAAAATTTGCTGGGCTATTTGGTGATGTTTGGCGTTGGTGTAAGCACCTGAGCAAATCGCCGTCATTCCTGCTCCGACTGTGGCGGGTGTATTGGGCATGGCTCTAATGACTGGCAATCTGGGAAATGCAGCTTCTAGCTGACTTAAAGGCACACCTGCCAAAATAGAAATTAATAAGGGTGAGTGTTCAGTAATTTTCAGATCGATCATCTCTGCTACTTCTTGAGCGATCGCACTGAATACTTGCGGTTTCACTGCTAATAATACAACTTCCTGAGTTTGCTCTAAAATCAGGCGATTATCAGTAGTTACCGCCACGTTATATTGCTGTTTTAAAAAATTTTGGCGCGCAGGTTGGGGTTCGCTAACTATAATTTCTGATGGTTGATAAATTTCACGCGCAATAAGGCGGGATAATAGCGCTTCTCCCATTACCCCACCACCAATTAAACCAAATTTAATAGTCATTAATTAGTTCAATAGCCAATAGTCAATACTTTTATTAGTCCCGAGTCCAGAGTCAAAAGTCCAGAGTCAAAAAATTAATTCTTGACCCTTGACCCTTGACCCTTGACCCTTGACCCTTGACTACTTTACCTTTATTGTGCTGCCATCCGGTTAACTTCATTGCCCCATGCAGGAGTTGGAGTTGTTGTCCGAGGACGTGCTGGTGGTTGTGGTACTTCGTGAATAACTCCGCCATGAGTGCTAACTTGCACACAGCTTGGTGTAAACAAAAAGATACTTTCTCCAATGCGTTCTTGATGTCCATCTAATGCGTATGTACCACCTGCTACAAAATCTACTGCCCGTTGAGCTTGGTCGGGGTCCATAATTGTTAAATTTAATACCACTGATTTGCGCTCACGCAAGGCTTGAATTGCTTGAGGCATTTCTTCAAATGTGCGTGGTTCAAGTACTAATACTTCAGAAATTCCGTTAATTGCTCCTGGCATACCTATTACATTCCCCATTGATTTTGACCCTGTGGCTACATCATTCCCCATTGTAGGCATGGGTTCCCGCCAACGTCGATTTTGTGTAGCAGGTTCTTGCGGCGCTGGTTGGGGATTCTCTTCTTGATAGAGGTTTTGGTAGCTTTCGGTTTCTGGTTCTTCTTCGTAGTATTCGTATTCTACTGGTTCATTTAGTCCAACAAAATCTCTAAGTTTAGAAAATATATTGTTCATTGTGTACGCTCCTGGTGCAATTTAGCTTTATTTTTACCTGACTATAAATCAATGTAGCTAGCTTTGATCGCTACAGTGGGTGCCTTAACAGCAATTTTAGTACTAGAGGTAGTTTCTACTACAGGCTTAGGTGCAGAGCAGATGTTGTTGATTACATCTGGATGATTACCTAAACGCGATAATGAGTCAAGATTATATACTAATGTTTCTCCGAATGAAAGTTAATTTCCACCCCATTTTTCGGAGATCAAACTTGTAGCCAAACTATATCTTTTGTTACTTGTTGCAATATTCTCTTTGAGAAGCCTTCTCAAAAACGGCTGAAAGCTTCTGATACCAATATCTACAGGCAATTGAATATTATTCTCAGATGCTCTCAGTGCGATCGCCAAACAAGATGGTTCCTAACCTTACCATCGTTGTCCCGGCTTGTACTGCTAGGTGGTAGTCGCCTGACATCCCCATAGATAAGTGCTGCATCTCAATGTGCGACCAGTGTTGATCCCTAATGGTTTTCGCTAGGTCGTAAGTAGTATTAAATACATTTAAAATTTCCGCTTCATTTAATCCTAAAGGCGGAATTGTCATCAAACCTTGAATATGTAAATTTTTATATTGATTGATTACGGATAAGTCAGTTAAAAGTTGTGGTACTGTCCAACCTCCCTTGTTGGGATCGGGAAGGATTTTGACTTGCAGACAGATATTAGGAGTCACGCCCAACTGTTGTGCCAATTGATCCAGGCGCTGTGCTAACTGCAAATTATCAACAGAGTGAATCCAGGAAAATTGTTCTAAGGCTTTTTTGGCTTTATTGCTTTGCAAATGCCCGATGAAGTGCCAGGTAATATCGCTTAAATCTTGTAATTGGGCTTGCTTTTTCGCGGCTTCTTGAATCCGGCTTTCGGCAAAATCGCGGATTCCGGCGGCGTATGCACAGCGCATAACTTCCGCCGGAACTGTTTTGCTGACTGCAATCAACCGTACCGAAGATGGTAGGGAGGAGCTAATTTTGGCAATACGTTCGCCAATTGAACTAGTCACTTCGCTGCGATCGGAATTCACAATTCACAATCCAAAATTCAAAATTAACGATCCCCTACATTACAGCAGTTTATAGGTATAGCAAAGCGCTGAGTTGGAGAGACGCGATTAATCGCGTCTGTACAAGAGTGGGGAGTTGGAGAGACGCGATTCATCCTGTCTGTACAAGAGTCCTGAGTGAAGATTAGCTCCCCTGCTCCCTGCTCCCTGCCCCCCTGCTTGTCTATTGGAATGTGCGTTGGAAAACACCCTGAAGCAGATCGTATTCCTGAGAATGTCCGGTGCGACGCAGAGTACGCAAGCGATTTTCCAACATCATTCTGGCTTCAGTGCGGCCTATGGGCTGAAATTTTATACCTTTGATGTCATTTGTTACCAAAAAAAATAAACGTTGGGCATAAAGTGTAGTGAACAAATCCTGGGTCTCGTCAACCATACAGATTCTGTACAGGAGACCCCAGGTCGGATGATTTATGTAAGTTTCTGAGTTTTCTGAATTCATTTAGTGGTCAAGGTAAGCGTCTATTTTTTATATCTTTCCGCAGTTGTTAGTACAAACATCCAGACGATGATACATCGCTTTCGTGAGAATATTTGTGCAAATTTACGCGAAATACAACAATGTTTGCTGCAGACTGGTGTTTGCGGAACCCTTGATCTAGTTTTTCTGAGGCAGTATTGAAGCTAGTAACGCTACGCGAAACTCAAAATTAAAGCCTCAAAAAGCTTACTAGATGAGCTTTTCGTTAATTTTGAGTTGCTAGTTTGGTGTTTGCGCCTGCTGTACTAGTAGTAGAGAACGAGAAGAATAATGGCAATTTAGCCTGGGAAACCTACATTCAGCTGCTATGTAGGGTAAGGCTCAGAAAAGTGTCAACCATTTTATCTCCCGTTAAGAACGACCAAGGGATACGCCGTGCAAGGTTTCTCAAGATAGAATTCAGCCCTTAGACTTCTTTTTGCATAAACCTCTTTTAATGCTGCCATAATTTTCGCCTGTCGGCACACAATCGCCAAGGGTACTATTGATGATTTAGCATATTCAGTGCTACCAATTGCGCTTGAGCTTTGTGCAGAGATTCATACCATTCTCGCTCAGGATCGCTATCAGCGACAATACCTGCGCCAACTTGTCCCCAAACGATGTTGAGTGCTGAGTGCTGAGTTGGAGAGACGCGATTAATCGCGTCTGTACAAGAGTTGGGAGTGGGAGAGATGCGATCAATCGCGTCTGTACAAGAGTGGGGAGTGAGAGATGGAGCTAATAATAGGGTGCGAATTAAAATATTTAAGTCTAAGTTACCGCGCCAATCTAAATAGCCGCAGGAACCGTAGAATAAACTGCGTCGTACTGGTTCCAGTTCTTCAATAATTTCCATGCAGCGAACTTTAGGACATCCTGTAATTGTGCCACCAGGGAAGAGGGCGCGAATTAAATCAATGGCGGTGCGATCGCTCTTTAAATGACCTTTAACATTACTAACAAGATGCATGACATGGCTATAGCGCTCAATTGTTAGCAATTCATCAACACAGACAGTCCCCCATTCACAAACTCGCCCTAAGTCGTTGCGTTCTAGATCCACCAACATGATGTGTTCGGCGCGTTCTTTGGTGTTACTCAGCAATTCTTGTGCTAGCTGAATGTCTTGTTCTGGCGTGATCCCCCGCGATCGCGTCCCGGCGATTGGTCGAGTTTCGGCTTGGCCATTCTGCAATAACACTAGCCTTTCTGGGGAACAGCTCATCACTTCTCCCCAAGGTGTTTGCCAATAACTAGCGAAAGGAGAAGGATTTATCTGCTGCAATGTTTGGTAAATTGACCAACCAGAAGCGGTTGTAGTGGCTTCAAATCGCAATGACAGATTTGCTTGAAATATGTCTCCCGCCTGAATATATTTTTTCGCTTGGTTGACAGCTGTCTCGTAATCTGATTGGGATGTTTGGAAGTGAGGAGAGATAGCGTAATTTTGAATTTTGAGATTTTTGTCTAACGCTTCCCGATTGAGAAGTGCGTCTTTTTGAGCTAATTTCCCTTGCAAATCATCCAATTTACTCTTATCGCTAGCAGCTAACCAAAGAGTTTGTTCGGCGTGATCCAAAATTGCGAAACAATCTGGTTCATACCAAAAAGCTACAGGAAAGGGTAAGCGATCGCATTTATTTTGCGGTAGTTGTTCAATTTCCCAGGCTATGTCATAACCCAACCATCCCAGCCAACCGCCGGTGAAAGGGAGGTGAGGAGGGGGGGATGAGGGGGATGAGAGGGGAATTATACTTTGTTGTCCGATTCCTTTTTTCTCTAATAAATCGGATAAAAAGGGCAGAACTTTTCCTAGTGCGGGTGTCCACATTTGGGGGACACCATTGATGAGGCGAGGCGCACCGGCACAAATGGAATAGCGATTGAGTTGGGGATGGTTTTTTGGGGTGGGGTAAGTGCTTTCTAGTAGGGTGGCGATTTCAGATTTATTAGTGGGGCGAAATAGAGCCGCGAAAACTTCCGAACCAGTACGATTTATTAAAGGAAGCGATCGCCAATACCAAGGGTGGGTCATCATAAATTACTAATTCGTAATTCGTAATTCGTAATTAAAAACAGGTTTAGAGGTTATCGGAGTTTTTCGTCTCTAATCGCGGCTGTTTCGCAATCGCTGTCTGAAACTTACACTTGTATACCCAGTAGTAAGCGTGCGCCCCAAAATAAGCTTAAAATTGCGATCGCTAGCCAGTCCCATCTTTTTAAGCGTAGGTCATGCCACAATACGCGATGCTCGTTAGGACTGGTAAAACCTCGCACCATCATGGCACTAGCCATTTGTGCAGCACGGAGTAGTAAATTTTCTAATAATCGCTCTGCTACAATCATCCAAAGTTTGACTGCGCCTTTGATTCCCAGCTTTTTCCAATTAATCGCCCTAGTCATTACCGATCGCACTAAATTCTGCACTTCTTCTAAGACTAGAGGAATAAACCGCAAAGATAAAGTTAAAGTTAGAGCCAGTTCAGTTATGGGTAACTTTAGCCGCCGTAGTGGTTGCATTAAGCTTTCCATACCTGCTGTGATTTCTTCTGGTGCTGTTGTCAGCAGATACAGGTTAGTACTATAAATCACGGTAAATAAAATCGTACTTAAGCGTACTGCTAAATCCAAAGAACGCCGGCTGACTTTGACTGGCCCTTGGTGAAATACTACGTATTTATATTCTTTATTGCCAAATACTGTTTTTTCATTAACATTTGGCGGCTTAGCATTAGATGGCTGAGTTAAAATTTGCTCGTTGGCTGGTAGGCGAGGCTGATAATTTACACCTAAACCATCTGGGCTGATAGCGGCAATTATTAAGACAAAAAACGCCAATAGCAATAACCAGCCCATTTGCTGCTGCCATACTCTTTTAGGAATTCTGGCCGTGAGAGTCACAAAAATCAATACTATTACCAGCAGTACCCGCCATTCTATAGGGGCAAATAAATAGCTGGTGAGCAAACTCATCAACCAAGCAAACTTGACGCGGGGATCAATTTTATGCAGCCAAGTTTGAGGTTCTTCTAAATAAAGTCCCAGCGGTAGCGATCGCAGTAAATCCATTTCTAAGTGCTGAGTGCTAAGGTTTGAGTGCTGAGTAGTGGAAAGTTGGATTAGAGCAAGTTAGGAGTTAGGGTTTTGTATAGCCTAAAAACAAGATTATGTTCTAGCCACTAATTCTTGTCTATTGTGCATTGACAAATAATGCTTAGTACAATGTTTCACAAGTTTGTAGCCAAAAATTGACAAACACTCTGCACCCCTTTGGGCTTACTTTGTGTTCCTCTGTTTTAAAAAACAACTTTACTTCTCCTTACTACTCATAACTCAGGACTCAGCACTCTTGTACAGACGCGATTCATCGCGTCTCTCCCACTCAGCACTCCTAAACGCGGGTAGCACGATTTATACTACCAACTTCAGCATCACGGACTTTCTTACTGCGCCACAATAAACGAATTGGAGTGCCTTTAAATCCTAATTGTTGGCGAAATTGTCTTTCGATGTAGCGGCGGTAGTTTTCGTTAAAGCGTTTAGCATCGTTGACGAACAGGGCGATGGTTGGTGGTTGGGCACTGACTTGGGTTCCGTAATAAATTCTACCTTGTCGCCCACCCCGGGAGGTTGGTGGTGAATGCCAACTGATTGCATCTTCTAAGACTTCATTGATGACGGCTGTGGTCACACGGCGTTTGTGTGATTCCGCCGCTTGATTGACTAATTCTAAAATTTTCTCTACCCGCTGTCCGGTTACGGCGCTGACAAATATTGTGTCTGCCCATTCGGTAAAATGCAGCCGTGCTTGGAGATTTTTTTCGTAGTCATAAATCGTGTAGGAGTCTTTTTCGACAGCATCCCATTTATTGACTACAACTATACAAGCTCTGCCTTCGTCAATAATTCGCCCTGCTAATTTTTGGTCTTGATCGGTAACTCCATCTAAAGCGTCGATGACCATTAACACCACATCAGCGCGGCGAATTGCTTTGAAAGCGCGGTTAATACTAAAGAATTCTGTGCCGTATTCAATGCTTTTCTTTTTGCGAATACCAGCAGTGTCAATCAAGCGATAGGTTTGTCCATCACGCTCAAACATGGTATCAATCGCATCACGGGTTGTACCAGAAATGGGACTGACGATCGCTCTTTCTTCTCCCAGAAAAGCGTTCAATAAACTAGATTTACCAACATTAGGGCGACCGATGATCGCTACTTTGATTTCATTAGTTTCCGGTACATCTGTGACATGGGGAATGTGCTTAATTAACTCATCAAGCAATTCGCCTGTACCGCTACCATGAATTGCTGAAATTGGGTAAGGTTCACCTAATCCCAATTGCCAAAATTCCGCAGCTTGGATTAATCCTTGATCGGGGGATTCACATTTATTGACAGCTAACAGCACAGGTACAGGTTGTTGACGTAACCACTCCGCAATTTCTTCATCAGCGTGAGATGGGCCAGTTTGACCATCAACAACAAAAATAGCCGCACTAGCTTCCGCCAGTGCTGTCATTGCCTGTTGGCGAATCAGTGGTAAAAATTCCGTGTCATCATTAAAGACCAAGCCACCTGTATCTACAACCAAAAATTCGCGATCGCTCCAAAAAGATGGCATATAAGTGCGATCGCGCGTCACTCCTGGTTCATCATGGACTATCGCCGTTTGTTCCCCGGCGAGACGATTAACCAGGGTAGATTTGCCCACATTGGGGCGACCGATAATTGCAACAATTGGCAGTGCCATAAAACCAGGATTAAGTAAGAGACGTAATATATCACGTTTTTACATTTTAGCTACTTTAAGTGTTGATTCAATTGTTTGGGTCAATGATTGCGTAATTTTCTTGTTAACCCATAACTCAATAGCTAATTCAAAAGAGTAGGGTGTGTTGTCGCGCAGCGCAACGCACCGACGCATCATCAACAACAAGGTGCGTTAGCCTACGGCATAACACACCCTACGGACTACGAAATATGCTAAAGCTATGCCACAGAAAAACCTGTATGTTGCCTGATTTTAGGATGGCGAAATCCCAGAACTATATCTTCTTTAGGAACTCCTGCTGCTAGTAAATCACTTGCTACACCTTCTTCGGTATCATCCCATTGAATCCAAATTTTTTCACCAATTAAACTTAAATGGATGGGTGTCGCATGAAGATATTTGTCACTACTCCAACCTATATCTAAAACTAAATATTGCCCCCGTTCATCATCAAATAAAACTTGAGAAGTATAACCATCGCCTAGGGCTGTTCGATAATCGGCATGATTCTGGAGTACGCTTTTAATAATGTTTTGGTATTTTAATCGGGTATCCATTGCACAATCGCCTCACTTTCAGCATCAAAGACAATTAGCTTTTACGAGAATTTATCTATTCTGGCTGTTTTTTGACACCAATAAGCGATCGCACTTTTATTGGAATTAAATATATTTAAATAAGCGAAACAGAAGGTTGTGTATTCATTTTGCTGTTTGACACAAGCAAAGAGGCAAACTTTCTTAATTTACCCCTTCGCTGACTAATGCAAGTAATTGCAAATTTTCAATAATCACTCTGCAGACAATGCTGTTTGAACCGCTGGACGCACTTTCTTTCTGTATATCCTGCGCGTTCCACCAGCCATGCCATACTCATCACTAGTTTTGCCATAGCGAGATGCGACACTCAGCAGCATTTTCTCAGAAAACATATTCAACTCACTTTCTGCTTCTGATAATGCATTCTGTGTCATCTCTACCATTGTTTTTGCTTGGTTATAGGCAGCTAGCTTCTCTCGAATCTCCAGAATTTTATCTTTATAACTAGCGAGTGATAACCCATTCCCAAAGTCTAACTGAGAACTAATCATCTCCATACCTTCAATCCGTCGTTCAGCTTTGGTGAGTGCGATAGAATTACGTCTCTTTTGTGCCATAAACTTTTCCTGTGCAAAGTTTGATATGAAGAACCCTGATAATGCTTGATACGGAGTTCTTTATATACTTTTAAGATATGCAAAAGATAAATGTACTAGCCACAGTGAAGTTACAGAAGTTTGCTAGCAATAGTATAAGCAAAAAGAATAAATAAGAGTATATTTCCGGAAATTAGCCGCAAAAGTAAGTTTGCGAGTTGCAAAAGCAAGTTTACGAGTTACAAAAGCAAGTTTGCAAGTTGCAAGTGTTAGTTTGCGAGTTGCAAAAGCTAGTTTGCGAGTTGCAAGTGTTAGTTTACGAGTTGCAAAAGCTAGTTTTCGAGTTGCAAGTGTTAGTTTGCGAGTTGCAAAAGCTAGTTTGCAAGTTACAAAAGCAAGTTTGCGAGTTGCAAGTGCTAGTTTACATCTTATTTAAAATGGGTCAGAATCCCCTTGATAAATCATTCCTGGGGTTGAAATTTAGTGGTATGTCTCATTAATTGTGATCGTTAAAATAACGAAACACGACAAAAAAATAGTGTCTGCTGTTGAAATTAGCAAACACTATCATAAACTTATGGCAAACAAGGAAACACTAATTACATTACTTATCAATCTCTGGAACTAAATCGGGGCGTTCTTTATCTTCCCAACCTACAGGACGTTTGGAGTTATACCAAGCAATAGAACCAATAATGGCAGACGCAACAAAACCTACAAGAAAAACTACTGTGAGTACTAGCGAGTAATTAAAACTGCTTTCTGTCGCTAAAGATGCTTCTGTAATAAAATAAGCAAAGGCAGCATTTATCATAATTTTTAACCCTAAATCATTAACTAATTAAACCTAATACCAATTTAATGTGAAGTTGCAAATATCCTGATCCCCCTAAATCCCCCTTTTTAAGGGGAGCCACTGCGTTGGGCGGCTTTGCCGACTTGTTCGCGTAGCGTCTCCCCTTGGGAGAAGCAAGTGGCGTGGATTTTGATTCTTTTCCCCCTTTTTTAAGGGGGGTTAGGGGGGATCGAATTCTATGCAGCTTCATAAAGAATTAGTATAAATTGACAAATTGATTTCCTGATTCCTTCAGTGTCCTTCCCATTCCCCATGCCCATTTTTAAGCCAGAAGGCAGAATAAACGTGACTATTTATTATTCACCTTATTTTCTACCTTCTTACTGAAATTAATCGAAATTAATTTACAGATTTTTTAACTTCATCTTTGAAGTTTTCGGCCGTATGGCGAACTTGAGACTCTACTTGTTTTGCTTGTCCTTCGGCTTTATCGTTTGGGTTGCCAGTAACGTCACCAACGGCTTCTTGAATTTTACCTTCGATATTTTTGGCAACCGCTTTAGCTCTATTTTCTAAACTCATAATTCGCTCCTATGTTTTAATTATTTGTTTAATGGGGCTTGAGTCATTCAATGTTTATAGATTAGCTTTTTGTTCTGAGGAGCGATTCTGCCTTGAGAGGAAAATTAATCAGATTTTTTATAATTCTCTATATATAATTTTGAGTTAGCTCAACTCATCTTGAGATTTGAAAGCATAATTTATCGATAGAAGTAGATGCTTTAGTAGTTCTATCTCCAGATAAAAAGTTCTGCGTCTAGCGATAGGGTATGTTAATGCTAATACCAATTCATGAAAATATTGATACAAGTTAGATATCCTCATATAGGAATCCGATTTGATTTCTGAAAAAATCTCTCTGCTTTGACACGGATGCGTTAGCGATAGCGTAACGCATCCTACGTGAACTGCCGCATGAATAGTGCGTTATACCAATTTGAAAAAAGAATGCGACATGATTGTAGGGGCAAGGCAATGCCTTGCCCTCTAGAATATATTGATGTGTCGCAAACATTATTTGAATTGGTATCAGTCTAATACCAATTCATGAAAATATCACTAACATCAAAAAACAGCCTATTTGCAGGCTGTTAGATCACCAAAATTTAAAACCTATGTTTTTGTATATTTAATTTACGTTGAGTTAGTTTTTAATTTACCATTCTCAACTCAATAATATTTGGAGCAATATCGGCTGCAAATTTAAGCAGCAACCACCTGGATTTCTCGGGAAGCAATATCTGTTTCTAATAATACTACTGTGGTTTCATAACCAATCCTACCCGTTTCTGGCTCGGCTCCCATTGCCATTTCTACATGATAGACCCAAGTATCAGAATTAGGGCTGCATTTTACGATCATTCCCATCCCGCCGATAAATTCTACTGTTTCTCCTGGGGAAAATTTAGGTATTGCCAAATAATTTGCACTCATTTCAATCACCACTTTTATTTTATGTAGCCTTTAGTTCAATTTATAATGCACGTTCGTTATTTCCTGCTCTATCGCAAGTTTAAATTTAGGCATTATTTATTTAATTCTCTCGAATCAATTGAGATAATCTCTAGAATGAATATCAGCTTTTATTAAATTTTTTGGTATTCTAAATAACATAAGATATTGATTAAAATTACCTTATGTTAAAATAAAATAAAAAATATTAAAAAATTTTAGAGTATGCTTTCAAAGCGATTGAGTAGGAATCAACTCTGCAATGTCTTCTATGACTTTGTTGAGGTAAAAGGATATAAAAAGTCATACTCGTAAGCAGATATAGTTGCAATTAACAAGAGAAATGTTCAATCATTTGAAAATTGGCAGCAAAATAGGATCTAGTTTCGCTTTAGGTTTGGCAATTTTAAGCGCCATTGGTTACGTCTCCTATCGCACTACTCAAGAACTGATTACAACTTCCTACTTGGAAAGCCATACATACCAGGTGCTAGGACTGCTGGATGAAGTAAGTTCCAAAATTAAAGATGCGGAAACAGGACAGCGTGGGTACATAATTACGGGACAAGATCCATATCTAGAACCTTATCAGGCTGCGATCGCATCTTTAGAGCAACCTCTCCAAAAACTCCGCAAGTTAACTGCTGATAACCCCACTCAACAAAATCAGCTCAATATCTTAGAGCCATTAGTCAAAGAAAGAGTAAATGTCTTGAAAAAAGTGATTGTGGCGCGAGAAAATCAAGGCTTTGAAGCTGCTCAGAAGTTGGTGCTGGTGAATGAAGGGAAGCTGTTAATGGATCAAATCCGCAACCTGACTGAGGAAATGAAGCAACAGGAGCGTCAATTATTAGCAAAACGTTCGATTCAGGCCAAAACAGCAGCCCATCAAACTACTGCTACTATTGTCTACGGAATTCCCATATCTTTTATCTTGATAGCTTTAATTGGCTATCTGCTATCGCGAAATATCTCTAAACCTCTAGAAAAAATTGCTCGTGTCGCCAGCAAAATTGCGGATGGCGATTTGTCTACAAGTTTACCAGATACAAAACGTCAAGATGAGGTAGGTATACTCACAACTAGTTTCAATCAAATGATTGCTAATTTGCGCGAAACTAAGCAATTAAATGAAGAGCAAAGCTGGTTAAAGTCAAATTTAGCTGATTTGAGTAACACTCTGCAAGGGAGAAGAAATTTAGCAAATGTGACGCAATTGGTATTATCGCGGTTAGCTGTTTTAGTGGGAGCGCAACAAGGTGTTTTCTATGTAATGGATTCCCTAGAAAATCAGCCTGTGATCAAGCTATTGAGTAGCTATGCTTATACTGAACGCAAAAATTTAGCCAATCAATTTCGTTTAGGTGAAGGCTTAGTTGGACAATGTGCTTTAGAAAAGCAAAGAATTTTACTTACCCAAGTTCCTAATGATTATATTCGCATTAGTTCTGGCTTGGGTGAAACTCCACCGTTAAATATTATTGTCTTGCCTGTATTATTTGAAGACCAGGTAGTTGCTGTTATTGAACTCGCCTCATTGCAAACTTTTAATAAATTACATTTAACTTTTTTAGAACAAGTTAGCGAAGTGACTGGTGTAGTTTTAAATGCCATTAAGTCTGATATGCTAACCCAAGAACTACTCCAACAATCTCAGAATTTAACAGAAGAATTACAAAATCAACAAGAAGAACTGAAGCTGAGTAATCAACGCTTGCAAGAACAAGCCCAGGAGTTAGAAGAATCCCAATTACTTTTGAAACAACAACAAGAAGAATTACAGCAATCCAACGAGGAATTACAACAATTAAATGAGGAATTAGAAGAAAAGGCAGAATTACTCAATGCCCAAAAACGAGAAGTTGAAACTAAAAACCAACAAATTGAACAAGCCAGGCTATCTTTAGAAACCAAGGCACAACAATTAACTTTAACTTCCAAATATAAATCAGAATTTTTAGCCAATATGTCCCATGAGTTGCGGACACCGTTGAATAGCTTATTAATCTTGGCACGATTGATGTCAGAGAATCCAGAAGGTAATCTCACAGAAAAACAAATAGAATATAGCCAAACAATTTATGGTGCTGGCAATGATTTATTGAGATTGATTAATGATATTTTAGACTTAGCTAAAATTGAATCAGGTAAGTTTGCTGTCGAAAATGAAGAAGTCGGCTTTATAACTTTGCAAAGCTACTTACAAGCAAATTTCCGTCAGCTAGCATTAGAAAAAGGGCTAAGTTTTAATATTGAAATTGGCGAAAATTTGCCCCTAAGATTTAATACTGACTCCAAACGCCTCCAACAAATTTTAAATAATTTATTGGCAAACGCTTTTAAGTTTACCGAACAAGGAGGAATTTCCTTGCAAATTAGCATGGTAAACCCAGATACAGTTGCTTTTGCAGTCAGCGATACTGGTATTGGTATTCCTAGTGATAAACAGCAATTAATTTTTGAAGCTTTTCAACAAGCAGATGGTACAACCAGCCGCAAATATGGCGGAACTGGCTTAGGTTTATCGATTAGCCGGGAACTAGCTCATTTGCTAGGTGGGAGAATTGAACTAGTTAGCCAACTAGGACAAGGAAGCACATTTACACTATATTTACCAATGCAGGGAATCCGCACCCAAACGCAAAGTAGAGAAGATATTTTACAAGACAAAAAGCAAATTTCTCTACCCCCCGAAATTTCCCCATCTCCTGAAGCCTCCCCATCTCCTGTAGTTCCTATCTCCCTGACTCCTCAAACCGAAGTTGCAGACGATAGAGATGGGATTCAAGTCGGCGATAAAGTTCTGCTGGTAATTGAAGATGATGTGAAATTCGTCCGCATTTTGTTGGACATGGCGCGACAACAAGGGTTTAAGGTGTTAGTAGCATTAAACAGCAAACAAGGATTAGCCCTAGCACAACAGTTTAAACCCGATGCCATTACTTTAGATATATGTATGCCAGATATGGATGGTTGGATGGTGTTAGATAGGCTCAAACATGATCTACAAACACGCCATATTCCCGTACATATATTTTCCATTGACGATCGCCAGCAGCGGGGGTTAGAGTTAGGCGCGATCGCTTATTTACAAAAGCCTGTTAGTAAAGAACAACTCGTTGGTGCTTTAACTGATATTAAAGGCTTTGTTGAGCGTAAGGTAAAAAATTTGCTGGTAATTGAAGATGACCCAGTCCAAGCCCGCAGTATTATTGACCTAATCGGCAATGGTGACGTTCAAAGTACAGCAGTACATACAGCCGCCGCAGCATTAGCAACCCTGCAATCCCAGCAGATAGATTGTATTGTGCTGGATTTGGGTTTACCGGATATGACTGGCTTAGAACTGATTGAGGAAATTAAACAACAACCCCACTGGCTGAAAATTCCCATTATTGTTTACACAGGGAAAGAACTTTCTCGCCAAGAAGAGACGCAATTGCGACGCTTGGCAGAGACAATCATTATTAAAGATGTGCGATCGCCTGAACGGTTACTTGATGAAACTGCCTTATTTTTACATCGTATCCAGGCAAATTTACCCCAGTCAAAACGCCACATCTTAGAGCAACTCCGCAGTTCTGATCCCATACTGGCCAATAAAAAGATTTTAATTATAGATGACGATGTCCGGAATATTTTTGCTCTGACTAGCTTGTTAGAAGGCTATCAAATGCAAGTCTTATTTGCAGAGAATGGTAGAGATGGTATTGCTATATTGCAAGCCAACTCTGATATTGATATCGTCTTAATGGATGTAATGATGCCAGAAATGGATGGTTATCAAACAACTCGCGCTATCCGTGAACTAAGGGAATTCCGTTCCTTACCCATAATTGCTTTAACTGCAAAAGCCATGCAAGGCGATCGCGAAAAATGTATCGCAGCTGGAGCCTCAGATTATATTACCAAGCCTGTAGACACTGAACAATTACTTTCCCTGTTGCGGGTTTGGTTGTATCAGTAAAGAGTGCCAAGTTAAGGTCTAATACAGTTTAGATCAGCCTATTTTTTAAATCTTGAGACAGAATCCACACAGCTATTTTTGGTTCTTAAGTGTGATGTACTGTTTAAATTTGGCATTATAAAATACAAAAAAATCTTCTTGTATCAATTCTTTATGAGGCTGTATAGAATTCCCTCCCCCCTCAATACTTGTCACTTAAGGACAAAAGAAGAAGGGGAAAAGGGGTAATAAAAAACCTTTAATCCTTACCCTTTCACCTTTTCCCCAAACCAAACGACACATCAATATATTCTAGAGGGCAAGGCAATGCCTTGCCCCTACAATCTGTCGCATTCTTTTTTAAAATTGGTATTACTCAACAAAAAAACCGAACAATAATTTTGGAGGGGGTTTGGGGGACGCAACCGTCACCCAATAGGGGGTTTGGGGGATTCTCCCCCAATTCTTCTGGCTTCTTTAATAAGTGACAAATCAATCGCTAATGAGCTTAACCCCAGCGTATTGCTTTTTCAGGGCAACCCCCGCAACGCAGTGGCGTGGAGTTAGGGGGATCTAAAAGTATTTGCTACATCATTGAGGACTTTTCAAACATCCTCCAAGAAACAAAAGCCAGGTTTATTAAAAAACTTGGCTTTTGTATTTTTACTAAAAAAAATTAAAATTATTTAAGATTTATTGGAGTATTTAAATGATAATAAAAGAGGAATTTTATAACTTTAGATAAAATATTCGTCTGACTTTAGAGAGTTAACAAATTATCCTAAAAATTTTATTTTGAATATATAAAATCATTGGGATAAAACTTGCAGACTAATGAATACATCGAAAGAAATAACCAGAAATAGTGTGGCAGCAGTACAGCTAAAGCATATTCGCCTGTCACTACAAAGTATGATCAATCATTTAAATAATGATTGCCCTGGTAGCCACAATTGTCATTGCCTGCAGATAAGCGGGAATAGATAATATTTCCCAAACATGGTTTACTAAGTAATAGCAATTGGCGATATCAGACTCACATTTAATTTTTGCGAAGCTTTCGCTCTTACCTTTCCTCTGTACCCTATTGTCTGTTTCCTTTATACGCCAGTAATTTCAGTAATCACAGCGAATAGCTTATATGTAATCCTAAATGATTTGTGAAATCTTACATATAGATTTGTTGACAGTCAACAGTCAACAGCCAAAACCGATATTTTTCACAACTGAAATAGGATTGCTATAGTTGGATATTTACAGCAAGAAGATTTTTTTATCTTCTTTCGCCTTTGTTATGACTTCACCCAAAGCCAAACTAGAAGATATTGAAATTCAGTTACTACTTGAAGGAATTTACCGTTACTGGGGTTACGACTTCCGTAATTATGCTTTTTCCTCTCTCAAACGTCGTATCCAAAATTTTATCAAAATAGAAGGCTATACAAGTGTTTCAGAATTGCAAGCACGAGTACTACATGATAGTAACTGTTTAGAAAGATTCTTGCTAAGTCTCACAGTAAATGTTACTTCCATGTTTCGCGATCCTAGTTTTTATCTAGCTTTGAGAAAAGAGGTAATTCCGCTTTTGCGTACCTATCCTTTTATTCGCATTTGGCACGCAGGATGCTCAACAGGAGAAGAAGTTTACTCAATGGCAATTTTACTACAGGAGGAAAATCTTTATCAACGTTGCCGGATTTATGCTACCGACTTTAATGAAAAAGTCCTACAAAAAGCTAGAACTGGCATTTTTTCTCTCAAACTTATGCAGGATTATACTCAACTTTACCTGAAAGCAGGAGGAAAAGAGTCTTTTTCTGAGTACTATACCGCAGCTTACGACAGTGCAATTTTTCGTGCTTCTTTACGAGAAAATATTGTCTTTGCTCAACATAACTTAGCTACAGATAGTTCTTTTAATGAATTTCATATCATTATTTGTCGCAATGTCTTAATTTATTTTAATCAAACCCTACAAAAGCGAGTACATGAACTTTTTTATAATAGCCTTTGTTCTTTTGGTATTCTCGGTTTAGGACGACAAGAATCAATTCGTTTTACTCCCCATGACCATCAATATCAAGAGCTTGTCAAAGGTGAAAAGCTCTATCGGAGGTTGAATTAGTGGTGTTTAAAATTGTAGTCATAGGTGCATCATTAGGCGGATTTACAGCTTTAAAAGAAATATTAGGAAACTTACCTAAAAACTTAAAATTGCCTATAGTAGTTGCACAGCATCGGCATCGAGAATCCTACAGTACATTGAGCGAATTTTTACAAAAGCATACATCTTTACAAGTCCGAGAGGTAGAAGATAAAGATGAAATTTCACCAGGGTATGTTTATTTAGCACCTGCTGATTACCATTTGTTAGTAGAATCTGGCTATTTCGCTCTTTCGACTGATGAGCCAATTTCCTATGCTCGACCTTCAATTGATGTCTTGTTTGAATCGGCTGCTGATATTTATGGTGAACAAGTAATTGGTGTAATATTAACAGGAGCAAATGAAGATGGTGTACAAGGTTTAAAAGCGATCAAGTCGCGGTTGGGGATAGCAATAGTTCAAGATCCGACTACGGCTGAATGTTCAGTCATGCCAAAAGCAGCAATTAATGCTGTTGCTGTAGACTGGATTTTGTCACCAAAAGAAATAGGTGAAAAAATAGTTTATCTTTGTGATTAGATAATCAGATAATATTGCACTTAACTAAAATATATTCGGCAAGAATTCGAGTTTTGATTTTACAAACACAAGAGTAACATTTTCCTAAATTAACCTCTGCTATTAAGTATTTTTTCTTGGTTTAACTAGAATGCGATCGCTCTTACTAAAAATCAGTTTTACATAATATTAATCACTGTGTTTTTAGAATAGACATAAACCAAAAATCTTACTACTATATATAATTGCTCTCTAATCAAGTTGCTACTATCAAAGCCTATGTCATATACTTAATATTAGAATTATATTAATTTTATTCATTCACAGATGACCATTTATTTTTATGCAGTTCGTGAAGAATATGGCTGTTTTTCTAACTTTTCAGCTCATGGGTTTGAGTTAGATAGTTTATATTGGCCTACAAGCGAACATTATTTTCAAGCACAAAAGTTTATTGGCACTTTGCATTTAGAACAAATTCGCTTAGTAAAAACTCCTAAAGATGCTGCCAGAATGGGACGTGAGAGAAGCCGTCCTCTGCGTCAAGATT
Organism: Calothrix membranacea FACHB-236; assembly: GCF_014696315.1. GTDB lineage: Bacteria > Cyanobacteriota > Cyanobacteriia > Cyanobacteriales > Nostocaceae > Aulosira > Aulosira membranacea. Next base: position 296,694 of record NZ_JACJPX010000001.1, read on the forward strand.
GGGAACAAGTTAAAGACGATGTGATGCGAAAGGCAGTACTACGTAAATTTGAAACCCATACAGATATTAGGGAAATCCTCCTTGCTACTGGTAATGAAGATATAGTAGAAAACTCTCCCATTGACTTCTACTGGGGTTGTGGTTCTGATGGTAGTGGTAAAAATATGTTGGGATTAATTTTAATGGAAGTGCGAGAAACACTTCGTTCTACTCACAGTGCCTAGATGTATATTCAGAGTCCCATAATTTAGTTGATCAGGCTCATATTTGATTATTGAAAAAATCAGGATAACTTGATTTTTTTCCCTATTTTCTTCTTATACCAACGATTTTAGCAATCAAAGTTGATTGCTATATATCCTTTTAAGAGGTAAATTAATTTGGAATTAGATCAACTATAGGAATCATATTTGATTTTTGCGAAGCTAGGTATATCTTGACTCCGTTATTCTATCTTCCCTATTCACTGTCTACGCAAATCCTTTCTCCTAATCAAATCGAATTGCTATATGTTATCTAAGAAAAGCGGAAAATTAGCAATCTTTAAAGGAGTTAACCACTTATGTCTCTATCATCAATTAACAAGAGATATTGTAAATGGTTTTGGGATGAATCTTTGGGAGGTGAGTATGATAATTGGGGTACTAGTACCTACCTCATGGAGGTAGGGCAAGATTTGTATGCACTTAGACAAGTAGAGATTTATGAAAACGGCAATGTCTTATTTTATGATTCCAGCCATGTTGCAGATGATTATGGCCGATTGTGCGACAAACAACTCAATGAAGAGGATGTCAAAGATTTTGCCATTAATCAAGCGGAATTTGAACAAATATGGCATACAAAAATTCCGATGAATCGCTGAAATTTATGTAACCGAAAGTGTGTGTATGTTACGCAATAACTATAATTAATTGCCGCTGAATAGTAGGAATTTTAACTAATCGAAGTCAGCGAGGGCTAGTAGTAAATTTATGGCTAATGTGAATATATATCCAATATTTTGGGAATACTAAAGATTATCAGCAAACATAACAGGACTTGGTCGATGTCTACAGGCGGATGGAATCCTAATTTCAAAAATACAGATTCCTCAAAACTTCCAACATCATATCGGAAAATAGGGAAGCACAAAACCATTATTCATAAATTTGACCAAGCTACCCTAGAAGAAATTACAGTTTCACCAGAAACTAATGCCCAGCTAGCAGCAGCATCCCAGCTACTACGTCAAGGAGTTCAACAGCAGCAAGCTGGTGATTTGGCGGCTGCAATCAATTCTTTAGAACAATCTCTGGTATTGTTTCAAGCCATTGGGGATAGACACAAGCAAGAAAAAGTGCTTTCCTTGTTGGCATTAATCGCTTATACCCTCGGTCAATACCAGAAAACTATCTCTTACTGCCAACAATGCCTCTCTTTGATGGGGGATATTTCAGATTTGTCAGTGAAAATGCAAGTACTATCTCATTTAGGTAATGCTTACCGACACCTCAATGAATATGAGAAAGCTATTGAGTTTTTAGAACAATGTTTGACAATTACCCAGCACAAGCAAGAGAAGCGCAGTCAAGTAGCTGCCTTGAATAATCTAGGATTAGTTTATAAAGCTGTGGGTAACTTTGCACAGGCAATTAGATATCAAGAGCAAAGTTTAGCAATATTACAAGAACTTAAAGACCATTGGGGAGAAGAACAAGTACTCAAGAATTTGGGTAATGCTTGGTATGCATTGGATGATTACCCAAAAGCGATCGCCTATTATGAAAAATGTGTAGTCATATCACGCAAGTTGAAAAATTTTCGTAGTGCGATTCATGTCTTAAAGAATCTCGCTAATGCTTGCTATGCTTTGGGTAATTATAGTCAAGCTATTATTTACTATCAAGAGCGGTTGCAATTAGCTAGAGAACTTCAAGATAAGCGAACTGAAGAACAGTCGTTAGGAAGTTTAGGAGTTGCTTGTGAAGCCTTGGGTGATTATGCCAGAGCAATCTTGTACCATGAAGAGCGTTTGCTTTTAGCTATCAGTCTCCAAGATATCCGCAGTCAAGAACAAGCGTTTGCTAGCCTGAAAGTTGCCTGCTATGCTTTAGGTGATTATGCCAAAGTTATGCAATACGAACAACAGATTGAGGGCTAAGTATTGGTGATAGGGCAATGGGGATAAAAGATTTGGGAATTGCTGCAACCAGTTGAAAATGGTTTTGTTTTGCTCATGATACCGATACAACTGATACAATAAATATTCTGTGAATAAAATTTTCAGCTACAGCTGATTTTTCCAAGTCTTCCACATCAGAAGTATTGCACTCAGATGAGACAGGTGGTATTTTCACCCAAATCTAGATTGTCATGAGCAGCGAAACCCAACTTAGCCTATTCGACGATTCCACTTTTAATCAACGAGATCTGATTCCCACAGACGCTAAAATTCCCATACCTGCCAATACCTATTCTGATATGACAGAGTTGGCACAACACTGTAATCAGTGCCATCGTTGTGGATTAGGAAATAACCGCACTCATGCTGTGGTAGGACGCGGAAACCTCAAAGCACCAATTATGGTTGTGGGGGAAGCACCAGGCCAAAATGAAGACGAAACAGGGTTACCATTTGTAGGCAAATCAGGGCAGCTGTTAGAGAAAATCTTGGCATCTGTAAGTCTGAGTACCGAGACTGATGTATACATTTGCAATATCAACAAATGTCGGCCACCAGAAAATCGAGTGCCAACCACAGAAGAAATGGCAGCTTGCTTACCTTACTTATTAGAACAAATTCGTTTAGTTGACCCGAAAATCATTTTATTAACTGGTGCAACTGCAGTTAAAGGCTTAACTAACGATAAGCGGGGAATTACGAAAATTCGTGGACAGTGGCTGGAATGGCAGGGGCGTTTATGTATGCCGATTTTTCATCCTTCCTATCTACTGCGGAACCCGTCTAGGGAAGTAGGCGGCCCTAAATGGTTGATGTGGCAAGATATACAAGCAGTACGCGCTAAGTATGATGAAATTAGGCAAACACATTGAATCTGCTGTGATACTTATTGCTTAAACTACTGTCGTCACTCAATTTATAAATTCAGTAGCGCGATCGCCTTCTTGTAGCAGTTTTCCTACCTCAAGCAATCACTAGGAGAAACCTTCTCATCCAAAGGTCTTTCTCTGCATATCAAAATGACAGATGGGGAATTTTCATTCCCCACCAGTAAATAATTTCATCACTGACCTTTTTGAGCTTGTACTTTAGCCGCTTCACTAAATTTTTTATATAGTTGAATGCGGCTTTGCGCTTCTTGATAACGGCTATGTTCTGCTGGAACCTGACTCATTAAATCAGAAGCCTCTTGCCACTTAGCTGCTAGAGTTGACCATTGCTCAGAACTTGTGGCTGTTTTACCAGATGCAGAAGCTTGATTAGCAATCCGCACTGCGGCTGCAAATGGATCTGGAGTAGAAAGAGTTTTAATTCCAGGTGTGGGAGTGGGTTTTGGCTTCGCAGCTAAGGATTTAGAAGCTTCTGCATATTTCTTATACAATTGAATGCGACTTTGAGCTTCCTGATAGCGGCTATGTTTTGCTGGAACCTGACTCATTAAATCAGAAGCCTCTTGCCATTTAGTAGCTAGCTCTAATCTCTGCTCAGGTGTTAGAGCCTTTTTACCCAATGCAGAAGCTTGATTAGCAATCCGCACTGCGGCTACAAATTGATCTTCAGTTTTCTGAGAAAAATTTTGAGTACTTGTCAGAGATGATACTTGCGGTTTGATACTTAAGGATTTAGAAGTCTCTGCTGAAGTAGAGGTTTCGCTTTTACCTTCTAACCATGCATAAGCGCCCCAAACTAGCAACAGTAGGGGTAAACATAAACCTGATACCTTCAGCAATCCTATAGGTAAGGACTGTTTGGGTATACTTTTACTCTGGAGGCTATTTTTAGTTTTATTCCTATTTCTGCGTCTGAACACTACAGATCGCAAAGAATTTGGCTTAGGTAAGCTGACCTGAGCAAGTTCTGTTTTAGACTCTTTGTAATCTTGAAAATCCTTCAGTATTTGCCTGAAAATATTCGGTTGAGGTAAGGTAATTTCCTCTGACCAAAGCAATTGATTATCGCGATCGCGATAAATTTCCGTCAACCAAAGTAATTGCTGTTCTCGAACAATTCGGCTATTGATATTTACTCGCCGAATATTTCGGGGTGCAATAGACTCCAGAATTTGCCGGATTTTTTGCACTATGGTAGTTTTCTCTAGTTGGTCTACTGATTGTGCCTCACATAGCAGTTGTAAGACTCCATCAGAAAAAATCGCTCTGGTTCTAACCCCAGATTCGACTAGTTTTTCGTTCAGTAGTTGAATAATCGCAGCAACGCTACCCTGGTGTGCTTGCCATGCGATATCGTTTATTCGATCTGCCATTTGTAATTTAGTGATAATTTTGCCACCCTGGTTTTTTAATGAACTAATTGAAAGTATTTAGGTAACTGTTTTTTGCAAAACTTTGCTTTGCTTTTGATTTTATGAGTAATAATACAAGCTTGACAAACAAAATCATAAAACTAATACCTAAATTCTACCTTTAGGAAGAAGCCTTTATCAGCATCAGTTAGTTTATTCCGCATTCTAGGTAATTGTCTACCTGTGTCAGAAAGAATGTTACAACTTAGAGTTTAAAGATGTGCTTGGCATCCAACAGCGAATTAAGAGCGTGAAGAGAGAACTCTATTTTACGTAATCCTACTATATATAAATGTGAAACCCAATAAATAGTTACAGGAGTAACACTGAGTAGTCATAAACTCGATAGACTCTATGTGAAATATGCGATCGCATTTTCTTAATAAAACTAGAAAAGTCGAATTCTATGTATTATTGATTAATCCTCGCGAGCGATCCTTCAATCTGTTCATCCTGATATACCGCTTCTACCTATTGATCAACAATGGCATCAATTTTATGAATCAGAGTTTGGCTAAAGTCCATCTTTTGTTTAAGGATAGTCAGCGTCTTCAATTAGAGGTAGCTTAAATCCTTTCACATAAACTTCGCACCATACAAAAGATGGAGGTTTATGACAAGCAAAAGGAAGAATAACCAAACACAAAAACCTCCCTAATTAAATTAAGGAGGCTTTGATTTTGAAATAAAAGACCTGGCATCGAGCTATTGTGGCGTAGGGCAACCCCTAGACTATCGTGGCCGCAGCAGCGTTTCACCTCTGAGTTCGGGATGGGGTCAGTGTGGTTCCACCGCGCAATAGACACCAGGAAAACCT
>NZ_JACJPX010000010.1 GCF_014696315.1 Calothrix membranacea FACHB-236
TTCTACATGGTGTGCGAAAGCTCAAATATCACGTCATTGCTGGTATCGCTTGTACTCGTAAATTAACTTCGGGATACAGCGTTTCTCAACTACATAAACGCTGGCACTTAGTCATGGAATTGACATTCAAATTTCCAGGTGCAAGATATAAGCGCCTATACATTACTGGCGATACACTCTTGTATGAAGAGTTAAAAGAAATTCCCCAAAAGTACCCTAACATTGACCTTGCATTACTGCATCTAGGAGGAACAAAAATATTTGGTATTCTCCTAACTATGGATGCAATACAGGAAGTACAAGCAATTAAAATTATTGCTCCCCATACTGCTATACCGATTCACTATAACGATTACACAATTTTCAAGTCACCGCTTGAAGACTTTATGCAGGCGGTTGCAGCACCAGGGTTAGAAACTCAAGTGAGATACTTAAATCACGGTGAAACTTACAAATTTACTGTGAAATAAGTTTTTTATCCCCATTTAAAAACACAATACAACAGATGGGTAGAGGCGCATAATATTGTTATGCCTTGAAAATTTTTAAGGCTGAATCTCTTTGTCGTATTACGAGATTCAGCCTTGCTTTAGACAATAGACTTGAAGTCCTTACCAATGACAAATGACCAAGGACAAAGCGCAAAGTCGAGCCAGTCGTGTGGGCGGTGAGTGCAGCCACACGTGCGGCTATGCCGCCGAGTGGACTGCCGAATCCGAAGGGGTCTCCCGACTTGAACGAACTGGCGTTGAGCGGAGGTTTCCTCCGTACACCGAAGGGGTTGCCGCAGGCATCAGAACTTTGTAAGAATGACAGCCTCAGCCAGCTATCTTTAATTTTGCCGACCTACTTACAATTGCATTAATTGATTAACATAGATTTCAACTGCTGTACCCGCAGGTAAAAACCAAACATTAGATCTTTGGCTCATTTGGGCGATCGCTTGTTGATTGCGTTGGGTAATCTGGGGAACCACAGTGTTCATCCCACCTTCTAGAACTCCCGCCCAAATGTTACGTTGTGGGTTGGTATTACTAATGATAGTGCCACCAGCATTTGTAGTCACAACTTGAGATTCAGTACGGTTACTTAACTCTGCTGCTTTGCCAAGACCACCTAATACAAATAGCCCTATATCCATACCTAAAATAGATGAACCCCTATTAGGGAATTGGTTGGCGATTAGAGGTCTACCTTGGGACGCACGAACCATCATCGCATTTTCTGGTAAGTTTCTTTCAGTAAGATTACCATTTTCTTTTGCAATAATTTTTACTACTTTCAGTTGGAGTAAGCCTTGTTCGGACAGAGAACCAATTTCAGCCAACAATTCGGTATTTGCAGGAATAGCGATCGCACCATCCACTGCTTTTAATGGCTCTTTCAAACGTACTACAAATACATTTTTGTTATCGCTATTGGAAGACTTACTGGTTTCTCCAAATACCGCTGTCGCCAAAACAGCTTTAGCACTACTACCAATTGCTATAGATTTTGGACTCTGTGGCGCTACTTGGCTAACCACAGAAGTTTGCTGTCTAGGTGTTTGTTCAGACTGAGGATTATTAGTCTGTGGCGGTACCTGCTCATTTCCTTGGTTGCTCGCAGTTGTTGTATTCACATTAGGCGTACTATTAACAGCAACCTGTCCATAGCTACCTAACTTTGCTAACTTTGCCCATTCTTGGAGCGGATTCGGTGTGGGTGATGGAGTTACATTGATTATTGGTTGAGGATTTGGGTTATTAACTATTGGTTGTGGTAACAGCGAAGGTAGAGGAAAAGGCGTTTGTTGAGGATATGGAGGTCTGACAATGCGCTCAACAGTGACTACACGGGGTGCATTAACTGCTGATGGTGGTAATGGGGGTGTTGGTATTATAGGTAACACAGTTCGTCTATCTGGAAAAGTATCTGGTTGCGAATTACGTTGATTGGCTAACTGATTAGCTGAGATGAGTTTTCCGCTTCTTAACTTTTGTTGTGCTAACTTGATAGCGTCTGCTTGTTCTGTAAGGGCTAATTTAGTTTTGAGAGTTTCTACTTCTGCTGCTAAATCTTCAGAAATGGAATCTTTTGTGGTTGTCGGCTGCATTTCTGGAGAGACAATAATATTCTTTTTGGGCTTTTGATTACTACCCATCAACTGCGATAAAAATGCGCCAGCAACTAACACTATAGCTAAAGTCGCAGTACTGACCACACCTAACTTGGCAAAGGGATTAGATGAAAGTGACTGCTCAGTTTTAACTTCTGATGGTTCAGGTAATGATGGTTGCGATTCAGCGGCTTCTGATACTGCTTCTGCATCTGTTGATGTAGATTCCTCTTCAAAACCAACTAATTGTGCTATTCGTGATTCCCATTCATCAGAGTGTACCTCTAACGGAGAATTATCAGATTTGAGTAGCACTAAATCTTGTGGAGGGCTTTCTGAAGAAATTAGCATTTTTGTTATACTTAGCTATATATAATTTTGTTTTAGTTGTACTGGTAAAGCACCGGATCGTTGCTGGATATATTTCTAAGTTTTTCTCCTGTGTCTCATATTACATTCCTTACATTAGTAAGTAATATCAAAGTTTGCAGTTGGAGTTTGCCTATCTAAACTACTGCAAAATAGACCAGTAGAACATGGATACTAGTAAATTTAACAAATCTAATCTCAATGTTAACACCGGAAACAGTGGTAATAGTATTAGTTTATGTATTTTAGGTCTTAATCAGCCGCTTTTACCAATAAATATTTAAATTTCGCTGTTCAAAACTTTATATAACAGTATATTTGATGCATTTGCGAGAGTAGTCCAACCCCATCAATTCCTAGCTACTTATCTGCTAGTTGCATTAGATCTGACTAAGAGTTTATCCCATTAGATAGAAAATTTACTCGCCTGATATTTCTATACCACTCTTAAAAATGGACGGGTAAGCTATTTATATTAATTAGGCAAGTTGTCATATAATCAATCTCTTGAAATTAATATATTTTTCCGTATACGGAGAAATATATTTGCTTGTTCGGTAGGTGTTATGCTGAAATTTTAATTAAACATGAAATTTTTATTTTTAAATCAAGGCTTACAGGCGATTACATATACATACTAAATTTCATTACCTAGGCTTAGACCTGGGGATAACGCCTGTTATTATTGCCCTATAAGGTTTTCAAACTTATTTGCAGATGTTTTTACCATAAAAGGTACGGATTAGTCATGTATTTTATAAAATACATGACTAATAAAAATACACAATTTTATTCGGCTTATAATAATATAATAAATATATGCAACTTACTATAATTACTGATATACATAAAAGAACAAATGCTTTCGGGAGTAGATCTAAAAAGGCTAAATATTATTTTTTTCAGAAGAAAATAGATATATGATAAAGAGACTGTTTGTCTTACTTGTTGACTATTTTTTATGTATAAATCACATAGGGAAATTTTCTAATTAACTATTAAAAGGTTATTCTTAATTTATATTTACTATAAATCATAAATCTACTAAACAAGATCAGATTCAATCTGGTATATTTTTATATAGATTTACCAAACTAAATCAAACAAATAATTTAGCCAAAGCTTAGGAAGTTCTAAAACTTAGGATTTACAGCATCGATGACTAGTAAAATCAAACGGTTATCAGTGGCAACTGTAGTTGGTGTTTCCTTGAGCTTGTTCTTTATGAACGAAGCTTTAGCATTTACGTTTACTAAAATTGCTGAAACCAATGAAGCTTTTAGTTCCCTCGGTTTCTGGCCCACAATAAATAATCAAGGAACTGTAGCCTTCTCAGCAGCACTTGCTTCTGGAGGTAGTGGTATATTTATTGGAAGTGGTGGAGCAACTACCGCTATTGCTGACACCAATGGGATCTTTAGCTTATTCTCTTCCCGTCAGGCAATTAATGAGGCTGGTGTTGTTACCTTTAGAGCTAACCTCAAAACTATAGGCAGTGGTGTATTCGCTATTGATAGTGAAGGGAAACTCACCACTATTGCTGAAAGTAGCCAACCTAGAGGTGTCTTTGGAGACCCCGTAATCAATAACCGAGGCACTATAGCTTTTTCTTCTACTATTAACCAAGGGATGGCTATTCTCACTAATAGCAATGGGACGAAGAGTACTATTGCCGACACTACCAACATTCCCTATAGCTTCTTAGATGGATACGCGATCAACGATGCGGGACAAGTTGCCTTCTCAGCCAGGCAAGCCAATGGAAATGCTGGCATTTTGATCGGTGATGGGCAAAATACTACAACTGCTACTGATACTAGCGATCGCTTTAGCTTTTTATTTCCCCCAGTTATTAACAATTCAGGTATCGTTGCTTTTAAAGGAGTCGTTAAAGCTTTAGCAGGTGAAGGTATCTTCACTGTTCGAGATGGGCCGCTGACAACTATTGCTGACAACAGTGGTCAATTAATTTAGCTTCTTTGATAATCTCGCTATCAACAACTCAGGAACTGTAGCATTCAAGGCTATCTTGAAAACAGGAAGTTTGGGCATATTTACTGGCTCAAACCCTCTGACCGATAAGGTGATTGCATTGGGAGATCCTCTTTCTGGATCAACAGTTACAAACCTTTTCTTGTCTAATCAAGGGTTAAATGACAAGAATCAGATCGCCTTCTATGCCAAGCTTGCAGATGGTACAACAGGCATCTTTCGTGCAGATTCAGAACCTAGCTATCTTCCTGAACCTAATCATGTACCTGAACCTAATTTTATTCTAGGTTTAATAATAGCAGTTACTCTTGGTACAATTTTAAGATTGAAGCAGCATCAAAATATCCAAAAATTAAAAACGAGATTAAAAAACCAAAATCTGTAAATATAAGAACCACATCTTATAAACCCACCAAAAGTGGCATCAACTGCCCAATATTTTTTAGGAAGACAAAGCCCTAGTATTTGTTAATAAGAGCAGAAAATCCTACAATACAACTAAATGAACCTACTACCCAGCCTTTCCATGCTGTCAGATTATAGATAAGGCTTGCTGCTGGGAAGTGTCCTTGGGGAGCATTGAGATCAAAAGTGAGATCGGAATAGAATAACCAATTATTATTCACACGCCAACCCAAGCGATCGCAAAATTGGCACCATATTTCATAGTCAGCATTAAATTGACCTTTGAGGCTCTCCCAAATTCGCTTTTGGATGCTGAGTCCAAAGCGTCCATTGCTATGTTGTAACCATAGCTGGTCTATAATGTGAAGATGAATGCAGGAAAGTTTATTGATAGATTGGATATTCAACCAGCCTTGTTTTTCTCTATCTGCTACCTTTAATAGTAACGTCAGCGTTTCTCGATCTGCTTCTTTCCATTTACTACCTGCCAGCAGCTCTTGTAATCGCTGATAATGTATTTCTAAATCAGGACAAATATTGATATAGTTATCTTTTAAATTATCTATATTGTTGTTTTGAAAATTTTTGTAATTTAGATTGCAGCCTAAAACATTATTAAGTGTCAGATAAGTTTCTGTAGCATTATTCAATTCATGTCGGTAAATATTGGCATTTGTTAAATCTAATGTTGGCATTAGGAAACTTAACTCGCTATTTCTGCCTTCCGCAGTAGGTAGAGGCGCAGTATGATTCTGAGAATGGACAAATTCAACAGTTAAATGTGATGTTGTATTGATTGCTTCGATGGTATCTATATCTGTTGTAGATTCTATAGCCTGCACTTGTAACCTGACTTGCTCTGCTAGTTCTAATTTCTTGGTAACTTCAGCTTGCAAAGCACTCATTTTGAGTTTATTGATATCGTCTAAAGTTGCATATTCTGGAAAAATAATCAGGTTTGACTTTGCTTTGGAATTAGTAACTATTTTGGGTGTCTGGAGGGGATATTTATAATGACTAACAAGTTGTGGCACTCGAAAACTCAGATATTGCTCCAAGCGCTCTAGTGTAGCACATTGTCCCTGGTTGCCTAAACTTTCCAGTAATGCATAAGTAAATACTCCTTGTTGTAGTGCATCAATTTCGTAGGAGTATTCATTCTGATTACAAGAAAAAATAGTAGTAACTCCATTTTGAACTGCTATGTGTTGAGTATGCCGCCCAAATTTTTCACTAATATTTTTGTTTTGATGACGAGAAGCATCTAAGATAAGAATGATATTGTCCGTTCCACAGCGAAGTAAACGTTGAGTAAGATAATTAATAGAAATTGTTGTATTTTCTACATCCTGTGGATTGCCATCATAGAGCATGAGATAGTCTTGATTTTCATGTACAATGCCATGCCCAATGAAGAAAACCCATAAGTGAGCTCCTGGCTCTAAAAAAGGTTTTTCAAAGGATTGCTGTAAAAAGTGCAATAATTTAGTATGTAGAGGGAAATTGGAATTATTATACAGTTTAGATGAATCATCTGAAAATAAGAAAACTTGGTCAAAACCTTTTTCATTAACAAAAAAATCCCTAATTAACTTTGCATCTCGCTTTGCATACTTTAATGGTTGCAGGAACTTGTATTGGTTAACACCTATTACTAATGCACAGTTTCTTTTCATGTTAATTTTTTCCTGTACAACGATGTTGATTATGACCAAAGATGAAAGACAGAAGCAATTGCCTGTTACAAGTGATAGCAATCCCCTAAATTTATTTACAAAGCAAAAAGATTTAAACTAAATTGATTGCAGAGATGAAAAATTTAATGCCAGATGCTAACATGAGTTTGCTCAATTAAGCATGGAATCAGAGAATGTAGTTTTTTGGCGATCGCAATCAGCGAAAGAACCTAATTTATTGATCATGGTTGTGCGATCGCCTGAATATCGAGCGATCGCTATGATTTAATATCGTTACGTTCTACATAATAAGAACCTAATACCAAAGCATCCATGTTAGTTCTTAAAAAACATTTGATTGCTTCACTAGGAGTCCGGACGATCGGCTCATTTTCGTTGAGGGATGTGTTTAAGACAATGGGAACACCTGTCCGCTGGGCAAAGGTATTAATTAAGTTCCAATAAAGGGGATTGGTGCGGCGGCTAACACTTTGTAAGCGACCTGTACCATCAACATGAGTGACAGCAGGAATTTGTGCTCTTTTTTCCGGGCGAATTTTAAAGACTTTTTCCATGAATGGTGCTGGCTCATCGATTTCAAAATATTCGCCTACCCGTTCTTCTAGAATGCTAGGAGCGAAAGGACGAAACTTCTCCCGGAATTTGATTTTTAGATTAATGATATCTCGCATATCAACGCGACGCGGATCGGCTAAAAGGCTGCGATTGCCTAAAGCTCTAGCGCCAAACTCCATTCTGCCTTGGAACCAACCAATTACCTTACCTTCACAGAGAGTATCAACAACATGATTTAATAGCTGATCTCCTGCTAACTTTTTGGGTTGCAAATTGTGATATTGCAGAGCTAATAGGCATTCTTCATCAGAAAATTCTGATCCCCAGTAAGCATGATCTAATACAAATGTTCGAGGTTGCTTGAGGATTTGATGCCAGACATAGAAGGCTGCACCAAAGCATGTGCCGTTGTCCGCTGCACCTATAGGAACGTAAATATTTTTAAAAGGCGTATTTTGGGTAATTTTGCCGTTAGCTACCGAGTTCATAGCTACACCACCCACTAAACAAAGATTCTCACTCTTGTAGCGATCGCCTAAACTCCTGAGCAGATGAAATATAATTTCTTCAGTTACAGCTTGCACAGATGCGGCAATGTTTTGATGCTTTTGTGTCACTTCCAATTTGGGATCTCGCGCTGGCCCCAGTAATTTTTCTAACTCAGGACTGTGAAATGGTTGGACGTTGGGAGAACCACTTTCCCAACTCATGGCAATACCTTGGGTGTGGTGGGTAAAATAATCGAGGTTTAACTCAAAGCTGTCTCCTTTGGGGTAAATAATGCGGCGAAAGGCTTCTAAATATTCAGGTTCCCCATAGGGGGCTAATCCCATGACTTTATACTCATCCCCATAGGCGGAAAAGCCCAGGTAAAGAGTAATAGCGTTGTAGAGATAGCCTAAAGAATGGGGGTAGTGAGTGCGAGAGAAATATTCTAACTTGTTACCTTGTCCAGCAGCCGAGAGGGTGCTAACAAAATCTCCCATCCCGTCAATTGATAAAATTGCTGCTTCTTCAAAAGGAGAAACAAAAAAACCACTAGCTAAATGAGTGGTATGATGTTCCAAATTGTGGATTTGAGCGCGGATATCTTCTGCTTGGCAGTAACAAGCATCTGCTAGTTGTTGTATAAGGCTTATAGCCTTGCTTTGCTTGTTAAATCTATCTGCAAGCGATTGCAGAGAAGGACGATTTTTGAGGGTAAATACTAGCTTACGTTTGAGGTTGGCTTTGGGATTGAAAGATACTGCAACATGGTCTAAGTCTGTAGCACTAATCCCACCAACTTTTAAGCAATAGCGAATAGATTCAGCAGGAAATCCAGCCCAATGTTTAACTCGATTAAACCGTTCTTCTTCAACTGCGGCAACAAGTTCACCGTTTTTGAGCAAGCAAGCAGAGGCATCGCCGTGGTAAGCGTTAATTCCCAGGATGTTCATTTGAGTAATACTATAAATTGATAGATTGAGTTAGAAGATTGGAAATCTTGTTAAGCCTAAGTTCTACTTCGTTTTTCTAGTGAATCGAGAGTAGTAATAACAACTTAACCATTTCAGTTCATGAAAGCATTTTGTCTGTGCTAAATATTTATGGCTACATTTTTATAGTTTCTGAGTTTAACGTGACTTGATTTAGGGCATTAATAATTGAAAATTACGGCGGATCCAAGGTTGGAATTTTTTCTCAGCCAAAGTTGCTATGACTATAGTTGCTGTGAGTGAAAAGCACAGTCTTAGCAGAAATTCCCATAAGGTATTTGAAACATTAGGAATTTTTCCGATTAAAAGCATTAGAGGAATATGAAAAATATAAATAGCATAAGAAATTGAACCTAGCCATTTTAAACTTTCCAAAATTTGAGTAGACGATTTTACTGACATCAGAAAAAACGAAAGTAGTAGTAGGATAAAAGGAATAAAATAGCCAAGTTCTTTTAGAAATTTGCCTTGAATATATGCAGTAGCAAGGAAAGTAGATGGTAGTATAAACGAAGCAACACAGCAAGCTTTTTTAATAAATATACTCACTGTATTGCGTGTAAATGATAAGAATACGTAGATCACAATAGGAATATAAAAAAAATCTCCTAAGCTCAATGGAGAAGTTATTGCACTTCCTAGATGAATGCCATTTAGGATAGCTCCACCACCGCAACTTTGATTGGCTATAATAAGTAGCAGGATAGACAACAAAGGTTTCTTAATTTGTACAGTTTTCTCAGTGTCGGCATCATCAAGTGGAAACTTTTGCCTACAGAACCAAGCTAGGTACATACCTAACAGCCAGAAAACTAAACCAACTAAATAGCTTGCGATAAACTTACCTTGTACTGCATATAAACTCACAAAGCATGCCATTAAAGTAATTACAAGGATTATCTGAAGAAGGATATGTTTTTTATTTGGTAGTAGAAAAGCAATTAATAAAAATAGAAGATAATAAATTACTTCGTAGCTTATAGACCAAAGTACACTATTTCCAGACAAAGGCTCGACAAAATGTGGGTTGAGAAAAATTAAATGACCTAACGCTTGATTTAGGGATGTAGTTTCAGTAACAAGTGAAGAGATAATTACAGTCAGCAGATAAAGAGGATAGATACGAATAAATCTTTTAAATAGATATCGTTTTGGTGAAAGTGGTTTTTTCGGAGGGTTTGTTAGTCCAATGACATAGCCTGACAAACAGATGAATATCAAAACCCCAAGATGAGCAGGACTTGTAAGAGAGATCAAAGATTTTGCCAACTGAGAAGAAAGTCGATAGACAGGATCAAAGAGTTGCCAACCCAAGGCATGGGCGAAAAAAACCCACATTGCGGCAAGACCACGTAGTCCTTCTAATGTATAGTTATATTCTTGTGAATGATTCATACATGATTGTTTAGTAAGTTTTTGGCGTTGAATAAATGCGGGATGAATTGGCAGTTAAAACTATTTTTGATGCCCCGCTATAGCCTGTCATAATCCACAAAACAGCCCGAACAGGAGAATAAATCCTGTAATAGCTAAAATCCAATATCTGTCTGACATTTATATGCCCATTGTGTTTTTCAATTTGTTAATTTTTGTTAACTTTGTGTTGGAATAATAAGAATTTCAAAAAGTTTAATAATAGCGAGAATAATTATCAAATATATAATTGAATATCCGGTTGAAAATTTACACACAGATAACAGGGATTAATCCTAGTAATCTAGAATTTTGTACTTGAGTCTACAAGGTTTTTTAGCAAAAGTTTTCCTTTGCATTTTGCATACTCCATCAGGTGAATTGATAATAAAATCTCGGCTAACATCCGTTGAAAAGAATAATACCAGCCATTCCAACCGTCCAGGATGCAACCTTTAATTATGAGGCAATAGATTAAGATAATAAATGGAGCAAGTACTTTTTGTTGACGGATGCGATCGCTCCAACTCAATTCATTGATTGGAGTTTCATGTAATTTTTTCGCTTCAATTACCATATAACGATCCTGCGCCCATAACCAACGACTTAGGGATTTGCGATCATCGTGATAAATGTAACTAGAAAGCATCTGTGACTTACCTTGCACTATAACTCGATGGGCATGTCCATCATCTTGGTAATGTGCTTTGTCTTTTCTGTAAAGTACTTTCCGAGGTGGTAATAAAGTACCGCGGAGAGGTTTACCGTATATACAGTACTTGAAGTTAACACTGTAGCTGTTGACGTTTGGCTCTTCTAAAAGTGTGCTAATTTCATTAATTAACTTGTCAGTACAAACATAATCAGCATCTAATGAAAGTACCCACTCAGAGGTAATTTTGCCTATCCCATAGTTACACTGAGTAGCAAAGGAATCAAACTTTCTTTGGAAAACTTCGACTTGAGGACAAGCAGACAAAATCTCTAAAGTTTCATCTGTACTGTAACTGTCAATCACCACTATCCTACTTGCCCAAGTTAGTTTTTGCAGAGTGCGATCAATGTTAGATGCTTCGTTGTAGGTGAGAATGAGAGGCGTAATGTCTTTTAATAACATAATTTGATAATCACGACGATGATAGGAATCTTCTTGAGCAAGACCATATAAAAAACGATGAATGATGATTTTTATTCAGCTTCAGAAAATAGAAATTTTATACATCAACTTACTCGCGTAAATTGGCGGAAATATTGATATTTACAATTTCGCTCAGACATGATATCTTCATAAATCTCGATCATTTTGACTGCAATTGTTTCCCATGTATAGTGTTCGAGCATAAATTGTTGATGAGAATTAACCATGTTTTTTGCTGCTTGCGGATCGCTAAAATAGCAATGCAGTGCCGAGGTGATCGCTGATACATTCAGTTCTGTAACATAACCAAGTTGGAATTGTTGCACCAGAGAAGCTAATCCAATACCAGGGGTGATCAGAACTGGAGTCCCTACAGCTAATGCTTCCAACACGACGACAGCAAAATTTTCGGAGTGAGATGTGAGGACAAATAAATCTGAACCTTGAATGAATATATTTTTGGTTTCTGCTTCCACAAATCCAGAAAAATGAGTGCGATCATCAATACCAGATGAAATCAAAAGAGACTTTATTTCTGCTTGATATTCTTTTGAACCACTACCTGCAATCACAAATGTAAAACGATAGTCACTCAGTTTACCCAAAGCTGGGATTAAATAATCTAAACCTTTTTTGGGATGTAGACGAGACATAAATAAAATTACAGGTTCATCAGCAGGAACTTGTAAGTATTCACGTAACCGATAATGGGCATTAGGAACAAACTTTGGTAGTGAAATACCCCATCTTAAAACAAAAGTACGAATATTAAATCCTAACTTGTAAACTTCTTGCTGTTCTCTTTGAGAAGTACAGTGGATTGCTTGGCTATTTTCTAAGTTTGCTTGTTCTATGAGCTTCAAATAAATTTGTTTTTTACATTTTTTTTGTTGTAAAGACCACTCACATAATAAACCATGTGGGATCACAATATAAGGAATATTTTTCTTTCTAGCGATCAGCATCGCTATTGTGGGTGCATAGGAAAAAATAGCATGAATGTGCAAAATATCATACTGGTTAATATTATGCCAAAGCCAAACTGTTAGCTGCCAAGAAAAAGCAAATTCTCGAATAAATTTAAGTTTTGGTGAAAACCTCTGAAAAAATCTGATAGGAACTTGTTCATATTGAATCAGTTTATTTAAAGTAACATTTAATAAACTATCATGATTATCATTAGTGGTTATAATTTCAGCATTAATATTATTCTCTCTTAATGCCTTCACTATATTCAGTACAACTTGGCTAGTACCACCACGCACCTTACTAACAGAAGGAATAACGTGAAGAATTTTCATAAAATGCGGAGCCAATAAATTAGCTATTGATAATGGCTTTTGTAAATTTATTGAAAAATATTTCTTTTCAAATTGGTTTGATTAATAAATAATTTTTGATATTTAAAACTTTCTATAACTTCTGCGTAAATTGAAATATATTCACAAATCATTTTTGCTGTTGAATATTTTTGAGAATTAATCAAGCCTTTTGCTTTCATTTCTGCTAGATTAGCCAGGTTACCAATAATTGTTGCCGCAGCTGCTTGAGGATTACCTGGTTCTATATATATAGCTGCATCTCCTCCTATAACATTCATTGGAGGACGATTTGATGTAAATACAGGACAACCACAAGTTTGAGCTTCAATAATAGGCCAGCCAAAGCCTTCATGCAGAGAAGGAAATAATAAAGCAGTTGCAGAAGAATAGAGAGCTTGTAAATTTTCGTTATCAATCGCTACAAGTTCTATAACTTTTTTTGACAGGTCATACTGATTGATGAATTGATGCATTTCTTCTGTTATTGGTTGACCTACCATCACCAAATAAAAATTTGGTTTTTGTAGTTTTAGTATCAGTTCATAAAATATCGATAAAACTCCCAGCCGATTTTTATACCAATGATTTGCCCCTACATGCAGAATAAATTCACTATCTAGAGGAATACCCAAATCTGCTAAACGTTGCCTGGCTGTTGTACCTATCATTGGTGTATAAGGATAGTTCAAACCTGAAGGAATCACAGATACCGCTTTCTCGGAAAGAGAACTAAGACGTAATACATCGCTGTTAGTTTGTTCTGAAACACAAATTACTTTTTGGGCTTGATTGAGTCCCTGCAATATCATCTGCTGTAATTGTTTACCAGTCCATCCAGTTTTATATTCTGGAAATTCTCCTAAACCTGCACGAATTGGAAACAAATCATGACAAGTCACAATATGCGGTTTGTTTTGCAAATATTTTGTGTAAATTGCATTACCTTGATCGCATATATGAACTACATCTGCCCAAGATATTGCTTGATGTAATACAAATGGAAACAGAATGAATTTATCAATGTAACCCAACCATTTTTGGATTTTTTTGGGTGAAGAAATCATCCTGCCAAAGACTGGTTGAGGACGAAGTACACGAACTTGGTGCTTAAATTGTGTTAAATGATTTTCTAGCATGGAGGTAAATCGATCCATGCTTTGTATGCCATCTGGTTTATAGTTACCTATTAATAAAATTTTCATTTATTCATGTCAAAATTGATGATTTTAGAATAATTAGACTTGAGGTACCATAAAAAACGTTTAGCATTAATTAATGCTGCCCCAGGTAAGAGAGTTTTGACCATGCTCTTATTAAGTGCTTTTATTGTTTGTATTAAGAGATTGCGTTGCAACAACAGGATATCTCTTGGTACCATCGTAGCTACTGAAGAGTTCGGAAAAGCCGGATAATTGCGCTGAAAACCAAAGCCGAGATAATCCATTACCTCAGGACTTAAATTGTCAAGATATTCAGTATTAACTAGATTTTTTTCCCCATGTCCTATATATTGGCTACCTACTTGATCGACTTGAAAAAGTAAGGAAGTTCGAGTGTAGTTTTTATCTTCAAAAGGCTCGGCTCTATGAATACCGTGGATATCACAGACAATAATAGTTCCCTTTTTCATAGGGAAGCTGAGTATCTCTTGCCGATAGTTTTTCTCGATAAAACTATCACTTAAGTAAATTTCTCTATTATATTTTTGAGACCATTTATGAGAATCTTTGACGAATTGAAATGCATTTTGGGTTACATCTGACAAGTAAAACAAAAATAATAAACCTGGCATACTATGTTTATCACTTAGTTGTTTGCCCGTTTGCAGATTGTTATCAGTATGCCAAGGCATATGTGAATTTCTACTAACTTGAAAAATTCGATGATTGGTCAGCTTATAATTATCAGTAAAATAGTTTTTGCAAATATCTAATACTTTTTGGGAAGTAATGACATCATAGGCGTTTTTAGAGTTGGCCAGACAGTGGGTTAAAAACTTATAAGATTGGGCCAGAACTACCCCAACATCGTTACTGTTAACCAGGATTTGATTAAAATCAACTTCTTGCACCATTTCCTCAACATAATGTTCAGTCAAAGCCTGCTCAAAAACGAAATATCCTTTGTTTTTCAGATCGGTGACTATTTGACTAGTGCTAATTTTGCTAAAACCTGCATTAAACATATAATAATCCTATTTGATTGTTAAAAAAGCCTTGAGATTTTTGCCAAATCACCCCATACAAGTATAGAAAGAGTTCGTTAGGCAAAATATCAAGCTGTAAACTCTTTCCACACAAACCATTAAGGATTTGATTGCTGTAGTTGTGTGCTATCTAGCAAAAAAAAGTTGATATTATCCGCGGTTGCTTTCCGCCAAAGTTTTTGACTTAACAGAGGTATTGTTATCAATAATAGTTTTGTAATTATCAATCATTCTCGCTGCTATTTTTTCCCAAGTGTAGTTTTCTGTAATAATTTGACGAGCTCGCTCTCCCATTTGTTTAACTTGCTGGGGATAGGAAAGATAATTTTCTAGAGCAGATGCAATTGCTGACACATTCATTGGCGAGACATAACCAAGTTCATATTGCTGAACAAGAGAAGCAAGAGCAACGCTAGGAGTGATCAAAACAGGAAGACCAACAGCTAAAGCTTCTAAGACTACAACAGCAAAGTTTTCAGCGTAGGATGTCAGGACAAATAAATCTGAACCTTGCATAAACATATTTTTAGTTTCTCCTTCCACAAATCCCGCAAAGCGAGTGCGATCGCTAATACCGGCTGTCACTAGGAGAGATTTAATTTCCGCTTCGTATTCTTTTGAACCACTACCTGCGATGACGAAAGTGAAGCGATGACTAGAAACTTGATTTAAGGCTGGGATTAAATAGTCTAGACCTTTTTTAGGATGCAGCCGCGATAAGAATAAGATAATCGGCTCATCTGCAGGAAGGTTGAGGTATGTTCGCAAGTAGGTACGAGCATTGGGAATAGTAGGAGGAATAGAAAGTCCGTGGGGTAAAACAAAATGAGGAGCTTTGAAATTTAACCGAGCAACTTCTTGCTTTTCTTGTTCAGAAGTGAAGTGAAGTGCTTGAGAATTGTTAAGGTTTGCTTGTTCAATTAAGTTGAGGTAAATCTGTTTTTTACTAGCACTTTGCTGGAGTGACCATTCACATAACTGTCCGAGAGGACGAACAACATAGGGAACCTTTTGCAGACGAGCGATCGCCATTGCAACTGTAGAAGTATAGGAAAAAATAGCATGGACATGTACCAAGTCATACTTAGTAATATTCTTCCACAACCATGCAGTTAGCTCACTAGAAAAAGCAAATTCTCTGATAGCGTGAACATTAGGAGAAAAGCGGGGAAAAAACCGCACTGGTACTTGCTTATACTCAATGAGTTTGTATAAAGGCACATCTAATACATCATTGGCATTATCATTAGTAGTAACAATCTCGGCTTCAATTCCAATATATCTCAATGCTTTCACTGTTTCTAAGACAGCTTGGCTCGGCCCACCTCTTAATAAGGCTACTGAAGGAATAACATGAAGAATTTTCATTATTGATACTTGTAGATGATTAATGTGTACTCGTCTAGTAAAAAATAAGTCAGGAAAAATTAGCCTGACAGCTAGTCTTTTCAAACAGCAATCATGCTCTTGCAGGATGAGGATTTTGATGTGAAATTAATTTAGGCTTGGTATTATCCTTGGTAAAGATTGGAGTTTTTCGGCTTCATTTTTGAGTCACTACTCAAGCCGGATGACATGGTAAAAATATTGTGTATTAAGCTATTCAGCTTTAAAGTTGCACAATCCATAGTGAAGGCAGTTGACAGCCCTGATTAGTAGTTATGCAATTTTAGACGCGCATTAGCTGAACAATTAATTATCATGAAAAAGTTTGCTTAAACCAATACTGAAACATTGCCAAGCTCCACTGACGATACCATAATTTCAAGTCAATTTTTTTGTTTAATTCATGAGCAGGAAAATAATCATGCCAATCTTGCTCCAGCCATTGCTGAAACGGAAAGAAGAATCCCCGTTTTGGACGGTTCAAAAGCCAACTTGGTAACTCAGGAATTGCTTGAATTAATAGCTGTTTGCCTGCTGCTAGTCGTAGGTTGTAGGGAATAGATGATATTGCTTCTAACAATACCCGATCAACTAAAGGCACTCTTAATTCTAATCCCCAAGCCATACTCATGACATCGCTATCACGTAATAATTGATTACGCATATAACAGTTCAATTCTAAAAAACTTACTTCGTCTTCTAAAGAGGGAAAGTTTTGCGGTAAGTTACTATAATCAAAAACCTGATCTATGTTAATGTCTAGTGCAATATCTTTGAGGTAATACTGAGTTAAAGTCCAAGCTTCTTGATGGGAGAATATACCTCTAAAACAGCGATAAGCGGCTGAAGTTGTTGGTTGGTGCTGACAAAAATCTCCTATCCGCTTTAACTGTGGCGATTTGCCCCAAGATGCTAATGCCCAGCCTACACTACTAGTGATAGGTTGAATCTTTTGGAGTTGCTGTCCCCAGCTAACCATTTGCGGAACTTTTTGGAAAGTTTTATAACCACCAAATAGTTCATCTCCTCCTAATCCAGACAGCACTACTTTAGTGCCGTCTTGGTGAGCAATTTTAGATACACAAAAAGTATTAAAACCATCAATACTAGGTTGATCGATTCTTTGTAAAAATTGGGGAAATAATTCTTTGCCGATGGCAGATGTAATTAGATATTCTGTATGCTCAGTCTCAAAATTTTGGGCTATCTCGCGAGCAATATCTCCTTCATTCCATTCATTTTCAGCAAAAGCAATCGAGTAAGTACGTAATTTATTCTTTTGTGTTTGACGTGCTAGGGCAACAATAGAACTTGAGTCAATTCCACCACTGAGAAAGATACCAACAGGTACATCACTAATAAAGTGATGTTCGATAGAGTCAATCAAAGCCTGACGGACTTTTTCTATAGCTGCTGGTAAAGATATGCTACTATCACTAGTAAAATTAATTTGCCAGTACTGGTTTTGGCTAACTCTGCCAGCATACCAATGCAACCAATGACCAGCTTCTAAACAAGAAATACCATCAATTAAGGTGTATGGTTCTGGTACTGTACCGCTAGTAAAATAGCCATATAAACCTTGAGGACTCAAGCAAAGATTAGGTAATCCAGAAGCCAGTATTGCCCTAATTTCTGAAGCAAATACTAAAGTACCGCCAGATTGCCAGTAATAAAGAGGTTTGATTCCTAAGGGATCGCGAACGATAAAACAAGTCTTGTCTTGGTTATCCCAAATAGCAAAAGCAAACATTCCCTGCAACTGATTAACGCAATCTTTTCCGAAGTGCTGATATAGCTTGAGAATAACTTCAGTGTCAGTGCGGGATAAAAAATGCTCACCTTGAGATTCTAGTTGCGCTCGCAAAGATTGAAAGTTGTAAATTTCTCCATTAAAGACGATCCAATAGCGTCCATCGGGTGTAGACATAGGTTGATGTCCCGCTGGGCTGAGATCTAAGATAGACAAACGAGTGTGGGCAAGAGCAGCTTGACGTTCGTTGGCTATGTAAATTCCCCGGTCATCTGGGCCTCGATGGTCTAAAGCCTTTTGCATTTGCTGAATTGGATGCTCCAGATGCTTTTGATGAGAATCTATGGTGAGAATACCTGCTATACCACACATTTAGATAAACCTAAGTATTTTTCTAAATAATTGCCAAGAGTTTGTTGAAAGCTTTCAAAGCCAAATCGCTCAATTACTTTTTGTCGTAATACTTCTGGTTGATAGAGCAGGGAATTGCTATGAGTACCTTGTAATATTTGAATTAAAGCTTGTGCGATCGCTTCTATATCATCTGGGTCAACAAGTACGCCTAATTCTCCCTGACACAGAGCATCCTGCGCCCCATCTTGATTACCTGCAAGGGTGGGTTTACCGCAAGCTAAAGCCTCTAGGTAAACAATACCAAATCCTTCACCTTTACTAGGCATTGCAAATATATCGCACATATGGTAATGAGAACTAAGCTCTTCATCGGGAACAAACCCAGTTAAGGTAACGCAATCTTGGAGTTGATATTGAGAAATTAGCTGTTTAATTCGTGGTTCATCGTCTCCCTTACCTACCAAAACGTAATGCACATGAGGAATAGCCTGACGAATTTGCGGTAAAGCAGCCAAAATTTTATCGTAACCTTTGTACTGCTCTGATTGCGAAAGCCGAGCCACAGTCAGGATAATTGGTTGCTGTGGATTTAAGCCATAGCGCTTGAGCAAGTAATCAGGCTTAGGTGCGATCTGAAAATTATCAGCATCAAATGTATTTGGGAGAACCACAACTTTTTGCGGATCGAGGTCTTGTTCTTGGAGTAAGCGATCGCGTGTATAGTGGCTGACAGCGAAGATGATATCTGCGTACTTCAGAGCTAACTTTCGAGTTGAGTTTTGCAGATTCCAAACTTCAATTCCATGAACAACAACCCCATAAGGAATACCTAAGAGCCACTTTAATAAGTAAGCAGGAAAACTAAAGTTAAGATGAGAGGTGATAATCAGACTAGGGCGTTGCCAGATTCCATATCCTAAAATTTTACCAGCAAATATAATTGTTCTTAAAGGTAATGACCAGGCTCCTGCAAAATATAATTGGGTGTGAGCTTTAAAAGGATAGTTTGGTGAACAGTGAGTATCTTGTTTCAGAAAAATATGATAATCATGTTTGCAATATAGTTTTTGCAATGCTTCTAATAAAAAGGCTGAATACACTTGAATCCCACCTTTAAATTGAAAAATTTCAGGAAACCATAAAGAGATTTTCTGTGAGTTAGCATATTTGCTTTTTCCCATATAATATCCTGAGAATCTAGCCTGTATTATATCTACTTATATTTGATGCTAAAATACATGTTTTTGAGTTTGTTGTTGACGCAAAATATACCTAAATATGAGGTATATAACTAATGTTACAGTAAATACATTGCCAAACATGAGAGAAAAATTCCATTCATGAGAAGTAAAAGAATACAAAATTCCAATTCCTATTACAATTTCTAAGCTACCCATCTTGGTAGAATTAAGCTTTTGCTCAAATAAAGAAAATAATGCCCCTAAAATAGCCATTCCTATCTGCACACCTTGAGAACCAAAGTTAGCATACATTTCTGCTATCAAAGGTAGATTAACTGTAGTAGAGTAATCCTTTTTATCTACGTATCTATAACGTCTAGCAAATTCATTACCTATACCTTCTGAAGGTTTATCAGGCCATAGAGCGCGAGGAATAAACTTTGTGAAGAAACCCAAGTAACTTCCACCATTCCAATAAGGAATTCGTTGAGGAGTATCAGCAATAATATTGGCAAATAAGATAATATGTGCTGTTCTAGCCATTGCAGAAGCAGTGGAAGACTCTTTTTCTTTTGAATTTTTATGAGGATTGGAGTAGTATTTTACAGCAATATCTACAAATAATTGAGCCTTTTCTATAGGGCTAGCGTTAGCGTATGGGCCTCCGAACCAAGTTAATTGCCGATATTCGCCCTTGACTATATTAAAAGTCATAAAGAATACCAATAAAATACCAATCGATACAATTGGTATTCGTTTACGCTCGTAAAAAATAACTATACTCATGAATATACCAATGAATCCAACATTAGCTAAAGCACCTCCAACAAAACGTAGGAGTATGTCGAATAGAAAACATGAACCCACAATTATTTTAGGCTGCAGAGATAGGTTTTTGTGACGTGACCAGATAATATAAAACATCCCATAACCTATATTGCCCATGACACCTGATAACT
Organism: Calothrix membranacea FACHB-236; assembly: GCF_014696315.1. Lineage (GTDB taxonomy): Bacteria > Cyanobacteriota > Cyanobacteriia > Cyanobacteriales > Nostocaceae > Aulosira > Aulosira membranacea. The sequence goes on from NZ_JACJPX010000010.1 coordinate 20,307, forward strand.
GGTCTACAGATGGCAGTTTAATAAAGTAAGAAAATACAATATGTAAGACTACTATTATTTGGATTGGGTTAATCAGTTTAGTTAGGGAATAAGCAGGTAGTTTAATAGGAGAAACTTGTTTCCATAGAGTAAATTTTGAGGCATAAAAAGCCATAACCATACCGAGTAACCCTATAACTGTTAGTTGTAAGGACTGAACACTTACAGAAGACTGAGACCAACGACCTATACCTAACTTCTCGCTAGAAAAAATAGGCAAAGCGAAACTATTGACATAAAAAATTCCCATTAATGGGAGTAATGGCATTGGAGGTCGGTTACGATCTAATAAATATTGTATACTTGGGAAAAATCCTATCCAAATTATACTTAATGCCAGAAAAGCTTTATCTGTTGAAACTGATACTGGAAGGTTTTTCCATAGATAAAAACTACCTATAACTAAACCGAATACAAGTAATAAGCAAATTTTTTTTAAATAATTATTTTGATTTTTTTTAGCTCGACTATTAGCAATTAAATGATGCTTCTGTGGATTTTGATTATAATAATTTTGCATTAGTTTTATTAACTAGTTTTTGCTAGCTTACTATATTTTAATAAGTATTGTATCTTAGTATACAAAGAGGAAAAAGCCGATTCGTAGTTATACTTCTCTTCAAAAGCTGTTCGAGCTGCTAAACAGAGTTTTGCATATTTTTCCTCATTAGTGAATATATCTTTAACAGCATATGCAATAGATTCAGGATTATCAGGATCAGCAAAACGAACCCAGATCTCGCCCCCAAGATTTTCTCGATAGTCTGGCTGATCGCTGACAATCACAGGTAATCCACAGGCAGCATATTCATAAATTTTATTTGATGCCGTTCCCATTGTTTGATGATTAATATCTGTTTTTTTGTATAAGCAAACACCCACAGTAGCAGCCCAAGTATGAGTAGGAAGTTCATGGTAAGGAACTGGTGGATGATACTTTACACGCTCAGTTAACTGATTACGAATAGCCACATCTGCCATTAAATCTTTGTCTTCTTTTTCCATAGGCCCAATCAGTTTAAGTTCTACAGAATCATCTATATAACTGAGCGCATTAATTAATTCCAGCAACGAGTTTTTTATAGAGATAGTACCTTGAAGCAAAATTGTATTTTTTTGTAGGCGTTCATATATGATGTTTTGAAACTGGGGATTTGCTTTAAAATAAGACTTTCTAGGGAAATTAGGTACGATTATTATTTCTCCCTGAAAATTTGTGAGTTTTTTGAATAGTAAAGCTCGCTCTTGAGAAGGAAAGACAACAAGATTAGCTTGATGCACCAACTTTTGTTCTGCTTTTTGAACCCACCCAGAGAGAGAAGATAGCACAAATGACTGTCCACTGAGATCGTGATTATGGTAGATCAGTGGAATAGAGCGAAGTTTCATCATTTGGCCAAGATAAGCAGCTACAAACCCAAAAGCATCATAGGCATATATAAGAGATACATTTTGAAGCAGCCGACTGGCTTGTGTTACAAAATTAATATATTCCCAAACCTTAGTTAAAGCTGATTGTTGTTCTCGTTCCCTGACTGAAGTATATTTCCCTATACGATGTACTCTGACATTAGCTGGATATTGCCAAACAGGAGGATCTTGGTTCCGAGCAATCAAAACTATATCAAAATCAAAATGTTCTGCTAATAAGTGAACAGCGTTGATTGTAGGAGGATAGTGATCTGGGTTAGCGTATATAATTATTCCGATACTTTTTTTACCCATTGCTATTTGTAAAACAGATTGAGGGGAAATTATTGATAAAGTGTCAAATTTTGTCTGACTTGTTTATGTTTAGCAAGCAAAATTTACTAGCAATGCTCAAAGACTAATTTAATATTACGAAATAGTAAGTTCGGTATTTGCATAGACTCAGGATCAAAGCCACCTTCAAATACACTTTGGCTAATCTCAGAAGAGAAAACTCCTGCATGGAAATGTGCTGGATGCCATATAGTAGGACAATGTCCCAAATAGGAAGCCCAGTAACTAAATGTACTGCCACTAGAAGCAATCAAAAGCTTACTTCTAGATAAAGTCAGCATATCCGATAAAGCAGAGTCCGTAGATGCACGCGACACTTGGGTTAGTTTCAGTAGGTCACTTAGCTCATGATCGTGACCATCTGAGAATATGGTTACTGGCACATCATAACCAGCAATTGTACGAATAGCATCAATAACACGAATGAACCAACTAAAAGGAGTGCGAACTCCACCTAATTTAGTAAAATCATCTTCTGGTTTCAAAACTTTAAAATCACCCATTCTAATATGAATGCCAATTTCGGGCGCTGGACGCTGAGATATATTTTCTAGTACAGATGAACGAATACTGGTAAGTAATTTATTTTTAATAATGGGTTGATGCTCTTTTAAATCTACAAAGAAGTCACTCCAATGTGGCAATTGATTAAAAACAAATAGATAATAATTTGCTTTTTTCATCTCTAAATTAGATGCTTTAACTTGAGCAAGTACAGGATTTTCCTCAATATGTATATTATTGTTTAACCTAGCGAGCAGATAATTAACCCAGGATACATAATTTTTGTTATCAAATAAATGCCCATAATATCTTTTATCTTTTTCACCTCTTAAATAAGGGCCTATGACAAACTTACCCCAAGCTGGAGCAACAACAGGAAAGTTATTAATATGAGCGAATAAGACAGCCCTTGCCCAAATTAACAGCATATTACCTAAACCCGCCTTAGGTAATTCAGCATTAACTAAGAATATAAGTCTTTTTTCCATCAATAGTTAAGTTTATGTAGTTATTAATTTTATAGTTGTTTTAGTAATTAAATTTTACTAAATAATTTGTGAATAAGCCTTGGTAATTTTTTCACCATAGTCATCCCAAGATAGAGAATTACGTGCTTGTGCCAACGCATTTGTCGCCATCTGATCTCGCTTTTCGGGATTTTCATAGAGAACCAGAATTTTTTCCTTCAGCGCTTCTACATCTCGAATCGGTACACAAAAGCCATCAATACCATCTCTTACAATATCCTCACCACCTGTATTAGTGGTATGAATAATGGGCAATCCACAAGCCATTGCTTGGGGAATTACCATGCCAAAACCGTCTTCAATTGAAGCTAAACAAAATACTGAACACTGAGAATAAAACCAACGTAGTTGGTTTTGAGGGTGTGTCCCTTTCAGGATAATTTGCTCATGTTGATATTTATTGATGAAAGGCTCTATTTCAGGGGTAATTGCTCCGATAAGCCACAGTTCGGCATTTGGCAAGTTTAATTCATAAAAAGCTTGCAATAGATATTGTACACCTTTACGTAGTGACAAAGCACCACAGTGAATAATTCGGAAAATATGATCTTCTTTAGAAACTGGGTAAAATTCTGCTAAGGAAGTTCCATAGGGAACATGAATTAATTTACTTTCGGGAATACCTTGTTCTAAAAAAGTACGCTTGGCAAATAGGCTCGGAATAGCAATGCGGTCAGCATCATCATAAGATTTGATTTCTCTATCGTAGATTTCTGGATGAGTTTCAGTAAATTTTAAGCCCCATTTTTCATATTCTTCATGAAGAATGATTGTTTGGTAGTGCATATGACTGCTACCACGCTCAATTACCGTTTTCGAGCCTAACTCTTTAGCTCGTTGCAGAGACCAGAAATTAGAGCCTGACCAACCAACAAATAAATCAAAGCCTGGCGATAAAAATTTGGTAACTGAGCGGTCAAATTGTTCTAAAAACCATAGCTGTAAGTTGCGATCGCCTCTCAGCCAAGTTGGTAATCGATACCAACTACGGGATAAAACCTCTAAATGCCAAATTGAATGGATAAACTGCCGCTCAATGCCAAATTTAGTAATGGCAAAAGTTGGATAAGTGGAGATTAATTGATGTAAATATCCTATTTTTTGTAATTGTTGGGCTAAGTCAAATCCATGAAATCTTCCACAAACAGAAACAGTGACTTTCATGGTTTTTACTATACCTGTTTACTATTTGCTAGCAGCAAGCCATCATCTTTGCTGAATTTTAACTTTTGATAAATATCAGTAATTTCTGTTACTCGCTCACTAATATTATTTCGCAGTGCTTTTTGATAACCTGCCTGAGCAATAGAAGCCATCAAAGCCGGATGCTTTAACAGATAATCAACTTTTTGTCTTAATTCCTCCGGACTGGAAAAGTAAACTGCTTCTTTATCTTCCACAAATAAATTCAGTAAATCATCACTGCGTTCGCTGATCATTAATGTTTTAGTAGCAGGAATCTCATAGGTTCTAATGTTATGTCCTGTTTCATTTTGGGGACGGAGAATATTTAGACCTATATGAGCAGAGCCTAAAATTTGGGAAATTTCTGGATAACTGCACATTCCTTGACATATACCTTTCAAGGAAGGTTCTTGACAATGAGTATTCCAATAATTCGACCCCCAAACCCCTAAGCGATAATTAGCGATCGCTTTTAAATACCGCTCTCTTTTACGGCTAGTATCCCAATTACCAATAAACGCTACATCATATATTGGGTTAGGTTGCCGTTGAGGAAAATGATATTCTATATCGCTACAAAAGGGATGAAAGAAAACTTTTTTCACACCATTTTCTTCAAGAATCTGGACAATTTCTTGGCTCCAAATAAAAGCTGCATCCCATAATGGGAATCCACCTTGTATCCAAGAATTAGTATGAGTATGATGGGCATCAATGGGATTATCTGTATAGAAAACAAATACTAAACCATGTTGCTGTAAAGTCTTTATGCTTTGAGGGTGAACTAAACGAGGTGAAATGACTAAAGTCAAATCCGGTTGAAACTGATTAGCCTTCTCAAGTAATTGTTGATTTGCTAACCTTCCTAAAAATTGCCATGCCAATCGCCAAGCAGCTTTACCCCATAATGAGCTAGAAGATACTCTCGATGTTGCTTCTTTCCAGGTAAAAATTTGTACCTTACAGCCCAAAGCAGAAAATCCTCGCCCGTAAACTTCTTCAGTCCGCCCTATTTCCAGGTTTTCTCCGACAATCAATATTTTTTTCATTTAAATTTAGTTTCGCTGACAATTTATATCTAAAGGTGGTTAGAAAAAACTAGAAATCTTTCATCTCCTGCAGTATTTTAAAATTACAGCAGATTGCAAGTTGTTGAGGTAGAGGTAATTGTAAGGTCACGGCACTGCCGTGACCTTACAATTACCTCATTTACCTGAAATACGCTGTATCTATGATGAGTTTGCTATTCTACTTTTTGAAAGTATCCTACTATCCATTCTCCTTTTTGAAATTTATTTCCGAGATTATTGATTATCAATGGTAAAAAGTATTTAAAAAATGATTGAGCAGAAATATTACTTATTTTTTTTGTAGTTAAAAGCCCATCATAAAACATAGGATAATAAGTTTTATTCCCCATGCTAACCGTAGATATATTTATTGTTTGAAATTTCCTAAGACTTGCTATGTTTGAGAGAGATTTTGTAGAAAATCCCAAAACATGCATATCAGGATAAACTGAACATGTCAACTTTGGTTTCTCTGATATCATTCCACGAAATTTATTAATGAACATAGAACATAGTGGCTCAAAATTTGGCACAATAACCATCAAGATACCATTAGGTTTAAGAATCCGATTAATTTTTGCCAAAAAATCTTGGGGTTCTGGTATATGTTCAAGAACATGAGATATGCGAATCACATCAAATGTATTTATTGGAAAATTATCTAAACTAGGAGAATATTTAATATTAAATTTAGTGTCCGCAAAATAAGCACCATGTTCGCTTTCCTCTACACCAACTACTTCCCAATTATGCTCTTTTGCAATTGAAAGAAATACTCCTATACCGCAACCAATATCGGCAATTTTTCTACCTTTAGTTAAGTTTTCCAGAACAGTAAGCTGTCTTGAGTAAGCTTCATGCATATCACTAACGAAAGTATCAACCCAACTTTGAGGGCAATCCCTGAGATCTGCATACCAGCTATTATCATTGGCAGAATTTGGGCGAATAGAATTTTTTAGAAATGACAAATCGCAGTTATTACAATGAATCACTTCTGCTGACAATGATGTTCCAATTACTAACCCTTGGTTTTTACATGAAGGACACTCATATTCTCGAGAAATTTCTAGTTTAGATAATATTTGCTCACGCATGATGGACTTCCTTATTGTTTTGATGAATGCAAAAAATTTATTTTGTAGTTTTGAAGTTGAACTAAATTATTAAGAGTGAACTTTTAATTACTCTTTCCACATAGGGTCTATGATGTAGAATCATTAGTTTATACAGTGGCAATATAATTTAAAGCCTGTTTGAGACCTTGTATATCTTCTTGATAGCTCCAGTTTTGAATGATTTTGAGGCTGCAATCTCCTGCAGTAGAACAGTTAGCGATCGCCCAGCGAATTGAATCTGCTAACGCTGCAATATCTCCTACAGGGTAAACTTGGCCATTTTGTTGCTCTTTTACTAAATCCGGCGCACAGCCTACTTGATCGCTCACAACTACTGGTTTACCTGCATTCATCACCTCATTAATGGCTAATCCCCAAGGTTCAAAACCAGATGGCAAGACAAATACATCACACAAGTCATACATCGCAGGCATTTGCGACTGATTGCGAAACCCCAAAAAGCGAATTGAATCCCAACCTGTTTCTTTTGCAGCAGCTTCTAGAGATGGGCGCAATAATCCATCTCCAACAAACAAAAGGTAAGGTTCTGGTTCTTGTACCCCATCAGTGGAGAGCAAGCGATAAGCTGCTAATAAATCATAGGGACGCTTGACATCAATGAGTTTGGCAGCGTAAAGAATAATTGGTCTATCTGGCTCTAAATTAAGTGATCGCCGCAGTTCTTCACGATTAGTCCTGGCTAAAATTGTTAATTTCTGAAAATAGTCATTATCAACAGCATAGGGTACAGAAAACAAGCGGTTATCTGCAATGCCATACTGGTTGTAAAACTGACGGTTGAGAGTGCCAATGTTGAGAAATCCACTCACTTTTTGAAATAGCCACTCCAAAAATACTTTTTTTGCAGTTTTTTTCAGTGGATTTGTGGTGTTGTTTAAACCGTTGGCTTCTCCCCTAAGTAAAACGGGAATGCCTAATTTATTTGCTGCCTGTATTGCCTGTATACTACATAGCCAAGACCATCCATGTACCCAAATGGCATCAAATTGTCCGGCTTTTAACTGTGGAAAAATATCTTTAGCTAGCGACTTTTGTGCGACATCTTGCTGGTTATTACTAGCCCAACAGTCTAAAAATCGATAATTATAACCATCAGTGAGCGGTACATCCCACTCAATTAATCGCCCAAATCCCTCATCTTGATAAGCTTTTAAAGAAAAATCACTATAGAAAAAAACTTTCAGATCAATGTCTGGTTCGGCGGCAATGAGCCGCAACAAGGGAGCTTGATACTGAATTGGGTGAGAGACAAAGTAAGCTAAACGTAGCATTATTATTTAATTATAAAATTGAAATTTTTATTTTCTAATATTTTGGTCTTTATCTTTTCTCTGAGTTTGGTTTTTATGCGATTTACTACCCAATTAAAATAATCTTTAACTAGTTGATTTCTAAATTGATTAGCTTCAGGAGTTTTGATTTTCCATATAGCCTCCCAAACAGGATGTTTACCATGCAGAAAACCGTTGAATACACTTGGCCAATAATATTCAGACACATAATGGTGTTCATCAGAGACTATTCTTTCAAAAGACCAAGGATCTAAGAAATTATTGTCTAAAGCAGATTGGCAAATATTTTGTAAATGGTTAATATTCCAGATAGCAGCTTGCAGCTGACTATATTGCTGAAAGCTACGAGGTACTTGGTAAAGTTTTATGCCATCTAAGGTAACAATGTTATCTCCTAGATACTTGTGCGGGTAGACTACGAAACTCACACACTGGAGTTGATGGCGATCAATAATTTTTTCGATTTTGCTAAGATGGGAATCGGCAACTGGGGAGAGCGGAATTAAATCTTCTAAAACTAAATAAGCATAATCTAGGTGAGGATATTTATTTTTTAGCTGCTTTAAGCCTTCGTATAAAACAATTAACCATTTATCTGATTTTACTGTAATGACGTTGGGATGATTGATAGCTCCACCATCAGTTAAAAACCAAATTTCTGGATGCTTTGGCCAAGTATGTTTGAGATAATCAACAAAATAGTTACAATATTTTTCATAACCGTGATATGTCAAGATAATTAAAATCATCTGGGAATAATCCTGCAATTTTGGGATTTCTAGGAACAGAAATTATTGAAAAATTAACTAATATTTAGCTTTAGTAATAGATTGATAAATAGACAACATCTGAGCCGCTACTGTTGACATTGTTGGTGGAGATTTTATCCCAGCCCGCAGTTGCGGCAGCAATTTTTTATCTTGGTATAGTTGTTGTAGAGCTTGACTCCAAGCCTGAATAGCAGTGGTTTCTACAAGAATGCCGTTGACTTGGTGTTGTACCAATTCAGCAATGCCGCCTAGATTAGAGCCAATGACCGGAATTCCCGCAGCAAAGGCTTCCAAAACTACCATTGGCCCGGTTTCCAACCACTGAGAAGGTACAGCCAATATGTCATATGCTTGCAGAGTCGCTACAACTTGATCTGCTGCAACTGGTAGTTTCAAAGTAATGCGAAGGTCTGTTGCTGCTATAGCTTGCAACTGTTTTAGGTAAGCATCATTTGCTTGGGAAATGCCATAGATATCTAAGCTGATGGGTAATTGGGGAATTGTTTGCAACGCTTTGAGCAAAATATGGATTCCCTTGGTAGGGTCAAGGCGGCCCAAGAAAGCAATTTTTAAGGTTGCTGGAGTAGATATGTGAGTGGAGTTTGCTGTTTTTGGCAGCTGATGACATAGCCCTTGACGAATAACGTTAATTTTTTGAGGTGGAACATGATTAAGTAGGAGCACATCCTTGACCCAGTTACATACTGCTACAATCTGGTCAACTTCAGATAGTAGATGTTGTAAAGCAGTATGGCGAAGACTAAGTAATTCTGTCATGCGTAGCGCTGTCCAGACTCCTCCTTGTAAATTAAAGCTACCTAAGCAATTTCCTACCTGAGGTGGTAGGCTAGCGATCGCTTTCGCCGCTGTTGGATGTAGCCCTAATCCTTGCAAAGTACACTGGGTACAAGTTTGCAAATCTACTTGGCCATCACATATTTCACTTCCCCACAGCATCATTGTTCCCCGTTGACAACTAACTGTGGGGGTATGGTAGGTGAACACAACTGGTATTTGCCGTTGTTTAGCAGCTTGCACTATAAGTTGCGAAACCCCACTAGTAAAGGCATGGAGATGTACTAGATCAGGCCGTTCTGCTGCTAATATTTGACTGAACTCTAAGGCTGCTTGGCGATCGCCTGCTCCATAAATTTCCCGTAAATTGTTGCTCTTATGGGAGATAGTATAGCGACGTACAGGTAGCTCATTATATAGGTAAGATTGACTGTTTCTCCCTGGTGCGGCAACCACAACCTCGATTCCCTGTTGCTGCAAGTTACGAGACAAAGCATCAACATATACTTCTGTACCACCAACTGGGTCAGGATAGAAACAGAAGGGTATTTGAATGACTTTCATATGAAGCAGAAGTGATACAAGAGTTTTGGGTTATAATTTGTAACTTAATTTCTACATATACAGCAGATTCGATGTTTATGAGGTACAGCAACTGAATCAAATTCAAAGTTTAAAAAGCATCCCTAAAGTTGGTGTACCTCATTTATATCAAAAGCGCTGTATCTGTACATTTATAGTCATTTGATATATGTTTAAATATAGTCATAAGCTAATCGTAATTCCTTTTTCCAGACAGATTCACTTGTAGCAAGGGCTTCAGATCTGCTTGTATGCAACTTCAATGCTCATCAGCTTACTCATACCTAAACCCCTAGCATTTTATCGATCCAGTATTGTATCTGCTATCCAGGTCTTAATATGGTTAGGAACTAGACCGTATTTGAGCAAACTGCGAAGCATAAGATATCTCAAATTGACTGACTCACTACCTTTACAAGCTTGCTCAATTAACTTTTCTAGGAACACTTCGGGTGCAAAGTAGTGTTCAAATAATTTGCGAGCTTTCTGACCTAGCTCTTCAGCTTGATCTTCACAAGCAGCAAGAATTTGTGGTATTTTTTCAATATCCTTTTCCTCAATGCGAATCGAACAGCTAGAAATATCTGGTTCGGAATGTTCTTTCCATCCATCGCTAATAATTACAGGTACTCTACCAAGTGACATTGCCTCATAAGTGCGAATACTTCCTCTTCCAAATCCTCGCGGACACAAAATGAATTTGCTACTTTGAAGTAAATTGTAGTACGTAGAACTGTAAGAATAGTCGGAAAAGTAGATTTTTGCATCATTAACGTCTAAACACGGCGTAAATGGACTATGTAAGCGAGAAATTTTCTTACGTACTGGGTGGGTTGATACTCTTCCTAAAAATGAGAACAAATAATATGGTTTTATATCACGTAAGCGGCGAGTGTACAAATTACTATGAGATGCAGATATAAAACACCAACTAAAATAAGGCTCTTCCTTCTTAAAGGTACCAGAAAGTGATGGATAAGCTCCGGGAAAACAAGGTAGCGGACAATCAGTCTCTGAATAGACAATTATCTGCTGTTGGGAAAAAGTCTTCAAAGCCTCAAAATAAGTGCTTATTTGTGACAGACCATGATATCCATTGTCGATGTAAAATATCACATCTGCATAATTTGGATCATGAATTTCCTTTATACCTGTCGACATCATTATTAGATGACGTGCGATTTTGAGTGCTTCATTGTTGATATTTACAAGAGATGTAAGGTAGACACTTCTGGTCATTTCGCTCCTCGTTTTGAACAAGAAGAATCATTGTGAGGAATTGAAAAATTTTTTCAGCAGACGATACTTGAGTGCGATCGCTTCAGCCTGTTCATATCCAAACCATTTGGAAAGTTGACGTAAGCTTCTGGGGCCAGCAGGCAGATAATTGGGATTTAAAGCGTGAAGTTTGGCTAAAGCTTCCGAGAATTTGGAGCGATCATGTTCAAAGAAGAATCGTGCTACTCCTCCGTAAACTTTTTCCAGTGCGACTCGACGCTCTAAGGTGATCCCACCATTAATTTTCCAGAAGTCTTCTACTTGGCAAGCATTATGAAAACAATCCACCACAAATCTAATTGGGTTCCGTCGAGACAAACTATTAGCTTTGTGGACTCGATAATCTGCTTGTACGCCAGGTACATAAACAAATCTCCCACCCATCAAAGCTGCATCCAAGAGAAAGCGCGCATCCTGAATAATCGGCAAAGATTCATTCCATGAACCAATAGCTGCTACAATTCGATGATGGTATAAAAGAGCGGCAGGTGGTGACCAGAAATCTGTAAACAAAGCAATTTGGGGATCGCTATGCACATCTTCAATCCGCCTCGCAATCACATCACCGGGTAAAAATTCATCTGCTTGGTTCTCTGTTAACTTTTGCCAATCTGAGTAAGCCACATCAGCATCATTACTCACTAAGGCCTTAACTCGTTTTTCTAGAGCATCAGGTCGCAACAAATCATCGGCATCCAAATATTGAATAAACTTACCCCTAGCTAATGTAGTGCCTAAATTACGGGCAACGCTAGCTCCTCGATTGGGGCTAAACTCAGCTCTGATTTTTGACCCATAAGCGCGTATGAGGTTTGCCGTGTTATCAGTAGAGCCATCATCAACTGCAATTAGCTCAAAGTCTTGCCATGTTTGAGAGAACACACTGGCAATAGTTTCAGCTAAGTATTGTTCAGCATTGTAACAGGGAATAACAACTGAAACTAATGGAAGTATACTCATTATCTAGTCTTAATAAATACACTTGACAGCTTCAAGACTCTGATTTTTAAGTTGAGAAATTAGCTGCTTGGAAATATAAAGTTTGTTTATAAGCCTTGTTTACCAATAATTTTTCGGACAGAAACTGGTAATGTTTGCCGATACCAAACCCCAAACTGTTCAGCAGTTTCTTGACTTATTAAACGGGCAATTAACTGATAAATTCCTTTTCGATGTGAGAACATGGGAGAACCCAACTGGCGAGCAACTTGAAAAGCTTCTCTCGCTTCTGAATAAGCATTCAAACTGAATAGATTAGAGCCTATTCGAGCACTCACTTCTGCAAGATATGGAAGATATTGTGAAGGCAATTCTTTTGATAACAAGCAGGTTGCTGTCAATGCCGAGGTTAAACATAGCTTTTTGTTTCGACTATGACTATTTGAACGCAGACGCTGGATGATTAGTGGATTGGGTATAGCAGTGTAAGTTGCACCAGTAGCAGCAAGACGAATATGAAAATCAAAGTCTTCTGACTGCGGCAGAATTTCTCTAGTTCGATATCCTCCTATTTTAAGAGCAAGCTTTCGGCGAAAAGTAGTAGATGCAGGTAGAATAAAATTCATCAAGCAGAATATTATTAAGTCTCTAGTATTGTCCAATAACCACTCAACACAAATTATTTTTTCAGATACAAAAGTGCCTTCTGTAACCGATGACACCTCAGTGATAACTATGTCTGCTTGGGTAGCTAAAATTGCCATTTGTACCTGTTCATACCAATCAGGACAGAATAAATCATCTGCATCTTGAAAATGCACATATTCGCATTGACTGAGTTCGAGAAGTTGATTGCGACCAAAAGCAGGCCCCCTATTGACCTCACTTCTGATTACCTTAACTGGATAGTCTGGAGAAATAAATTCCTGTGCTGGTAAATCAGAGGCATCGTCATATACAAGTATTTCAGCAGGCTGAATTGTTTGATTTAATAGTGAATCTAGACATTCTTTTAGTAAGATCCCTTCATTAAAATATGTAATTAAAACTGATATTGATACATTCATGAGATACAAAAATTTTTGATTAATTTAATTTAATATAATTAATTTAATGAGATAATGAGATTAATTTTAGTAACCTTGAGTAAAGCCAATGAGGTAGAAGAATACTAATACGAGCCATACGCCCAAAGTCGCCCATTTTCAGCAGTTTGATCCACAGGCGTAGGCGTTCAAAGAATGGCATAAACCTTGCACGATTTTTGACCATTTCATCAATTTTGATATATTTTTTACTAGGAGCATCATAGAATATACGTTGTAAGTAAACATCTGGCTCACCAAGAAAAATTTGATCTCTTGCAGCTGATTTTAGAGTTACTCTAGGAACAGTAGTGGCTTGAAGATAAATATCTTGCAAAAATTGTTGCCAGTTACTTCCAGTATGTATATCTACAATCTGTTTTTTAGTAGTGCTTCCAAGGCATAACCTGAATTCTTCATCTTCAATCAATTGAGAGAGAACTTGCTTGTACTCATCAATGTCATGGACGCGAATCAGATTACCTGTTAGTCCAGGCATATCGGCACCAAGAATTTGACAGGCATCAGAGTATGGGTAACGACTCACTAAGGGTACTCCATAACTTCCCGCTTCTAATAGCGATGTAATTGACATAAAGGGGAAAGAATCTACATATATATCAGCGGCCTGATAGAAAACAGCAGTATCTTCGCGCTCTGAGAATACTTTTATTCTGCCTTGAGTTTGTTGGATAGCTGCCGACCAATCTTCTTTATTACCAGGGCCTATAACAATTAGAATAGCTTGCTTATATTGTTTCAATAATGAAACATGTGCATAAGCAAAATTAATACCGTCAATGGTTTTATACTTTAGCGCTCTAGCAATCGAAAGTAGCACAACACTATCTTGAGAAATACCAAGTTGTTGTTTCGCATCTGCACGAGAAAGTAATCGGTCAACTGGTTCCACAAGAGTAGGAAGAAGCATATTACGTTCTACCTCAATACCTCTACGTTCTCGTGATAACTTGAGTCCAGATTCACGGAGATTAGCAACAATATCGCTGATTCCAACTCCTAGCCAAAAACGTTCATCGGCATGATTTACAAATATAACTGGTGGACATTTTTCCTTATCTGCAAATGCGATAATTGGAATAATGTCATCTATGGTATGTAGCACTACAACATCTGCCGATGTAGCGATTTCTCTGAGTCGTTTTGCTTTAGATATATGGCTGCCAATTGTTTTATCTAAGGCGTATATTTGTCCGTGAGAATTGAGTACAGTATCTTTTAGTAATTTCGGCACATCTTCAAGAGATTGCTGAGTCAATACAACTGAGTGAAAACGCTCTTTGTCTTGCTGAATCCAGCGCCAAAGTAGTCGCGAATGACCACCAATACTCCATACTCCGTAAACAATATGCAGTACATTCTTGACTGTTCCATCAAAGGAGTAATTCTTGCCGAAGCCATAGCTAGTTTTTATAGCTTTTGTTCCAATTGTTAGTAGAATTCGTTCGAGATCTGGGCTGGCAAACAGACCACAATGTTGCATATAAGTTGCATAAAAGGCTGCGAGATCTGCATAAACAGCTGCCATCCCATATTTGCCGCACTGTGAAAAATTTTGTGCTTGAGCAACCAGATCACTAAAAACCTGAGAGTTTTCTTGAATTAGACAGCGCCCCTCTTCTTGCCAAGGTCTAAATATATCGTTAGCTATTGTACCCATAAATTAAGATTTATCCTCTATATTTTTTCTTTTGGAAGACGTAATATTTATGCAGATTGTAGTGGAATAGGAGTTGGTTCTACCCATGCATCAGGCAATATATCTAATAATTTACTTAAGTTATCTTTATCGGCTTTAATACCTTTAACTAGCAATCCTCCAACTAGCACAGCATTTTTACTTGATTCATCAGATGTATTCAGCCATATGCTACCAGGATGAACTCTGTGAAAGTAGGGAGCTTTGGTTAAAATTTCTAATTTATTACCATGAGATAGCCAAATATAATTAGCAAAAATTACATCGGCTAGAGCTTTAAAATCTTTGTAGGGTAAAAGCGTATTTAAGAATTTTTTTTTATGCAAAAAATAATTACCGTCATTCATAAACGGTGCAAACCTTTGAAAGTCAAAACTTGAGCTTTTTTCAAAATCTATCACTTCTCCACCTAACGCTCGAAAGTCAAAATTAGGGTAAGCAAAATCAGGGCAATATATTGTATTTTGATCCCACTTTGGCAAGCGAAATATAGCATCAATGTATTTTCTAAAAATACTGTTATCACTATCTAGTAAAATCACCCACTCATTACTACATAAACTTACAGCCTGAATTTTGGTACGGAATGGGCCTATATTTTTTTCTCGACGGAAAAGCTTTATTTTGCTATTAAATCGAGACAAATTTTTTAATAACTCATGAAATTCTTCCTTACTAGAGCCATCATCTAAAATAACTATTTCATTGATGCGACTATCTTTTAAAATATTTTTTAAAGTTACATGAATTTTCTTACCTCTTTGGTAATGAGGTACAGCAACAGATATAGTTTTGTTAAATTTGTTTTTACATATTATATCCAAGTTTTTTATATAAAATGATGAAAAAATTAAGGGCTGGGCTGCTTGAAAAAATTTATACTTTACTTTCTCTATCAATTGCATAATTCACCAATTAGCTCGATTATTCTTGGTATGATTTGCGGATTTTGCTAGTGAGAAACTCTATTTTATTATTTATTCTCAAGTACTCATGGTTACTAGCAATAGACTCACCTATCAAGCTCTATAAGCCTTCTTTACAGGAATAATCACATATTTTCTCAATTGCCAATACAGCCATTGCGGTAACAAAATATCTATCGCACCATTGCGACCAACACCACGTTCCTTGATTAGCTGCATCCAAAAGGCAAATCTTTTAGTAAAAGGCATCATATGCCATTTCTTGAGATTTTCTGGCTCGATTTGATCATGACCACAGGCATTCCAAAATATTCTTGTTAAAAGAACATCTGGCTCACCGAGAAACATTTCATCTCGTAAATCTGACTTCACAGCTACACGAGGTAAATTCATTGCTTTGGCATATATTTCTTCCAAGGAGCTTTGCCAGTTGCTACCTGTATGTTTTTCAGCAATACATTTGCTAGTAGCATCACCTTGGCTCCATCGGAATTCTGCATCTTCAATCAAGCGAGAGAGAATTGCTGTGTATTGCTGCAAATTGCGCGCCCGTAGTAGATGCTTGTCCAAGCCTGGTGCATCAGAACCAAGTATGGCACAGGCATCAGAGTAGAGATAACGAGTTACCAAAGGTACACCATAACTACCGGCTTCTAACAAAGAAGTGATAGAGATAATCGGGAACGAGTCCACATAAATGTCCGCAGCTTGGTAAAACACTGCAGTATCTTCGCGTTCTGCAAAAATTTTAATCCGCCCCTGTGTGCGTTCAAAAGCTGCTGACCAATCCTCACTATCACCAGGGCCAATAACTACTAAAACAGCATTGTCATGCTTTTCTAATAGGGGAACATGGGCATCAGCAAAGTTCGGCTCATCAATCGTGCGGTATTTAGGCGCTCTAGCAATGGAGAGCAGTAATACTGTGTTTTCATCAAACCCAAGTTTTTGCTTTGCTTCTATCCGCGAAAGCGTTCTGGTGGTTGGAGGCAAAATAATTGGCAGCAAGCCTATGCGTTCAGCTTCAAAGCCTCTGCGTTCTTGTGCCAAGCGCATTCCAGATGAGCGGAGACTAATCAAAATATCACTAATGCTAGCTCCTAACCAAAAGCCGTGGTCGGCATGATCTAAGTAGAGAATTGGTGGAGATTGCTCTTTATTGGCAAAGGCAATAATGGGAATTGCGTCATCTGGCCAGATATGCAGCACTACTACATCTGCATCTGCGGCGATTTGGCGTAGCCGTTTTGCCCAAGCCAAAATGCCGCCGATGGTAGTTTCATTGAGCGAGTAGATTTTGCCACCGCTATTGTCAACAGCATCTCTCAAAATTGTAGGTACAGAGCTTGATGGTTGCTGTGTCAAAACCAAAGAGTGGCAACTTTTTGTATCTTGCTGCATCCAGCGCCAAATCATTCTGCCTAGTCCACCAATACCTTGTACCGCACTAGCAACATGCAGTACTTTTCTGGGTGTTCCGGGTAAAGGCTGAGTTTTTTGGGGATAAATGGGTATAGTTTGCTGTGCGATCGCACGTAGAACTTGCTCAAGTTCGGGACTAGCAAATAGACCACTATGCCTCCAGAAGCCATACAAAGCAGCCATCTGCACATACACGGCAGCTTCGGTATATTTACCTTGCTGTGCATAGCCTTGGGCTTGGGTAACCAGGCTAGCAAACGCTTTGTAGTTTGCTTGAATCAATTGCCTGCCTTCTGTTGACGCTACATGGAGTGCATCATTAGCTATTTTTTCCATAAAATTCTCTTGGGAATATTGTTCAGCTTTGCTAATTAATACACTCAAATCTGACAGGACGTTTGCAAAACCTGTACCACCCGATTTTGTTCTTGCTCAGTCATTTGATGAAATAAGGGCAAAATAATTGCTCTTTCCTGAGCTTGTTCGCTTTCAATTAACCGCTGACAACTTCCTGCTTCACAGTTACAGCTTTGATTGGTAATTCCACAAGACCAAGCTTCAATTTGATAAGCTGGTTCACGATGGGCGCACATAATACCACGTCGGGTAGATACGCCAGCATCTAACATTGCTTGCATCACTTGCACTTGATCGCATTTCTCTGGAAGCCGGACACAAAAGCTTTGCCAGTTACTCTTTGCCCAAGCTGGTTCTGTTGGTAATTTTAATCCTGGGACATCTGCTAGCAATTCTTGATACCGTTGTGCCAAATAACGCCGACGTTCCACAATCTCTGGTAGGCGTTTGAGTTGTTCTCGTCCTACTGCTGCCTGGATATCGGTCATGCGGTAGTTATAACCTAACATTGGGTAGGACTCAAATATCACCTGTTTGGCTCCGTGACGCACGGTGTCAGGTACGCTCATTCCATGCTGTCGCCAGAGGCGGAACTGTTTATCCCACTCTGGGTTGTTGGTGGTGAGCATTCCACCGTCACCAGTGGAGATGATTTTGCGGGGGTGGAAAGAAAAACAAGCTATGTCTCCATGTGGCTTGCCAATTTTCTCCCACTGTCCATCCCAGAGAATTTCACTACCGATCGCACAAGCTGCGTCTTCAATTACTGGTAAATTGTAACGACGGGCAATATCTAAAATTGGTTTTAAGTCACAAGGCATTCCAATTTGATGGACTACCAACATCGCGCGGGTGCGATCGCTAATTACGTCTTCAATTAACATCGGGTTGATGTTGTATGTTTGCGGTTCAATATCCACAAACACTGGAATTGCACCACAGTAACGAATGCTGTTAGCGGTAGCAATGTAAGAATGGCTGACGGTAATTACTTCATCGCCTGGCTGGACACCTACAGCTAACAATGCCAAATGCAGCGCTGTAGTACAGTTGGACACAGCACAAGCATACTTTGCTCCTACATAGGCAGCAAACTCTTGTTCAAAAGCAGCAACTTCTGGCCCCTGTGTTACCCAACCAGCTAAAATTGGGCGCTTTGCTGCTTCAGCTTCAGCTTCACCCATGCAAGGTTTAGCAATGGGGATAGTTTGAATTTTTTCAGACATTGCTTGCTTCCTTTGCCAGCTTTTGTTCACGCCACCAACTTACCAACCGTTGCAATCCTTCTTCTAAAGATACTTGTGCCTCGAAACCCAATAATTCTTTAGCTTTGCTCACATCTGCTAATCGACGCTGTACAGGGTTGACTTTGCGTTCTGGGCCATATTCTGGTTGCAAATCTGACCCCATGACTTTTGCCAAACTATAAGCGAGGTCATTCAAACTGCTTTCTACACCACTGGCAATGTTAAACACCTCATCAGTCACATCAGCTTTAGCTGCTAAAATATTGGCTCTAGCAATATCTTCGATATACACAAAGTCCATTGTCTGTTTGCCATCGCCAAAAATTAATGGTGGTTGACCTGAGGCGATACGTTCCATCCAGCGAATCAAAACTTCAGTATAAACACCGTATATATCCATACGCGGGCCATAGACATTGAAGTAGCGCAACCCTACATAATCTAGACCATACATATCATGGAAACTGCGTAATAAGCCTTCATTAAAGACCTTGGCGGCACCATAAAGGGTGCGGTTATTGTATGGGTGATGGGATTCTGTAGTGGGGAAATCCTCTGCCATACCGTAAATTGAAGCAGAAGAAGCAGCTACTACCTTTTTCACACCTGCTTTTACAGCGGCTTCCAACACATTAAAAGTGCCATCTGCTAAAACTTCCAAAGCTAAACGTGGTTCTTCAGCACATTGGGTAATGCGAATGGCTGCTTGATGAAAGACGACATCAACGCCTTGCATAACTTCGCCTAGCAGTTTTTGGTCTCTAATATCGCCTTCTACAACAACTAAGGGCCCGTGCTCTTTTGCCCATGCCAAATTTTTAATTTGCCCGCGTGTGAAGTTATCGAGAATAATAATTTCCGATACGCCTTCTTTAACTAATAAATCAGCAATATGGGAGCCAACTAAACCTGCTCCACCTGTAATTAATACGCGCTTATTTTGCATTTTCTTGTAATTGGGTAATTTGTGCTTCTAGAAGTTGAATACGATTTAGCAAATCAGAAGTTTGTAAGCCTAAAGTAATTTTCACAGACTTAATGATATTAGCTGCTGCTGTTTTTTCTTCTCCAGTTAATTGAACTGCAAAAATTCTCAGCACTCCATCACCCGTCAACACATCAACAAAACCATCTGTTTTAGATCTATTGATAATTCTACCGGGTATGCGTCCTACATAAACAGGTGGATTATCAACAGGCATGGCTTGCCAAACTGTGAGTTTCTGTCCTTGAAAATATGTATAAGCTCCAGGAAAAGGTGCCACTAATGATCGGATTAAACAATCTATACCTCTAGTAGAAGCCGACCAATTAATCTCACCATCTTCAGGTAGGCGAGTACAACCATAAGTAGCTTCAGCGTTATTTTGCTGAACTCCTGGGTAACCATTAAAGGCTTTAACAACTGTCTCGCCTAAATTTTGCCGTTGAATTTCATTTAATCTGTCATACAAATCAGCTACCGTATCATTACGGTGAATGGGAATTAGCTGTTGAAATAAAATATTTCCCTCATCTAAATCAGGTGAAATTTTATGAATGCTAATTGCCGCGCAAGGTTCATCATTAATAATTGCCCAATTAACGTTAGCTCGTCCTCGATATTGGGGTAAAGGAGAATAATGAACATTGATGAATGTAGACAGTTCAATCAGTGCAGGTGGCAGAATTTGATTATAGGAAGAAACTACCACGCAATCTGGTTGAAGTTTGAGAATAAGTGCTTTAATTGCTTTTTGTGAGGTATCTGTAAATATGGGAATATTTGCTGTTTGAGCTAAATTAGCTACAGGATCATCTGTATCGGTAGAACGCACTATTCCTTGAACATGACACTTAGAAATTAAGGATTCTAAGGCAGTTAAGGTAGTGGTACCTATACCAATCAGCAGTACATTGACCATTGACTAATTCCTCACAGGAGTTGCACAAATTCCAAACCAGATGTTTGCGGTTGGAAGGATTGTCGCCAAATCACTTCAGCAGCTTTAAGTCCGCCTGTTTGCAGGCGGACAATTGGTTCTGGCCCAACGGCTGATGGGAGAATCCCCATGTGTCCTGGTTTTGGCTCAACTTCTGGAGATACGGGTATATTCTGAGTAGCAAAAGCCGATCGCTCGATGTCCCCCCAGTATTGAGCAACTAATGTACCTGGCCAATATTTAGCAATTATTGCCGCATCTTTAGCGCCTAGTATTGGTTCTAGGCGTGGTTGTAAAGCTACGAGAATAGCATCGTAGTTTTTATTGATGGATGCAGTAGCAAGGCTATCAACAGTATCTACTGTGGCACCAGCTTGGACTAAACCACGCTCAATAAATCGCTGAAAAGGGTTATCACACAACAATAAAATATTGCTGGTGTAAACGGAAATTCCTGCATCCAGCAATTGTTTGACTGCCATAATTCCCAAAAAGGAAAAGACATCTACTGCTGGATGACGTTCGTTCACGCCTGCAACCTGGATACCTTTGAGACGACAGGTAATTAGATCCAAGTCTTCTGGTCTAAATTCCCAAGCTTCGTACATTAAGCCAATGACAGCATTCGGTTTCATCCAACCAATCATCTCTGCATTGATAGGGCGAACATGGCCGCTGTTGGTAATGATATCGGCTTGAGCAACAATATCTGGAGTTTTTTCGGCGATAAATTCAATGCGATCGCTGACTCCGGCAATATCAGCGAGTTGCTTTGTCAGAGCTTGCACTTGTTCTACGGTACCATAACGCGTAGTCTTGGCGATCGCCAAGACTTTCTCGGCTCCAGCGATCGCAGCCACAACTGGTGTGACTGCATAGGCTCCTGTAGCGGCTTCTGTCAGCACGATCGCGTTTTGCAATTGCAAATCACAACGTTCAACAGCTTGACGTACCAAGGAAACAAGGCGATGGGGATTTAAACCAGGACGGGGATCGCTCATTAAACAGCCACTCCCTGCAGGATGTTTTGGAGGCTATTAGCGACTTTGCTCACTTGTGTAGCTGTGAGTTCAGCATACATCGGTAGGGAAAGTACTTCTCTAGCCGCTAATTCTGAGTGAGGAAAATCACCTGGTTTGTAACCTAAATCAGAGTAAGCTGTTTGCAAGTGAACTGGGATTGGATAGTGAATACCTGTTTGAATTTCTTGTGCATTCAGTTGTTGCTGTAGCCATTCCCTTTGGGAAGTCCGCACTGCATAGACATGATAAACATGGCGATTATGAGGTAAAGCAGTAGGTGTAGTCAGACCAGAATTGGCTAAAAGTTGATTGTACTGGTCTGCGTGTGTTCTTCTAGCTTCTGTCCACTCTTCGATGTAGCGTAACTTCACCCGTAAAATCGCGCCTTGGATGCCATCCATGCGATAGTTATAGCCTTTGAGCACATGGTGATATCGACGTTCTTGACCCCAGTCACGTAACATCTGCATGGTATGAGTATATTCCGGGTTACTGGTGACGATCATCCCGCCTTCACCATAAGCTCCTAAGTTCTTACCTGGGTAAAAGCTAAAACACCCAATGTCACCAATACTACCTACTCTTTTTCCTTTATACTCTGCACCATGAGCTTGGGCAGCATCTTCAATTACGGTCAAACCATGACGGCGCGCGATTTCCATAATTGGTTCCATATCTGCTGGTTGACCGTACAAATGTACAGGCAGAATGGCTTTGGTGCGTTCGGTAATCGCTTGTTCGATTTTGTTGACATCTATAGTGTAAGTAATCGGATCGATATCAACAAAAACAGGTTTGGCTCCGGTATAACAAATCGCGGCTGCTGTGGCGACAAAGGTAAAAGGTACGGTAATGACTTCGTCACCTGCACCGATACCTGCTGCTAATAATGCCAAGTGCAGAGCGCTAGTACCAGTATTGACAGCGATACCAAAATCTGCGTTGCAATAGTCAGCAAATTCTGCTTCTAAAGCTTTGACTTCATTACCTAAAACGAATTGAGTACTTTCTAAAACTTTCAGAACAGCAGTATCAATTTCATCTTTGATGCTGAGATATTGAGTTTTGAGATCTACAAATGGAATCATGCTGCCACCTGTGCTAAATTTAGTTCAACTAATCGGCCCTGTTGTTTGAGAGACTGGCTTGCAGCTTCAAGAATTCTCACTACCCGCAGTCCTGCTTCCCCATCAGTAATGGGGCGATCGCCTTTTTGGATACAATTAATGAAATGTAATCCTTCCGTTCGTAATGCTTCTGTCATGTCTAATTGAGGTGACCACATATCACCTGTGCGGTAACCAATTAGCATCTGGTAAACACTTTCAGTATGACCGTTGAGGGTAATTCCTTTGTCGTACACCTTCAGCTTTTCACTGGGTTCCAAATCATCAAACACAATCATCTTTTGGGAACCACCAATCAGAGTCCGGCGAACTTTTACGGGTGCTAGCCAGTTAACATGGATATGCGCCATCAAGTTGCTTTCAAAAAATAAAGTTAAATAAGCTATATTTTCTGGTTCTCCAGGAACATGGCTCATCCCTGTTGCCGATACTGCATAAGGTTGGGATTGCAACACATAGTTCATGATTGATAGGTCATGTACTGCCAAATCCCAAATTACGTTCACATCATGCTGAAATAGCCCTAAGTTAACGCGTACAGAGTCATAGTAATAAATATCACCTAAAGCATTTGAGACCACCA
The DNA here is from genome assembly GCF_014696315.1 of Calothrix membranacea FACHB-236. Taxonomy (GTDB): domain Bacteria; phylum Cyanobacteriota; class Cyanobacteriia; order Cyanobacteriales; family Nostocaceae; genus Aulosira; species Aulosira membranacea. The sequence continues at coordinate 43,602 of NZ_JACJPX010000010.1, forward strand.
AGTCTCTCATCTTGCGTACCGCACCAGTGTAGACAAAGGTGTGATCTACCATGAGCACCAAATTGCGTTTTTCAGCCTCATCAATTAAACGCATGGCTTGCTCAGAGGAAACAGTCATTGGTTTTTCTACCAGTACATGCTTTCCAGCCTTCAATGCAGACAAAGCTAAATCAAAGTGGGTAGACACTGGTGTAGCAATTACTACCGCATCAATCGTAGGATCTGTGTAGATATCGCGACAATCTGTGGTCACATTAATTTTGGGATATCTCGCCTGTACCTTTGCGAGTAACTCTGGTTTAAAATCACTAACTGTTTTGATTTCTGCTCCTGGGATTTCCGAAAAATTCCTGACTAAATTCGGGCCCCAATAACCATAGCCGATGACACCAATTTTAATGTTGCTTCCCATTGTTCTTAGATGAAGATAATTTTATTTTAGATGAACTAGCAATTGCAGCTATTATTTAATAGCTATCGTTTGTTGTTATAGGTTTTGGCTGTAAATCTACCAGGTAATGTTGTTGAATAAAGCTTCAACTCTGTGATATTGCAAGTTTTTACAGCCTACATAAATCCCAAGAATAAACACTCTTAACTACTTTTAAGTAAAAGTAGTTAAGAGTGTATTTTAAGGTTATCTAAAAAGAATTAGATTTTTCCTGAGTTTGGGAGTTTCAGTTTTTGCTCATTTGTTTTTTTGAGGTAATTTTTTCCATTTTTCTCTTAGCAGTAATTCCACCCAGAAATAAACAGCCAGCTATTGCAGTAGCTAACATATTACCTTCGGGAACTGCATCCGATGATTGATTGATGTTAACTATTGCATAGTTAGCTTGTTCATTACCACGTGTGAAAATATCTTGACTTTCTCCCCGATAATTATCCCACCTTGTAATATAACTATCGACCTTACTGACAAGAAATAGCGTGCCATTAGCAGCAACTACTCCACGATATGGAACCAAGGCTGATGGATAATTATTAACTCGAGTTGGTACATTTGGTTGATAATTCAGTAATAACGCGATACTGTCAACCAGATTCTTTGCCCCAGGAGCATTATTCCAAAAAGTGGGTGCTTTAAAATCGGGATTACTAGGAGAACCAAACAAGTTGATAAATGAATCATACTTGAAGGTGACATCATAACTAATATCATCAACTACTAAGTCCTCAATTTTACTAACATTACCAGGACTACCATATTTTAGTTGTACAGCAGCAGTAGGGTTAGCAAAAATAGTAGCAATACTCAAAACCGAAAACAGAGAAATAACCGTTGATGTAATTTGGTTTTCGAGCAGGTAGATTGGACTAAACATTTGCACCTCATACCAAAGTCTGGATATTCTTTAGCATCTAAAAATTATGTAACCAATAGCAATACCTTCAGCAAAATTAAAGGATTAGGAATAAATATAAAAGCTTAATTCTTATGAGCGTATATATTGTATGAATTAGATTTTAAAGCTATATCCTAAACACCAAATTTTGCCTGAACTATATAAAGGTAGTGAAGGTAATGAAAACTATTAATTATTGGTGTTCCCTGACTTTGGTATGCAAAGAATTGACTATGTTGCTGCGTTATCTCACACTTGTAGTAGCTATTTCTAAGTTGCTTTTGTTATCGCGTACATCACCAATTACACGAGCAGGTACTCCCACTATAATTGCATAATCAGGGACATCACGGGTAACTACTGCTCCAGCCCCAACAATGGCTTTTTTACCAATTGTTACTCCTGGCAAGATAGTCGCATTACTACCGATAGAAGCACCAATTTTGACAACAGTTTCAACTACATCCCAATCAGATTCTAGTTTTAAACTACCATCATCATTAGCTGCACGAGGATAAATGTCATTAGTAAACATTACCCCATGTCCAATAAATACTTCATCTTCAATAATCACACCTTCACAGAGAAAACTGTGCGATGAAATTTTGCATCTGCTGCCTACAACAACATTTTTTTGGATTTCAACAAAGGTGCCAATTTTAGTGTCATCTCCAATAGTACAACCATAAAGGTTGACTAATTGGGGATGAAAAATTTTGACGTTACTACCTAACTTTACATCATCCTTCATTGGCATAATATGCGTGCCTTTCTATAACGCTCAACAATTTTTTGAATTCCCGTATCTTGAATTTTCCAAAATTCAGTAAACAAAATGGGAGCATACTAAAATTTTTATATTTAGCATACTCCCCAGTAAAATTGGGCCTAGAAATCAGCCTGCTAATTCATTAGTTAGCCTTGCTAAGGGTCAGTACTAAACAATACATCAACCCAGTAATTGCTAGCAGCGTAAGAGCTATTGGGAAAGCTAGGGGTAGCACTATAGTTATAAACACCATTACCGCCGCTTTCGCCATTACTCAATGCACGCAATGGCAGATTATCTACCCCAGAAGAGAAGAAATTCTCTGTCACAGAATACTTACCAACATTAGTGTGATATGAAGCAACGTAGGTGGTGTTGGCTGTAATTGCTACTGGTGTAGCAAAATTTGCCTGTTGCCACCCAGACGCTGTTTCACTGGTAAAAGTTACTTGAGCTAACTGAGTACCAGTACTACTCCACAATGTCCCAACATGGGTATTAGTATTTTGAGGACTCTTGTAGAACCTAATGCCTTTGATATAGCCATTGGCACTAGAGCGGAACTTCACACCTAATTCTACAGATGAGTTGTCCGGATCTGTGATGATCGCAGGCGTAGCACTGTTATTCCAGATACTAATTACTGGTGATGTGGCACTAGTAGTAAATGACCAGGTGGAATTTGCTGCTAAAGCATTACCTGCTACATCCTTGACTCGTGGATCGGTTGCACCACCTTTAACTGTAGCAGTATAGGTAGTATTTGTTGCTAGTGCGGCATTTGGTGTAAGCGTTGCAGTATTATTTGCTGAGTTATAACTGACAGTGGCAGTTACTAATGTATTGTTTGAGCTACGTAACTCAAATGTACTTGCGTTGATTGTTGTTGGATCAATGGCCTCACTAAAGGTGGCTGTCACAGTTGTAGTAGTGCTAACGTTTGTTGCACTGCTAGCTGGAGTTCTAGCAGTCACCGTTGGCGCTGTTGTATCAGCTGCAGCTGTAGTAAATGACCAGGTGGAATTTGCTGCTAAAGCATTACCTGCTAGATCCTTGACTCGTGGGTCAGTTGCACCACCTTTAACTGTGGCAGTATAGGTAGTGTTTGCTGCTAGTGCGGCACTTGGTGTAAGCGTTGCAGTATTATTTGCTGAGTTATAACTGACAGCGGCAGTTACTAATGTATTGTTTGAGCTACGTAACTCAAAGGTACTTGCGTTGATTGTTGCTGGATTAACTGCCTCACTAAAGGTGGCTGTCACAGTTGTAGTAGTGCTAACGTTTGTTGCACTGCTAGCTGGAGTTCTAGCAGTCACCGTTGGCGCTGTTGTGTCTGGGCCAATACTGGTGGTGAAAACTACATCTACCCAGTAATTACTGGAGTTATAGGTGGAGGTGGGGAAGGTTGGGTTAGCATTGTATGCATAAACACCATTGCCACCACTTTCACCATTACGTAGGGCATATAGTGGTGAGCTATCAAAACCGGAAGTGGCAAAGTATCCGCTATCAATGGAATAACGTCCTACATTAGTGTGGTAAGACACTACATAGACTGTATTAGCAGTCACTGCTACAGGTGTAGAAAAATTGACCTGCTGCCAACCCGAAGCCGTCTCGCCGGTAAAGGTAGCTCTTGCCAATTGTTGCCCACTGCTGCTCCACAGGGTGCCGACATGGGTACCTGTGTTTTGCAAACTTTTGTAGAAGCGGATACCAGTAATATAGCCGCTGGCTGTGGGGCGAAACTTCAAACCCACCTCAACTGCTTGTGTTTCTGAATCTGCCAGGAGGCTTGGTGTAACGTTGTCATTCCAAATACTGCATGGACAGTTGCGGGGGGCAACTGTAACATTCACCCCAGTTCCAGGTGTTTCTAAATTACCACTATCATCAGCAGCACGACTCTTAATGTTCACTATTCCTTCTGCTGCTGGTCTCCAGGTATAACTCCAATTGGCACGACCATTAGCAGGATGCCATGTGGTACCGCCGTCCACTGATACTTCTACACCGCCAACAACACCCCCACCTGTGTCGCTGGCTGTGCCAGTTATTGTGAATACACTACTTTTTTGTAAAGTTGTGCTACTGGTCGGTGAAGTAATTGTGGAGGTGGGAGCAGTACCGTCGTCGGTGGAAGCTACGGCTTGTAAACCAGACTGTAGGGTGGCAGGTTGTACACCCATATCAGCAAACAAGTTAACAGTTGCCTGCTGCATCCGTGCATCTGGTGTAATGACGCCTGGTGTTGTATCGATGCGATCGTGATTTACATCAAGACCCCAGGGCCACTGTATTGTTCCAGAACCGAAAACCAGTGCTCCACTACTGTGCTTGTATAATGTCAGGTTGTGAGTCGCTGTACCGTTGGCATAAGTAGAGCCGTAGTCTTGTAAAACCTCTACATCGTTGGCTACTGTCGTGGATAATCTGATCAAGCCTGGAGGACGAAAGCCATTATCGAGTTCTTCGTCCCATTCATAACCTAAAGTGCCATCTGTGAGTGTAGCCGTACTACCTGCTGGCAGATTGGCAATATCGGTGTTGCGCCAAAAACGCATCTTGCCATCAGCCGCAGGCACTTGAATAGCTCTTGTTCCACCGTTAACTTCAAATATTGTTCCACTCAAGGCATTTTCTGGCCGACCACCGTCAGCAGGTGGGCTAAAACGCGGGTCGCGCCAAGTACCTGTCCATATTGGTGGGATTTGCGTGTTAATGAGCTTATCATCTTTAGTTTCTTTGTAGCAAACTAAAGTACGATAGGGTGTTTCTGATGAATCAATGCTTTTTTCCCAGTAAGTTTTCCAAAAGATTTCGTTACCACTGAAGAATGCTAGATGCACACCGACATTCCGGGCAGCTTCAACTTTGTCGCGTTGCTGTTTAGACCAGTACTCGTCGTGACCTACTGAGAGAAAGACTTTATGATTAAGGATCAAATCACCAAAGCGATCGCTATCTAAATCAGTAAAGTAGCTAACATTATAACCGTTAGCCTCTAGCCAGCGAACCATTGGATATTCAGCATTAAACAGCCAATCCTGACCGCCATCAACTATACGCGTATTAAAAGGGCGGTTATAGCTAACCTTATATGCTCTACCCGCAGGCGATCCTTGATATAAGCTGTTACCTCCGTAGCTGTTATAAGCTTGCCAGGTGGTATCAGATGTCTGGAACAGAAGATCTGAAGTGCTAGTATCGTCCCGTACAATAAATACTATATGACTGGCACCACCTGTATTTTGACGTACCACCTTTGCAAAATAAATTCCCGAGGTGGCATTTGCCGGAATTGTCCATGATGCCGACACTGCCCAGTTACCACAATCAACTAGCCCAGTTGTTGCATTAGTTAGACAAGCAGGTTGGTTCTGGGCCTGAGTTCTTGTTACTGAAACAGAATCTACTTTGCGCGCTCCTTGTCCACCATAGTAGCCCATGCGGTAGATATCTAGGCGGTATTGAGTAGCGTTAGTTTGAATTTTAAAGTTAACTAGTTGACCTCGGTTGTAGCTGATATCAGTTGCAAAACCTTGGATACTGGTGTCACCGATACCGCTAATATCCCACTCTGAGGCTGGATTGCCTGGTAGACAGTTTTCAGCAACAATTGGGTTAGTTGGAGAGGTACATGGATTAGCAGCTAGTACCCGCTGTGTTCCTAATTCAAAATCTCCGTTGAGGTTGATCGCTAATAGGGCACTAATTATAGCTATTGCGATCGCGCGAATAAATTTTCTCATACAGCTTCCTTTTGCTTTACAAGCTGGTAGTAGCTGCTAAATAACAGTTTTGGAATACACAAGTTGCTTTCTAATAATCGTAAATTTGTGATATTTTTTACTCTATCAATCAGTAACTTGAAATTTGTGGATAAATTAATAAATAAAACGCCTCTAATCAACATGATTCTTTCAAAAACTAATGATTGTTGGGAATAGTTTTGGTAGATGACAAATTCCTGATGACTGTCAAAGCACAATTTTTATTCGTGAATAAACAAGGAGATAAAAGAATTTTGATTGCAAAATTCTTTTACCCCCCCCTGTTTTCTATCTATGCGTTATCCTACGGTGTTGTACTAAACACAACATCCACCCAGTAGTTGCTAGAATTCCAGGTGGAATTGGGGAAGCCAGGATTGGAGCTATAAAGATAGACTCCATTGCCACCATTCACTCCATTTTGCAATGCATGGAGTGGTGGTGTATCTACACCAGAGTTAGCAAAATAATTCAAGTTAAGAGAGTAGCGACCAATACTTGTGAAGTAAGAAGCTACGTACACTGTGTTGGCTGTAATTGGTACTGGGGTAGTAAAGTTAACTGTCTGCCAGCCAGTACCACTCAGATTATTTACAGTCGAACTTCCTCCGGTAACCTGAGTGCCGTTACTATTCCAAAGGTTAACGGTATAGTTTGCTGTATTGCTGTTTCCTTTGTAGAAACGAACCGCCTTGATATAACCGTTCTCATCGGAGCGGAACTTCACACCCAAGTTTACTGCACCAGTATCTGAGTCTTGTAACACAGTTGGAGTTGCTGAGTTATTCCAAAGGGTGATTCCACTACCCGTAGTAAATGACCAGATATAGTTCTGTGCTAAGGCATTACCTGCTTGGTCTTTAACCCCAGAACTACCACCAGTAATAATGGCAGTATAGGAGGTATTAGCTACCAAGGGAGCGGTTGGGGTCAGTGTTGCCGTCTTATTAGAAGTATCATAAGCCACATTAGCATTTACTGCTGTGTTGTTTGAGCCCAGCAACTGAAAAGTGCTACTACTAATAGTTGCCGAATTCATAGCTTCACTAAAGGCAGCTTGGACTGTTGTGTTAACAGCAATACCCGTAGCACTGTTGCTAGGAGTGGTTGAAGTAACTGTTGGAGGTATTGTATCTGCAGATACAGTAGCGCTGAATAAAACATCTACCCAGTAGTTACTGGATTGATAACTATTGTTGGGGAATCCGCTACTACCATATTTGTAAACACCATTACCTCCAGCCACACTATTACTTAAGGCGGTTAATGGTGTTTTCACCACACCAGAACTTGCAAAGAAGCTATTATCAGCTGCATATCTGCCAATACTTGTGTAATAGGAAGCTATGTAAGTAGTATTAGCAGTAATTGCTACGGGGCTAGCAAATTTGGCTTCTCGCCAGCCAGAAGCACTCAAACTGTTAAGACTTGCTGTACCTAAATTCTGACCATTGCTGTTCCACAGGTTGACAATATAGTTGCCTGTGTTGGTATTACCTTTGTAGAAGCGAATACCAGTTATATAGCCATCACTATCTGAACGGAACTTAACTCCCAGTTCCACAGCATTAGTGTCGTTTTCCGATGGGTTGGTTGGAACTGTGGAATTAGTCCAAATACTACAAGGTTGCTGCTCAGAACAAGCTAATCCTGGTGTAGTAAAAGACCAAGTAAAGTTAGATGCTAAAGCATTAGCTGCTTGATCTTTTACTACTGCGCCTTTCAAGGTAGCAGTATAGGTAGTGTTATTGGCTAAATTAGCGATCGGGTTCAATTTAGCAGTACGAGTTGCAGCATCATAGGTGACTGTAGCAGTTACCAATGCATTCGACGGATCTCTTAATTCAAAGGAACTGTTATTAATTGTTGCTGCATCAATTGCTTCGTTAAAAGTAGCTGAAACTGTGGTGCCAACACTTACGTTTGTCGCTCCATTCGCAGGCACTGGAGAAGGAAGCGTATTATTTGTTATTACCTGTGGAGATGTTGTGTCTGGGTCATAAGTAGCAACATAATTACCAGTATCACCAGAGAAAATCGCGTACTCAACACCTTTTATAGCCTGTGTATTGCCAGTAGATGCTGTATAAACAGTGCCGCCATTACGAGTAATACTGCTGAGAATACCGTTGCTAGACCTAGTTGGTAGCATTGCTTGTAAACCAGTTGCACCTGTAGCTTTGGTGATATTAAAGCTTAATGTGCTACTAGTCTGAGGGTTTGTCTGTCCGGGAGTCCAAACTAAAGAGTTAAAAGCCGAATTATTACGAGCATCCAACCAAGTTAGCACTTGAAGAGCAGAAACAACTGGTATACCACGAGTTTTAGCTGAGTTGACAACATCATCCGATTCTTGTTGAGAACCTGTACTACTGTTATCTGTGTGAGCATTAACGGTAAAAATACCGTAGTATCCTTCTGCTCCTATAGCCCGATCTAGTAGTGTATTGACTGTATAAGGAAATGACTGTCCTGATTCATCAGTCATTTGTGTAGCTGCCTTGTATACGTCAATAACCGTGCCATCTAACTTAGTCAGGCGCATTGGCATACCGCTACCTGTAAAGAATCCAGGGCGATCCAAAATCCAAGTGGGTGGCCAGTAATAATAGGTAGTGTCAAGCCGTATCCCTTTACTCAGTTCTACTTCTGGTGTACCAGACCAGTCACTCCATACTAGACAATGGTGCCTTTGAGTTGTAGGTGCGGGTAGGCTAGGAAACTTGCTGCTAAATCCACTTAATTGCTGAGTGTAATTACTATTCAGGGAAGTCGTTGTGTAATCTGCACAGCCTGTATTAACGTGTAAGGCAATTTCAAAGCCTTGTGCATTGTAATTTACTGCTTGAGCGTTGGTGAACGGTACAGTAGTGTAGACATAGGAAGTCCCACGAATACATTCCCAATTGTCAACTGAACAATTAGCTGGGCTATATGCTATGTACTGGTCAAAACGAGGTATGGTTCCGCCATTACCATGATCGTCACCGCTCATCAGTACAACAGCTTTTTTGCCATTAGGGAAATACCAGAAATGCGGTAGTGGCTTTTTAGCCAAGTTCATCTTGGTAATTAGGTTCGCCAACAAGCGCTGTTGCTCATCTGCTTGCGGAATAGCAACCTTGTCAAGGTTTACCCAGTCTGACTTTGGATCAAAGCTGGCAGCGCCATAGAATTGGTCATCAGAGCGAATGGGTGAAAACCCATCACGCTCCTGACCTGCCCAAGCGGGATTACCTTGACGAGTGTAGACTACTGAACGCGCTAAATCGTAAGTAAATGCGGCGGCTTTACCACTACCTACATTACGCAGTGTGACAGCTGGATTATTATTAGCAGTCGCTGTTGCGGCATTGGTATAGAGTGTAGCGACACTTTCAGCACTACTCAAGTTGTAGCGGTCTGCTGTGCCATGAAACTGAATAGTTTCATTGACAATGCCATTACCAGGAGCTTTAGAGGTGTCTACAAGTAAATAGCCTTCACTTAAGGTTGAACCTGCATCTGTTAGACCTAACAAACTAGCCAGTTGCTTGTCAGGACGCATGGCAATTAGATTTCCACCACTGTTCACCCAATCAGTAAATGTATTTACTTGAGTAGAGGTAAGAGCCATCTCAGCCAAGATGACAACATCATAGCTGCTTAAGGTTTGAGCATTAATGCTGGAAATATCACTGACGTTAAAGTAGTTAAATCCTTCATTACGCAAAATTTCAGCGTAGTAGTCACCAAATTTATTGGTACTACTAGTTACCACCAGAATCGGCCCTCCTGGTGGGGATGGTATCGTAGCTATGAGTGTTTCAGAGCTAGAAATCACATTAGCATTGCTGATTTGATTAGCAGATTTCTCGGCTTTTAAGGCTTTTTGTTGAGAAGCTTTAGCAGGTACTCGGCGACTTTGCTTTTTAGTTCCCTTTGCTACATCCCAATCTGAAATCTCACCATCATCGTCTCCTGTAACCAAGCTGTTATTATCAACTGGATTAAAGGCAACTATATTTGTCCTAGCAGCTTTGTTTTTCGCTAAGTTTTTGAGTAATTTCCTGTTTGCTACATTCCATACAAAAGCTCTGTCTCCTGCACCTGCAGCAGCCAATAAATTACCATTGGAGTTGAATGCAACTGTCTTAATTACTTTACTTGTTCCCTCAAGGATCTGGCTTTGCGTACCCGTGTTCTTGACTAAATTCCAGAGTCTAACTGTACCATCATTACCGCCACTAGCTAAAAGCTGTTCACGAGGACTAAATGCTACCGATGTAACTCCACCAGCATGGCCGCGTAGCGTCAAGACTTTTTTACCAGACGCTACATCCCAAACGATAATTCGGCCATCTTCTGAACAACTTGCTAAGCTTTTACCATCTGGGCTAAAAGCAAGGTCATAAACAAAACCAAGATGACCCTGCAAGATGCGGAGGATTTTATCACCATTCCACAAGGTGATTCTGGTATCTTCACCTGCCGTAGCTATAGTTAAACCATCAGGAGCGTAAGCAACTGTTCTAGTAGGGTTTTCATGCGAGGTTTGACTCTGAGTTTGTTCTCCAGTTTCTACATCCCAGATCCGAAGTACTGTATCTCTACCCACACTAGCAAGCTTACCTCCTTTGGGATTGAAAGCTACTTTGGTAACAGGGCGACCTTCATGTCCTTTTAAGGTTCTTTTCTCTTGGCCAGTTTTTGCATCTGAGATAATGATTCTCGAATCATTTGTCCCAATTGCTATGTTATTAGCATCCGCGCTAAAGGCCAGGGAAGTTACTGCATCACTAGAGTTATCTTTTACCTGCTTCGAGCCTAACGAGTTTTGAGGAAAGGCTACTTTTACTTGGCTAACAACCAAGAGAAGACTCAAGAAAAATGCCAAAATATACTTGGCATAACGGTTTTTGAATATCATAAAAGATGATTTTTAGCCTCACTCAATAAAACATTTGATGGGAAGTGGAACTATAATTAAATAATTTCTCTTCCCTATTCCAATCATGTTAATAACACATAAATTATGAATAATTTATGTGTTATTAAAATCTCTGCCTCCTATTTTTTTAATAGTCAAAATAAAAGATTTAAATAGATAATATATTCAAATTTCCAAGTAACATAGTTACTTGGAATTAAAAAATAAAAACCATTTATTATTTGTTACTTAATTGCTAATTAAATAACTAAATCATTTTCCATGTACCCTTTTCTAAGTAAGTACATTCATCAGCTTGCCATTGATATTCGGGGCGCTCGAAATTATGCATACTGACTTCAAAATTGCAAATCCCCACCACGTTTTCTAGTAGAGTTTCACTGCGCCGCTCAGAAAGCCATGTTGTTAAAGTATAGGAACCCATGTAGAGCCTTAATTTTGGTATCTCACATCGAATAATGAATGTCCCTGGTTCACGGCGAAATGGCGCTTGTGGTTCGTAATACCAAAATATACAAATAGGTTGTTGCAGAGAATTGACTATTTGAAAAGAAAACCATAAGGTTTCATGGGGTTGAGCAACATGCAGTGCAAACTCAAAGGCAATTGGTTCTCCCCAACAGTGAATACCTTGCCCTTCTGAAGTCTCTACTTTTGCCCAGGCTACGTAGTTACCATTTTTATTAGCAGGTGCCTGATAATAGCCAGATTTGACTGCTTCGTCTTCATTACCTGCTAGATACAATTGCACTGCTTTGCCAGTATTGCCATCAAACTGAACCTTACCTTTAGAAAGTAAGATACAACGCTGAGTTAACTGAGCGATCGCTTGCATACTATGGCTAACAAATAAAACTGTGCGGCCTTCTTTGGTGGCCACATCCCCCATTTTCCCCAAGCACTTCTTTTGAAAGGAAGAGTCGCCTACAGCTAGAACTTCATCGACAATTAAAATCTCTGGTTCTAAATGAGCTGCTACAGCAAAAGCAAGGCGCACGTACATTCCAGAAGAATATCGCTTGACTGGCGTATCTAAAAACTTTTCTATCTCAGCAAAACCAACTATATCATCAAATTTCTGACGAATTTGGGCTTTACTCATACCCAGAATAGAACCGTTGAGATAGATGTTCTCTCTTCCTGTTAGTTCTGCATGAAACCCTGTACCTACTTCTAATAGGCTGGCTACTCGTCCTTTAATAGCGATACGTCCCTTAGTTGGTTCGGTAATGCGGCTCAACACTTTTAAAAGTGTTGATTTACCTGCACCATTACGTCCAATAACACCAATAGCTTCACCTTGTTTAATTTCAAAGGAAACATCATTTAGTGCCCAGAACTCTTCCCGATATGCATTGGCAACTTGTTTACCACTAGGTTTAATAAACCTTGTACTGAGCGATTTAGTGCCATCAGCAATTGCATCACGCAGAGTCTTATAACCAGAATTCTCTTTCTGATGGCTAATAATATATTTCTTACTCAGGTTGTCTACATGAATTACACTATCAGACATCTGCTTTACTCCTTCCTAAATTACATCAGCAAACGTCCGTTCGGTTTTCCGAAAATACCAGATACCTGTGAGCAGTAGAAACACAACTAATCCCATAGATAATATGAATCCTGGCAAGTAAATTTTTGAATTCCCACCTATAATTGCCCAGCGGAAACCATCAATTACCCCTACCATTGGATTTAAAGAATAGAGCAAACGCCACTTTTCTGGTACAACGCTACTACTAAATCCTACTGGTGATATATACAGCCCAAATTGCATAATAAAAGGCACAATGTAGCGAAAGTCTCGATATTCTACATTTAATGATGCTAACCACAGTCCTACTCCCATCGAAGCAGCAAAAGCAATACCAATAAATAAAGGTAATGTTAATATCCGCCAACTAGGGACAAAATTATACCAAGCCATCAAGCCCAGTAAAATCATGCCAGAAATCATAAAATCAACAAAGCTGACAGTTACTGCACTAATAGGTATAATCAGACGCGGAAAGTAAACCTTGGATATTAGGTTGGCATTACTAATCAAACTGTTACTACACTCACCCAAGGCATTAGAAAAAAACTGCCAAGGTAGCATACCAGCAAATACCAAAATGGGGTAAGGCACACCTTCAGAAGGTAATTTTGCTAGATTACCAAATACTACGGTGAATACCACCATAGTTAAAAATGGTCGGATCAGCGCCCAGGCCATACCAATAAAGGTTTGTTTGTAACGTACTAGAATGTCACGCCAAGCAAGAAAATATAAGAGTTCGCGATAACGCCATAAATCTTTCCAATACTGCTGTTCTGTACGTCCAGCTTCAATGACTAGTTCTCGCTGATCGTCTGTAACTTCTTGGCTATTCATAAGATTAGATATTGATTAAAGATTTTTAATGCTGACCCACAAAATGAAAATCTTTCATGCTTTTATAGCCAATTACTTTTGATTGCCTGCGAGTAAACTCGCCTACAGAAGGATTTCCCTCAGGATGATCTACTCCTGTTACCTGTTGCCAAAGCTCTCTTGGTGCTAGTGAAAGTTCATAGCTACGCTCACCGCACCTATGGACGTGATACCACTTGGTTTGCTGGCACTGGTCACACCAAAATGCCTCTAACCATTCTCTGTCTATTAATACAGCACCTTGATTAGCTACTAACATCAATGCATTACGCCTACTGATGCCTCGCTGCTGCAACTGTCCTGCTTGGGTAGCATACAGCTGATATTTCTGGCTGACGCTATCTAGATAACAGCCGTGACATGGACAGTAGATAGCACGTCGTTTTGAGCGTTTCCGATTTCGATCACACCTTCTCTGCAATTTGACCTCCCATATCAGTAAATAAACAACAAAATCAGGAAGGTTAGGTTTGGAGGGACTGAGATCAATTAGACCATCGAAGCCCATCTCCATAAAATTGAAAATAATTTATTCAATTAATCTGCGCTCAAAATAGCTTTGCATAAAAGCTCTATAAAAACAGATTTTATCAATGCAGTTGAGATATATTTTGTTCTAAGTAAATCCAGCCTCATCATTTAATACTAAACAGCTATTTTATTAGGGCAATTACCTAATATAAATTCAATCTCTCTTAAAATGTTACGAAATTAACTATAACATGTTTATTCAGCATAATTACATATTTTTTATATAAACAATTCCGTAATTTTTTGAAGTTTCATATAAAGTCTAAGAATGCTTCTAAGGGAATGCTTACCTAGATAAAACCTTCTAGATTAGGGGTTTTCCAAGGTCAAGATACAAAATTAAAGCGATATTTTGTCCTATAATTTGGACAAATAATTGGAAAATATACCGATTCAAATGGGGCATTAGTTACTTGAAAAATATTACATAATTATATGTTTATGTATTAGCTTGAATTGCTTTTTTAGATAGGAAATGAGACCTTGTAAATAGTAGTTACCAAGCTTTCTTATCTAATAATTTTTGGCTAAAATTAGCTATCAACCTAATAAATGTACATAAAAAATTAAGTAAATGTAACTGTCCAATAAAAGAACAGAAAATGGTGATGATGCACTAGATAAAAGTAACCAGAAATTTAAACTATCAAGCCCCAGAATCAACAAGCCTTTATTTAGTACGGCTTTCTGGCATAGTTACCACACCTTCAGCAAATATCGCTTGCTGCAAAACATCAAGGTATTGTTTAGATATGATTTTTGGTGTGTAATGCGATCGCAAATATTGACGACCTGACTTACCCATGCGCTCTCCTAGCTGCGGATCGTTACAGAGCAAGCGAATAAATTGAGCTAAACTATGTCCATCCCCATTGTCAAATGTGCCGCCACAGTTGGCTTCTGCAATCATTTCTCTTAAGTAAGAATCTTGCGAACAAATTACTGCTATTGGTCGTCCTGATGCTAAAGCTGAGTACAACTTGCTAGGAACGACCATACTCTCTGAAGATGCATCTACACTCACTAGCGATAGATCGCAAGCGGTTAAGGAATAGGGCAATACTTGCTGGTCTTGATAAGGTAAAAACAAGAAGTTGTTCAACCCCAATAGTTTTACTTCCTCAATCAGCTCGTTGCGTTTTGCTCCACCGCCAATGCAGACAAACTGGACTGGCTCATTATGGAGATATCGAGCAGCTTGCAGGATAGTATCTATGTCATGACAGCGACCCATATTACCGGAGTAAAGTACGGTAAATTTGTTAACAAGATTATACTTCCAAGCAAACCAGTTTTTATGCTTGTCAATTGGCTTAATCCATTCAGGATCTGCCCAACTGTGAATCACAGACACTTTATCAGCTACCTGTGGGCAATTGGCCACTACTCGTTGTTTCATACCAGGACTCAGCACTATGATCCCCTTGGCGTTCAACCAAATCTGCTGATTGAGTTTTTGCCATAATCTGGTCATCCAGTTATGTTTTGAGATAACTCCTAGGGCGATCGCAATATCTGGATATAGGTCATATAGTATGCAGACATAAGGTAACCGGAAAAAAGTATGAGCTAGATATCCAATGATTGGTAAAAATGGGGGCGCTGTAGTCAACAACAATAGATTGCTGCGCCGCCAGCCTCTCATCAGATGGAGAGCTGCACGCAAGGTATATAAGACACCATTTATTGCTTTCCCACGAATTCTTCCTGGCCAGAGCTGAGCGGTGCGCGATCGCTGAATTCTCACTCGTCCTAAACGTTCAACAGAGGGAGCACTAGCTGATTGAAACGCATACCCAGGTTGGCTTGTAAAAACCTCAACATCTACTCCTTGTTGACCTAAATTTCTCACTAGTTCTTCAACTAACTGTCCCGTAGCTGCATAGTCTGGGGGGAAAAACTGAGTGATGACACACAATTTCAAGGATTTGTGAGTCTTAAAAGACAGCTGATCCTTTGCTTCTAATTGAGTAGAAATGGATGGAAAGAATTTTTGATTAATCCATTCATTAAGTCTCATCGGCCGTATCCTACAATGTAAATCTTGCTTTAAGGTGGTACTGAATCTATTAATTCACATGGAAATCAGCCTGGTTTTATCCCAGGTTAATGCATTAATCAACAGGTTGTAAAAGATAATCTATATGTACCTGCAGCTATATCTTCAAGATATACAATTCAAATTCCACAATTATCACGAACATACACAAAATAATTACAATTAACCATGTTCCCAAAAATTGAGTAGAAATAACTATTTACCTAAAGCTCCTAGCAAAAAAAGAATCTTAGTTAAAGGAATAAATAGGAATAGTAAGATTAGAGCTAATTTGTAAACTCAAGTAAAGTCTTCGTATCGTAAGGGTTTCAGGAATTTGAACTAATTAAGCCTTTATCCTGCTAAAGCTATACCCAGTAATGAATTGGGTGTCCTTAAGATTTTCTTTACGAATCAGCTCTTATGTTTGTTTACTAGGAAGTTTTTGTTATGAAGGCAGTTAAATCTATCTCATTCCTTCCTTCTCTAGCATGTTCTAAGAAATTACTTATCTATATTATAGGTTTTAGGGCTAGTGTTTGATTTGTGAAATTACTCGTAGATATAGGGAACATTAACTCTTAACATGGAACACAAAAGAAGGGAATTAGAGTTCTACGAAATGGTTTCAAAAATCAAACTGGATACCTAATCTTAGATACACAGTAATTGCTAATCAATTCTAAATTTTGTTCTCTTTATTCACATCATTGGTTTTGATTAATTATTTTCTATATTAGATGTATTTTTGGGTTAAAGAATGCTTCCAAATGACAGTCACAATTGCAAAAACTACCTTTTTCAGTTGTTTTAGCAATCAATCAACTATTACAAACACTTAAGAACTTTAGGCTTGTAATTGCTCATTAAGTCTTACTTTCCCTACAATACCATGTTTCCAATTTACGTGCGTACTTCATCAGAAATTCATGATTTTCCAAAAAATCTTACACATAATCTTTATAAAATCACCATAATACCACTGATATATTTTTTATAAAGTCATCTCGTGTATACAATATTACTATAAATATGAGTTGATATTTACCTAAGAAAGTTAAATTCAAGTCCAGTTATGGGAAGAATATCAGGCATTCCTCCAAACAGTTAAACTCATAAATTCGGCAAAAAAGTATCTATTTTTAATAATTAATGCAACTCAACAGTAGTGTATATACTCGATAAACATCAGGTGCATACATTATGAACTCGCTTAAGTACATGCTTAAAACAAGTAATTTTCAATACTTAAAGAAGTATCTATCTTAGAGTTATTTTGGATAAAACTTACTGTCCTTAGGGGAGATTTATGAATAATATTTTTATCTTTGAAAATAAATTGCAAAACACAAATTACTTATATAAATTAATTGTTATATAAATTTTTGGTAAAATAATATACAATTATGTTCGTGTACTACGTAAGTAAATAAAATTTATATATAGCCTTTTCAAATACTGTAAGGACAGGTCAAATTAAATGTCTGACAGCATATTTTGGCAACATTCAACACTATACCAGAAGTACTAAAAATCATGAAGAGCAGTGGTAAAACTAGGGATCAAAAATTTATCTCTATTTCTAATAGAAAAATCTTACTTAAATATTGCCTATTATACTGAGAATAAAAACTGTATAGACTGAGCTTCTAATGAGCTTAGATGTTCAGAAATCAAATAAGATTTTTTATAGATATTATGAACTTCATAAAATTAATGTATTAATACGTATGACACTGATTTATAATTTAATCGTTAAACTACTTATATAGTTGACAAAGGCTTGTCAAGTAAGCGGGTAGCACTCAGCCGATTTAATATATAGCCTTAACAATATACTGCCGAGGTCTTAACCTAGTCCCGAACCAAACTGTCTAGAGTAGGCTTTAGTTAAGCTGCTAGTTGCTGTACTATTGATAATTTTTAAAGTTGTTATCCGCAAATGTTACTTTTTTTTATTTAATAAATATTCATAAAAGATGGAGAATCAATCTTATCAATTCTCAGATTATGACCGCAATAGAAACTCTTTACCAGCATCTTACCTGCCACAACCTGCTCCAGAATTTGAAGATTCAGGAAGTAGTTGGAGTTTTCGTGAATTTATCGGTCTGATCAGGCGAAGAACACTAATTATTGCTGGGGTTTCTACTGTTGTTATGTTAACTTCTGTAATTAATATGAAGTTAAATCAGAAGCAACCCGAATATGAAAGCAGTTTTCAGATACTAGTTGAACCTGTGAATGATGACAGTAAAGTACTGGATGTTGTCAAAGAAACTAACTCAAGTAATAACAGTACTTTAGATTATGATAGCCAAATTCAGGTTCTCAAAAGTCCTGAACTTATGAGTAGCCTTATTCAACAGTTACAAGTTGCTTACCCAGAACTCAGTTATGACAATTTAATGACTGCTTTGCAGATTAATCGTTTAGGAGAAACCAAAATTATAGAGGTTAAATATCGTAGCACAGATCCTAAGAAGATTAAAGTAGTTTTAGACAAAATTTCTAGTGAATATGTAGATTATAGCCGAGAAAGACGACAAACTAAGTTGCGTCAGGGTATTCAATTTGTTGAAAAACAACTACCTTTTTTACAGTATCGAGTAGATCAAATTCAACGCGAATTGCAAATTTTTCGGCTTAATTATAAATTTAACGATCCAGAAGCTGAGGCAAAACAAATTGACGATCAAATCGCTAAATTGTCGGAACAAAGACAAACTATTGATATGCAGTTGGGAGAAGCTCGCTCAAAGTTTGATATTTTTAAGGGACAAGACGGAGTTACCTCTATACTGAATACTCCGAATGCTGTTTTATATCAGCAAATACTAGCTCAGATTCGCCAATTAGATGCTCAGATTGTCCAAGAATCAACACGCTTGCAAGAAGACAATCCAGCTATCCAAAGCTTGAAGGATAAGCGTAACAGTTTATTGCCTTTGCTCCAGAATGAAGCACAGCGCTTTATGGATGCCAAACTATCAGAGATAGCAACTCAAGTTCAAACTCTAGAGGTTCAGGGACAAGAGATAGACAAAACTATACAAAAACTTGAACAAAAACGTAAAAGATTGCCAGCCTTAGCAAGGCAGTATAATGCACTGCAACGAAAATTACAGATCACTACAGATAGTCTCAATCGATTTCTTTCTACACGCGAAACGCTTCAAATTCAAGTATCCCAAACTGAGCTGGGGTGGCAGCTGCTTAATAAGCCAATTCAGCCCGAACAACCTGTAACTATTTCTAATATCAAACAAAGTTTACTCATGGCATTGGCTACTAGTTTAGCCGCAGGGATAGGGGTTGCTTTTCTTATTGACAAGGTTGACAACACATTTCATGGTGCCAATGAGATCAAAGATAAGCTGAAACTACCATTGTTAGGCAATATTCCTTTTGAAAAGCAACTGCATATTAGTCCGTCCCCTAGTTCTGAAGGAAATATCCCTTTAATCCGAATCCCAGATTTTCCCCCTGACAGTATTCCTGGATTAGCAGTCATACCAGATCAGGACTACAGTAATCATTCTGTAAAATTTTTGGAAGCTTTACGAGTACTTTATACTAATATTCAACTTCTGAGTTGCGATCGCCCCATGCGTTCCATTACCATCAGTTCAGCTATGTCTGGCGATGGTAAGTCTACAGTTGCTTTCCATCTAGCTCAAATAGCTACAGCAATGGGGCAAAGAGTGCTACTCATAGATGCAAATCTGCGTCAACCTGTAATTCACAATCTTTCACACTTAAATAATCTCTGGGGATTAAGTAATTTAATTTCTACAAATTTGCCTCCAGGAGAGGTAATTCGGAAATTTCCTTCTATGAGCCAATTATCGGTGATCACGGCTGGGCCCATACCACCCGATCCCACAAAATTGCTTTCATCTGAAAAAATGAAGCGCCTGATGGAAGATTTCCATAATACGTTTGACTTAGTAATTTATGACACACCACCCGTACTGGGTCTAGCTGATGCTAGCTTATTAGCACCAAATACTGATGGGATTTTATTAGTAGTTAGGATTGATAAAACAGATTCTTCCAAAGTAGAACAAACTTTAGATAACCTCAAAATTTCGCCGATGAATCTTTTAGGTATTGTTGGTAATGGGCAAAATAGCAACTTGAATGATTAAGATTTACCAGAAATTTGGTAATCTTATACGAAAATACATTTTTTAACTATTAGTTTAGGATGGCTAATTGCTATACCATATATAGCAAACATGAGGCTATCTAATAATGAAATATAAGCTCTATATTTCGCAAATTAATTTTTATTTAATTTAATAAAGTTCTATATAAAATGACTCAAAATTTAGTTAGCTCAAAAGCTCATTCGCAAAATATAATTAATCTACTTACTCATCATGAAGTAGTGAAAGAAGCGGAAGTAGAATCTTCTGATTGGGAAGCAGAAATAGCAAAATTAGTTGGACTTGAAGAACATCTATCTGATATAGAAGAAGTTGCAAAACCAGGCTCTCTAGAAATCACGAGTACGCCTGAAGTAGCTGCTACTAAGCAATCTTTTTCCTCTAATCCTTTTACCAAACTGATTTTAGTTAGCACTGTTACTTTGTCTATAGTGTTAATATTAAGCATTGTTTTGTTGCAGTTGATGGGTGGTAATAGCCAAAAACCAGTCAAAAAGAATACTATTATTTCAGAAGTAGAATCCCCACCTAAGAACGAAACAGATTCTCTAATTTCAGAAGTAGAAACTCTCAAAACAAAATTAGCACTTACAGAACAAGTCAAAGAAGTCAAAGCAGCGCAACAACAACTGAGAAGTCTATTAATACAGCCACCAAAATTGATTAATCAATCGCCTTCTCAGATGAAACCTTCAGTGACTTCTAGGGATAGGCTACCAGTAGTACAAACAAGAACAGCAACATTACTGCCAACAGTTTATGTGCCTCGGAGTATTCCAGGGAAGTACTCTGTGCAATTAGCTAATTCTCAACCAAAACTTATTGCTGTTAAAGTTACACCAAAATCACAGCAGACATCTACAAAATTCACCTCTCAATCATTGGGTAGTAAAAAACCATTAGCTACACCCAACACAACCCCAGTTCAGACACAACCGAATCGCTCTAACCAGGTGCTTGGAAGTGATCAACCTAATATTAATCCTACTAATTATCAACCTCCAAGAAATACTCAGGTACAGTCATCGATCATAAATCCCCAAAACAATCAAACGCAAATACAACCACCCCCTCTAGCCAAGCAAGCACAACAAAATATGCTAAAATCGCTAGCTGTAGGTAGTAACGCCAAAGCAGTTTTAGCTACAGCAGTATTTGGAGAAACTAGCAGATCTAGTTCTAGCGGTAAAAATGATGAAAGTGGAAAAAACTTATTTGTGGTACGGTTGAAAGAGCCATTAAAATCTGTAGATGGAGCGATCGCACTATCTAAACAAACCGAATTATTAACTGAAATTAATTCTATTTCTGAGCAAGGCTTATTGCAGCTAAATGTCTTGAAGGTTGTTTCACAAAACAATCAAAACATTACAGAAATTAGCCTACCCAACAATGCAATGATGATTCGCGCACCTCAAGGTAAACCCCTAATAGCAAATCAATTTTCTAAGGGCGGGGGATCTATTGCTTGGATGGATGCAGGACTGTTCATGCTGGGTGGGCTGGGTAAAGTTGCAGATTTATCTAACCGTACTGAATCTCAAGTGATTACTACAACCGCTGGTAGTACTGTTGTAAGCAATAATAACCCTAAAAAGAATATTTTGACTGGCATTTTAGAAGGTGGCATTAATTCCTTAGTACCTCAAATTACACAACGTAATCAACAAGCTATTTCGCAGTTAATGCAGCGAACCAATATTTGGTTTTTGCCTGCTGGTACAGAACTGCAAGTTTATGTAAATCAATCAATGCAGTTGTAGCGCCTTTATAATCATCTGTACATTAAGTTAGTGTAGCTTCTTATAGAGAATTTACAATTTGTTGTATTGCTATAATCTACGAACGATAAAATTTAAATTCCCTATTGATTATTGCAGTTTTACAAAAACCTTACCTTCTTTAATTTGTACAGGATATAACTGCAGGGAAACATCAGGAATTGTTAAACATTCGCCTGTTTCTAGGTTGTACTTAAAACCATGATGAGGACAGGTAAGAATACTATTGCCAACGTCACCTTGATCCAAAGCGTGTCCTAAGTGAGCGCAAGCATTTTGATAACAGATAATGTTAAGACCATAACGATATAAAATTAGGGGATTACCTGCTAATGAGACTGCGAAAATACCAAAATTTGGTACTTGTTCAACAGTTGCAACTCGCACCCAAGTAGAGCCTCTTGGTGGAGAAAAAGGACTAGTTAAATTTGGCTTTAAATTATCAACTTTTAAGTTGGAAGTAACAGCGATAACTTGAGTAATTTCTGGGCAATGAGATTTAATAGCCTGCTCAATTCCTTGTGTTAAAGTCAAAGTAGAAGCCGGACAATTACTGCAAGTTCCCAGCAATCTAACTTCTACTGTATCTGGAAGCTTAATTGCTACTAGTTCTACATCTCCATTATGGCTTTGTAAGCTTGGGCGTACTTCTTCCAGGGCTGTATGAATACGTTGCTCTAAAGGCGGTTGTGGTGGTTTGACTAATTCATGATACAGCAATACTGCATAGATGAATTCGTCATCTACAGCATGGCGTAAAGCAGTTACAGATTCTTGTTTGAGGTTTTTAATTAAACGTTTTAAAGCAGTTTTATGTAATTCTTCAATTGCTCTTCTTAATCCTAAAACTACATATCTTTGACTTTCATCCCACTCGGATATAATTGCTTCAAATCGGCTAATCTCTTGAACTAACTCTTCTAGGTTATCCATTTATCAATGGTCAATTCTCAAGGGTAAAATTGCAAGGTGTAAAGGTCAATAGTCAATACCTAATGACTAATGACCAATGACTCAAGATAAATAACTAATATTTATTTGGTTTTGAAATCTTTCAATAAAAATGGCATTGCTGCACCTGTGACTATACTAGATATAACAATGGGGAGCCAAAAAGGCATTGCAGTTTGTTCCAACGACAATAGTATGAAGGAATAGATAGCAATCGCGATCGCAATTTTTTGTATAAAATCTATGGGGTCGCGTAGGAGCCTTCCTTTGAAAAATAATTTAGCAGAAAACCACCCAAGCTCAAACATGATACCTCCTAGTTATTGGCATTAATTCATAGCATTTCTACAGGACGAGTAACGCAGATTTTTGCTAATTTTGATGGGAAAAAGCTTATGAGAAGGCGTATTAAGAATTTGTGAGTAAATTTAGTACAGCCAACCCTACTAGAATGGCAGGAATCACACCAGCAGGGCCAAATAATCCACCCAAAATAGCAGAAAGTTTATAACCTATATCTTTACCAGCTAGTAGTATCCCGCCAATAGCACCGCCAAGCATAGATAAGACAGTTGCTATTAATACCCACACAATTACTGTGGCGATGTTAAGGTTTCCCGATGCTAAACTGGTGAGAAAATTGCTCACGATCTCTCTCCTTGTTGGTCTTGGCTCAAATAACAAATAAATTATTAATTGCTAGTGAATACACAGTACACAAGCTGATAATTACTAACTGTTAACTCATAACTTATCTCTGATTGCAATTTGTAATCTATGTAACAATTTCTTGGATTAATTGAGATACTAATTGTGATTGCTTTAACTTTTGTTGTTGCCTGAAAATTTCCCAAGCTTCTTGATAGTAAGTAGGAAAATGTAAGAGATGATGCCAATTATTAGCTTCTGGTTGTTGAGGGTTTTCGGGTAAGTTGCGGAGGGCGTTGGCTTTGTTAGAAATGGTATTAGCGTATTCGAGAGGCGTGTCTTGAGGGTTACGCACCTTTAAGGCTTCATCATAAGCTGCGATCGCTCGCAAGTTATTCTCTACAGGATGGTTACTGGCTAAATATTGCCAAGCGTTCCCTAAGTTATTTTGTAGCATTGCATATTCTTTAGGATATTCACTCAGCTTGATATGCTTCAGTGCTACTAGCAATGATTGCACCGCTAATCCCTGATGCCAATATTCCCGTTCTGATGCGAGGGGCATTGAAAGGTAGGCGATCGCAATATTGTTATATAAGATGGCGTATTCTTGGGGGTAGTCTTGCCAGGTAAATACCTGCAAAGCCTGATGATAAGCACTGATGCTATCTACTATCCTGGCCAAATTGAAGGGTACTAGTAATTGCAACACCAAACCCAAGTTCATCTGCGTTGCTGCTACTTCTTCTTTGGTAGCAAACTGCTTTAATAGCGGTAATGCTTCTTCATAAGCAGCTTTCGCTTGCAAAAGTAGTTGCGGCCCTACATTAGGAATTTTCTGTAATGCCCTAGCCATCCCGATTTTAGCCTTGGCTTGAAGTAGGGGAAAGTCTGCACCACACATTTCGTAAGCCCGGTAATAGAGAGAGATTGCATTCCGCAAGTCTTTGCTATTTTGGGGCTGTTTTTGCATACCAAATGCTATCTCAATCAGCATCTGAATTTTTTCTTCTGTAGTTGCTGACTCAGATGTAATGGCTACTATAGCCGCCTTCACTACTGAACCTGTAATGTTAGGGGTCATAACTACCGTAATATGGCTTTTGGGGGAATTGAATTTTCAATGCCTAAGAGAGATGAAGACATACAAATGTCTGTCATTTAAGGCTATAAATAGTCAGCTAATTTACGCAGATGGCGAATCTGTTCAGCAGAATTCCCTTGTTTTCCCCTATTGCCTTTCCCTTTAACCTTTAACTAAAGGAACCATCCTTGTGTTCAGATCCAATATCCAAGAATTGTGCAAGCTAAAATTAGGGGTAGGGTAAAAAAATAGAACGCTGCATATGTTGCACCAGAAAATGAAAATCCCAGCTACGAAAACATAGGTTTGCTGCCTAATAGTTTTCTGTACCCGAGAACATTGTGGAGGTTGGGCAATTTCCGCAACACCCAAATATCTGGGCAAAGCTTTATCCTCAAGAACTATTCTATAAAAATGAATGATTGAGTATTGCTAGAGGTTGTTACCAGAAATATACTCAACAATCCTTAGATGTAATAACTCAAGCTTTTAAACTATAAAGCAAGGTATTGACAAATTTCTAGGGGGTATTTGCCAATATTCAGACAGTTTTGATTACCTTAAGTATTTGGTGATTAATTTTGTATCATCAGGTAACAAACAGGCAAAAATTATTATGAGTTATTTTAATATGTTATGTGTAATCAATGCATATGTGTCAGGAAAATGCAACTATTTTTGGGTGATTAACTAACATGATATTGCAATGATGATTTGAAATTATGCCGCTTCATCTCTAGATATATTCTAGTTTTAGCAACAACTTAAACTAGAACTAGGAATTATCAAAATCATATTAGTCTAAATATTATCCATATTTTTTGAAAAAAAGCTGTTATATCGAAAACTTTTTGATGAAACTTATAGTTGCTCAGATTTTTTGATAATTATTTTGATAATTATGATTTAGCGCTTTGACATATATAATTAAAAAACGATCTCTTAATTATGAGAGATAAATATTGAGAAACAGGTGATACGCTACAATACTTATCACCTGAATCATGCATAGTAACCAATAGAAAAACACATAGTCTATGACTAACGTACTATGGCTACAGGGTGGTGCTTGTTCGGGCAACACCATGTCCTTTCTGTAAACGCTATAGAATAAAAATTTGGTAAATATTAAAGGAGAAAGATTAGCTAGGTTGTTGCAAAGAGGGGAGATGCAGAAATAATCAAGTGGATATGATGTCAATATACAAAGGGTTGTGTAGCTAGGTTTTCTAGCTCAATTGCTTTTAGTAAACTTTTCCAGTCTTCCGTCAGTTCTGCATTTTGAGGATTTGCCAAGCGAAGTTCCGCTAGCCTTGTTAAGGCATCGTACCACAGGCCATTTTCAGCATAGATTGCTACTTGTTGTTGTGGGGAAGATTGTTTAAGGCGATCGCGTAATGCGACATCTAAATTCACCCGCTGTACCCAGCCTTCTACATACTCTAATTTTGCGAACTCTTGATGATTGCAAGCTACTTTTACTTTAAAAAACCAGTGATATGACTTGTTGTTTTCTAAGATAGCCGGAGTATTTTGCAGTTTTACTCGCACAATTCCTGGTACTGAGGGTAGGGAAATATTTGTGCGATAGATGGTTTTATTTTGATCGGTTTGCAAAACGAACTCGATTGCGCGCAGGGAAGATTGATGGTAGGGAACGTAGAACCAAAAGCTGGGTTTTTCTACACTCGTTAAGCCCCAAACTTGGGTAATTGTAGGGGTTTGGTTTTGGCTGAGGCTTTGTTGATAGTTAGGTACAAAAGCGGTTAAAGGCAAACCTAGCGCTGTACAACCTCCTCGGGAAGCACCTTCTCCTCGATTTCCTGGTGCGCCACGATCCGGTGGTGGTGGCGGTGGTGGATTGAAATTAATTGCTGCTGATTTTTCCCCTAGTGCTGGCGAACTGTTAATGACTGTAACTGTGAGTGCAGCCATTGAAACTAGTCGCAAAAGAAATAGTCTCATCTGTCCTACTCCTAACAAATTTTTAGTCCTATCTATTGTTAGTAATCACAAAAACAGGTGTATTTTCCGTGGAGCGAGGAAAATTTCTAATGTAGTAAGCAATTACGATGCTACTAACCAGGACAATACTAGGAGGAATCAGCGGTATCCAACCACTCCACTGAATTAAAATTACTAGACATATCCCGTAGAGGCTGATAATTGCTACTCCCGCTGCAATGGTTAAATAAAGCAGCCGTTGACTGTACCAAGATAGGAAAATACCTGCTAACGACCACCCCCAAATCCAAATAATTTCTTGCCAAATAGACCAAGTCCAGAGAAGCGATCGCCCATCGATGGCTGCACTTAACAATTGACTAATCATTTGCGCTTGCAGGATCACACCTGGTATTTGCTCAATTGCACCTTCACTGGTGATAAAAGGTGTAGATGAGTAGTCTTGAAAGCTTTGGGCGGTTGTACCAATGATAACAATACGGTTTTTAACTGTATTAGGGTTAACTTTGCCTGTGAGTATCTCTGTTAGAGTCACCTGGGGTACAAATTTTTCTAGCGATCGCCCCAAACGATAATTCAATAAAATTTGGTGTCCTGCAGCATCGATACCTTGATATCCACTGGTATGTGCTGTTAGAGGTTTAAAAGTTGCTTTACCCAGTTTCCACGCACCATCGTTGGTAAATTTTAAAGAAATATTTGCAGCCGCTAAGTAACGTAGTGCTAATTGTACGCTAAAAGCATAGGATGCTTTGCAAGGTGAAGAAGGTGGTGGTGTTAATGCTAATAAATGGCGACGGACGATATTATCTGAGTCAATTACTAAATCGCTAAAACCCAAGCGTTCTGGTGGTATTTCCGGTGGGGGTTTGATTCCAGGATGTTCGGAATGGGAATCGCTAACTCTACAGACAGCACTCAGCTGACTGCTATGCATTCGCTTCGCCAGTTCTGGTAACTCTGGTTTGACGGAGCGATCGCGGTAAATATCTAAACCAATTACTTGTGGTTGATATGTCTCCAATTTTTTCAACAATTTCAACAGTGATTCATCTGACAGAGAACCCTGTGGTTTTTCCGGTGCTTGCAATTGCACATCTTGTTCTGTAATCGTCACCACCAATAAGCGTGAATCTGGCTTTTCTTCTGGGCGGAGTCGCTGCAATTGATCGAATGCAGACAACTCAAATACTTGCAGCATTCCCAAATAACGCCCACCTGTAACTAAACCTGTAATTGCTAAACTTGAGCAGATTAGCCAAAAAAGTTGCATTTTTGAGCGTTTAGCTGCCTTTTTGGGCTGTGGATTTGCAGTTGCATCTGCAGAATCCACAGTTAAATTCTTAGCATCTTTAACAGCCTCCTTGCTGATCAAATCCTGCCAACTCGGCGGGTTCTCAGCGGGATTTTGATAAATTACTGGTAACCAACTGGCGCAGGGAAATTGCCCATCTAATCCTTGCAGCCTTTCTCTGGCTTCTCGAACTGCGAGATAAAGTGATTTACCTCCAGCGTATGCTTGTAAGAAATGTTTGAGAAATGTCTGCGCTACCCGATCCGGTACAGGTTCCCGCATGACAATTAACTGGGGAATATGCAAAGAAGCAAATTCTCGCGCTAGTCCTAAGCCATCGCAGGAGTTAAAAATTGCTAACTTTAAGCCTCTTTCTACTGCTTGCTTCAAAGCATACTTTAACTGACTAATTGTCAAACTCTCTGTCTGGTTGATGTAAATCTGGCCAGTTTCTCCTGTACTGTGGCTGGAACTATGTCCAGCGAAAAACAGAATATCCCAGTTTTGCTGCCAGAGATTATCTGTTAAGTCTTCACGAGATGGTTCAACTAGAAAGTGAATTTTTGTGTCAGGTAGTTGCTTTAGCAGCAGTTGGTCTGTTTTGATATCAACTCCTTGACTATCGCCTAACAAGGCCAAAATTTTCACCGTTGCAGTCGGTACAGGAGAAAAATTTACTTTTTCATAGCTAGGCGCACTTAAGGCAATTTCTGCATTGGGGTAAAGTTCTATCAGATCCCAAAGATGCCAAGGTAGCTTTTGTAGTTGATAGTCTTGAGTCTGTAGAATAACGCGGATTTTGTCAGATGTCTGAAGTTTCTCCAGCCACTTCTCCCGAATAGGACGAAAAGGTGCTGATTGCAGCCAAGAGTTGAGGCGATCGCGTAAGTTTTGCGCTGCTTGCAAACATTCTTGATCGCTAGCATTTGGCGACTGTGGTTTGGGTATCCCAATGGGGCGGGCGGAAAAATCTAGGCTGCGATATATTGCTTGCCAACAATTAAAATTAAGCGGTAATTCGATATCCGGTGGTAATTCGCCCATCACCTCGCTTTGAGGGCGACTATTTTCTTGGCCAATTTGCAGGGTAACTGGAAACCCAGCCTCAAAGCTACCTTTACCAAATTTCAAAACTACCAATTTAGCCACTGTAGTTTCTCCAGTACCCTGTGTAGGATTCTACCTAATATTTTAAAATTCTCAGAGACAAACTATAGAATAATGTTTCTTTATTCTGATAACCCCTTCTGGTAAATCCTGGCTCGTATTCATAACGGAATACATTCTCTATTTGCTTGATTAGCTGCATTTCTAAACTTTGCTCGTTATCATATACTTGATTATTTTCATCAATGGCGCGTAAAACTTTGATACTACCGTCATATCTAATTGCCACTTCTAATCTTAAATATTTTTGCTGATGATTGCTTAAAAGGGAAGCGGCGAGATTATTGGGTAAGGAAATTATTTGATTATTTTTAACTAATCGAGGAGTGGGAACAGGGATACTACTATCTTCGCTGTCTAGTAATTTGGTTGAATTAGGAATGATGGTAAAGTATAAATCTGTTTTTAATTCACTACTATTTCCGAAAAACTGATGAATTGCCTGGGAAATAGGTTCATTATTACCAGAATTGAGCCAGTTATTACCAATATTTTTTTGCAAAAATACAATCTGAGAAATTAGAATCACAAAAGGAATCCCCAAAACTAGCATTAATAATTTAAGATAATTATTTTTGTATAACTCTGATGGAGAAATTTGAGATGATTTAACTTTGATTTCTTCTCGTTTGTTTGATGCTATTGTCTCTGTCTTGCTTTGTGCTTCTTTGATTTTTAAACTACTAAGAATTTGCTGGTCAAATTTACTATGATTTTTGCTAATATTATTAGCTAGCAAGCTAGCACAAAGAAATTCATAATCTACAACGCTTAATGACTTACCCTCAGCCCACTGCCATGCTTTATACAAAGCTTCTTCTGGCAATAATAAATGAGAATTATTAATGCGACCAGATTGTATCCATTCTTCTAGTTGTACTGCATAAGGACAGCCAAGCTTTTCTAAGGTTTTAGTAATCCATTTATGATTAAAAACTGATGCGTAAATGTAATTATATATTTTCAATCTACCTTGGTTTTTAACTAAACCAGATAGCAATAAATCTGTTGCTTCTTCGCTATTATCATATTTAACTATCTTACCATCTAAAATTGTTCTATATAGGTGCAGCACTCCAATTGCATTTTGACTTCTCAATATGCGCTCACTTATTGTTCTTAAATGTTCTGGTTCATCTTGATATTCCCAGTTTTCAATTATTTTTTCGCCGACAATATTTTTAACCCATTGTTGTTCTTCCCCAAGGCGAGGAGGTTTGGAAACATTAACGACTATGTCACAGATTTTTTGTGTTAAGAAAGGTTGCCCACTAGTTAAGCTTAAAATTTCTTTGAGAACTTTTTTAGCTATTTCCAAATTAGAAAATTTTTTAGCTAAACCTTTTGCTAAATGTTCAGCTTCCGAAAAATGAAACCCTGATAGTTCAATGGGCTTCCCAAGATTAAAAGGTGTATGATTTTTATCTTGAATTAAATTTGAGGGAGTAGTCACACCTACTAAGGCAAAACTCAGGCGTTTATATTCTGGAGTATAAGACCTTTTACTATGACAAGTCTTAATAATACCAAAGAATTCATCTGTAGGGAAATCTAGGCATTTGACAAAATCGATTTCATCTATAAAAATTACAATTTTCTCAGAAGTAGATTTCAGTAATTCATCAAGAAATAAACTTAATTGATAAGCAGATGATAAATCTTTGTGTTTCTCCCACCATTCTTTTTGAATGATGGGCGTACTTATTTGTAGATTCATCATTAAGGAGTAAGCAATACCTTTATACCATTGCTGATAATTAAGCTGAGAACCAATTTCTGTCAGATCAATTACGGAACATATAATACCTTCTTTTTGTAAGCGGTGTATGGTATGTACTCTCAGGCTAGATTTACCCATTTGCCGGGAAGAAAATACATAGCAAAATTCCCCGGTTTTGAGTGCATTAAACAGGTTATCATCTGCTTTTCGTTTAACATAGGTGGGAGCATCATGAGGTAAGCTTCCTCCTACTTGATATCTGTATGGTAAAGTCGTTTCTGCTGACATAGGCTATCTCTTAATTTAACCAAACACGAAAATAAAGACGATATAATTGGCATCGCGGTTCTACATTGTTACCTGAGAGGCGGACTAATCCCATCCTATTTAGCTGACGTACTTGTTCTGGGTTTAACAGTATTGGTTGATTAGCATTTACAAGACTTTTCACCGCTGCAATTAAATGTGGTTCTTGTTTTAGTTTTACCCAAAGTTCCCAGAGATGATCGGCATATAATCCTGATGGAGTAGCAGCCATATTTAAAACTTCTTCTATTGTGATATGTGGCTGATTTTTGATATGCAACAATGCTTTTTGGACTAAGTAAGGATGTCCTCCTACAAGTGCCATTAATTTTTCTACTTGCTTTTCATGCCAATTTAATCCATATCTAACTGCTAACTCTTGTACTTGTTCTTGGGTAAATTCTGGCAGCTCAATTATTTGCCCTACATTAAATGGTGATTGATTAATATTTAAAGGAATATAAACATCTGTACTATAAGCAAGTATGATCCGTAAATTCTGCCATTGATTACCATTTCTCCCTTTTTCGTGCCAAGCTCTTAGTAGTCCAAAAAAGTCAGATGCGAGGCTAGCATAAGGAAAGATATGATCGACGTTATCTAAGCCGACAACTAAAGGAGTCTTGAGATTAGCTAATATATAATCCTGGAAATAAACACTAGACCTCATATTGGAAGATAGAGTTTTATCCCAATAAATATCCATTTTAGTTGAACCAAATAAAGCATAACCTACGGTATTGCAGAACCAATAGTTTAAGGCTTCGATATTGCTTAGAACTTCTTGGTCGGCTTCTAAAAAATTTATATTAATTGCTGAGTATCCTTGTGTTGTAGAATATTGCAATATCTTTTTTAAGAGATGAGTTTTACCTGTTAACCCTGGACTCTTAATGCGGATTAATGCAGAAGGCTGTAATATTTCCCTGTAACATATAGATTCAACTTGTGGTAAATCGATATATTGTTCAGAATTAAAAGGTAGTTGTTGGATAAAATTTGTGGAGATTTTATTTCTCACTAATTCTGGTTTATATGTGGCAAATAAGCTAATTAATTCACTGCGTCTGGAACGGCGCTCATAAGATTCTTCTTCTTTTAAACCAAATAATTGACAAATTAAAGAAATTTGCCTTCTTACTGTTCCTGTTTCAATCTTTAATGCTAAAGCAATTTCCTCATCTGTTTCCCCGGCGAGGAGTTTAAGTAATATCTCTTTGCGTTTAGGCGAACGATTGAGTTGTTGAAATTTCTCATCTAAATCTTTATTATCCATAATTTTAGACATAGGATATCTCTGGTTACTAATAGGAAAATATATGGTATTAAATTTAACAAATATATGCCTTTTGAGTAGAAATGTCATTTATCTGCTGCAGACATAGGGAGAGGAAAGGTAGAAGCACCAATGAGATGTATCTGTCTTGGAATGCTTGAGGTTATGAGATCAACTTAATTATTTTCGGAAGTAATTCATTAAACGAATCACTATGTCAACAGATATCCGCAATGTGTCTACGCAATTGCGAAGGAAGCTGGACAAAGCCGCACAAATTACAAAGGTAAAAAAGGCACAAGCTATAATGAGTGCTGCAACTTCATTAGTCTTGGCTAACTCAATGGCTTTATCTAGCAGTAAGGGTAGATTTGCTGTTTCTGCTGGGGTTGTATAACTTTGTATTGTGAGATCTGAATTTTTTCCGGATTTACCTTCACTACTCTGGAATACTACATTGAGCACGTTTTGATGGTTGTTAGCCCATTGGTTCATAGTTGGTAACTGACTCCAGAGTGTTTTTGCAGTCAGATACTGAACGTTGGAATCAGAGTTAAATATGTTACTCATCCGAGTTACTCCTTTCAAAACTTGATTAACGAAAGGTCTAATTGTTCATCTTGCCAGCACGGCCATGCTGGCATTTGTGAATGGAATTCATGAGGTACTATGAGTGTAAAAGAGTATTCATATGAATACTCTTTTACACTCATTTCTGTACTTATTTCACATCTACTGAGCAAAATAGTCTGTTCCGGAAAGAAATTAGCAAGACTTTATTCATTTGTATAAAAAATTTAAGCAGTCAATGAATGAACTATATATAGTATTCAATTGAATATGTTTACACCGCTCTCATCCATATTGCTGCTGAATTATTCTCTATAGGTTGACTTCCGGAAAATTACTTAAAGAAACGTAAATTACCCATGCTGAATCAGCTGATTCAGCAATTGAATCAGTAATGCTGAGGTTGACAGCCAAAGTTCTTCTATAATCACATCATAAATTTTCTACACTTAAGTAAATTAACGGCGATCGCAAGTAGTGGAAATTATTTGCTATTTCCTCAATAAAACCAAAAATTTCATGCTTCCAAGACAAGATATTATTGAGATTTTTTCTGCTTTTGTTCTCTTCAACGATGATGCTTTTGTCCGTTGGGTTAGCGATCCCAAGCTGCGGCGAAGTATGCAAAATTGTGTAGATCAGTCTTCGGAACAGGAATCTGCAACATTTTGGGCAATTTATTGGCATCGAGTTTGGCAGATGCAGGCGAGTTCCATTGCAGTTGCTCATCTTGCGGCCTATTTGCAGGAAGTCTGCTATTGGGTGGCGAGAAAAATGCAAATGAATGTACCAGGACAACATTCGGTTGCTGACTTTTTCCAAACTGCGATCGCTCGCATTGATAAAGTACTTAAAGGCTTTAACCCGCAATTAGGTTCAAATTTGAAAGCTTATGCTGAATATGCCTTTAGCAATTTGATTAAAGATTTGTTACGTCAGCGTCAAGAAGCAGATATCTGTAGTGATTGGGCATTACTGCACAAAGTTAGCCAAAAGCGATTACTAGAATCTCTGCAACAGGCGGGATATAGCTCTCAAATGATCAACCGTTATATTCTCGCTTGGAGCTGTTTCCTACAACTGTATGCACCCAAGGATGCTAGCACTACTTACAAACTGATTAAACCCGAGCAAAGGACATTACAGGCGATCGCCCAACTATATAATACTGAACGTCTCAGTCAGTTAAGTTCTCAAAGTCCCGCCATTCCTCCCGAAACCTTAGAAACTTGGCTGGTTACCTGCGCTCAAGCTGTACGCGCCTTTCAATATCCCACTTCAGTTTCCCTTGATATGCCTGCACCTGGGCAAGAGACAGAGGAATTACTAGATCGCTTCACAGATAATTTTCAACAATCGGTATTAAATGAAATTATTGCCCAAGAAGAAGCACAGACAATAGCACTGCAAAGTACGGAAATCAATCAGATTTTAACTGAGGCAATAGCAAAATTAGATACCGCAGCCCAAAAACTCTTGCAAACTTACTACCAGCAAGGATTGACCCAGCAGCAGATTGCCCAACAGCTGGGAGTCAAACAATATACAGTTTCTCGCCAGTTGACTAAAATCAAACGGACTTTGCTCTTAGCTTTAGCCGAATGGAGTCAACAAGCATTGCATATTCCTGTGACATCTGACGTAATCGACAGTATGAGCAATTCTTTAGAAGAATGGTTGCTAGCTCACTATCGTCATCTTGTTTTGTCTTCTCCTGGGGAGTCCTGACCATGACTTTTATTTCGCCACCATCACCTGCAATTTGTGAACAGCTCACCCTGGAAATTTCCCTGACTTCTCAAATGCAGGAATTACCATCATTTTCGACATCAGGTGGACGCTGGCGAGCCTACCTTAACCAATTATGCTTAGATACATTTCTACCTTGGTTACGGGCCGAAGAAGTTCCCAATGCCAGAGTGTGGACGCAAACAGGGGCATTACCCAGCCTTTGGGAATTTACCAATGGTACTGCGATCGCTTGTGACGATATGCGATTGGTATTAATTCCTACAACAGCAATTGACATGGCAGAATTGCGAGTACCCCAGGAATGGGTGGATATTCCCAATTGGATAGCTGATTACTATATTGCAGTCCAAGTGAATCCTCATGCTGGTTGGATGGCAATTTGCGGCTATATTACCCATCGGCAATTAAAAACCAAGGGTGTGTATGATGCGAGCGATCGCGCCTACTGTTTGGATGAGAATGATTTAATCAAAGATATCAATGGACTGTGGGTTACGCGTCAACTTTGCCCAGAGGAAATTTTGCGTAATTCAGTTCTACCTCTACCGCAGTTACCTTTAACTCAGGCAGAAAGTTTAATCGCACGGTTAGGGAATCCGGAAGTAGTGTTTCCTCGTTTAGCCATTCCCTTTGAATTATGGGGCGCATTACTCGAACATGGCGGTTGGCGACAACGGCTATATGAGCGAAGACAGGGGTTATCAGAACAGTGGTCTATTCAGCAATGGCTACAAGGAGGAGTGTCTAATTTAGCACAACAGTTCGGCTGGGAAAGCTCACAATTACAATTAGCTCCCCGTGGTGTGCGAAGTCGAGAAGCTGGGGAATTAGAAGTATATTTGTCTCGACATTTAATCCTTGCTGGTCATCCCTACGAGTTGCGTGTCTTGTCTAGAGGTGATTTAAAAGACAATGTGTGGCGGTTTGAATTACGCAATACCAATCCCGATGAAATGATTCCTGTAGGATTTAAATTGCAACTATTAACCGAAGATTTGCAACCATTCGCCAACAATGAGGATACTGCTAAAGAAGCGATCGCGCAGCTTTATGTCGATGTCATGCTTGAGCCAGGAGAGGCTTTGGTTTGGGAAGTAGAACCAACACCGGATGGTTACGATCGAGAAATTCTGCGGTTTTAAGTTCTTCTGGCACCGCCTCTCC
This sequence comes from Calothrix membranacea FACHB-236, assembly GCF_014696315.1. Classification (GTDB taxonomy): domain Bacteria; phylum Cyanobacteriota; class Cyanobacteriia; order Cyanobacteriales; family Nostocaceae; genus Aulosira; species Aulosira membranacea. The sequence goes on from NZ_JACJPX010000010.1 coordinate 79,255, forward strand.
AATGCCTAATGCCCTATGCCCAAATACAGTTCAGTTAAGAAAATTAATTGATAACAAAACCAAAAAAATAGTTATACCAAATCAAATCATGTTTGCGACACACCAATATATTCTAGAGGGCATGGCACTGCCCATTGGTGTCAACTTAACGCGAAACCCGCTTTGTAGCAAGGTTTTTGCCCTCACCCCCAACCCCTCTCCCACCGGGAGAGGGGAGCAAGAGATTTAATTCCCCTTCTCCTGGGGGAGAAGGGGTTAGGGGATGAGGGCGAGGGTTTTTGTACAACACTCGCCGTATATAGCTTTTAGCTTAAGTTGACACGTATGACTGGTGCCGTGCCCCTACGGATAATACCTTATCCTCAACTCGTTGGTTGTGAATGCGATCGCTTTTTCTATGAATACTCATTGATAAACAACCTTAACTCCTTGGTCACGAATGGGTTAAGGTTCTCTATGGATGAGGTAGCGTTGATAAACAACCCTAACTCCTTGGTCACGAATCAGTTAAGGTTCTCTATGGATGAGGTAGCGTTGATAAGCAACCTTAACTCTTTGGTCACGAATGGGTTAAGGTTCTCTATGGATGAGGTAGCGTTGATAAGCAACCTTAACTCTTTGGTTACCAATGAATTAAACCATTTTGTATTTTGGATTTTAGGAAGTTAAAGACTAAAACGCGATCGCACTCTCTTCACTACAACCAAAATGCGATCGCTATTGAGATAGTTGAAAAATTCATCAGAGGTGGGTGACCTGAGATTCGAACTCAGAACCAGCGGATTAAGAGTCCGATGCTCTACCGTTGAGCTAGTCACCCACACGAATACAGATTATAGCAAATTGCTGACGGCTTTACTAGTGCAGTCTGAGAGCAGGTTTTAAGCTCTAGGGAGTTTTACTATAAATGTAGTTTTTCCCGCTACACTTTCTACATGAATTGTACCGCCTAAATTTGTGACCATTTTTTGCACTAATGCTAGTTCTAGTCCGGTGCCGCTATGTTTCCAGGGGTCATTTTTAGCAATGTGATAAAATGGCTCAAAAATTCTTGCCCGTTGTTGAGCAGATATCTCTAATCCGGAGTTGTGGAAACTAATCTGCATCATATCTGCTATCAGTTGCACTGATACTGTGATAGTTTCGCCGGCAGGCGTGTATTTGCAGATATGATTAAGCAGTTCTGTAACAATTCGCTCGAATTCTGTAATCTCTGTTGCTAAAGTTGGTAGTGCAGTGTCAATCTCCAGCTTCAATTGCTGTTGCTGACAAGCGGTGACTTCCCGAAAAGACTCGACAATTGGGGGTAACCAGGTTTGTAAGTCGATGGGAATGAGGGTTTGGGGATCGGGTGGGGTTTGGTGCTGGCTAAGTGTGAGCAAGTCTTGAATTAAGTTACTACCTCTACCACATTCGCTATGGAGTATCTGCAATAGTTGCGGCACTATGTCTTTATCTGATAGCCCTTCTAGGGTAAGCATACTTTCAAGGGTTTGGGCTGCAAGGCTAATGCTAGTAATGGGCGTGCGGAGTTGTTGCGCCAAGGCGCGGAGAAATTGTTTATTGAGGCGTTGAATTGTTTCTATTTCTTGAGATTGGGTTTGGATGATTTGTTGTAGCCGCGAATTACGAATGGCGATCGCACATTGATTGGCAATTTGTTGCACTATCCCATTTTCCCATTCATCAAAGGGCTGTTGGGTGGCGCGGATCAGCCACAGATTGCCGAGCATTCCTTGACAATCGAAAATTGGATAAGCTAGCTGGGTCATTACCTGTAATTTTTGTTCCCATCCGCGAAGAATTTCCACAGAATGCAGGGATTGTTTTTGCAATAAGCGTTGATAAATTTCTGGGAAGTCTGCAACTTGCTTGCTTACACCTTGATGCAAGGGTGAAATATTGCTGTATTCATAGGCAATGGTTGCGAGGGTGCAGTCACTATCATAGAGTTCGATATGACAGCGATCGCTTTTAAGTAACTGCGCTAAATCCTGAATCGCTGTTTCTAGGATTTGGCTGATATCAACATTGTCGCGGATTTGTTCTGTGATACGTTGCGACAGTTCTTGAAAGTCTTGAATATTTTGGACTTCGGCTGCATAATCTTGTCTTTGCAACTCCATCTCAGCTTTCAAGTTTTCTACCTGTTGCTGCAGTTCTGCTTGCTGGCTAGCAATGCCAATTTGCGCTGCTAACTGCTTGAGTAAGTCAATTTCTGGATCTCGCCATTGATGGGGTTTGTTACAATACTGGGCAATTAATAACCCCCATAACTCTTGGTGTAAGAGAATTGGCACAACTAAATTGGCCCTTACTTGCAAAGAGGCGAGAAAATCTATTTGGCAAGGATGTAACCCCGCTGCATAAATATCTTCAATAACTTGAATCCCGCCTTTTCTGTAGCGTTCTTGATGTTTGGTAGTAAAGCAAGGATCGTGGATGTTTTTCCCCAAAAGTGGGCTATTAGCAACTATTGTGGCTTCCGCAGCGATCGCACCAGTACCATCAGCCTCAAAACGGTAAACCAAAACGCGATCGCAACTAAATAAATTCCGCGCATCTTTAACTATCTGTTGCAAAATTGTCTCTAAATCTTGATATTGGCAGATTTTTTGGGCTATATCTGCCAATAGTTGCGCTTTTTCTGCTTGCAGTTTCCCTTTGCGTTCTACTTGCTTGGCTGGGCTGATACTACTACTAGTGCCAATCAGCCGATAAATTCTCGAGTTCGCATCTCGCAACGGTGTCAGCGTCGTACTCCACCATGTAGGAACACCTTGGAATTGCAAGCATTGTTCGTAGGAAATAGTTTTGCCAAAGCGCACGCAGTCATTATAATGTTGACGTACTTTCGCCGCATCTATAGGCGATAGTATATCTTCGGGTCTTTTCCCTTGGAGTTCCTCGGAGCTTATTCCTAGCCAGCGTTCATGTGTGGGGTTCAGTGCCACATAGCGAAAATCCCCATCTTCTAGCACATCTACCACAAAAATCGATGCCTGCCCAGAATCGTAGATGCTGAGTAGAAACTGCTCACTACTACTTTTATCCGCATCTTTGCCGAAGAGAAGATAAGGCGGTGATAGTGGCTTCAGTTCTACAGTGGATTCAGATTGGTTAATATTCATGCGAGAGTCCCTGTCTGGTATAACTGACTCATCTAGGCGCTCTCTTGTATAGTTACGGTAGTAAAAATTATCCTTAGCGCCTAAAGCAAAGGATTGTCAGCTTTAAGTTATTTATATTCGTGTCTTTCTCTATTTCTCTTCAGAAATCACGGAAAGCCCATAAAAGTAAGCTTAACAAATCCTGCTGGTTGAAGAATAAAACACATGGGCAGGTTAGTGTAAAGTTACTTGATATTGATTTGTTAATAATTTCTTAAAGATTTTTGCATATATTTTAAGTAAAATCAAGGACTATTATGAATTATTGTAATTATTCTTAATAGGTGGGGCATGGGGCATTGGTAATGAGTAATGAGTAATGAGTAATGAGTAATGAGTAATGAGTAATGAGTAATGGCTATTCTCCCCTGCACCTCTGCTTCCTCTGCTCCCTCATCCACAGTCCCCAGTCCCCAGTCCCCAGTCCCCAGTCCCCAATCCCCAATCACTTCAACAACTTGTAAGCATTCATCCCCGTCAGAATAGCAACCAGCAGCCAAGCGATCGCTAAACCGATGACTTCGCCTAAAAAAAACTGTGTGAAGCTGCGTATAATCAAGCCAATAGCTGCACCGATGGGCAAGGCAATTGCCCAACTAAATGCACTAATAAATATCCACCGCCAAGCTAAAGGAACTGATTGGTAAATAGCCCACCATTGAGCAAATCCAATGACAAAGCCGCCAACTAACCCAGAAAGCGCCTCAGAAAGCATCCTTGTAGGAAGTAAGTCAGTTGTGGGTACAATCCAACCAATAGCGCCTACACCAATAACTGCGATCGCACTCCAACCCGCCATTGTGAACAATACCCACTTCACATAGAAACTAGTATGGGTAAGCATGATAGTTTGAGCCAGTGCGATCGCTAATCCGCCAATCATCGCCTGTAATAAACCCAAATCCGGCTTTTCGCCAATTTCAATGAATAGCAGACTCACCAAAAAACCGCTAAAAGTGGCTATCGTCCATTGCAAGGTAAAGCTAAATAGAGTTTTGACAGGCACAAATAACATCAAATTTTCTTTGGTAGGAGAATTGGTGTCGCAGCTTTGGTGTCAAACATCTCTAGAAAAGCCCTGCGTCGCTTTTGAGGGGACTCTGGTGAGATATAACCCCATAAACTTTCCCAGTAGAAAAATGAGATACCGTTAAATTTGCGATCGCGCGCTATCTTAACCTGTTCTTTTATTTGGGCGATCGCTACGGAATCGCGCAATGTGCCTGTTGATATCCCAATAGCTACAGGTATTTGACTGCGAGCAAATTCCACCGCCGGCTGTTCTAGTTCTTTAATAAAACTGTTTTTATTATCTCGATATACCTGCAAAATCAACTCATCTATTAAACCTTTTTTTACCCAATCTTCCCAATTTTGCAAATAATATTTGTAAGCAAAAGCTTGAGAGTTGGGAGACAAAGAAATTTTCACATAAGGTTTAACTGCTTTCACAGATTGATAAATTGCTGCCATGAAATCAGTAATTTTTTCGGCTCGCCAACGCATCCATTCTGAATTAAAAGGGTTTTTGGGCGGACTTTTACCTTTGTGTTCTTGTTGGTAAAGTTCGATAGTAAAAGGGTCGTAACCAAACTGTACTGGCATCCCAAAATGGTCATCAAGCTGAATCCCATCTACATCATATTTACTGACAACTTCTACAATTAGCTCTTGAATAAACTCTTGAACTTGTGGATTGAGTGGATTCAGCCAAGCTAGTTTAGTAACATGATTATTGCCAATTTCTTCCGGTGGAATTTCATTAACTGACTTGATACCTTCTTGCCCATTTGTTAGCCATTCCGGGTAACGTAGCGCTAATTGAGAATATGGTGGTGTCATAAAGCCATATTCAAACCAAGGGACAATACTTATACCTTGAGGTTTAGCAAGTTGAATTAACTTGTCTAAAACATCTTGTCCACCATGCATAATTTTCAGCAAAGGTTGAGTATCTGCACCTGTTACTCTTTTGGCAACTGCACTATTGTAAAAAGTATTTCCTCTGTTCCAAACTACAGGATAAATAGTATTAAAGTTGAGTGAGGAAAGTTGGTTAATAGCGCGGTCAATACCCCAAGGAACAAATAACACCCCACTGGCAACATTAGTTAGCCAAACACCACGGATTTCGGTTGTAGTTGGAGGACTGGCTTTTTGGTAATAAACTGAATGAGAAGGAAGCGAAAATGCTATGAAGCATAATAATAATTCCAAACACAGCCAGTAACAAAAATAACGGCGGGCAAACCGATTCATTTGTGGGCTTGACTTCGTTTTGAAGAGATAGAAAGGGTATTAGGGATATATAACTACAAAGTCAATCTCCGGCTTCCGGATTATGTAGTTATAGCATAAACTTTAGCAAATATCTCAAAATAAAATTTGCTCAAATTTAACTATTTTAATTTTTGGGAATATCAAACATATCCATCCTCATCCAACAGTAAATATATGCAAAAACAGCCTGCTTCAGCAGGCTTTTATACTATAGCAGCCCTCAAAGTTATTCGTCATCAGTTACCAAAGGTGGAATTACAAATTGCAGCATCAACTGAAGTTTACATCTGCCAAAAATCATACAAATTCAAATACTTTTTGCGTCACGTAAATTATGCGAATACAAAGCCATAAGTACAGATAATTATAAGGGTACGGCATTGCCATACCCCTACCCATGTATCTCTCTTATACTAAAAATCTAGACTGAATACAACACACTTTTAATTATCAGGTCATCATTCAAAACTTTCTAATTGCTCAGTTTGCTTCGGAACTCGTAATTTTCTTATAGAAATACGATTTTATTTCTGAAAAATTTCAGCTTTAACAATGATGCCGTACTCTCGCAGCTAACGCATCCTACCTGAATTTGTAATTCTCTTGGTTTAATTACGAATTACAAATTACGAATTATTAATTATTAAAATTTCTCAATTCCTTCAAACTTTTTCGCGTTTACTGCATTTGCAGCTTCTCCACAAGTGCGTGGTGTGGGAAATATCTTGTCTGGATTAGCTAAACCTTTGGGATTAAAAACCTGCCTTACCCATTGCATAGTTTCTAAATCAGCTTGACTAAACATATCTGGCATATAGCATTTTTTATCTGCACCAATACCATGTTCTCCCGAAATGCTACCGCCGACTTTCACGCAAAGCTTAAGAATTTCTCCTCCTAATTCTTCAACTTTTTCTAATGCCCCATGCACAGCATTATCGTAAAGAATCAGTGGGTGAAGATTACCATCACCAGCATGAAATACATTGGCAACTCGATAACCAAATTTTTGACTTAATGCCTCAATTTCTTGCAAAACATAAGGTAATTGAGTGCGAGGAATTACACCATCTTGCACATAATAATCTGGGCTTAAATGTCCTGCAGCCGCAAAAGCAGCTTTCCGCCCTTTCCAAAGTTTTAATCGCGTTTCGGGATCGCTAGCAGAAGTAACACTACGCGCACCATTCTGTTTACAAATTTCTATTACCCGTTGTTTATTACCAGCAACTTCTACTTCTAAACCATCAATTTCAATCAGCAAAATTGCCGTAGCATCGCGGGGATAACAATTAGTTGCTACCACATCTTCCACAGCATTAATACTAAAGTTATCCATCATTTCCATACCACCAGGAATAATCCCCGCACTGATGATATCGGAAACAGCAGCCCCAGCAGCTTCAACACTCGTAAAGTCTGCCAACAAGACACAAATTGATTCTGCAGTTTTAAGAATTCGGAGGGTAATTTCTGTAGCAATCCCCAAAGTACCTTCAGAACCCACAAATATACCTGTTAAATCATAACCAGGCATTTCGGGAATTTGTCCGCCTACATCGACAATCTCACCATTGGGAAGCACTAATTTCAATCCCAAAACATGGTTAGTAGTTACACCATATTTCAAGCAATGCACACCACCAGAATTTTCCGCAATATTGCCGCCAATTGAACAGATAATTTGGCTGGAGGGGTCTGGTGCATAATAAAATCCTGCGCCACTTACCGCTTGTGTTACCCAGCTATTAATTACTCCTGGTTGCACAACAGCGCGTTGATTTTCTAAATCAATGCTGAGTATTTGCCGCATTAAAGAAGTAACAATTAAAACTGAATCTTCCCCAGGCAAAGCGCCACCAGATAACCCAGTTCCAGAACCCCGTGCAATGAAGGGAAGAGAGTATTGGTTGCATATCTTTACCGCCGCTGCCACCTGTTCTGTAGTTCTGGGAAGTACAACTACCGCCGGACGCTGGCGATAGCCTGTTAAACCATCGCATTCATAAGTAATCAGTTCCTCACGGCGTTGAACTACACCATTTTTGCCCAGAACAGCCTCAAATGCTTGAATGATGGGTTTCCAGTTACGTTGTTGTTTGTCTTGGGTGAGCATAACTTGTTTCTGATAGGGGTAGGATGCAGTTCAGGTTGATCACCTTAGCCTGCAAATGCATGGCTCATACTAAAGAACATTGTGACAGGAGTTACCAGAGTGCGATCGCATTTTTTGCATTTATTTGGTACCAGATTGCAACCAGGGGTTAAGTGCTGAGGGCTATCAAGATGTGATTGATCAGATAACTGTCTAGCTTAAACAAGCTCGAGTATATGGGAATAACTCATCGCATCAGACATTAAACAAAAAATAATTATCATTCCTGCTTTTGAACTATTTCATCATCCCTATTGATTAGAGAAAACTTTTTTTAATCCACATTGTACTCGTCTTGTGTGTTTTTGATTATCAAATTATGATTATCATGATTTGATAATCAGACTAATATCATTTATTCAATTTTTAATTGCTAAGAAGATTTGCAAATTAATACTTTTATTAAATTTTTCTCATCTATTTTTTTGATTTCATAAATACATTCAAATAACAGTATTAAAAAATACATTTTTAACTTGGCTTGTGAAATTTTTTATGTAAGTGATTACTTAACATTAATCACTTGATAACTGCTAGATAACTCTTCACCGATTAACTGTTTGTAAATATTTTTTAGCGCTATTTAAAAAGCTTGCATGACACCTAATCTTTCGCCAGTGTTTTTTAAGCTTGCAAGCTTGAAGATGAAAAATATTTCAATCATCTGCCCAAATGATTAACAGTTCAATATTTGGGAAATGCCAGAGATTTCTCAATATTGAAAATCAAAAAAACAGGCAACATTTATTGGGAGTGAAGCAGACAACTATGATTACAGTTTCAGGTTATCAAATTATAGAAACTATTTATGTAGGGTCAAAAACTGTTATTTATCGCGGCTTTAGAGGTTGGGATAAACAACCAATCATTGTAAAAGTAGTTAATAAAGACTATCCCACTCTTGCTGATATAGCCAGATTGAAGCATGAATATGACATCACCCAAATGCTGAATATGACAGGAATTGTCAAGTCTTATTGCTTGAAAAATACTAATGGCTCTTTAGCATTGATTTTGGAAGATTTTGGGGGAGAATCGCTATATAAATTTATTCAGACAAAACCTCTAACAATTCAGGAATTTTTGACGATAGCTATTAAATTGGCTGATATTCTCGGTGAATTATCTAAAAAACGGATTATCCATCAAGATATTAAGCCCCACAATATTATTATTAACTCGCAAACAGACGAGGTAAAAATTACAGATTTTGCGATCGCTTCCCGTGTTTCTAGAGAAACCCAGTTCATCTGTAATCTCAATCGCTTGGAAGGGACATTAGCTTATATGTCACCGGAGCAAACAGGGAGGATGAATAGATCAATAGACTATCGGACTGACTTTTACTCTTTGGGTGTCACCTTTTATGAAATGCTCACCCAGCATTTGCCTTTTGAAACTAAGGATGCAATGGAGTTGGTTCATTGTCATATTGCAAAACAACCACTACCACCTCACGAATTTAATTCAGCTATTCCCGAAGCAATTTCAGATATTATCTTAAAGTTGTTAGCAAAAACGCCTGAAGAAAGATATCAAAGTAGCTATGGATTGAGAGTGGATTTACAAAAATGCCTAACTGAATTTTGCGAAACTAATCGAATTTCATCCTTCTCATTAGGACAGCAAGATATTTCGCCAATCTTTCAAATTCCCCAAAAATTATATGGTAGAGATAAAGAAATTGCCACATTAGTAACTGCTTGCGAACGAGTACTAGGGGTAAATCGAGAAAATGTATGCTTGCATTCCCCATCTGGATATTCAGAAATGATGATGGTATCTGGTTATTCTGGTATCGGCAAATCAGCATTAGTACAAGAAGTTTATCAACCAATTACCAAGGGAAAAGGGTACTTTATTGCTGGTAAATGTGACCAATTGCAGAGGAATATTCCCTATGCTGCCATCATTCAAGCTTTTCAAAAGTTAATTCGTCAGTTATTGACAGAATCTGATGCTCAAATTGCAGCCTGGCGGGAAAAAATTTTAGCTGCTTTATCAACTAATTGCCAGGTGATTATTAATGTAATTCCTGAAATCGAACTAATTGTAGGTCAACAGCCTGCTGTGCCCGAACTAGGGCTAGTAGAATCGCAAAATCGCTTTAATAGGGTCTTGCAAAACTTCATCCATATATTTAGTAACTCTGAACACCCCTTAGTAATTTTTTTAGATGATTTACAATGGGCGGATTCTGCTTCCCTAAAACTGATCAAATCGTTGATGACAGAAGCCGATAGTCATTATTTATTTCTTATAGGTGCTTATAGAGATAAAGAAGTTAATGCTACTCATCCATTAACGTTGATATTAGCAGATATTCAGAAACAAAATCATCATACAAATTGTGCTAAAAAGCTTCTGCCTAAACTCAACCATATCTCTCTTTCTCCTTTAAATTTGACTCATGTTATCCAGTTAATTGCAGAGACTCTACACTGCGATCGCTCAAGAGCAATGCCATTAGCAGAACTTGTAATTGAGAAAACTCATGGCAATCCTTTTTTTGTGAATGAATTCTTGAAATCCTTATACACCCAAGAACTACTAGAATTTGATTTTGATCTGGGAGTATGGCAGTGGAATATTGCAGATATTCAAGCTACACCCATTACAAATAATGTTGTTGAGCTAATGGCAGATAAAATTCAAAGACTCTCTGCTCAAACACAACAAATTTTAAAGCTAGCCGCTTGTATTGGGCATCAATTTGATTTGCAAACACTATCAATTGTGTATAAAAAAACTGCGATCGCCACGGCTACTGATTTATGGGAAGCAATTGAGTCAGGGCTAATTCTGCCCTTGGGAAATGAGGATCGGCTGCTGAGGGCTGAGGACTGGATCAAGCAGGAGACAGGAGCAGAGTCAAAATTTGCCGTTTCTCATCTCCCAGCTTTGATAGCTTACAAATTCTTGCACGATCGCGTACAGCAAGCTGCTTATTGCTTAATTCCCGAAGACCAAAAGCAAATAGTACATCTACAAGTAGGGCAACTACTGCTCAAAAATAATCAATGTACACGAGAGGAAAAGATTTTTGATATTGTTAATCAACTCAATTTTGGGACGCAATTAATTACTAATCAATCAGAAAAGTATGAATTGGCAGAATTAAATCTCTGTGCTGGTAAAAAATCTAAACTATCTGCTGCCTATAATTCGGCAATGAATTATTTGCGGAATGGCATGAAGCTTTTAGGAGATTGTAGCTGGCAAGAGCAGTATGAATTGACACTAGCACTTTATCAAGAAGCTGTAGAAGCAGCCTACATTAATGGCGAGTTTGTAGAAATGGATCGTTATATTCAAATAGTTTTACAACAAGCAAAAACTGTGCTTGACAAAGTAAAAGTGTATGAAATTAAAATCCAATTTTGTGCTGCTCGCAATAAGATGCAAGGCACAATAGAAACAACCTTAGAAATTTTGGATTTATTAGAAATTAGGTTTCCTAAAAATCCTAGTAAATTAGATGTTCAACAGAGCTATAGAGAAACAAAATATGCATTGGCTGGCAAAGAACCTCTAGATTTACTTAACCTGCCAGAAATGACAGATCCCTATAAAATAGCCGCTCTCCGGCTGATGTCAAATGTGACTATCAGTGCTTATAATACAGCACCTCTAATTTTTCAATTGATTACTCTGCAACAAGTGAAGCTATTAGTTCAGTATGGTAATTCTGCAGTTGCGGCTTCATCTTATGCTTGGTATGGCTTATTTTTGTCCGGTATTGTCGATGATATTGATACAGGTTATGAGTTTGGTCAACTGGCATTAAAGATTTTAGATAAATTCGATGCTAAACAATTCCAAGCTAAGACTTTTTTTGCCTTTAACATCTTTATTATGCCTTGGAAAGTGCATATCAAAGAAACACTAAATTCCTTACTTAGCAGTTATCAAATTGGTATGGAAATGGCGGATTTTGAATATGCTGCCCGAGCTGCTTTACATTATGGTTGCCATTCTTATCTAGTAGGTAATTCATTGGTAGAAACTGAACAAGAGATGTCAAAATACAGCAATTTAATGCTGGAGTTAAAACAGGAGTCTTTACTTTGCAAAAATGAGATAATTCGTCGCTCTATTTTAAAATTACTTGACAGATTTGAACCAACACTTGGTTGTAATTGTGGAGATTTTAATGATGAAAAACTTCTGAAGTTTTTGCTAGAAGCCAACCTGGGTAATACAATTTTTATCTTGGCCATTAATAGACTCATAGTTAGTTACTTACTACAAGACTTTCCGCTAGTAAATCGGTACGCTGTGCTAGCAGAAAAGTACATAGATAGCGGATGTGCTTTTATTCTCGGAGCTGTATTTAATTTTTATGATTCTTTATATCAATTAGCTATCTATGCAGATGCCGAAAGTGATGAAAAAATCCAGATTTTAGAGAAAGTCCATACTAACCAACAAAAAATGCAAATCTGGTCACACCATGCACCAATGAATTTCTTACACAAGTTTCATTTAGTGGCAGCAGAAAGGCATCGAGTTTTGGGTGAAGATATTCAGGCAATGAACAATTACAATCTTGCCATAGAATTGGCTAAAGAGCATGAATATGTACAAGAAGAAGCCTTAGCCAATGAATTAGCAGCCAAATTTTATTTAACAAAAGGCATGACTAAAATTGCCCAACTTCACATGATGGATGCCCATTATTGTTATCAGCAATGGGGAGCGATCGCAAAAGTCAGACAGCTAGAAGATACCTATCCCCATCTGCTTATACGGCAATCTAGTAGTATTGAAAAAGTGCGTACCAGCGTCATTCAAACTCTCAATCGTCTGACAACTTCATCAACTTCTTCTAGCAGTGATAGTGGTGTTTCCGAAGCACTGGATTTGGCAACTGTGATTAAAGCTTCCCAAGCGATCGCAGAGGAAATTGTCTTGGAGAATTTGCTGGCAAAATTAATGGCGATCGTTATTGAAAATGCTGGAGCAACTAAAGGTTTTTTAATTCTCTGCCAAAATGGTGAATTGTGGATTAAAGCTGCTAAAGAGTTAGGTAGCGATACTGTCGAATTTATGCAATCATTGCTAGTGGATAATAGCGATTTACTACCAACAATAATCGTTAATTATGTGGCTAGAACTCAGTTCGATGTCGTACTTGCCAATGCTACTTGTGAAGGGCTATTTATTAAAGATATTTTTATTCAAGCAAATCAACCACAATCAATTCTTTGTACTCCAATCGTCAACCAAGGCAAACTTCTTGGGTTGCTGTATTTAGAAAACCACTTAACTACAGATGCGTTTACAGACAATCACCTGGAAGTTTTGAAAATTCTATCTTCTCAAGCTGCTATTTCGATTGAAAACGCACTACTTTATCAAACTATGGAACAAAAAGTGCAGGAACGCACTGCCCAATTGGCTCAAGCCAATATGGATTTAGAAAAACGGAATTTATTGATTCGTCAAGTGTTTGGACGTTATTTGAGTGATGATATTGTAGCCAATTTGCTAGAAAGCCCAGAAAGATTGAAACTTGGCGGTGATAGACGAAAAATGACTATCCTGACTTCTGATTTAAGAGGATTTACAGCCATATCAGAACGCTGGCAACCAGAAGAAGTAATTAATATCCTCAACATCTATTTTGAATACATGGCAGATGTCATTACCAAGTATCAGGGAAGTATTAATGAGTTCATGGGTGATGGAATTTTAGTTCTATTTGGTGCTCCCAAACCCAAAGAAGATGATGCGGCAAGATCTGTAGCTTGTGCTTGTGCGATGCAGTTAGCAATGAATGCTGTAAATGAAAAGTTAAAAAAATTAAATTTCCCGCAACTAGATATGGGTATTGGTATCAACACGGGTTTGGTAATTTTGGGAAATATTGGCTCAGAGAAACGAACTAAGTACGGTATTGTCGGCAGCCAAGTAAATCTAGCGTACCGGATTGAATCTTACAGTCTAGGGGGTGAGATTCTGATTTCAGAACAAACATTACAAGAAGTCGGCTCTATTGTCAGAATCAATGGGCAAAAGCAGGTACATCCTAAAGGAGTGAAACAACTAATTACTATTTACAATGTTGACGGTATTGGCAAACCATACAACCTTTTTCTACCCAAAGAAGAAGAGATATTCTTCAATCTGACTGAAATCATCCCCATCCAGTACGCCATGATTGAGGAAAAGCATATTAATGAAACTATGTTTCAGGGAAGTGTAATCCAAATCTCAGCAAAGGGAGCTAAAGTCTACTGTGAGAATCTATCTGAGGGTTGTTTACCGCCTGCACAAACCAACATTAAACTCAACTTATTAGTACCAAATATTCCAGCAGAACTACAAGAAGATATATATGCTAAAGTATCGGAAAAATTAGCAGATTCTAGGAGTTTTTATCTTCATTTTTCTAGAAAATCTCTAGCTTTAGAGATGATGCGTTGGGCGAAATTTAAGTCAAAAAATCTGCTTGTTTTTTAGCTCAATTAACTAAACTATAAATCACACTGGCAATTATCAGCTTTGCAGATATTTATCAAAGAATAGAAAACTTCACATTCGTAGATATTGCCAGAAAAAAATACAAATACAGTAGTTAGCAGTTTTAGCAACTAAATGTAGATAAACTATATATAATTTATCTACAATGTTTCTTGAGATATATTAATAGTTTGTGAAAAAATAAAGTAATAATATATTACTCAAATTGGGTGATGAATACGTTTATTTCTCGCGTATGGCGCTTTTTCCTCAGTCTGCTTTTTAAACAAACTGTTTTGATTCTTCTGCTCTTATTCTCCATTGGAGTGGGTGTAGCGTTAGCTAATATGTCTAGTCTTTCGACTAGCCTCATAAAATCCCAAGCGCTGATGAATGCCGAATTGCAAGCAAAATCAATTATTGATGCTTGGAACCTTTATAGTAGTGCAGGTGCCGATCGCGCTAGAAAAGTTAAGGGAATTAGCATTATCCACAACTACCTGATCAAAGAAGGTGCAATTCCTCCGCCTGCAACTTACGCCATTGAACTCGGAAAAAACATCAGCGAACAAAAGGCTGGGATGGCAGTCCGGTTATACAGCGATTATCCATATCCCTGGCGAAAAGCCGAAGGTGGCCCCAGAGATGAGTTTGAGAAACAGGCACTTACCTACCTGAGACAACATCCTGAAGAGAACAATTTTTCTCGTCTTGAGAAAAAAGATGGTCGTAGTTTATGGCGATATGGCCAATCTGTACGCATGGAGGCTAGCTGCGTCGCTTGTCACGACAGCGATCCTAATAGTCCAAAACGCGACTGGCAAGTAGGAGACGTGCGGGGAGTTTTGGCGATTACTCAATCTCTAGATAGCTTTACAGAAAAAACTAATAAAAGTTTACAAACGACATTTGTGATGTTGGGAGGATTATCTGTACTAGGACTTACTGGGTTAACTTTGGTTATTAGTAGGTTGCGCCAAACAGCTAGCGAATTAGAAGTGCGTGTCACAGAACGCACGGCTGATTTAGCTCAAGCTAATACAGATTTAGAAAAAAGAAATTCCCTAATTCGGCAAGTGTTTGGCCGTTATCTCAGTAATGAAATTGTCGCCAACTTGTTAGATAGTCCTGAAGGATTGAAACTGGGCGGTGAAAGGCGGAGAATCACGATCCTGACTTCTGATTTAAGAGGATTTACAGCCATCTCCGAGCGATCGCAACCAGAAGAAGTGATCACAATCCTCAACATCTATCTAGAATACATGGCTGATGTCATTACTCAGTACCAAGGAACTATTAATGAATTCATGGGTGATGGTATTTTAGTGCTATTTGGCGCGCCTATGCCTAAAGAAGATGATGCTGCTAAGGCGGTAGCTTGTGCTTGTGCTATGCAATTAGCCATGACTGCTGTTAATGAAAGGCTACAAAATTTAGGTTTTCCTCAACTAGACATGGGAATTGGGATTAACACTGGACTAGTTATTTTAGGTAATATCGGCTCACAAAAACGCACAAAATATGGTGTCGTTGGTAGTCAGGTAAACCTCACTTACCGGATTGAATCTTACACCACAAGTAGCGAAATTCTGATTTCCGATGAGACATTAAAAGCGGCTGGATCAATTGTGCAAGTAAGTGGACATAGACAAGTACAACCAAAAGGAGTAAAACAGCCAGTTACTGTACACCAAGTTTATGGAATTAGCGGAGATTACAATCTCTTTCTGCCCATAGAAGCAGAAGAATTTTTACCACTCTCAGGCATCATTCCTATACAATATGCGTTGTTAGAAGAAAAGCATATTAGCACGACTATATATCAAGGAAGTATAGTTGAATTGTCAGCTAAGGGTGCTAAAATTCGCATGGAAAATGCAGCAGGAGTTTCTCCACCACCTGCACAGACTAATATCAAACTTAAATTATTAGTACCAAACATCCCTCCAGAGCTTCAAGAAGATATCTATGCTAAGGTGTTTGACAAACCCGCAGACAATGGTATTTTTTATCTTCATTTCACTGCTAAACCGCCAGCTATCCAAGCAAGATTAGATGCTATATACCAATCTCTAAAAGGAGCAGAACAATCATGAATAAATTTATTTTTTTCATTAATAAATGACATTGTTCTGCCCTGCGATTAATAAATGTTTTATTACGGCTTACAAATTACGAATTCCAAATTAGTAATTCTTTTTTCATTTGTCAATAAACTCCCCCACACGCTGCAAAACTTTAGCGAATAAATCATGATCATTGGCATCAAACCATTCAATTTGGGGATAGGCTCGAAACCAAGTACGCTGTCGCTTGGCAAATTGGCGCGTATGTAAAACTATTAATTCTTGAGCTTCCTCTAAAGAAATTTCCCCAGCCAAATATTGCTTAATTTCTTGATATCCTAAAGTGTTTAATAAAGGTAAATCAGCACCATATTTCTGACAAAGATAATCGACCTCAGCCACTAATCCATCGGCGATCATCTGCTCAGTACGCTTATGAATGCGTAAGCGTAACTCGTCAGCAGCGCAATCTAAGCCTATTTGCAAAATTGGGTAATTTGGCGGATTCTCCCCTTGTTGGTCAGAAATGGGAATTCCCGTCACATAGTATACTTCTAAAGCCCTTAAAGTCCGTACAGGGTCATGGGGATGAATTTTTTGAGCAGCAACAGGATCAACTTGTTGCAACATAGCGTAAAGTTGATTTTGACCAATTTCTGTGAGTTGCGATCGCAGTTGCAATTGCGGTGCTACTCTAGGAATTTTCATGCCTTGGACAATGGAACGTATGTATAAACCAGTCCCTCCAACCAACAACAGAGGAGAACTAGCCACAGAAGCAATTAAAGCTTGCGCTTGTTCTTGGTAATCTGCTACCGTCATCGTGTTTGTCGGCGTGCAGATATCTATTAAATAGTGCGGTACCAATTTTTGTTCCGCTACTGTCGGTTTAGCTGTGCCAATATTAAACTCGCGGTACACTTGGCGAGAATCAGCACTGAGAATCACAGTTCCCATCTGCATAGCTAAAGCTAAACCCAAACCCGACTTCCCCGTCGCCGTTGCTCCACAAATTACAACTAATTTAGTCATTTGGTAATTGGTAATTGGTAATTGGTAATTGTTCCCCTTGTCTCCCTTTCCCCTTGTCCCCCTCATCCCCATTACCCAGTCCCCAATCCCCAGTCCCTAATCATAGGGGTGCAGCCCCTGTATAAACTTCCCACAAAATTGCCCTACAGACGCTAGCAAGGCTGATGTGTTAGAATTTTGGAGTGATTTGACTTTTTTTAGCCTTTTGGCGATTTTGAACCCCACGCATCAGGAGAATTTTCATGACGAGCAGTTACAGTGCCGATCAGATTCAAGTTCTGGAAGGGCTGGAAGCCGTCCGCAAACGACCAGGTATGTACATCGGTTCCACTGGCCCGCGGGGACTCCATCATTTAGTTTACGAGGTGGTGGATAACTCTGTTGATGAGGCTTTAGCTGGTTATTGCACTCATGTGGAAGTGGATATCAACGCTGATGGCTCTGTTACTGTAACAGATGATGGGCGGGGTATTCCTACTGATATTCACCCAAAAACCGGAAAATCAGCTTTGGAAACTGTTTTGACAGTGTTACACGCCGGGGGTAAGTTTGGCGGTGGCGGCTATAAAGTTTCTGGAGGTTTGCACGGGGTAGGGATTTCTGTAGTTAACGCCCTGTCTGAGTTTGTTGAGGTAACAGTTTGGCGAGAGAAAAAGGTTCATCTCCAGCGTTATGAACGAGGTATCCCAGCTTCTGACCTGCAAACTAAGGCTTACAAAGAAGCTAGAACCGGAACTTCTGTTACCTTCAAGCCTGATACTCAAATCTTCAGTACAGGCATTGAGTTTGATTACATTACTTTAGCGGGTCGCTTGCGGGAGCTAGCTTATCTAAATGCAGGTGTCAAAATTACATTTACTGACCACCGCCTAGAACTACTCAAAAGCGACAACCCCAAGGTAGAAACATACGAATATAAAGGCGGGATCAAAGAATATATTGCCTACATGAACCGCGAAAAGCAGCCTCTGCATGAAGAAATTATTTATGTGCAGGGTGAACGTAATAATGTTCAAGTAGAAGTAGCTTTACAGTGGTGTACTGATGCTTATACAGATAATGTTCTAGGGTTTGCTAATAATATTCGTACAGTTGATGGTGGTACCCACTTAGAAGGGTTGAAGGCGGTTCTGACACGCACTCTTAATGCGATCGCGCGTAAGCGTAACAAAATTAAAGAAAATGAACCTAACCTCAGTGGTGAACATGTCCGTGAAGGACTGACCGCGGTAATTTCTGTCAAAGTTCCCGATCCCGAATTTGAAGGACAAACCAAAACTAAACTGGGTAATACTGAAGTTCGGGGGATTGTTGATTCTTTGGTTGGGGAAGTTCTTACCGAATATCTAGAATTTCACCCCGGTGTCGCTGACTCAGTTTTAGATAAAGCTATCCAAGCCTTTAAAGCCGCTGAAGCCGCCCGTCATGCGCGGGAGTTAGTGCGACGCAAATCGGTGCTAGAATCCTCACCATTGCCTGGTAAGTTGGCAGATTGCAGCTCTCGCGATCCCAGTGAATCGGAAATTTATATTGTAGAAGGTGATTCTGCAGGTGGTAGTGCCAAACAAGGACGCGATCGCCGTACCCAAGCTATCCTTCCCCTACGCGGTAAAATCCTCAATATTGAGAAAACTGACGACTCCAAAATTTATAAAAATAATGAAGTCCAAGCATTAATTACAGCACTAGGTTTAGGTGTCAAAGGTGAAGAATTCGACGCTTCACAATTGCGCTATCATCGCATAGTAATTATGACTGACGCTGACGTGGATGGAGCGCATATCCGTACACTATTGTTAACATTCTTCTATCGGTATCAGCGAGCATTAATTGAGCAGGGCTTCATTTATATTGCTTGTCCTCCCCTTTATAAATTAGAGCGAGGACGCAATCATGAGTATTGCTATAGCGATCGCGAATTACAACAAAAAATTGCTGCCTTTCCTAGCAATGCCAACTACACCATCCAACGGTTTAAAGGTTTGGGGGAAATGATGCCAGAACAACTCTGGACAACGACAATGAACCCAGAAACCCGCAAAATGAAGCAAGTGGAGATTGAGGATGCGGCTGAAGCTGATCGCATTTTCACAATTTTAATGGGCGATCGCGTCGCACCCCGGCGAGAATTTATCGAAACCTATGGTTCTAAACTGAATTTAACGGATCTAGATATCTAGTAAGTTGTGGCTTTAATTAGCTCGTCAAGAGTTAAAGTTAGCCGGAATTTGAACTCTTGAGTGGCAAACATAAAAACTAAAGTGCAATTTTGTTGATTAACTTATTGCACTTTTCCCATCTCATAGGTTAATCAACTATATTGCAAGGCGCGGTAAACGCGCCTTTATAGTTACTCTCGGCTTTTTTCCGTATAGCACGCACCCAAAAGCAATATAGTTAATGATGAGAATTAGTTGATAAAATACATAAACTTTAATCACAAAAATAATAAAATTCACTGAAACTTAACACTGCATGGAAAGTTTTCTTTGTCAAGCCATATCTTTTATTCTCAGTAGTTAAGCATTGGCAAGTTTGTTAACTTCACCAATATTTCAACTACATAAGGTACAAATGTTTTGCTTTATTGAGTATCAGTAAATCTTGCCCCACTCAGAAATGTATTTGCTATCCTTGAATAGCAAAGCGCTATTTCATATCCGCGAAGGGATTTGTTCAGCAGCTGCAATATTCCTAGTTAACAAGAGAACTTACAAACTACTGTAGTAATGAGTATTAAAAATTACAAATATTTTACTTAAGTGGTTTTCCAAGTAGGTGTATAACCCCTTCTTTAAACTATTTAGCTTCAGTAGGAAAATTAATGTTCATTAGTAATGTCAAATCCTTTATGAATTGATTAAAATATCGTTGTATACAATAGGAAAAGTTTGTCAAGTTTCATAGGGCTGAAATCTCAGCAGTGCGCTAACGTGTGAATAAGACCAAATTTATTTCAATCCCACTTGAAGTATCAGGCTGATTCGGCCATTACCTTAACTCCTCAGTTTAGGTATTTAGCACACAAAATGAAGATTACCCCCAGACAAACACCAGCATATTAGCTGTATCTACCTAGCGAGAACTCCCGACTTAGCTTCACGGATTTACGACTTTATGAAGGAAATGTAAAAATACGTGCGCTAAACCTTCTCGCTTGAGTTAATATAAAATGCGCTGTTTCTAAGTAATAAATGTTGTGCATTGTACTTGGAATCGTGCATGGGCAGGGATACTTAAGTATTAATGTAATGACAATGCCACTGCAATTCCAAAAAGTTTCAGAAAAGATTTAAGGGCATGACTACCATTTGGAAGTTCTTTTTGATAATAGTGGCTTTACCTGCCTTAAGGACTACAAGATTAACACACAAAAAGAGTGCAATTTCTGTGAAACAGGCTACAATCGGAACAGTCTTTACGGAAAAAATCTATCAACAGTTATGTTTATTTAACTGTAGTGGTAAATTTTTTTATCAAGACATGTCTTTTTTTAGACAAGTCAGTTAAAGGTAATATGCGCTAACAATTACGCATAGCCTTTACTAGTGTGAGTAAGTTAGCTACAACAGCGATTTCCACACTTAGTAATAAACTCTCCAATAGGAGATCTAAAATTTCCGAAAATATCTCAGGCGACCTGGCCAAAAAAATATTTTCGGTGGCAAACTAGCTCTTAATATCTTAATAAAAGAGCAATACACACATCTTGAGTAATTGATTCTGCAAGGAGCATGAGGAACGCGGCATGAACCAGGCTAACAACGTACTCGAAAGCATATATCAGCCTGACCTAGAAATAATGAATCAGCCTGAGCTCGAGTTAGAAGAACTCTTAATAGAAGATGAAGAGGACTTGCTGATAACTGATGATGGCGACATTGATGATTTTTTAGAGCCTCAGTCTGATGAGGACGACGCAAAGTCTGGAAAAGCCGCTAAATCGCGTCGTCGGACACAAAGCAAGAAAAAGCACTATACCGAAGATTCTATTCGCCTTTACTTGCAAGAAATTGGTCGAATTCGTCTGTTGCGGGCAGATGAAGAAATTGAATTGGCAAGGAAAATTGCCGATTTACTGGAATTAGAAAGGATACGGGAAAGGCTTTCAGAACAGTTGGAACGCGATCCTCGCGATAGCGAATGGGCAGAAGCTGTGCAACTACCATTGCCAGCATTTCGCTACCGCTTGCATGTTGGTCGCAGGGCAAAAGATAAGATGGTGCAATCTAACCTCCGCCTTGTAGTTTCAATTGCCAAGAAATACATGAATCGTGGCTTATCCTTCCAAGATTTAATTCAAGAAGGTAGCCTAGGCTTGATTCGCGCTGCAGAAAAATTTGACCATGAAAAAGGTTATAAGTTTTCTACCTACGCTACATGGTGGATTCGTCAAGCAATTACCAGAGCGATCGCCGATCAATCCCGCACTATCCGTCTTCCAGTTCACCTCTACGAAACCATCTCCCGCATCAAGAAAACCACTAAGCTACTTTCTCAAGAAATGGGTCGCAAACCAACTGAAGAAGAAATTGCGACTCGCATGGAAATGACAATTGAGAAGCTACGGTTTATTGCTAAATCTGCCCAATTGCCTATTTCTTTAGAAACACCTATTGGGAAAGAAGAAGACTCCCGCCTAGGCGATTTTATTGAATCCGATGGCGAAACTCCAGAAGACCAAGTTTCTAAAAATCTGCTGAGAGAAGATTTAGAAAAAGTCCTAGACAGCCTCAGCCCTCGCGAAAGAGATGTTCTAAGATTACGTTACGGTTTGGATGATGGCCGCATGAAAACCCTAGAGGAAATTGGCCAAATTTTCAATGTGACTCGCGAACGCATTCGTCAAATTGAGGCGAAAGCACTCCGCAAGTTACGCCACCCAAATCGCAATAGTGTTCTTAAAGAATATATCCGTTAGTGATTAACTATCAGTTCTTAGTCATTAGCTTTTAACAAATGACTAATGACCAAGGACAAGGAACAAAAAACCTGGGAATGTATACATTCCCAGGTTTTTTATTTATACCTAATTTTGTATTTTAAGATTGATAGCAAATTAAAGATTGGTATTAGAGAATACCCCAGAAGTGGAGAAAGCCTTTACCAGAGAAAAGCTCAATTAAAGCTGCTGCTAAAAAGCCAATCATTGCTAAACGGCCGTTCCAGATTTCTGCTTGCGGGGTAAAGCCCCAACGCCAAGAATTGCGATCTTCAACTACAGGCGCAGAGAAGGTTTTGGTTGCGTTTGTCATGGTAGGTACTCCAAAGAGACTTTAATAAGATTTATGGGGTTATGTAAACTAATATAACAATGATTTTCATAATTGCAAGGATGTGTTTGTAGTTTTATTGCTAAAACTTGACGCAGAAAACACTAACTGATAACCAAAGACCAAAATCTCTATCTTGAGAGGTAGGAGCAGATTTGATCTGTTGGCAAGAAGAGAACGTAATTATACTCAGATAAATTTTAAAAATTGCCTTTCCTCAAGCCAGAGGCTGAATTAGATGGCTTTGCTGCGAGTAAAGCGATAATTTATTGAAATAGTTTTGCAACTATTCTACCTGGATTGCTGAGATTGCTCAATTTGAAAAAATTATGACAATTCAGGTACTAGCTATAAAGACTTTATATTTCACGTCTCTATCAAGTACCTGGCACATTTTTTGCCAATTTACTATTAGTCTGATTCTCAGAAATATTAATATTTGTTCACATTTATAATGTGAGAAATGCGAACAAACCTGCGATCGCACAATATGTTATGCTTTGTTGACTAACGTACTTCCACAACGCTGATAATTTTCTCATCGCGGTTGAGTTGAAGGATGCTTTCGCCTTTGCTATCTCTATCGGCAAAAGGTACTGTTTCTAGAGGTAGTCGCACCAATCGGTCTTTATTTGTAAGTAACGCTATCTCAGAAGAGGCGATCGCCACCAACATTGCGGCTAAGTTGTCGGTTTTGTTAGTGAACTTCAGCGCTTGCGTGCCTAAATCACCACGATTAGCAGCTTTTAATTGGTTAGCAGTTAGGCGCTTGGCATAACCTTCTTGAGTAACCAGCAATAACTCTTCTTGTCCACTCACAACACCACAGCCCACCATTTGCTGTTGTCTTAACATACGTAATGCTTGTAATCCCATAGCAGCACGTCCCATAATGGGCAATTGTTCATCATTTACAGCAAATCGCAACAGCCGTCCGCTGGAACTAGCAACAATCAGATGTTTACCTGTAGTAATGAATTGGCTATATAACAATTCATCATCATCTTTGAGTTTTAAAATTGTTACCCGACGAGTGAGGTTGGTTAATTCTTCCAAAGACAGGCGCTTAATTCGACCCTGCTTTGTCAGGAGAATCATCTGAGTATTGCCCACATTTTCTGGTAAAAACAAGCGATTGATCACGGCTTCTTGATTACCTTGAGCCGTATTCGAGAGCAGGGTAATCAGTGGTGTACCCTTGGGAGAACGCCCTGTCACTGCAGGGATATCGCCAACTCTGACTGGATAAACTTTTGCACCGCTAGTGAGTACCAATAACTCTTTATCCGTATCAGTTGACGCAGTTTGGATAATAAAGTCGTTATCATTGAGACCATTTTCTGTTTTCGGTTTTTTACCGTTAACTGAAATCCGGCGGACATATCCCCGGTGAGTAAATTCTAAAATTGCTTCTTCTGCGGGGACTTCTGATTTGAGATTTTCCGAGATAAGTTTGGGATTTTCAGCGTCGCGATCGCCATTTTTTCTCTGAGTCTCACCTGGTTTTTTGATGTCCTCTGCGCTCAGGTTGACTAACTTAGTCCGACGGGGATCGCTGTATTTCCGCTTGAGCGATCGCAAATCTTTTTTCAATGCCTTGAGTAATTCTTTACGATCGCTGAGTAAGATGCGTAATAAATTTATTTGCTGTGTGAGTTGCTCAAACTCCTGTTGTAAATTCTGCTGTTCTAAACTTGTTAAGCGACGCAATGGCATAGCTAAGATTGCATCTGCTTGGACTTCACTTAAATTTAGTTGACTGCATAGAGTAATTTTAGCGGTGCTACCGTCGGGAGCTTGGCGCAAAATTTCAATTACCGTATCAACATTTGATAAAGCTAAGAGTAAGCCTTCTACCAAATGCAACCGGCTTTCAGCTTTCCCCAACTCGTAGCTATAACGGCGGGAGAGTGTCTGCTCGCGGAAACTTAAAAATTCCAGCAACAACTGACGCAAGCTTAACTGGCGAGGTTGTCCGTCTACTAAAGCTAAGAGAATCGCCCCAAAGTTAGTTTGTAAGGCTGTTTGGTGATACAAATGCTGGAGAATTTCTTGGGGATTAATATCACGTTTGAGTTCAATTACCACACGCATACCTTCGCGATCGCTCTCGTCGCGAATATCAGAAATGCCTTGCAAACGCCCTTGATTCACCAATTCTGCGACTTTTTCAATCCAGGCGGCTTTATTTACTTGATAAGGCAGTTCTGTGATGATAATTGCTGTCCGTCGCTTGCTTCCCCTGGCGGGTGCGATTTCTTCTAGTTGCGCCACACCCCGCAATACAATCCCACCTTTACCTGTGGTGTAGGCTTCCCGAATTCCGGTTGAACCAATAATTTCTCCACCTGTGGGAAAATCTGGCCCTGGAATTAACTCAAATAATTTGTCATCCGATAAATCTGGCTGATCGATTAAGGCGATTAATCCATCAACTATTTCTCCTAAATTGTGTGGCGGAATATTCGTCGCCATCCCCACCGCAATTCCAGAGCAGCCATTAAGTAATAGGAATGGTAACTGTGCAGGTAATACTGTGGGTTCTTGTTGAGAATTATCGAAATTACCGATAAATTCCACAGTTTCATCGCCAATTTCCGTCAGCATTCCCTCATGGCCAATTGCTGCGAGGCGTGTTTCTGTGTAACGCATCGCTGCTGGCGGGTCGTTATCAACGCTGCCAAAGTTACCATGTCCGGCTAGCAAGGGATAGCGGCTGGAAAAATCCTGTACTAACCTAACTAAGGCATCATAAACTGATTGGTCACCGTGGGGATGGTATTTACCAAGCACATCCCCCACCACACGGGCACATTTCCGATATGGTCTATCTGGTGTCAAACCTAGTTCGTGCATCGCATACAAAATCCGGCGATGTACTGGCTTTAAGCCATCACGCACATCTGGCAACGCTCTCCCGACAATTACGCTCATGGCATATTCGAGGTAAGACCGTTGCATCTCTGTGTGCAGGGCTGTTGTGATTACCTGTCCCGTGGAGAGAAGGTTTAACTGTTTTGCCATGAGCTTTTTCCCTGAAATTTAATTACACAAAAGTCGCTGGAAACTAACGCTGCAACAACCACAGCATAACGGATGAAAAGCAATTTATAACCAAATATTGTTAGTCAAATGATAAGAAGCAGTAGTATTATCCTTGATGACGGGGATACACACTGAAGATTAAAAAGGAGGCAGACAACTGTTTTTCCAGATGTTCATCCCCCCAATTCCTATAATTTAAGTTCTCATGAAAACTGTTTTGATTGTAGAAGACGATCTCATTAATGCTCGCGTTTTTTCTAAAATTTTGACCAAGCGCGGGGGCTTAGATGTTAAGCATACAGAAAATGTGGAAGAGGTAATAAAAATTGCCCAATCTGGAGATGCAGACCTGATTTTAATGGATGTTTCTTTGTCTCGGAGTGTTTACCAGGGCAAGTCTGTTGATGGTATCAAAATTACACAAATGTTAAAATCTGATCCGCAAACAGCAAACTTACCTGTGATTCTGGTGACTGCTCACGCTATGGAAGGCGATCGCGAGAACTTCTTAAAACAAAGCGGTGCTGATGGCTACATTTCTAAGCCTGTTGTTGACCATCAACTTTTTGTTGACCAGATACTGGCGCTTTTACCGAAAGACTAGCACTACTACGCGGCATTCAAAAAACTCTGATTTCAGGCTTTTGGGCTGTTTTTAATGGTTTAGATCCGCATTGGCAGTACTTGTACTCTAGAATTGGTGACTTGTTCAGAAAAGCGCTACCTGCTATTAAACAGTATATATGTACTATGAAATGGCATCATTAGGCAAGTAGTAAGAGGTAATGGGTAAAAGCGGCTCCAATTACCAATTGCCCATTAGTCCTTTTCTATTGAGGTTCTTGGCTGGAATTTAATGGGCTTTCCCGCTGCTGGAGGGCTGCTTGAATCCTCGGTAATTCGAGGAACTTTTTGGTATCAGATAGTAGACGTTCACCCCAAAGATTTTGCTTGAGGAAATCCAAATCACCATAGCGTTGGTCAATGCGGAGTGCAGCTTCTCCCATTGCCAAACCTTGTTGGCGATCGCCTTTAGTATATAGAGCTACTGCTAGCGCTAGTAAAGGTTCTGCGGCTTGTTTATCTAAAGATACAGCCCTTTGCCATTGTTTAATGGCATTTTGGGTATCACCTTGTTCGTATTGAATTAAGCCAGTGTTGTTAATTGCTGGCCAGAATTTCTGATCGAAGGAAACCGCTTTATTATATTGGGCGATCGCATCAGGTAAGCGACCCATCATGTAATAAGCATTACCCAAATCAAACAAAGCGTCTGCATCTTTAGGTTTTAACTTCAAACCAGCTTGGTAATTAGCAACAGCTAACTGATATTTTTGCTGCTGAAAATTTGCCGAACCCATTGCAAATAACACGTCGGCATTTTTGGGATTGAGAGTTTGAGCCTTTTTTAGGGCTGCGAGTGCAGCGTCAAACTCTTTGTTTTGCAGATGCAACCCACCCAATAGAAACCAAACTTTATCATTTTTTGGAGCTAGTTGACTAGCCAAGCGAGCTCGTGGCAAAGCCAAATCAAACTGTTGAAACTGACTCAGTTGTGCCGCTTCTTGTGCCAAACTCAAACCTTGTTTTTCCAATTTGCTGGCATCTAGTTGCAGTGTATGAGGTAGTAGTGCCTGTGCGTGCGCTGCTTTTGGCATACCCCACAAACTACAGACTACCAGAAGAGACATTAATCCAAAATTTTTACGCACACTCTTACCGCCTTTTACCCATAAATCAAAGAATCTTTCAGCTAGCTTAAACGATCTGCGCTCTAGACGAAAAGCAAATTTTGTCCTTAAAGTCAACGAGGCTTTGACTGTTGGTAGATATTCGTAGCCTCAGACGAGCAACTAGACAATCTTTCAAAGGTATATCTAGGAAGAATTCCACCTGAATTTGAGCATATATTAACAAGGGAACAGAAAATAGGAAATCCTGTTCCCTACTTTCTGTTCCCTTGTTGAAGAGGGAAGATATTCTAATATACCTATTTTTCTAACAGAGATAAGATGCGATCGCTCAATGCCCAACGATTAGAATTAGGCCTAATCCAGCATTTTTCTGCTTCATTGAAATTGCGTTGATGTATCAGCGCCGACAGCAAGTCTTTTTTCTGCTGTTCGTTGAGTTGGGATACCATCTTTTCTACTGCGCGCAATGCACAGGTCTGCTCAAAGGCTGTTTCTGAGTTATTAATAATACTTAGCACTGCATAAAAATAATTTGCATCTCCCGACCATTCCGTTATGGAAAGTCCTAGCAATCGCTTACCTTGGTCGTTAGATTTGAGGAGATTATTTACTTCTGATGCAGAAAAATTCACTTCCGGAGCTAGCGCCCGCATTCGTCCTGCAATAGACTCCATTTCAAATGTGCGTTTTGCTCCCGATGGTAGGGAACTTCTGAGTTCCTTATAGCGTTGACTTAAACGCTCAATTTGTTGCCTGGCTTCCGACCCAGGAACCGTGGATGCGTAGGCTTTTTGCCATTCATGACGTATTTGCCGCATTTCTAGCTGCTGTTGTGGCGGCGCAACATCTTCTGCTAGCTTGGTCTGCTCAATCAAAAAGCCTAAGGTATCTCCCGTTAGTGACTGTAGCATTGGCATCATGCTAGAGCCAGTAATTTCCCCTGCTGGTGTCTTCACGGCTCCGCCAGTTAAAGCAAATATCTTGAGGATAGAAGGTAACCAAGTTAGAGCTAAAAAAATAGCTGTTGTATTTGTGACTTGAAATTTAAAGGTTAATTTTTCGCCACCATTGACTTGAAAGGTGCTGAGAAGAATAAAAATACTACTAATAATTAACCAATTTTTCGGGATGTGAATAATTCGCTTTAGTAGCCAATCTACGGCTTCCCGAGAAATCTGGTTGTTACCAGGCTCTTTATCTAATTTGCTATTCATATTCTTATAGGGCAGTGCAATTAAACATAATTGGCAAGGGGTGTCATTTGTTATTGGTCATTTGTCGTTTGTCATTTGTAAGCATTCAGTTAATGATAGCGACATATAACTTTTCGTAAAGGGCAAGGTTTCCGCGCCCCTAAAGTAGCATTCTGGTCTAACTTCCTCAATTACCAATTACCAATTACCAATTACCAATTACCAATACGGAATTACTTCTAAATTATTCTCTTCCGCCGCTTTTAAAATAGGCCCGCGTAATAACTCGTGTTTTAGTGGCAATACATTGCCTGAACTACAACTAAAGAAATGTTCTGCACGCTCATAAATAGCGATCGCATCTTCATTGTTATGAGCATTGCAATAAATTAACCCGTGAATTTGGGAGTAAATTTCTGGCTGCTCATAAAAATAACGTGACCAAGCTTGGCTAAGACCACGCTTTTCTGTCTTGGCGAGAGTAGCTTCATTTGCACCAGCGCGCATAGCACCATTTCCGCGCAAATCCAGTAATTTTAAATTTCTTGTCGCAGTAACAATCGCAATTAACTGGTCAGTAATTTCAATACAACCAATATCACCAAAAACTTCCACTAGACAACTCGAAAGTTTTGGGGCAATGTAGTATATACCGCGTTCCTGGTCATTGGCTGGTTGGTAGTCCAATGGCTCGTAGGACAAACTGGGAAAATTGCCGCGATGATGATCGAAGCGAAAAAGTGGCCCCCACTCCCGAAAAGTCAGCGCAGTCGTGCCAAAGTCTGTGCGGAAAATCCGAAAAAATTCCGTACCCTTCTTTAAGATATGAAATTTAGGTGTTGGCCTGCCAAAGCTAGGTGGCGGGACAATGAGTTTGACCACCTTGATTACTCCTCATCTAGTGACTGACAAAATGGGAATACTTGACCGCAAAAGTATAAAGGATGAAAGATGAAACAACAATAAAAGTTTGCTCTGATTCGCTGGGATTTATCCATTAAGAAAATCAAAGCAAACCTACCACCGTTGCGAGCCGCCTTTGATTTATAGGGTTTACTTCATCTTTTATGCTTTATACTTCTCCTGTCGGAGACACTGAGCAAACAGCCTTCAATTGAAGTCGCAGATTTTTGCTGCCTCTGTAAACTAGTACATTAAAACTACATCTACACAAAAATTCAAAAGTCGGCTACGTATTTCCGGACATTTTTATCTATTCAAGTGTAGTCTGTGTAACTTTTGCCAGCCACTCAGATGATTTTTTGGCAAGATTTATACTTATAAGCTGAGAAAGCAAACACGGAGCTAGAGATAGCAAAGACGCGGGGAATTTTCATTCTCCACGTCAAAGCGTCTCAACTGCTCCGCGTTGATTCTGATTGATCATTTTTTGATTGCAATCCGACTATAAAACTCCGACAGTCCTAGCAGCAGCAATTACATCGTCTATCTGCCCAAACTTCAAAGCTTCGATGGGGGTTAGCCCATTTAAAGCACTGTTGGGTTTAGTTAGCCAACTAATTTTTGATAAAGCAGGAACATTCAGAGCTTTTAAAACATCAGGTAGCCCAGCGATTACTCCATCTGGCCCCTCCGGATCGAATTGCCAGGTGGGAAATTTCCAAACTCCGTTATCTTGAACAGCAATTAGACTATTCTTTTTTAAGCGATCGTGTGGTGTCTGACGGGTCGTATTCAACAAATCGGCTACTTGTGGAGCCGTTAATGAAGATTTAAGTAGTTCTTGTCTCCATTTAAAATTTTTCGTGAGGGCAGCTAGTTCTAATTTACTATGCTCCTCATCACTGATTTGATTGGCACCAAGCTTAGCAGCAAAGTTGATTTCAGCTTGAGAATACTTTGGCTTGATATTAGTAGGTGTTAA
The DNA here is from genome assembly GCF_014696315.1 of Calothrix membranacea FACHB-236. Classification (GTDB taxonomy): domain Bacteria; phylum Cyanobacteriota; class Cyanobacteriia; order Cyanobacteriales; family Nostocaceae; genus Aulosira; species Aulosira membranacea. The sequence goes on from NZ_JACJPX010000010.1 coordinate 109,513, forward strand.
CCGTTCAGCTAAACATTTTATTTCCTCAGGTTGTAATGAATTGAGATAATCCTGAAATTCTCTGGCGATTAGCTCTAGCGCTTGTTTCACATATTTCCCGGTAGGAGCGTCAATCGTGACGTTAATGCCGCTCATAATCCCTCCTTAGCCGACCACATAACATAATATTCACTTCTTCATGTAAGAGATGTCAAATATCTAGATCTCTAGATTCGCACTCTCATGTATGATTTACAATCATTCTTGAGCATGATTTGTGTATGACTTTTGAGTGATTTATGTATGATTTTACTTAAAAGTAGTAATATAATTAACAAAATCATTAGAGATAGAGGTAATGACTAGGCGATCGCTCCAAGCATCGGCTAAGGGAATTAGTAAGGCTGAAGCTGCCTTAATCCGTAATTCCTTAACACAGCAAGGGTTAGCCGGAGAACTAGGGATTAGCCGCCAGCCAGTTACTAAATTTTTCCAAGGTAAACCAGTTGATCGCTATATCTTCGTGACAATTTGCGAAAAGCTGAACCTCAATTGGGAAGAGATTATCATCTCCTCATCCTTCCCAGAGGTAGAACAGCCAGCCAGCGTTAGTCAGATGCAAAGTTTGGTGCAGATTGTCCGTGAAAAAGTCCACGACAGTATTCAAAGACGTTGTGGGGTGATGCGGGTGCTAGATATGGAACAGCCAAGAAGGTTGGATACTATCTACACTGAAGTCAAGATTTGGGAACGAGTAAGTGGACGAAGGCGGCTGGATATTGCGGAGATATCGCGGAATTTTGAGCCAGGAAAGTTTAACTGCTTTAACTTAGGTAGTTTACAACAACCACGGCGACCAGCCTTAGAAGCCTTAGACAACCACGATAAATTGATGATTTTGGGGAACCCGGGAAGCGGGAAAACGATATTTTTAAAGTGGTTAGCCATTCAGTGTAACTTAGGCGAGTATAGAGGCGATCGCGTCCCAATTTTTATTCATCTCAAAGATTTTGCAGAGGCGAGGGAGCAACCAAACTTATTAGAGTACATTACAGAACAGTTTGAAGAATGCGGGGTTACTTTATCCAATGCAGTACTCAACCTTTTAACTGAGGGTTTAGCATTCGTTTTATTGGATGGGTTAGATGAAATTCAGGATGCAGATTTTGAACGAGTTGTCAGGGATATTCACAGGTTTATAACCAGATTTTATACCAATCGCTTTGTGATTACTTGTAGAGTTGCGGCACGCAAATATATTTTTGAGCAGTTTACAGAAGTAGAAATTGCCGATTTTGATGAGCAGCAGATTACTGAGTTTGTCACCAAGTGGTTTCAGGAAGAAGCACCAATAAAATCACAATATTTGTTACACAAGCTACAAGAAAATCAATATCTGCAAGAGTTGGCTACTAATCCTTTATTGCTGACGTTTTTATGTTTATTTTTTGCCGAGATATCCTATTTTGCCTTTGAACAATCAGAAATTTATCAAGAAGCAGTGAATATATTAATTAAACAATGGGATGAGCAGCGTTATATTCAACGAAATGGAAGTAATCAGCAAATTACTCCACAACTAATCGAAGAATTATTAAGTGAAGTTGCCCAAAATACTTGGGACAGAAGAGAGTATTTTTTTAAACAAGAAGCGATTGAGAAGCAGATTTGTGAATATATTCAGAATTTATCTGATAGTAAAAGAAATTTGAATTTAGCGGAAATTGATAGCGAATCGCTTCTCAAGTATATTCAAGTTCAAAATGGGTTATTAGTAGAGAGAGCAAAAAGAATTTACTCTTTTTCTCATATTACATTTCAGCAATTTTTAGCTGGTAAACACAGAAGATACTTTTGATGTAGTTTTAACTTTTGACTTGTTGGTGAGCGATCGCAATCTCATCAAATATTATCTGGATCGATTCCCAATTCTCTGAGCTTGGCTGCTAATCGTTCTTTTTGTTGGCGTTCGGCTTGAGCAACTTCCTCTGCAGTTGGGTAACGAGTACCTGTTTCGTCATACCAATACAACGCTTCTCGTTGAATTGTCCCAGAAGTGTAACGCGATCGCCCAATTCCCAATCCAATTTCTGCCATCCAAAAAGGTTCGCCTATTTGCAGTTGATATTCGCCATCAATCAATTTATACAATTCAAAAGGTTGATGTTGGTCACGTCGCCAGTACTGCGGATTGTAGATAACGTAGTAAAGGACACCTAATTTGGCATAGATATTGAGCTTATTATCATACTCATCACCAGGCGTTTTGGAAACTACTTCTAAAACCAACTTGGGTACAATGTTTGCTTCTTCCCAAACTACATAACTTGAGCGCGATGTATCTGCTTTGCGCCGTTGCACTCCTAAGCTCAAAAAACTGTCAGGAACTACTGGTACTAGATGGCTCACTCCAGTTGTGTGGTAAATACCCATATCTACCCCAAAAAACCAGTCATTCCTGTTTGCCCAAATTGACTCTAGGAGAAACAACAGTAAATTAGGAATAAAATTTTGGTCTTCGTTATCCACTGGCGTATCGTCCGAACAAGGCAGTTCAGCGCTGGTAGGCAGAGCATGGTAGGGTTGAGACTTTACCATAGGTCATTAATTATGGTCGTTTGCCCAATAGTTCAATTTTAGGCGATCGCATTTCACTGTATTCAATTTTCTTATCCAATTGTCCTCAAAATAATAGCGATGCCGCTATACAATCAACAATAAGTCAGATAGCGGCTATCATTTAGTTCTTAATATTTAATTTTTAATTCTCCTCAGAGTTTTGGCTCAATTACTACTCCCAACGTCCTTCTTCCCAGGCTTTAATAGCGTAAAAAACAGCGGAATAATCATCATTAGCAAATGACATTTTCATCGCGGAGTGTAAGATTTGCCGCACACCTTTAATACTACTGACATCTAATTCAACTGCTTTAGCTTCATTGATAAATAAGTCTGTATCTTTCAACAAATGTTTAGTTGGGAAATTGGGATTGGCAAAATTTCCATCTAACATTCGTGCCAGCTTTTTATCAAAAGTAGGAGCATAAAGTACACTTTCTCGCAAAATTTCCATGAATTTCTCTACGTCAATACCCTGACGCTGCACAAAAGCTAAACTCAACGCAAAGCTAGTTGTCAGCGAGGCAATGAGCTGATTAAGTGCCAATTTCACAGAAGCAGCCGCGCCTACAGGGCCTACTAACCGAGGTTCCGGGCCAAAATTTTGTAGTAAATTTAAATAGCGCTGAAACTGATCTTCACGAGCGCCTACCATGACAATGAGTTTGCCTGTTTGTGCTTCTGGGATACTCCCCAAAACAGGCGCTTCTATATATTCGCCACCAGCAGCTACTACCGCATCTCGAATTTCTTGGCTTTCTGTGGGTGTAATTGTCCCCATTTGAATGACGGTGCGTCCTGAGAGAGTCCGCCAGGAAGTGTCAGAAAGCAAGACACTATAAATAGCAGCAGCATTAGTCAGCATGAGAATTATGCAATCAGCAGCGCGAATTGCATAGCGGGGATGTGTCGCAATTTCTGCACCAGCTGCTTGTAGTGGTGCTAATTTTTCTGGGGTGCGGTTATAGGCAACTAACTCTATATTTGCAGCTAATAGCCTTTGGGCCATCGGTAGTCCCATTAGTCCAGTTCCCAGAAATGCCACCTTCATTGTTTACGTTCCTTTGGTACAGCAATCGCGTTTCCATTATCAGTTAATAGTTAACAGCTAACAGTTACCAGTTAACAGTGTTGACTGATAACTAGTAACTGAATACTGATTACCAGATGGTGATTAGCCACCTGCGGCAAAAGTTGCCATAATCACAACCGACAGTAAAATACCGGGAGTCAGTAGTGTTATTAGCATTAACAAGTCATGAGTACTCATAATTTTTAATTCCTGATGCTTTAGTTCTCACTGTAACAGTGTTACTTAGTCTCTGAAGACTAGTACAGCATTACATAGAGTTTTAAGTTTTCAGCTGGGGTGACAGTGGTGAGTTAAGAGTTGGAGAGACGCGGAGAGACGCGATGAATCGCGTCTGTACAAGAGTCAAAATTTATTTGTATATTTCTCTTCTCCTATTCCCCATTACCCATTACCCAATCTACTTTCACTCTGGCATAGTTAAGCCTTTAAGTGATTGCGAGATGGCTTTGTCTTTTAATCCTTTGCTTTGAACTAAGACTCCAAAGCCACCTAGTCCTAAAGGGTTAAGAAGTTCGTGTAGAGATTCTCGCCGCCGCAACAATTGTGAAATCGATTGTTCTTGATGAGAAAGGGCTGCAATGCGAGTTCCCAACCCTAAAGCCATCAAAAATAATCCTTGCTGGGTAAAACCAACTTTATCTAAACCGCAGCGATCGCCCCATCGCTCCAAAGCAGTAAAATCAACGTGAGCTGTAATATCTTGCTGCCCAATGTTGACATAAGGGTTGTCATGGTGGCGATGGTGATAATAGCACTGTAACGTTCCTTGCGATCGCCTGGGGTTATAGTAACGACTAGCGGGGTAGCCATAATCAATTGTTAACACATAGCCACAATGCAAGCGGTCTGCCACTATACTCAACCAATCTAGAGCAGCTAAATTAATCTCACTACGGTAGCCATCTGTATAAGCACCTTGGGTAATTTCAATTCCCACTAAATCGAAATATTCTGCTAACCGAGGCGTAGAAGGTTCCCCTGAAATTTCCACAAATGATGATGGAAAAGATAGGTTAGCAGCCGCAGATGAGAAAGTTGGTAGAGGTGAAAAATCAATATCTCCCTCTCCCCTGGTTGTCACATAAATTTCTCGCAGTTCCCCTACTTCTAGGATAAACTGATGTACTGGCAATGCATCCACCAATTCATTAGAAAAAAAACAACCTGTAATGGAATTTGGTGTTATTGCCTCTAAATCGCACCACTGTACAGAGAAATCTTGTAAAGTTTGCTGCTGTTCTTGCTTAAGTGATGGCGATTTCTCCACAATGATATATTCCAGGGCAGCAAAAAAGTTGGGATAGTTCTGCTGACAGTAATTCAGGATATGCGATGCTAACAGACCTTGCCCTGCTCCCATTTCTACCAAAGAAAAGGTATCAGGTTGCCCTAAAATTTTCCACATCTGCAGAAATTGTTCTGCTAGTAATTCGCCAAAGTCATTGCCAAGATGGACAGAAGTAAAAAAATCACCACCCTCAAACCCAATTTTGACTGCATTGCTGGAATAATAACCATGTTCAGGATGATATAACACCATATCCATGTATTCAGCAAAAGTAATTCGTCGTTGGGGACTAGTTTGAATAAGATTGGCAATAGCTTTACATAGTGCGGTATTGGAATCCATAAAATTTTGTGTGGAGTAAGACTATCATTATTAATTTGATTATCAATTTTTACTTTAAAACCAACTTGGCTTTATAGTCTGCAAAGTTTCAAACTTAATTTGAATATACTGATTTAAATTACATTGTATTTCAGGATAATGAAGTCAATGTAGGATGCGTTAGCGACAGCGTAACGCATCCTACATTTATTGGTAAATTTATCTTTTAGTATTTTCGAGGAACACAACATATTGTGACCTGACAATTATCTGTAACTGTTTTTTCCTTTTGTTTGGAATTAGGAAAGCAAAAGTTAAGATAATTCTAGTAAAAGGTTGGCTATTTTAAATAATATTGTCATGTTTATTATCCACTGACTAATGACACTAGTACACCATTAATATCGCGGACGCGAGCAACCATTTGTCCACCAGCTTGACGTTTTGGCGCATCTAATGATTTTGCACCTGCTCCCAATGCTCTCATATAAGCAGTAGCAACATCCGGTGTGATCAATGAGATTTGAATTAAGGAAGGCGCTTGTATAATATCGTTAGCGTAGAAGCCATGAGGAAATAATGTTTGGGCTTCATTAGTTGAGGAAAAAGCCAGGGTAGTTTCACCAGTTTCCATTTCTGCCCAAGTAACTTGATTCTGCTCTCGAATAGTGCGACGAACAAGACCAAAGGCTTTTTCGTAAAACTCAACGGTCTTCATGACATCATCTACCCAAATTACTGTATGACCAAATTTCATCTTTGTTTCTCCTAAGTTATAGTTGCTGTAAATGCAAAAATATGTGGAAAAATCAAAAACTTATATTATTAATACCTTTATTATTACTCTCTGGTTGTCTAAAGTTTGGTAATAACTACAGTTCTAAGAATGAGCAAGAACCCCCTTTAGAGGTAATAGAAAAGTGGTTGGGTGCGCCTTTACCTAGTAGTTATTCAGATTTAAAGTATGAAATTATTAGTGATACTCCCGACTCACAAGTCAGAATAGCTGTCAATGTCCCAAAGGAATATTTTCAAACTCTAATTAATGAAAAAAATTTAGTCAAATATGACGACTTGAAAAACAAACTACCTGATGACTTGAAGCCAAGAGAATGGCAGGAAAGCAATCAAACTAAAGATTTCATTAAAAAACCCCTGCCCAGCACCACAATATGGATAACGAAAAATGAGTTTTATCCTAAATATCTTTGGTATCAACAACAAAGATTATATCTAGTTTATGTATCAAGATAAGCAAGCAACTTATTTAACTTTCGACGATACAAGGTGCGGTTGCTAGAGTAGTTGCTGCTGTTTGCATCTGTTCAATATCTGATGGCGACCAAACATGAGGCGCTTGACAGTGATGGGCTACTAACAATCCCCATAACCCTTTAGGTATCAAAACTGGTACTACTAAATTGGCACGCACCTGCAAACTGCGGAGAAAATCTCGATGACAATCATGCAATGATTCTAATTCAATATCCGCGATCGCTCTGACTCGTCCTGCTAAATACAAGTTGGCATACTCTTGGTTAAAACAATTATCTGGCCCTTTGGAACCAAAAATCGAGTATTCGCTAGCGGCTACAGATTCCGCCGTTACCTGCCCATGCCATTTGCCATAAAAGTAATATAAAGCTACGCGGTCAACCTGAAGCGAATTTCTAAGTTGGTTGATCGTGTCTCGAACTAATGCATCTCGCTGCATCCTGATGACTAGACGGTCTAGTACCTTTTGCAAACCCTGCTCATAATTACTTTTGGGGCTGGGTTCAAATTCAGAGTAGGAATGAATTTGCACAAGTTTAAGATTACGGAGGATTCAGTACTTTTGGCTGTTGATCAAGAAGTATTAGATTTTTACAAAAAAATATATTAATTGATTTGCAAAAATGATAGCACCGCAGACTGGCGATAAATCCTAAAGGAAAAATTAACTTTTATCGGAACTATAGGTAAAATACATAAGCCTGGTCTTTTTTTTTCTATATCATGGGCAACACTTTTGGTCATCTATTTCGCGTTACTACTTTTGGTGAGTCCCACGGTGGCGGTGTGGGAGTTGTGATTGATGGTTGTCCGCCTCGGCTAGAGATTTCGGCTGAGGAAATTCAAGTAGAGCTAGATAGAAGACGGCCAGGACAAAGTAAAATTACAACGCCTCGCAAAGAAGCTGATATCTGCGAGATATTATCTGGAGTGTTTGAAGGTAAAACCCTAGGAACCCCCATTGCCATATTGGTGCGGAATAAAGATACTCGTCCCCAAGACTACGACGAGATGGCCCAGAAGTATCGCCCTTCCCACGCTGATGCAACTTATGATGCTAAATATGGGATTCGTAACTGGCAAGGTGGTGGTAGGTCGTCGGCGCGTGAGACAATTGGTAGAGTAGCAGCTGGTGCGATCGCTAAAAAAATTCTCCGTCAAGTTGCAAATGTAGAAATTATCAGTTACGTCAAGCGCATCAAAGACTTAGAAGGCGTTATCGATCCCAACACTGTCACCTTAGAACAAGTTGAAAGCAACATCGTTCGCTGTCCCGATGGTGAATTGGCAGAACGCATGATTGAATTAATTGAGCAAACTGGTAGACAAGGCGATTCCATCGGTGGTGTAGTCGAATGTGTGGCGCGGAATGTGCCGAAAGGCTTAGGCGAACCAGTCTTTGATAAATTAGAAGCAGATATTGCCAAAGCTGTGATGTCTCTTCCTGCTAGCAAAGGTTTTGAAATTGGTTCTGGTTTTGCAGGAACGCTGTTAACAGGAATTGAACATAACGACGAATTTTATATTGATGAAAACGGTGAAATTCGCACTGTAACTAACCGTTCAGGTGGGATTCAAGGAGGAATTTCTAACGGGGAAAATATCATTTTGCGCGTTGCATTTAAGCCGACGGCGACAATAAGAAAAGAACAGAAAACTGTAACCCGTGAAGGCGAAGAAACTTTATTAGCAGCCAAAGGAAGACACGATCCTTGCGTATTACCTCGTGCAGTTCCGATGGTAGAAGCAATGGTAGCGTTGGTACTATGCGACCATTTATTACGTAATCAAGGACAGTGTCATGTGTTGAGTCCTGAATCCTGAGTTCTGAGTCTTGAGTTATGACTTTAACTCAAGACTCAAGAATCAAAGCACAGTAATTACAACAACTGAATCAGCCGCATATAATATTTCTCATATATAAATCTGTTAGTTTTAAGCTTATGCAGTTTTAGGCAGAATAATACGCATTATATTTGGATTTCACTGCATAAAATGCGTCATGATTTAGACTGTGTTGCATCGCCAAACTGACAACGCATGACCAGATTTATTCACGACCAATTTGCCAAAGACTACCTCGAACAATTACTCACTGCTTACGGCGAAGTTCAAGCAGCAAGACGAGTAGCAGGAGAAGTAAGAGAAATTGATGTTTATTTCATCCCGAACTCCCCACCAAGTACCATTTCAGAAACTCTGGGATTATTAGGTGAGTTTGCTACTACCCCAGCATTATTTGAACCATTTCGTAATGCCGCCTCAGCCACAGAAATTTGCGATTGTCTCTTAAAATTGTTAGAAGTACGTGGTGATTTACAACGGCAAGCCAATCGCAATAACACTCGCATTCAAGAAGCTGAAATCCCCAAATTATGGATTCTTACACCCACTGCATCGGAGCAAATCTTATCAGGATTTGGTGCTAATGGTAAACGTAATAGTTTGCCGGGAGTGTACTTCATGGCAGAATATTTGCGTACAGCCATAGTAGCAATTCACCAATTACCCAGAATCCCTGAAACTCTATGGTTGAGAATTATTGGTAGGGGAAATGTACAAAAACAAGCAATTGATGAACTAGAAGCACTTCCTCCTAGTAATCCTTTCAGAAAAGCCGCGTTAGAATTACTGTACAACTTGCAACAAAACTTACAATTCAATCAAAGTCAAGATGAAGATGACAGGGAGTTAGTTATGCGATTAGCGCCACTTTATCAACAAGACCGCGAACAAGCTGTACAAGAAGGCGAACAAAGAGGAATTGAACAAGGAGAACGTCTAGTAGTAGAAAACTTACTTAAAATTCGCTTTGGTGAATTAGATAATGAATTACAAGCAATTATTTCGCCTTTATTAGCGTTACCTCCAGAAGAGTTTACTCCCTTACTTTTGCAGTTATCTCGTGAAGAATTAATTGCTAGATTTAGCTAAAAAACTACCAATTTTAAATATATCTAATTATAGTAGGGTGTGTTAGTGCCGAAAATATAGCACTGCAACACATCACAGCATTATTTTAAAGGGTTGCATTAATGGATTTTGTCACAGTTTTAGGACTTGTTGCTGCTTCAATTACGACGGTTTCATTTTTGCCGCAAATGATGAAAATATGGCAAACAAAATCAGCAAAAGATGTCTCTTTTATGATGTTGATTTGTTTTAATACAGGAATATTTTTATGGCTGATATATGGAATTATATTGCAACAATTGCCGATTATTTTAGCTAATGCTGCCACATTATTTTTTAACTTGATAATTCTATGGCTTAAAATTAGATATAGATGAAAAGAATAAATAAAAAACACCCCCAAAAAATTGCCTGTGACATCATCTGTATTTGCTGCTGAACGCCTTTTATTCTCCCCCTCTACTCCTAACACCGATGCTATCCCGCTAATTTTTGCTTTTCCCAATGAGTACACTGTGGGGATCACAAGCTTGGGATATCAGGTGGTTTGGGCAAATTTGGCAATGCGTGATGATGTGCAGGTGAGTCGCCTGTTTACTGATATTCACGAACAACTACCAATAAACCCTGAAATTGTCGGATTTTCTATTTCTTGGGAATTAGATTATGTAAATATCTTAAATTTACTGGAATCTTTAGAAATTCCGATTCGCGCATCTTTGCGTGAGGATCATCATCCGTTGATTTTTGGTGGTGGCCCAGTTCTCACTGCTAACCCGGAACCTTTCGCAGATTTTTTTGATGTAATTTTGCTAGGAGATGGAGAAAATCTGCTGGGAGATTTTATTGAGGCTTACAAAGAAGTTAGGAATGCTTCTCGCAAAACTCAACTAAAAACCTTGGCACAAATCCCAGGAATTTATGTGCCGAGTTTGTATGGGGTGGAATATCATGCCAAAGATGGTGAAATAAAATCAATTAAACCAATTGATGCTGAAATTCCCGCCATAGTCCAAAAGCAAACTTATCGAGGAAATATTTTATCAGCCTCAACTGTGGTAACAGAAAAGGCAGCCTGGGAAAATATTTACATGGTGGAAGTGGTGCGGAGTTGTCCGGAAATGTGCCGCTTCTGTTTAGCTAGTTATCTCACGTTACCATTTAGAACTGCAAGCCTTGAAGGTTCTTTAATTCCTGCGATTGAAAGAGGCTTAGAAGTTACCAAGCGGTTAGGTTTATTAGGTGCTTCCGTAACTCAGCATCCAGAGTTTGAGACGTTGCTAGATTATATCAGTCAGCCCAAGTATGATGATGTACGTCTTAGCATTGCTTCAGTACGCACCAATACAGTTACTGTACAGCTAGCAAAAACTCTGGCACAAAGAGACACGCGATCGCTTACCATTGCTGTAGAAAGTGGTTCGGAAAAATTACGCCGCATTATCAACAAAAAGCTGCATAATGACGAAATCATGCAAGCCGCAGTCAACGCCAAAGCTGGCGGATTGTCGAGTTTGAAACTCTATGGAATGGTGGGGATTCCCGGCGAAGAACCAGAAGATTTAGAACAAACAGTGTCCATGATGCGTAATGTTAAAAAAGCAGCGCCAGGGTTGCGATTAACACTAGGCTGTAGCACCTTTGTACCCAAGTCACATACACCATTTCAATGGTTTGGTGTAAATAAACAAGCCGAGAAGCGGTTGCAGATGTTACAAAAACAGCTAAAACCCCAGGGTATAGACTTTCGCCCCGAAAGCTATAATTGGTCTATTATCCAAGCTTTGCTATCGAGAGGCGATCGCAGACTCTCGCACTTATTAGAACTTACCCGTAACTTTGGCGATTCTTTAGGCAGTTACAAACGCGCTTTTAAACAGATGAAAGGGCAAATTCCAGACTTAGATTTTTACGTCCACGCCAACTGGTCAACAGAGCAAATTTTACCCTGGAATCACTTGCAAGGGCCTCTACCACAGTCTACACTACTGAAACACTTGGCTGAAGCTACAAGCCAGTTTGACTCATCCTCAAAAGAACTTCAGCCATTAAATTCATAAATTACAGATTAATGCAAACAACAGCTGAGTATTACTGCGCTTATTGCGGTGAACCAAACTTAACATTTATTGATTTTAGTGCTGGCGGACAGCAATCTTATGTAGAAGATTGTCAAGTTTGTTGTAACCCCAACATTTTGTATGTCCGGATTGATGAAGACACTCTAGATATTGAGATTGACACCGAATACGAAGGTTAACAATTTGTAATTGCTTGATAGCAACTACAGCAATCATAACGGTGCGATTATATAAGGTTGGGAACTCCAAGAAATAAAAACAACAGCTGTAAGTTGCTGAGTGATAACTGTTGACAGATGACTGTTGACTGTGAACAGTATTATATTTTTAGATTTGGAACTTCCTTTGGTATTCCACCAAATTTTTAATTACGAATTACGAATTAGTAATTAATTTGTTGAATTTTAGGTTTGTGTTTCCATGCTGCAGTTTAAACATTCCTCTGTGATTAATGCACCACCAGAAGTAGTGTGGAGATTTCACGAAAGAACTGATATTTTGCAAATGCTAACTCCACCTTGGCAACCAGTTCAAGTAATGCGCCGTGAGGGAGGACTGGAGGTAGGTGCTATCACAGAATTTCGTCTTTTTCTTGGCCCTGTACCTTTAACTTGGTTAGCGCGTCACACTCAATGTGAAAAGAATCGGCTATTTGTTGATGAACAAATTTCCGGGCCTTTTGAAAGTTGGGTACACAGGCATGAATTTGCAGATGAAAATGGTAAGACTAGGTTGACTGATGCCATTGCTTTTTCTATGCCTGGAGGACAAACATTAGAATTTTTTAGTGGTTGGTTAGTTCAAGCACAACTAGAAGCGATGTTTCGTTATCGTCATTATGTCACAAAAAGAGAGTGCGAAAAGTAATTTATAAATACATGAGTATAGGCGCAAAGCTTTGCGCCTATAGAATAATTAATATTTGGGAATCTGATTTGAATTGGTATTATCTTGGCAAGCAAATTCACGCTAAAAACATTCGGAGATGCTGGACGAATTCGCTAGTATTTTCAAAGTGAACATTATGCCCAGAATTTTCAATGACTTTTAACTGAGCATTTTGACAAATATCAGCCATCTGCTGATTGATATCGATAAATTTATCATCATATTCACCGACTAGCAAAAGTAGAGGATTTTTACTTTCTTTGAGTTTCCCCCACAAAGAAGGTTGATATCCAGTACCCATAAAACGTAGGGATTTATCTAATTCTAGAGGATGATTTTGTAATCGGCTTTCGAGCATCAATTCGTATTTTGGATGATGTATAATATCACCAAAAATCGGCTGACTATACCAATTTGATAAGAACGTTGCAAAATCACTTGTTTCCAGACTTCTGATTAATTTTCTCCCTATATGATAATCATGTTGAATGCGAGCTAATCGTTCTGCTTCTGTTACTAACCCAGGACAAGCAGATTCCAGGACAACCTTAGAAAAGCGTTCAGGGAAATGTAGGGTCAAATATAAAGCTAATCGCCCACCCATTGAATAGCCAACTAAAAAGCAGTTTCTAATTTGCAACTCATCTAATAAATTAATTAACGCCTCAGCAGTGTATGGCATTGTATAGCATTCATCAGTACCTAAAACTTGCGTTTTACCATGCCCTGGTAGGTCAATAGTCAAATAAGAGAATTCATCACCTAGCAATGTGATGGCTTCATCAAATTCATCCATTTTACCCATAAACCCGTGTAAAAAAAGAATCACTGGCTTATTTGGGTTGTTAATTAAAGAGTAATTAAATTGATAGTTTTTTAAAGGCATTTTTTATAAATAGTTAATCACCCTAATGAATATAAATTATCAGGGATAATTATTGATAATTTGCTGCTGGTTAAGGCAAAAACCGATCTAAAGCCGCCTTAAGTTCTGCAATTTCTGTATCAATATTCCCTTCTTGTGCAGCTCTAGCAATACACTCAGTTAAATGTTCATCTAGCACAATTCGTGCTACCCGATCCAATGCACCCCTGACTGCGGCTATTTGCAATAAAACATCAGGGCAAGGGCTATTTTGCTGCACCATTGTCTTAATACCACGAATGTGACCCTCTATGCGCGAAAGCCGATTCACAATTCGTTTTAAAGACTCTTCACTATGCACGTGAGGATGTACCGAGTCTCCATGCACAGAATGATGATCCGAATGTTCGTGATCTGTGCTGTGATTGTGAGAGTGTTCTGTTGGCTGAGGTGTACTCAAGGATTCTTCAGGCGATCTGTTTAATCCGTTCATGGGTTATCAAAGTGCTGGGGGGATTGGGGATTAGGGATTGGGGACTGGGTATTGGGGATTGGGGATTAGGGATTGGAAGGCGATAAATTCCAATTACCAATTACCCAATGACAAACCCCAAACTTTAATTGTGGCGTGAAATCCGAACTTTGCTAGGGGAAATGTCCATAATAGCTTTTGAGGTAAATATACAATTAATTTGATTACAGGTGTTCACTCTATGTTTGGGGATTGTCAGGGAGAGCAAGGGCATATTTGTTACCTAGCTCTCAGACTCTAGCTCTTCTTAGGGTGAAACATGAACAAGAGTGCAAGCGTCTATACGCAAGCATTCTCATCAATTCTGTAAAAATAAATTTAGATAGAGTTGTCACGACTAAGTAAAAATTACGCTTCTAGAATTAGGTTGTGATTATGAGAGTTCCCAAACTAACCCGGTCTATACGCCAACTCAGTTCCCATGTTTTAGCCATATTTCTAGGAGTTGTGCTCACTTTTACCACTCTGCGGGTGTTACCTTCGGAAGCTGAACCAGCGCCAAAGCCAACAACTGCAAACCCACCAGAATTGCTGGTGCAACGTCAATCACCAGCTTCAGCGGTGATAGGTAGTAGCAGCTTTGTGACAGCCGCCGTCAATCGTGTGGGGCCAGCAGTAGTGCGGATTGATACAGAACGCACAATTACTCGTCGAAATGATCCATTCTTTGAAGACCCATTTTTCCGCCAGTTTTTCGGTGATGGTTTCTCACAACAGCCATCTCGAGAACAGTTACGTGGTTTGGGTTCTGGCTTCATTCTTGACAAGAGTGGATTAGTTCTTACCAATGCCCACGTAGTTGATAAAGCCGATCGCGTGACAGTGAGACTTAAAGATGGTCGCACCTTTGACGGCAAAGTTCAAGGCATTGATGAAGTTACAGATTTGGCAGTAGTTAAAATTAATGCTGGGAATGATTTACCAGTTGCTCCTTTAGGTTCTTCTAGTAATGTACAGGTGGGAGACTGGGCGATCGCAGTTGGTAATCCCTTAGGATTTGATAATACCGTAACTTTGGGAATTGTCAGCACCCTCAAACGTTCCAGCGCTCAAGTCGGGATTACAGATAAACGTCTAGAGTTTATTCAAACTGACGCAGCAATTAACCCTGGTAACTCTGGCGGGCCATTATTAAATGGTGCTGGTGAAGTAATTGGGATTAATACCGCCATTCGTGCTGATGCTATGGGGATTGGCTTTGCTATTCCCATAGATAAAGCCAAAGCGATCGCAGAACAACTCCAACGCACAGGTAAAGTTGCTCACCCCTATTTAGGTGTGCAAATGGTATCTTTAACACCTGAGCTAGCCAAGCAGAACAACACTGATCCTAACTCCCCCATTCAAATACCAGAAGTTAACGGGGTGTTAGTGATGCGAGTTGTACCCAATTCCCCGGCTGCATCTGCGGGTATCAGACGCGGTGATGTGATTGTGCAAATTGATGGACAAGCAATTACCACTGCGGAACAGTTGCAAAATGTTGTCGAAAATAGTCGCCTCGGTCAAGTGTTGCAGGTGAAAGTGCAAAGAGGTAATCAAACACAACAACTATCAGTCCGCACTGCTGAGTTACAAAACGCTTCTTAAGCTCATCCCATCTATTGAAGGAGTGGGTAATCAGCACTAAGTCATAAGTGGTTTGAGGGTAGTACAGCTAGCTATACTACCTTATTTTTTCTTTCCTGTTCCCTGTTGCTATATTTGCGCGATCGCATCTCTAATTTGCTTAAGTAGCTAAACTGAACTAATTACACAGATATTTTCCCTGTTCTCTGTTCTTGATAATATTTTGGTAGATGCTGAAACAACTCTTTTGCTCTAGCCGGAAACTTGTTCAGAGATAATATTGTCAAATTTTGTTACAATCATTATATTTGTTGCAGTATAAATAGAGGCTCTTGCTTTCTTTAAACCTCAAATCCCGGATTCATCCTCAGCGGAACAAAATCCCTAACAAGAGCATCTTTTTGGTTATATTTGTAACCAAAAAATAGTAGGTTACAAATCCCTAAATGTATTGATAGTGTTGACAAATTCATGTATGTTTTTACGCCTCAATAGCTGGTTCTTGAACTCTAGAAATCAATGCAGCCATAGGAGGCAAAGCCTACTGAATCAAGGAAGTTACCACCTATTTAAGGATCTTCTGAGCGCAAGCTAGGGAAGACATTAGTGAGGGGAATGACCCCTCACTAACTGAGGCGTATGAAGCATCACTAATTAACCAGCAGTATCATTTATTTATGGGAATTGTAATATTAAATTTTAAATTCCCCAAAGGGTTTAACTGCTGAGATATACCCTAAAAAAGAATGTCAACGGTGTTTTGGCCTTGTAGCCACTATGAGCGTGAATGATACTGCACACACAGATAATTTCTCTTGGAATCGGCAAGTATATCATCGATTAAAACTTGCCTTAAGCCTGAATTTGCGAAGACAGCTGTTTTTAGCAGTTTGTGATGATTTACACTTAAGAAATCAAGTAGCCGCCCGTTTGCATTCTACTTTGGCTTATCCTGTTGGACAAGTACTTTATCAACCAGAAGATAGCCTCGAAAGTAGTACGCCAGCCTATCCGCGTTTAGCGACTTTGCGCTTAAATTTAAGCGATCCAAATCCCATCGCGCAGATTAATCAATGGCTCACTAATTATCCACCACCAGTTATTGGGGGATCAAAAGATACTCCAGGAAGACCTTTACCGATACCAGCCTTTCAGATTGTTGGTGTCGAGCTACTAACCAAGCAACCAGTAGCAGTACAGCGATTATTTTTACACTACCTCCGCTTAAGTGAGGAGTATTTAGCTAACCAAGAGTCTAACAGTTTCCTTGAATCTAGTTTACTGTTGTGGGTACCGCGTCCTTGGTTATCTGCTATTCAGCAGTCAGCACCACAGTTTTGGCGTTGTCGTACTGGCGTGTTTTTGTTTGCTGGCGAACCAACCCCAACATCTCATAATGGTGGCTATCCAGAAAGGTTTGCAGGTTCTAGAAGTTTAGATTTTGATGATTTTGAACCATCCCTTCTAGAAGAAGCAGTGGCGCAGGCAGAACTTAAATCCGCAGAAGACACCGAACTGAAGTTTGAGGATGATTTTGATTTTGAAGCAGAGACAGCAGTAGAGACAACACCACCGCCTTCAGTCCCAATTTCAACATCAGAAATTTTACAAATTCAGGGTAAGCAAGAAGCACCCCTAACAATATCCAATAATGGCAATAAGCTCCCACCATTGCCATCGCTGGCTCATATTAGCAAGGACTTGACTGAGCTAGTAATAGAAACAATTAATTCCAAGATTATTCAAGATGACGAGGATATTTCTCTAGCGCAGCAAATGCTAGTTGAAATTGAGAAATTACACTCGCAGCAAGCATCTGGGGAAGTACTATCAGCAGCTTATCATCGCTTAGGTAATTATTATCGCCTTCGCATTGAACAAGGGCAATCCAACCTAGAAAACATCATGGTAGCAATTCTGTCCTACCAAGAAGCAGTTACCTATCATGATACTTCACCCCAGTTACCAGATATCTTGAATGACTTGGGTACACTCTACTGGATGCTATATCGCACACCACCCAATTCAGAAGAGGGACAAACCTATATAGAACAGGGAATTGAATTTTATAAGTTAGCTTTAAAGCTAATATCACCCCAAACCAACCCAGAAACTTACGCCCGTGTGCAAAATAATTTAGGCACAGCTTATGGTGATTTAGCGAGGTTTGGTAACCCAGCAGAGAGTTGGCAGCAAGCAGTCATAGCGTATAACGAAGCACTACGCTATCGTACAACCTCAATGGAGCCATTAAAGTATGCAGCTTGTCAAAATAACTTGGGTACTGCTTACTGGCATTTAGGGCAATACAATCAACCTGTATTCAATTTAAAAAAAGCGATCGCAGCTTATAATTTGGCTCTGGCTCACTATAGCCCTGAATATGAGCCGCTCAAATATGGCATGATTCAAAACAACATCGGCACAGCCTACTGGAATCTTGCCCAATATGAGCAGCCAGGACACCATCTGAAGATGGCTATTGATGTTTATACCGATGCTTTAAAATATCGCACCCCGGCAGCTGTTCCTAGTGGCTGTGCAGCTACACAAAATAATTTGGGAACGGCATATTGGCATTTAGCAAATCTTTCGCAAACAACTAAAGAAGAGCGGCATAAGTATTTAAAATTGTGCATTGCTGCTTATGACGAAGCATTAGCTCTGGCTCATTCACTCAATCCTACTGTTTTAAGTTTTGATGTCCTATCTACTCACAATAACTTAGGATTAGCCCATTATCAGATTGCCACAGATCAATATTTTAATGCTGATAAAAAAGTACGTTCTCAACATTTAGAAGCAGCATTAGATAATCATTTGCAAGCCTTAAATGGATTAAGTAAACAACCAGAAGCTTATCAAACCACCTTTTCTTATATTGTCAAAACAGTGCGCGCCTTCCACAGTGAACTAGGAATCCAAGGGCAAAATCAAGCTTTATCAAAAGTGCCTTCTCATTTGTTACCAGAAATTTTGCCGAAGATTTAGGGATTGGGGACTTGGTAAGGCAGGGGGCAGGGAGCAGGGAGCAGGGGGAAATTATTAATTTCAATTACCCATTACCCATTACCAAATGACAAATGACAAATAACAAATGACAAACACAAAATTGATGACTTTGGTCATAAATGATTTTTCAATTATTAGTGACTTTAGTCATGCACTCAATTCACTTATTTTGGCCGATAATTACTAGCATGAATTTATACGATAAAAGCTTTCAGGTGATACTTGCAGACTTAAGAAACTAGCTTTTTCCTATTCCAGAGTGCAAATGACTATTGATTCATCACAATCTATTGATTCATCGGATTCATCGGCTTTGCTTCCCAAAGTCAAAAGAAAGTTCAGAGTTCGTTGGCTGTCGTGGCTACTGGTCGTTGGGCTTTTGGGTGGAATTGGCTCTGCAATTTATTACCAGGTAGCTGTCGTTCCGACCCAGCAAGCCAGACGCAAGGTTTTGACGCAACCTGTAGAAAGACAAACTTTAGCAATTACGGTTTCAGCGAATGGTACAGTCAAACCTGAGCGATCAATTAACCTCAGCCCTAAAAATTCTGGCATCCTCAAAAGACTATTAGCAAAGGAAGGAGATATTGTTAAAGCAGGGCAGATTGTCGCTTACATGGATGATTCCAATCTGCGCGGACAACTCACTTCTGCTCAAGGACAGTTAGCACAAGCCGAGGCGAATCTGCAAAAGGCGCAAGCTGGGAATCGCCCCCAAGATATAGGTCAAGCACAAGCAGCATTAGACGAAGCCGAGGCGAATCTGCAAAAGGCGCAAGCTGGAAATCGCCCCCAAGATATAGGTCAAGCACAAGCACGCTTACAAAGCGCTCAAGCGACTCTGAGCAAAGCAGAAGATGATTTTCGCCGTAATCAACAACTTTTCAATTCCGGTGGGATTGCTCTACAGGTTGTAAACCAAAAACGGGCAGACCGAGACAGCGCTCAAGCTGCTGTCAATGAGGCGCAGCAAGCATTAGCTTTACAAAGAGCTGGTTCGCGTCCAGAAGATATTGCCCAAGCCAGGGCTACAGTTAACCAAAGACAACAAGCTTTAGCATTATTAAAAGCTGGAAGCCGCCCAGAAGACATTGAGGTAGCGCGTGCTCAAGTTACATCTGCTCGCGGTTCACTGCAAAATATCCAAGCTCAAATAAATGACACTATAATTCGCGCACCTTTTGATGGCGTTGTAACTAAGAAATACGCTGATCCAGGTGCCTTTGTGACTCCCACAACAGCCAGTAGTGATGTGTCTTCTGCTACTTCTTCCTCGATTTTGGCCCTAGCTTCTACGAATGAAGTTGTCGCCAATTTAGCGGAAACCAATATTTCTAAAATTCGCCTGGGTTTACCAGTGACGATTCAGGCAGATGCTTACCCAGGAAAAGTTTTTGAAGGTCAAGTCAAGCAAATCGCCGCCCAATCTGTAGTGACGCAAAATGTCACGAGTTTTGAAGTCAGAATATCGCTTACAGATCCCCAAAGATTATTGCGGTCTGGGATGAATGTGGCTACAGATTTCCAAGTAGGTCAAGTAGAGAATGCGCTGGTAGTGCCAACCGCATCTGTTGTGCGCCGAGAAAATAGCACAGGTGTGTTTGTCGCAGGGACAGATAACAAACCTATATTTACACGTATTGAAACTGGCGTAACTGTTGGTAAATTTACGGAAGTAAAATCAGGCTTGACTGGTGACGAGAGAGTATTGCTCAGTTTCCCACCAGGTTCACGACCACAATCTACACCACGAGGCGGAGTTTTCCCAGGTGTAGGAGGCGGTGGTGGCGGTGGTGGTGGTCGCCAAGGTGGTGGTTCTGGTGGCGGTCGTTCTGGTGGCGGTGCGCCTTAAACAAGTTGGTAATAGGTAATGGGTAATTGGTAATTGGAATTAACAATTTCCCCCTGCTCCCTGCTCCCTGCTCCCCTGCTTTGCCAAGTCCCCAGTCCCCAGTCCCCAATCCCTCTCCTGTTCCTCAAAAAGTATGTTTAAGCTATTTAAGGGGTTTTACAAAACTAAAAATACCCGCACTGTTCCGTTTTTAGAAATTTTGACAATGGCAGCGGAAACGCTGTGGAGTAATAAATTACGCACGGGATTGACGATGCTGGGCGTAATTATTGGTATTTCCTCTGTGATTGCGATTACTTCTGTGGGACAGGGCGTACAAAAGGGTGTTGAGCAGCAAATCCAAGCATTAGGTACAGATGTCATCCAAATCTTGGCAGGTGCGGCTAGAAGCGGAAATATCAGCCAAGGGATAGGTTCTAGTAGTACTTTGACGTGGGAAGATGCAAAGGCGATCGCACAACAAGCGCCATCGGCTCAAATGGTGTCAGCTTATTTACAGCGTAATGCACAAGTAGTTTATGGAGGGCAAAATACATCAACCACCATTTACGGCACTGATTTAAGTTACCCAGATATCAGAAATACTCACCCCCAACAAGGGAGGTATTTTACCGAGGAAGAACTCAACACAGCTGCACAGGTAGCTGTACTGGGGCCGACAGTATTAAATACTCTCTTTGGTCAAGGTGCTAATCCCATAGATGAGACAATCCGGATTCGAGGAGAAGCTTATAAAGTAATTGGGGTGATGGAACCGAAAGGTTCTCAAGGGCCGATGGATCGAGATGACCAAGTTTTCATACCGCTAACTAGTATGTCCGCCAGATTAGTTGGTAACAATGCTCTAGCAGGTGTTTCTGTAAGTGGCATTTTAGTGAAAGGTGCCAATCAAGAACAGTTAGAAGCAGCGCAGTTTCAGGTTACCAATCTCTTACGTTTACGTCACAATATTTATCCACCACAAGCTGATGATTTTCGGCTGACTAACCAAGCTGATATTGTCAGCACCTTTACCAACGTCGTGGGATTGTTTACCGTCATGGTAGTTGCGATCGCAGGTATTTCGCTAGTAGTAGGTGGTATTGGCATTGCTAACATCATGCTGGTGTCTGTGGTGGAACGTACCAGAGAAATTGGCATTCGCAAAGCCGTTGGTGCAACCAATTCAGCTATATTGAATCAATTTTTAGCCGAAGCGATCGTCATTTCCATCGTCGGTGGCGTTATTGGCATGGTAAGCGGGATTGCGATCGCATTTGGTGCAGCGAATATTTTTAAGTTCCCCTTTGTAATTTCCGTTCTCTCCATAATTGTCGGCTTTGCACTCTCGTTAGGTGTCGGCTTAGTCGCTGGCGTAATTCCCGCCCGAAACGCCGCTAAATTAGACCCAATTACGGCTTTACGTAGTGATTGAGGAGGGATGAGGGAGATGAGGGAGATGAGGGAGATGAGGGAGAAATAATAAAAACCAAACACCAAACACCAAACACCAAACACCCAATTACCATTATGCCAACAATGATTTGGATGGAATCGATTACTAAAACCTACCATTTAGGAGAAGTTGAGGTTCCTATTTTGAAGGGAATTCAACTTTCTATTGAGGAAGGGGAATATGTTTCGATTATGGGGGCATCAGGTTCGGGTAAGTCTACGCTGATGAATATTTTGGGCTGTTTGGATCGTCCCAGTACAGGACATTATATTTTTGAAGGTAGAAATTTAACTACTTTTGATGATGATGAATTAGCTTATATTCGTAATCAAAGAATAGGTTTTGTTTTCCAGCAATTTAACCTTTTGGCAAGAGCAACAGCGCTAGATAATGTCATGCTGCCAATGGTTTATGCTAATTTACCTAAGCCGAAACGCCGCCAAAGAGCATTAGAAGCATTAGAAAGAGTAGGGCTAAAAGAACGTGTTGCTAATCGTCCTAGTCAGCTTTCTGGGGGACAACAACAACGGGTGGCGATCGCTCGTGCTTTGGTGAACCGACCTGCATTAGTTTTGGCAGACGAACCAACGGGAGCATTAGATACGGAAACTTCCTACGAGGTCATGAATTTATTAACAGAATTAAATGACCAAGGTATCACAATTATCATTGTTACCCATGAACCTGATATTGCTGCTCAAACTAAAAGAATTATCCGTGTGCAAGATGGGTTAATTGTTGGTTAAATATAGTATTATTACGGCTTTAATTTTATATTTAAATTATATTTTTATACAGCAAGATTGAGTTAAAAAAAGCAAGAAACCGCATCAATAACTACACACCAAAAAAAGATATGATGTTTAAGTATATTAGGTTATGTAAGCATAATTTATATTTTAAATATCATATTATGACTTTTATATATAATTCAAAACTACCCATAAATCTGCAAAATTTACTAACTTATCAAACCTATTTACTACATTAGCCATGAATTTTATTTTATTCCGCCTGCATTCTACTTGGGTTACAGTATTAGTTGCAATTTTAATGACGACTTTAGCCAAAACTGCAACAGCAGAAACTACTGCACAAACGCTACAATCTCCTAGTCCTACAATTAATAATTCTGAGTCGCTTCTCAATAATCTCAGCCCGAACCCGAACCCTTTGCTATTTCCTACCAAACCAGAAGAAGTGAGGATTCAAGGAACTGTACCCCTAACTTTGCTTCAAGCTTTAGAATTAGCAAGACGCAACAATCCAACTTTACAAGCAGCTCAATTTCAGGTAGAACGTAGCCGCAGTGCGCTACGAGAAGCTCAGGCTGCTTTACTGCCTAATGCTAATGTTAGTGGGAATTTAAGCAATAGTGGTAATAATTTGTTTACTGGTGGTTCAACTGAATCCAGCACAGCTTTTAACGGTCAAGCACAAATAAATTATAATCTCTATACTTCTGGTAACACACAAGCTAGTATTCGCTCTGCAGAAGAACAAGTACGGATAGATGAATTAAATTTAGAAAACCAATCTTTAGTAATTGGTTTAAATGTCGCTACCCAGTACTACAATTTGCAAGGTGCAGACGAACAAGTCAGAATTAATCGCTCTGCGGTAGAGAATGCCCAAGCTAGTTTACGAGATACTCAAGCACGATTGCAAGCAGGAGTGGGGACGCAATTTGATGTTCTCCAAGCTCAGGTAAATTTAGCAGATGCTCAACAACAACTGACTAATTCTATTGCAAATCAGCAAATTGCCCGTCGTCAGTTTGGTACTCTTTTAAATTTGCCACAATCGGTTGATATTGCTGCGGCCGATCCTGTGCAACTAGCTGGTTTATGGCAACAAACACTCGAACAAACCATTATACAAGCTTTTCAAAACCGCCCCGAATTGCCGCAATTTTTAGCGCAACGCAATCAAGCCGAACAGCAGCGACGACAAGCACTTTCCCAATTAGGGCCGCAATTAGGTATAACTGGAACCTATAATTTTCGAGATATTTATAATGATGGGATTAGTGTTGTTGATGGCTATTCGGTAGGGCTACAAAGCAGTTTAACTTTATTTGATGGCGGTGCAGCTAGAGCTAGAGCAGCTCAGTCACGCGCTAATATTGCGATCGCAGAAACTCAATTTGCTAATCAGCGGGATCAAATTCGCTTTGATGTGGAACAATTTTATGTTCAGTTGCAGTCTAATCTCGATAATGTGCAGACTTCGACTTTGGCTTTAAGTCAAGCTAGGGAAGCTTTGCAAATTGCTAGGTTACGGTTTCAAGCAGGTGTGGGTACGCAAACAGAGGTAATTGCTGCTGAGAATGACTTAACAAGGGCGGAAGGTAATCGTGTGACAGCTATTTTAGATTACAATCGCGCTCTGGCTAATTTACAGCGTTCTGTTACTTCTAGAAATACACGTTAGTACCGGAGATTTTTGTTTAAAGTCTAATTTTAGAGTAATACCAATTTGAGCGACAGATTGTAGGGGCAAGGCACTGCCTTGCCCTCTAGAATATTATTGATATGTCGCAAACATTATTTGATTTGGTGTAATTAACCGCCGATATAGGCGTTTAAGAAATAAAGAATAGAAATTAGATGCGTTACGCGATCGCTAACGCATCCTACGTGAAATATGCGAACTTTAAAAATTAAATATGAGTCCTATAGCGTCTAGGATAATTAAGCTTAGGGCAGAATTTGTGCATTGTTTCAGACTGGATACTTCATACTTCAGCCTGATTTTAAGTCACCCAATCAGGTGAAGCCACGGAACGAAGCGAATAGCTAATATGAAGGCATATTAATAAGCAATAACTGAGCAAGTTAATCTTGAGGTTTTTGATAAATATCTCATCTTTATTTTCAACTTTATTCTCTTCTAAATTGCAGTAATAGCCCATTAACTAACAGCTATTTCAGCAAAGCAATCTTTATCGGCTGGTATCATGAATACGTACATAGAAATCCCCGTGATTGGCAAAAAAATTAAGTATCCGATGCGCTGGCTGATAGGACTAATAACAGCTGGTGCTTTGGTTGTGGGTACTACTACTACCTATACTCTGGTGAATCGGGGAAATACTAAACAAGATATATCTCAACTAACTGTTCCAGTAGAAACCCAAAGTGTGACGCTGCGGATTACGGCGAGTGGGAAGGTAGTACCAGTTCAAAGTGTGAATATCAGTCCCAAAAATCCCGGGGTGTTGGGTGAATTATATGTGGAACAAGGCGATCGCGTGCAAAAAGGACAAGTAATCGCCCGCATGGATGTTGGCGAAATTCAAGCGCAAATCCTGCAGTACCAAGCTAATATCGCCCAAGTCCAAGCCCAACTCGATGAAGCGCGGGCGGGTAGTCGTCCCCAAGAAATCGCCCAAGCTAAAGCACGTTTAGCACAAGCAGAAGCACAACTAGCCGCAGGGCGTGCGGGTAATCGCGCTCAAGAAATTGGACAGGCGCAAGCGCAAGTAGAATCAGCACAGGCTCAAGTTAACCTGACGCAATCGCGGGTAGTGCGCTATCAGGAATTAACTAGACAAGGAGCAACTTCTCAAGATCAGCTCGATCAGTATGTTAGTGAAAATAGCCGCGCCAAAGCTGCTTTAACAGAAGCGCAAAAACGGTTATCTCTGCTGCAAAGTGGAACTCGTAGCGAAGAAATTGACGCGAAAGAAGCAGCAGTTACCGAAGCCCGCGCCGCTTTAGTTCTGTTACAAAATGGTAGCCGTCCTGAGGAAATTGCTCAACGTCAAGCCGCCGTTAAAGCCGCCCAAGCACAATTACAAGCAGCCCAAGTCAGGCTTGGAGATACAGAAATTCGCGCACCGTTTAGCGGTATTGTTACACAGAAATACGCTAACGTGGGTTCATTTGTCACACCCACAACTTCTGCCTCTAGTAGTGCATCAGCCACATCTAGTTCAATTGTCGCCGTGGCTCGAGGTTTAGAAGTATTAGCCCAAGTCCCTGAAGCTGATATTGGCAGAATTAAACCAGGACAACAGGTAGAAATTGTTGCTGATGCTTACCCCGATCAAGTATTTAAAGGTCGTGTACGCCTAATTGCACCGGAAGCAGTAGTGGAACAAGGTGTAACTTCCTTCCAAGTGCGGGTTGTATTAGATACAGGGATAGATAAACTGCGTTCTGGCTTAAACGTGGATTTAACCTTTTTAGGCGATCGCGTCAATAATGCTTTAGTATTACCCACCGTCGCCATTGTCACCGAAAAAGGACAAACTGGCGTACTTGTCCCCGACGAAAACAATAAACCCCAATTTCGCCAAGTCACCGTCGGCGCACAAATCCAAGACCAAACCCAGGTTTTAGAAGGCGTAAAAGTAGGCGATCGCATTTTCGTAAACCCACCGAAGGATTACAAAATCGAAAAAGCCAAGGAGCAGAGTAATTAGGGGATTGGGGACTGGGGATTGGGGATTGGGGACAAGGGGATAAGGG
Source organism: Calothrix membranacea FACHB-236 (assembly GCF_014696315.1). GTDB lineage: Bacteria > Cyanobacteriota > Cyanobacteriia > Cyanobacteriales > Nostocaceae > Aulosira > Aulosira membranacea. Next base: position 135,710 of record NZ_JACJPX010000010.1, read on the forward strand.
GATAAATTACTCTTGACTTTTGACTTTTGACTCTTGACTCTTGACTCTTGACTCTTGACTCTTGACTCTTGACAAACACCCATTACCAATTACCAATTACCATGAACTTCTTAGAAAGTATCCAAATGGCGGGGAAAACCCTGCTGGCGAATAAGTTACGCAGTGCGCTTACCATGCTGGGGATTGTTATTGGTAACGCTTCGGTAATTGCGATGATTGGGATTGGCGAAGGTGGACAGAAGTATGTTTCTCAACAACTTGAGTCTTTAGGGCCAAATATCTTATTTGTGATTCCTGGTAACCAAGAAACGCAGCGTATCTCTAGGGAGGTACCAAAAACCCTGGTTTTGGAAGATGCGGAAGCGATCGCAACTCAAGTACCAACAGTTGCAAATGTGACTGCGGAATTAAATAGCCGTCAAGTAGTTACCTACCGTAATCGCAACACCGATGTTAACATCATTGGCACAACTCCCACTTTCTTAACCGTCAGGGATTTTGAACCTGCTAAGGGGCGATTTTTCACCGATATAGATATGAAGCGCAGCAACCAAGTTGTTGTACTAGGTGCAGATTTAGCAGAAAGACTGTTTGGTAGTGCTAATCCTGTAGGAGAACAGTTAAGGATTAAAAATACTAGCTTTCAAGTAATTGGTGTACTCACAGCTAAGGGTTCTAACTTAGGTGTAGATTACGACGAAGCCGCATTAGTCCCTGTAATCACTGCAGCTAATCGCTTGATTGGGCGAACTTCTCCCTATGGTTTAGAGTTAAGCTATATTGTCGCCTCCGCTAAAAATGCTGATAGTGTGGATGCAGCAGAGTTTCAAATTACCAATTTACTGCGCCAACGCCACAAAATTAATGGCGAAGATGACTTTACCATCCGTTCTCAAAAAGATGCTTTGCAAACAGTCGGACAAATCACCGGCGCATTAACAATTATGCTAGCTGCGATCGCAGGCATATCTTTGTTTGTCGGTGGTATTGGGATCATGAACATCATGCTAGTATCCGTCACCGAACGCACCCAAGAAATTGGATTGAGAAAAGCGATCGGGGCAACAGAGCAAGATATTTTGCTACAGTTCATGATTGAAGCGGTAATTGTTTCAGCTATTGGTGGCTTAGTTGGTACTGCTGCTGGTGTTGGTGGTATTTTCTTAGTCGCCGCTTTAACTCCCTTAGAAGCTGGAATTTCACCCGTAGCAATTACAATGGCGGTTGGTATATCCGGCGGAATCGGCTTATTCTTCGGTGTCGTCCCCGCACGTCGCGCCGCTAAACTCGACCCAATTGTAGCCTTAAGAAGCGCATAGCGCCGCTACGCGGAAGTCAAAAGTCAAAAGTCAACAGTCAACAGTCAACAGTCAACAGTCAACAGTCAAATTATTTCGTACAGAACACAAGTTGTTTTGTACAGAACACAAGTTGTTTCGTGCAGAACACAAGTTGTTTTGTACAGAACACAAGTTGTTTCGTGCAGAACACAAGTTGTTTTGTACAGAACACAAGTTGTTTCGTACAGAACACAAGTTGTTTTGTACAGAACACAAGTTGTCTTGTGCAGAATACAAGTTGTTTCGTGCAGAATACGATTTGGGCATCATTTCAGAACTTATACCAAATTCAAAAAAGACGACAGATTGTAGGGGCACGGCAATGCCGTGCCCTCTAGAATATATTGATATATCGCCAAAATTATTTGAATTAGTATAAGTAGCCGTCATCAACTGGCTACACCAGAACACATAAAAAATTCATTAATCCCCCTGCCCCCTGCCCCCCTGCTTCTTCCCGTCAGTAGTTACACGATAAATAATCCAATTTTCTTGTAAAAAATGCCATATTTTGGCTATTTTTACTGAACCGAATTATTATCCTTTTGAGAGATTCTAGAAGCAGAAAGTAGAGTAAAAGGTGTGCATCGATGACGCGCAAAAAAAGAACTTCACCCTTACTGCAAAAAACCGAACAGCGGAAAATTGGGTTTCAATCGATTGATCCTAACCTGGATTTTGGTGATTCCATCAGTCTCCAGCATTTAAACGAGTTAACTGGACAACTGCGCGATGAAGTCAACCAATATAATAAGATGTTAAACTCCCTCGACACAGCAAAAGACAACATCAAAGCTCTAGAAAAGACAATTAGCGAAACCTTAGAAAGGTTAGTTAGCGGTGTAGTTTTGAAGTATGGCAAAGACAGCCGAGAATATGAATTAACAGGTGGGGTACGCACAAGCGATCGCGTTCGTAAAGCCACCATCACCAGGATAAAATCGACCGTAGAATCAAAAGCCACTCCTACAGAATAAGCTGTTAAGTAGTTAGTTTGTACATTGAGGGTGCAGGGGGGCAGGTAGCAGGGAGCAAGGGAGAGGGTTTGCAGCTTTTACCACCATAAAAATGATGCAATTTAAATCACGATTAGCCCACTACCCATGCCCCATGCCCCATGCCCATTGCCCCATGCCCATTGCCCAATGATACCTATGGAAGAACAGCGCCTACAAGCTTACTACCAGCTAATCGAAAGCTTGCTAAACTGCCCTGATGGAGAAGAAACAGAGATATTAGCAGCTAATACAGAATTGCTGGATGCAGGCTTTGTGCAGATGTTAGCAGCAGTAGCAGATCATTTTGCCCAGCAGGGAGAAGAAAACACCGCCAACTGGTTAAGAAACCTCGCAACATCCCTTAACCAGAAATCTCACCCCATCACAGAAGAGGATATACAAACTTACCGACAATTTTTACAAGAGATACTGCAAGCAACAGTAGATAGCAACGGCGATGCTCAAGTAATTGACCCCTTACTGGCCTCAAATACCGATAAACTCGATAATATTTTTGCAGAATTATTGCGACGTTGGGCAAGAAATACTCTAGCAACAGCAGAATCAGAGACAGCAATATACATCGCCGCAGTGATTGTTGAATTGAGTAATCTGATTCGGCAGTTTTCCTTGGGTAGCAAAGCCAACAACATAGAAATTGCTATTACTGGCTACGAAATCGCTCTTACTTTTTATACCCGCAACACCTTTTCCGAACAATGGGCAAGCACGCAAAATAATCTGGGGATTGCTTATCGTCACAGAATATTAGGAGAAAAAGCTGAGAATATTGAAAAAACGATCGCTGCTTATCATGCCGCACTCGAAGTTTACAGCCGTAGCACCTTTCCCGAACAATGGACAATGGTGCAAAATAATCTGGGACTTGCTTACACTGACAGAATATTAGGAGAACGAGCCGGAAATATCGAAAAAGCGATCGCTGCTTATCATGCTGCACTCGAAGTTAGAACCCGTAGCGCCTTTCCGCAAAAATGGGCAGCAACCCAAAATAATCTGGGGCTTGCTTACACTGACAGAATATTAGGAGAACGAGCCGAAAATATCGAAAAAGCGATCGCTGCTTATCATGCTGCACTAGAAGTCAGAACCCGTAGCACCTTTCCACAACAGTGGGCAAGCACGCAAAATAATCTGGGGCTTGCTTATACTTACAGAATATTAGGGGAACAAGCCAATAATTTTGAAAAAGCGATTGCTGCTTATCACGCTGCTCGGGAAGTTTATACCCGCAACGCCTTTCCTGATGATTGGGCAATGGTGCAAAATAATCTGGGCCTTGCTTATGCTTTCAGAATCGTAGGAGAACGAGCCGAAAATATCGAAAAAGCGATCGCTGCTTATCATGCTGCGCTAGAAGTCAGAACCCGCAGTGCTTTTCCCCAACAATGGGCAATGACGCAAAGTCATCTGGGGACTGCTTACCGTAAAAGAATTCTAGGAAAAAAAGCCGCAAATATCGAAAAAGCAATCGCTGCTTATCATGCTGCACTCGAAGTCAGAACCCGCAGTGCTTTTCCTCAACAATGGGCAGCAACCCAAAATAGTTTAGGAAATGCTTACCGTGAAAGAATTGTAGGAGAAACAGCCAATAATATTGAAATGGCGATTACAGGTTATACTGCCGCACTCGAAGTCAGAACCCGTAGCGCTTTTCCTAAAGATTGGGCAATGACGCAAAATAATTTGGGGAATGCATACTCTGACAGAATCATCGGCGATCACGCCGAGAATATGGAATTAGCGATCGCTGCTTATACTGCTGCATTGGAAGTATATACTTGCAGTGCCTTTCCTTATGATTGGGCAATGACGCAAAATAATCTGGGGACTTCTTACTGTAACAGAATATTAGGAGAACGAGCTGAGAATATCGAAAAAGCGATCGCGGCATATCGCGCCGCCCTGGAAGTTTATACCCGCAACGCCTTTCCCCAAAATCATGCAACAACTTTGTTTAATCTCGGCATTTTATACCAAGAAGAAAAACAATTTGATTTAGCTTACAATACCTTTGCCTCTGCTATTGATACAGTCGAGGCTTTGCGGGGTGAAATTGTTTCTGGTGATGAAGCCAAGCTCAAACAAGCCGAAGAATGGAATGAACTGTATCGCCGCATCGTGGAAGTTTGCCTAGCATTAAAACGAGACACGGAAGCAATAGAATATATTGAACGCAGCAAAACCCGCAATTTAGTAGAACTGTTAACCAAAGCAGCTTTAGCAACTCAAGGTAATTTGCCTGTAGTTTCTAATAATATCCAATTTACCGAAATTCAAAACCTTTTAGATAACGAAACTGCCATTATCCAGTGGTACATTTTTAATGATTGTTTTCGCGCTTTTATCATCACCCACAACAACAACCCTGTTATCTGGCAATCTGAACAACAAGATTTAGATGCTCTTTTGCATTGGACAACTGAATATCTAGGCGAATACTACAACTCACAAGACCAAGATAAAATTCAATGGCAGAATCAGCTAGAAAAACGCCTACAAAACTTAGCAGCAATTCTGCATCTTGAGGAAATATTAACTCAAGTACCCCAAAAATGCGACAGATTAATCTTTATTTCCCATCGCTTTTTACACCTGTTTCCTCTCCATGCTTTAGCTGTAAAGGCATCATACTTAGTTGACTTATTCCCCAAGGGTGTAGGCTATGCACCTAGTTGTAAAATTCTACAACAAGTGCAACTACGTCAACGTTCTGACTTTGAATCTTTATTTGCTATCCAAAACCCCACACCAGATTTATATGAGCAAGATTTAGGCGCAGTTGTAGCCATCAAAAAACAGTTTGCTAAGGCTGATATTCTCAAACAATCCCAAGCCCAAAAATCAGCAATTCTGCTCGGCATTAATGAAAAGCCTCACAATGTCACCCTAAATGAAAAATTACTAAAAGCTAACTGTGTATTTTTCTTTTGTCACGGCTACTTTAATCCTAACTCTCCCTTAAATTCTGGTTTACAGTTAGCTGATGAAGACCTAACCTTAGCAGATATCATTACTCACTTCCAATTAAACAACTGTCGCCTAGTCACACTCTCGGCTTGCGAAAGTGGAATTATAGATTTCACAAATACTAGTGATGAATACATTGGTTTACCCAGTGGATTTTTATTAGCTGGTAGCACCAATGTAGTTAGTAGCCTCTGGACTGTTAGTGCTACAGCCACAGCTTTATTAATGATTAAATTTTACGAAGAACTACAGCAACAAACTAATATTGTATTAGCTTTAAATACAGCACAACGTTGGTTAAGGGATACTACAGTCCAAGAATTTCAATATTGGCTGAGTCAGTCCTCACTCAGTTTAGTTTGGCAAGAACAACTAAATCAATATTTTACCGTTCATTATCCAAATGCCTCAACCAAACCTTTTGCATCACCTTTTTATTGGGCTGCTTTTTGTGCCATAGGTAAAGGAGTTTAAATAATGTCAGTTTATCAAACTAGCATCATAGCTTTTATTAAAATTCTGGAATCTCAAACAAATTTGATTCCTCTTCAAGACTGGACTGAATTGCAGCAACTGTCTAGCAATTTACCAGAAAATGACAATGAAGAAATCTCAGAAATACTAGAAACTTGGTTAAAGTTAGAATCTCGTAGTCAACTGCTAGAAGCCTACAAACAAAACCTACAATCAATCACTGCTACCTCTCCTGTTGATCTAGGTGTAAACATAGGTATAGGTAATAGTAAATCCCAAACTCCACCCGATAAACCAAGCCCATCATCAAAAGAATTATTAGATAACGCTATTAAACACAATTCCCCCTTATCTAACAGGCCTCAACCACAACCATAAAGTAGGTTGGGTTGAGGCTTTGCGAAACCCAACATTTGCGTGAATTTGTTGGGTTGCGCTACGCTTAACCCAACCTACAACCGACAAGCAAAAATCTCAGCAATAACCGTGAAGAATTTCAGCCTCAGCCTCTATGCTTTTCATCTTCGTCATACCCTAACAGAACTTCCCGATGAAGTTGTGACAGATGCTAATCTCTTGTGGGAAAATTTGGTGAAAGTAGGTGAAAATTCACTTTTCTTTATTGGCTTGAAAGATTTACGCTCAAAATTAATTTGTTATCAAAACAATAAATACGAACCCAAGCTAGAAATAGGCAGAAAAACAGAACGGTTAATTAATGCTAAAGATTTAGATTTAGGCAGTATCTCAACCACAGATGGCTTTAAAATTAATGCTAATCTTCAGCCTTTCTTGCTTAACGATACCTACGCAGTTGATTTAACTCTGTCTCCTGAATCATCAAACATCACAATTAATACACCACAACTGCAAAATTTTAAGCCAATTTCTCTACTACCTGCTAACATTCAAGCATCTTTAGGGCAAACATTATGGATTTATGGAGAAGTAGATCCCACTCAAGATTGTGATGCACTAGCAAAAGATTTTGCCACAGCTTTAGTAGGAAATACAAATTTAAACCCGGTACTGATCAATAAATCAGAACTCTTTGGAAGCTTATTATTTGAATATCAAGCACCTGACCCCAACGAACCAGATAATCCGGCTAAACAATGCCAGATTTTAATAGTCATCAATAATAGTCAGGCTGCAACATTAGACCTAGCAAATCAAGCCTATGATTGGTTACTCAATTTATTATGTAGCTATCACAAAATACTTTATATTTATCACCTAGCTCGTCAACGCTACCGAGATGCAAGAACAATTTATAGCAGTTTAGAAAAGAAAATTCAAACATTTAACAATCTGCAAAGTAACTCACAAACACAATTAACAGAGTTAAAAACCTTAATGGCAGAGATTCCCCAAAAAAGCCTTGACTACACCAGATGTTTGCAAGATTTACAAATACACCACACAGCAATTACTACTAATATTACTAATTACAGAATTTGCCTAGATCATATTCAAACTATTGGTCAAGTCAATAATCCCCAATTTTGGGAAGATTTTCTGCAAAAAAACGCTCATAAATGGCAAGCACAAATTCAAACAGATATTAACTATCTGCTTCCAGGTAAAGAATTATTTGGACAATTAGTTGATACTATCCGAGGTATAGTAGAAACACAACAGGCAGAACGCGAGCAAGAACAAGCAGAACGCGATCGCAATTTAAATAATACTATCCAAATATTAGGAATTGGCTTTGGTGGAGGTGCAATAATTTCTGGCGTAGTGGTTCAACATATCGACAAAATCAACAAACCCCTAGCAGCCATATCTCCTGATAAGCAACCCCATCCCTTTTACGCATCCATATTGTTAAGTATCCTCGCCACCTTGTTATTTATCGGCTTTGGTTGGTTAATCACCAAATACAGGCGCAATAGCTAACATATTTTACTTTCTCAAATAAACAAACTAGGCGCAACTTTAAAATACTCACTCAACGCTTTAGCTTGCGCTTTACTAATCGAACGCTTACCATTGACAACCTCAGAAACTACACCACTTGAACCAATAATTCCCACTAAATCAGCTTGACGAGTTCCACTCGCTTCCATAATATGCTGGAGAATTTCATGAGGTGCAGATTCTTCCATCGGATAATGTTCTGTCTCATAAGCTTCAATCAAGATGATCAGCAGCTTGTATAAAGCTTGCTCTTCCTTAGTGCGATTTTTCTTAAAAGTTAGCTGTTCTACTAGTTTGAGAATACGTTCGTATTCTTCTTCTGTTTCTATTGCGACAGGAACAACTTCTGCTAAGAGATGACGATAGCTATTTTGGTCAAAAATAAGGGTCATTTTTCCATTTATCTTTATCGTATTCAGCGTGTGTCAGAAAATATTTGTAATAGACAACCTGGTTTTCGTAATCAATACCAACAATTAGACGATAATCATTGCCTTTAATATTAAAAACAGTAAAATTTCCTACTGCTTCTGCATCACGATAAATTTTTCTTACATCTTCGAGGTTTTGCCAATCTGCCTTCTTAACAGTAGTGTACCAGTCCTCTATTTGCTTTTTGACATCAGGAAACTGAGTAGTATCAATGCGGAGATTACGAATTGAAATTAAATGCATTCGTCTTTGCTAGTCTGAGCATATTTATTCATAAAATTCCACAACTCAATTTATCCTCTCATTTTGAGAGTTAAATGTCAATGATTAAGCGAGGATGCGTTATAACGCATCCTACTCTGGATTCTGATTATCTATTCTTCAATTCGTGCATACTTTTTACAACTTTTGTCACCAGGTTTCTGGGTGTAAACCTCACACTTTCAGTGAGGATTCTATTCCTCAACCCAGGAATCACAACAGTTTTGTTTGCCATTAAACTGCGATAACCAATTTTAGCAACCCTTTCTGTATCCATCATCCGATTTACACTGGCAATTTTTGAGTCTTCCATTGCAGCAGTTTTTTGAAATTCAGTTGCTGTGGGGCCAGGACAAAGTACAGTCACACTCACACCTGTACCTTCTAATTCCTGTGCGATCGCTTCCGAAAATGATAACACATAGGCTTTAGTTGCAAAATAAACAGCCATCAAAGGCCCTGGTTGAAAAGCTGCAACTGAAGCAACATTTAAAATTTTGCCATAGCCTTGCTCTACCATATCCTTGAGGAACAATTTTGTTAAATGGGTAAGACTCACTATATTGACCTGTAGCATATTCAGTTCAGTAGTGAGGTCTGTTTCTGCAAAGACTCCATAAGTACCAAAGCCTGCATTATTCACCAACACATCAACTTTAATAGATGATTGTTGTAACTCTGCAAAAATTTCTGTGGGAGATGTTGGTATCGATAAGTCTTTTGCAAAATTTTTGACAACAATGTTGAATTTTTGAGCAAAGTCTACAGCAATTTCTGTCAGTTTTTGTTCGTTCTTATCTACTAACACCAAATTGTAATTATTCCGACCAAAAATGTATGCTAATTGGTAACCAATGCCACTAGCGGCTCCAGTAATCAAAGCAGTTTTTTGACGCTGACTTTTTGGGGTGTTATTCATCTCAAGAATATGGTAATTTAGTGAGTATGCATAAATACTCACTAAGGATTTAGAGAGTTTTATAAAAGAATTGAAATTGATAACTGCTGATATATGTTGCCAAATTGGCAATAATTAATGTTTTCAATATAAAAGAAATTTTCAGCATAAATATGCAGTTATGTAGGGTATGTAACGGTCTTGTTTATGCATAGTTTTTAATCAGAAATTACATCATATAAGAATCCGATTTGATTATTAAAAAAATCTAAGTAGCCGTCATGAACTGGGTACACCAGAACACATGAAAAATTCATTAATCCCCCTTGCTCCCTGCTCCCTGCCCCCCTGCTTTTTCAAGTCAGGTGTAGGGTGTGTTAGGCGCTGATTTCCAAGATAATTTGTCAAGAAATAACTATCCTCGCGCCTAACGCACCATCCATACGGCGGTGCGTTACGGCTGAATTTCATTGTCTCTTTGTCCCAAATCCTTTCATAGCCGTAACACACCCTACTTAAGATTGACTACTGACTTGATGGCAATTTTGGATAGCACTGTAGCACTTAAGCCTTGACCGATAAAATCCTAATAATTCTTATCTTTTAACCTAGAGCTAGCTATTTCTTAACGTTACCAGGATAACTTGAACTACTGAGAGAGATACCGATAATATGTGTTTTTTAATATGAGGATGAAATTTAACATCTCATTCTCTATATCTGAGTTTGAGGCTAATTGATGTTTTACTCAACAAAACTAATAGCCAATACTATGAGGCTCTAATTTTAAATTTAATTTAAGCATTGTTGATGATTTTTCACTTTAAATAATCTCTCTTAATTCTCTCAAGCAAAATTTACCTAATTGCAAGCTATTCTATGGTAACTACCAACACAATCCGCTTTTCTCAATTCAATGCTTCCCTCAATCGTAATGCTGATGGTCAGTTAATTACTGATTTATCTACACCTAATAATGCTCAAGCAAAAGCAGTCGCAGAAATTATCCAACGCAATAATCCGGATATTTTATTAGTTAACGAGTTCGATTACGTCCAAGTAAATCCCCTACAGGCGGTGCAATTATTCCAGCAAAATTACCTTGCTGTGAGCCAGAATGGTGCAACTCCTGTTAATTATTCATACTTTTATATTGCGCCTAGTAATACAGGTATTGTTTCTGGATTTGACTTAAATAATGATGGTCAAGTTGTCACTACTCCAGGCGCAACTGGATATGGTGATGATGCTTTGGGATTTGGTAATTTCCCTGGTCAGTTTGGGATGTTGCTACTTTCCAAATATCCTATTGATACTGCTAATGTTCGCACCTTCCAAACTTTTCTGTGGAAGGATATGCCAGATGCTTTGCTTTCTACTATTTCAACACCTAATTCTAATACTCCTTGGTATTCCCCAGAGGAACAAAACGCTTTACGCCTTTCTTCTAAAAGTCATTGGGATGTACCAATTAAAGTTAACGGTGAGACAATTCACGTCCTAGTCAGTCATCCCACACCGCCAACCTTTGATGGAACCGAAGACCGCAACGGTAAGCGCAATCATGATGAAATTCGCTTTTGGGCAGATTATATCACCCCTGGTAAAAGCGATTACATCTATGATGATGCGGGTAAAAAAGGCGGGATTGCTGCTGGTTCGCGGTTTGTAATTATGGGCGACCAAAATGCCGACCCTGTAGATGGTGATAGTTATGACAATGCTATTCGCCAATTATTACAAAATCCTGGCATTAATACTAATTTCATCCCTAGCAGTGCTGGCGCAGCACAACAAGCAATTTTACAGGGTGGTGCAAACCTTAACCAAAAGGGAAATGCTAGTTTTGATACTGCAGACTTTGCTGATACTGCACCCGGTAATTTGCGGACTGACTATGTATTACCTTCAGCTGATTTGACTGTTAGTAATTCCGCAGTGTTCTGGCCTGTAAATACTGACCCTAATTTTCCTTTGGTAGGGACATTTCCTTTCCCCAGTTCTGACCATCGTTTAGTATATGCAGATGTGCAAGCAGGGCCGACAACACCAGGAAAAACGATTCCGGAATTGGGATTTTTAGGACAAACCATCTTACCTACAGGCTTTATTCCCCCTGGCGCTGCGGGAACGGTAAATGGCGGACAAACTCCGTTGGGTGGTTTGTCTGGTGTCGCCTATGATGCAGATAAAAAACAATTCTACGCGATCGCTGATGATCGCTCTCAATTTGCACCCGCCCGCTTTTATACTTTTACTGCTGACCCGGCGAAAATTGGTACAACAGGGGTAACTTTTACCAATGTTACACCGCTCAAAGATGCTAACGGCAATTTCTTTGCACTTAACACCATTGATCCAGAAGGCATTGCCTTAACTAACAATGGTACAGTTTTCATCTCTTCTGAGGGTGAAGCCAATCCTAGTGCAGGTCGGGTTAGCAATCCCTTTATTAAAGAATTTTCCCTGACTACGGGGGAAGAAGTTCGCAGTTTAGCTGTTCCTAAGAAGTTTTTACCAGTAGTTCAAGACACTAACGGTAATGGTGTTGTCGATGCTGGCGATACCCAAACCGCAGGGGTGTATAATAACTTGGCGTTTGAAAGCCTCACCATCACACCTGACCAAAAAACTTTATTCACCGCCACAGAAAACGCTTTATTTCAAGATGGGCCAAGGGTTACCACTACCACAGGTAGCCGATCGCGGATTTTACAATACAATCTGGTAACGGGACAGCCTGAAAAAGAATATCTCTACGTTACAGATGCATCTGTTACCCCCAATCCAGCAACAGGTTTTAGTGATAACGGCTTGGTGGATTTATTAGCCATTGATAATCGCGGTACATTACTAGCTGTAGAACGTTCTTTTGCTCAAGGTGTAGGGAACACAATTAAAATCTATGAAATTTCCCTACAGGGTGCAACAGATATCAGCAGTATCGACTCACTCAAAGATTTCAGCGCCACTCAATTAGCTGCGATTCAACCAGCCCAAAAGCGTTTACTGTTGAATTTAAATGACCTAGATTTGCCGAATGGTACAGATAATATTGAGGGTATAGCTTTTGGGCCGAAGTTAGCTGATGGTCGTCAATCGATTGTTTTGGTAAGTGATAACAACTTCAATGCAACTCAATTCACCCAAATTTTAACTTTGGATGCAGAGGTAGTCACTACCGCAGCACCGAGAGTAGAAACTCGTCCTGATTTATTCGACGATGAAACCTTACCAACAGACCAACGTGCTGATGCTGATGACCCAGCTATCTATATTAATGCCAATAATGCGGCTGAAAGCTTAGTTCTCACCTCAGTCAAAAATGCCGGACTGCGGGTGTATGACTTGTCTGGTAAACTGTTGCAGGAAGTTAACCCTGGCGGTATTCGCTACAACAACATTGATTTGCAATATGGTTTTGAATTAGGCGGGGAAAAAATCGATATTGCCGTAGCGAGCGATCGCGGTAACGATAAACTAGCAATATTCAAGATAAACCCTAATCCCACCACTCCCGGTAAATATCTAGAAAATATTACCGATAGCAGTATTGGCACAATTTTCCAAGCATTACCATTTCTTGCACCTTATTCCTCATCTTCTCGCAGTTCCTACGGACTCGCTTTATATCGCAGTCCCATCACCAATGATTACTACGTCTTTACCAGTCGCCGGGAAACTGGAGATATCGCCCAGTTTAAACTGATTGACAAAGGTAATGGCAAAATTGGCGCGGAACGGGTACGAGAGTTTACCATTCCATCTTCCTCTGATAGCGATCGTTCCGCACAAACAGAAGGAATGGTTGTAGACCAAGAAACTGGTTTCCTTTACATTGGTCAAGAAGATGTCGGTATTTGGAAATTTCAAGCCGAACCAAATGGTGGTACAACTGGGAAGTTAATTGATCAAGTTAAAGGCTTAGGTGGTAATTACCTTACCGATGATGTGGAAGGATTAACTATCTACTACGGTAAGAATGGTACAGGCTATTTATTAGCATCCAGCCAAGGCGATAATACTTTTGTTGCTTACACCCGTGAAGGCAATAATGATTATTTGGGTAACTTTGCAATTGGTAGCAATGGCGCAATTGATAGCGTCCAAGAATCAGATGGTGCAGATGTAATTAATGTACCCCTTGGCCCTAACTTTCCCAAAGGTTTATTTGTCACTCAAGATGGTGATAATGAACCTGCAAAACTAGTTAGCAATGACGATGAAATAGAGAATATCAACTCTAATTTTAAATTAGTACCTTGGGAAAATATCGCTAACGCCTTCTCTACCCCTTTAAATATTGACACCACTAGTTACAATCCCCGCAATCCTGTTGCTCAACCCAAACTCACCATTTACGACTTTAAAAATTTACCAAAGTTAGGCACAACTTCCAAGGGAGAAGATATTTTATTGGGTGGTTTTTCAGGGTTATATTTCCTAGGAACAGCACCTAATGGTAACCTGCGATTTGTTACTCACACAGACAGAGGCCCTAATGGTGAACCTGTGGGTGCAAATCGACCATTTTATTTACCCAACTTCCAACCTGAAATTGTCAGTTTTGAACTCAACCGCACTACAGGCGAAATTAAAATTACTAACCGTACTGGCTTATTTCGTCAAGATGGGAAAACACCATTAACCGGATTACCAAATTTACAAGCTGGGGCTAATGGTACAGCTTATACCGATGAAATTGGCGTTGATTTAGATAATAAACCTCTACCTAATGACCCATTAGGTGCAGATTTAGAAGGAATTGTAGTTACAGAAAATGGCGATTATTGGATGGTAGATGAATACCGTCCCGCAATTTACCATTTTGATAGTCAGGGTAAATTAATTGAGAGATTTATCCCCAAAGGAACTGCAACCGCACCTAATCCAGACCAACCTGCAGGAACTTTTGGAACTGAGATATTACCAGAAGTTTATGCTCAACGCCGCAACAATCGCGGATTTGAAGCTGTGGCTTTAGAAGGTTCTAAATTGTACGCCTTTATTCAAAGCCCAATTGATAATCCTGATAATGCTAGCGATACAGTTTCTAAAGCTTCTCGTAACTTGAGAATTTTAGAATTTGATATCAACAGCAAACAAGTAATAGGGGAGTATTTATATCTTCTCGAAGGTCTACCAGCTACAGATAAAATTGGCGATGCAGTTTCTTTAGGTAATGGTAAATTTGCAGTTGTCGAACGCGATGATAATGGTACATCTGCTGGTAATAAACTTATCTACCAAATTAACTTAGTAGGGGCGACAAACATCAATAATCCTGCTAACTTTACATTACCCAGCGGGAAGACCATTGAACAACTAACTCCGGCTGAGTTAACAACTGCTAAAATTACACCCGTCAGCAAAAGCTTAATCGCCAATGCTGCACAGTTGGGTTACACCGGAGTTGAAAAGTTAGAGGGTTTAGCTTTAGTTGCACCCAATACTTTAGCGTTAATTAATGATAACGATTTCAATGTTACTGGTAAGACTCCTGCTGAAAGATTGGGAATTTTAGAATTACCAAATAACATTGCAGTTACTAAACCTAGTATCGAATTTGGTTCTAGCAACAATCTCAAGCCTGGACAAACCCTATTCACAGGCGATGGTGCAGATATTGTAGAAGCTACCAAAGAAAATACTATCTTTACTGGTAACGGTGATGACACAGTAATTGCAGGTAGTGATTCTTCAATAACAACAGGTGATGGTAATGATCAAGTTTTTGTTGGTGCTAATGGCCCTGCAAAAAATACTAATGTTGATGGTGGCGTAGGTAACGATGAACTTACTGTAGTGGAAGCTAGCGGTAGCAATAATTTATTTGGGGCTGCTGGTGCTGATAATCTGCAAGTAGTTGAAGGTTCTCGTCAAGTTCTCTTCGGTGGTTCTGGTAACGATACTCTCACGAGTAAGGGGAATAATAACCGACTGTATGGTGGTTCCGGCGATGATAAACTCTTCTCTAATAGCAATGATACCCTTGTGGGTGGTGATGGTGATGATATGTTATTTGCTGGTTCTGGTGGTAACCGTCTGACTGGTGGCGCTGGTGGGGATCAGTTCTGGATTGCAAATGCTAGTCTTCCTACTAGCAAGAATATTGTCACGGATTTTACTCCAGGAATTGATGTGATTGGTATTGCTGGGATTGGTGTAAATCAGTTCAGTGAACTGACGCTGTTGCAACAGGGTGGTGATACTTTAGTTAAAAAGGGAAGCTCTGAGTTAGCTTCATTGTTGGGGATTACTGCAAATAACCTAGCTGCTGATAACTTTAGCTTTGTAGGTTGAAGCATTTATTTGTTATTTGTTGAAAAAGCCAAAGATTGGGGGATTCTCCCCCAAACCCCCGATTGGGGGACGGTTGCGTCCCCCAAACCCCCTCCAAAATGAGTGTTCGGTTTTTTGTTAAGTAACTGTTACTAATTTGAAAAAAGAATGCGACAGATTGTAGGGGCACAGGCATTGCCTTGCCCTCTAGTATATTGTTGATGTGTCGCAAACATTATTTGAATTGGTATTACTGCATTGAAATCTAATCAATTCAAAATCCGTCTTCTCCCAAAGGGAGAGGCTACGCTAAGGAAAGTTTGCTAGGGAGGGAAACCTGTCCAACGCACTGGCTCAACTTTCCGCAAAATTTAAAATTCCTCTGAGTTTTATTCTGCGTTTAAAAATTCTAAATAGCTGTTGCTGAGTTCTTTGACGGCTAATTCATAAAATTGCTTACCATGTTCTGGGGTAGCTAAGGCGGGATTTGAACCCATGCGTCCATCGGGGTAATGTAATCGAAAGTCGGTTGCACTATAAATTCTATGTCCTGAGGCTACTTCTGGCGAGAGGGGTGCTTGCTTAATTGCTTCTGGATAAACATATTGGGTAACGGCTACTTCGCTAGGGGTAGCATGGGAACCTTCTTGATCCCTGTATAATTCTTTGGCAAGTTTATAGACGGAACTGCACATAAACCAATTACCTACTTGGCATTGTACCTGTTGGGCGTTGGCAATCTGCAAATCTTCTAGGTGGGCGTAAGTTTCTGAGAAAGCTGCTTTGAGGGTGGCGATGTTACCGCCATGTCCGTTGATAAAGTAGAACTTGGTAAAACCTGCTTTGACTAAACAAGTTACATAATCTCGCACTACCTGAATTAAGGTGCTGGGACGCAGACTTATAGTACCGGGAAAGGCGGTATGATGTAGCGCCATACCAACATTGATTGTAGGGCCTACCATTGCTTGAGTTGCTTCACCCACACCACGGGCGATCGCTTCTGCACAAATCGCATCAGTACCAATTAATCCGGTGGGGCCATGCTGTTCTGTGGAACCTATCGGGAAAATCAGTCCTCTAGACTGCTGTAGATAAGCTTCGACCTCAGGCCAGGTGCTTAAATGTAGTAACATTTTTAGTCAACTTCCTCTTTAATATGGCGGTGGGAAGAAACATTGTGCTATGGAATAGCATCGTTATTAATTAAGCCTCCCACTAACACGATTATGAACTCCCTGGCTGTGAGGTGGAGGTATGGATTATGAAATCTCGTGGTGTTTGGCTAGGCTTGACTGGGTTGACTGTGGGATTGATACTACTCAACAGTGCAGTTGCGCCTCCAGCTTTGGCGGGACGCTATGTGTTAAATCAAACCCCTCAAACTATTGAACGCTATTTTGGGCGTTACATTACCAAAAAAACTCAAGGTGAGCAAGTTACTTATACTTATGCTCCCAAAAGTTTCCGAAGGCTATTTACGCAGTTTCCTAAAAGTGATTTTTCTATCACTTTTGTCAAAAATCAAGCAAAGTTTATTACTTTAAACTTTAACGGCGATTTTTTCCAATACCCAGGCAGCTATAATTACGATAAAACTGAGGCTACAAAGTTCTATAACTATATATTTGGCTATCAGCCGCCTATTTGGAAGGAAATTTCTGCCAAATTTAGCGGTAATGAAACCATTTATTTTTACGAATATTGTCTTGGTGATGGAGTTGCAACGAATTTTGAGAGATATGGATATAAGCAATTTACCGATTCTGCAACTTTATCCTATAACAATCGTTGCGAACCCCCATACAATTTGAGTGAGAATTGAGATATAAGAGCTTTACTTTCCCAATGCAATGAGAAGATATTGGGGATCAAGTTCTCTCTTGATTAATCAAAGGAATAATGTTTTTTCACATCACTGGTGATTTCCCATGTACAGGACATTCCAGCCGGGAAAATTACTAAATCACCTTTACCCATTTGCACTGGCTGTCCACCATCTGGCGTAACAATTACATTTCCTGCCAAAAAGTAGCAAGTTTCTTGAGTATCATAAGTCCAAGGGAATTTTGAAATTTCTTTTTGCCAAATTCCCCACTTTTTTACACCCAACTGTTCGAGGCGTTCTTGACTGGGTTGATGCTCAATTTTAATTTCCATGCCGCACTTGATCGAATTTTATTTAGCAGTAGGATTGGATATCCTCTCCGCATTTATCTACTAAATAACATAGTGCGCGAAAACGCAAGCCGACAAATTGATCGTAAAGGGGATTAAGCTTGCACATAGGGGGAATATGGGCAATTTTGCGTCCGAACACCATGATATCGCGCTCAAAGGGGCATTGTGCAGGGATGAGTTTGGCAATAAATTTCGCAACTTTCCGATTTTGAATTTCGAGATTGTCAAGCCATTGGCGTAATGGTTGTAATAAATCAAATTTAGGATTGTCTTTTTCGCTAAGAGGGCTAATAAAAGCGGAGAAAACAATAGGTTGGTTTGCGGTTTTAATCATGGTCTTAAGTAAGGTTTTTGCTAGAAATGAACTATTTACCAATTTGCAATCTAACTCGCATCTCGATTTAAGCAATTTACATTGCAATTGGCAATATAAATTAGCCTAGGTCAACCAATTAAATATGTTTGAGAATTTATTGCCTATGGTGCAACTAATAGATATTTAAACGCACCACCTGCTGCAGAACTGTCCAGTTAAATACAAAATAACAAAGAAATTATAAAGATGGTATAGCGAAAAGTTATTAATTCCTTATATTCCACATACCAATCTTATATATCAAATGTAGATCCGAGTTAGGAAAATGCACAGTATCCTGAGATGTACTTTATATTTGTATAAGCACCGTTTTACTCTGACTGTAGCCAGATTTCGCTAGGATTATACTCTAAAAAATTTGATTTTAGAGGTATCAATATCCAGTAATTTGTTATCTATGTTACAAAAGTATATAAAAAATTTATCTAAATAACTAGAAAATCAAATTTTACCCAGTACAGCTTCATATAAGCTCTTATAACACTTCTAATAATTCTTTAAAACTGGGTTGAATTTTAATTAAAGTTTCAGGCTAAAAGTCAAATTCCAGGCTTAACATCATATTAGATGTTTAGTACGAGCTAAACAATAAAAGTAAATTGCAGAGATTAGCATAGTTCTCTTCTTTTGTGCAATAGACATTTCCGCAAATTAATTCTGCATTCTCAGAAATCCTTTGGAGGAACTGGAGTTGTTTAACTATTGCAATATCAAGCATATTGATAGCTACAAGCGCGCATAAGAAATGGGGCATAGGGTATTTGTCTCTTTGCTCCCTCTGTATCCCTGCTTCGTCTCAATACGGTTGGGTTAAGAATTTTTCGTCATGATTTTGGGTTTGTAGAGACGCGATAAATCGCGTCTCTACAGGATTTAAACATCAATCGATTTATATTATGAGAACCGTATTTGCTTGCTCGGCTAAAAACTAGAGCAATCTTATACATAATTGAAAAATTCTGCTGGTACTAGCGTTAATTCGCCTGATTTGAACCGCTCGATATGAATCCAAAGTGCCCGATGTTTATGGTTTGGGGACTCAGAAAATATGAGGCTCTCTAATTGATAAAATTTGGGATCAGCAAAATCACATTGGTAAAGTTGAATAATTTCGTGTCCTTGCCTGCCATTAAATATAAATAGGTTCTCAATACAACCTAAATAGCGAATATTGGTTAATTCTGCCTGAATTTCTTCTTGAAACTCCCTTTGTAGGGCGAGAAGGCTGGTTTCGCCAAAATCTACCCCACCTCCTAAAGCTCGGTAAAATGTAGATTGCTTGCCGGGATCGTAGCCTTCGGAAACAAAGATGCGTTCGCCATCACGAATTAATCCCAAGGCTATTACCCGAATTTCTCCTGCTTTGCTCATTTTTGTAACTTAAGTCACTAATTATCGTACATAGAGTAAGAATTGTTTTCGTTCTCCTCTATGGGCCAATTTTCATTTTCGCCACCGATATACAATTCCTCAATAGTGACATATTCCTCACTTAGCTGGGTGAGAGCATTAATTAAGATATCTAAGGCGATCGCATCACTAGTTCCTAAATCAAACCAACAGCGTCCCCATTCGCCTTCATACTCGAACTCACCCATGTTATGCATTAGCGCCAGCAAGCTTTTGTCATAACCTTGCTCGTCGTAATTCATGTAACTAATATCCAGTCCTGTGTCTTGCACCTGAAGATTTTCAGCATTAAAAGCACCCAATTTCCCTAAATAAAACCAAGAATTGAAAACCTCTTCTATATATTGCCTTTCACGCGCCGAAGGAATCGTGCTGAACCTCAGCCAAATCCATACATCAAAAGGATTAACCTCACGAAACTGGATATACATTTTTGTTATATTTCTCCGTTACAGTTTTCTGAAAATAAGCATATCAGGATTGGGGATTGGGGACTGGGGACTGGGGATTGGGGATTGGGG
>NZ_JACJPX010000100.1 GCF_014696315.1 Calothrix membranacea FACHB-236
ACAATTAGTACTGTTACTTCTTTTACAAGACATTGAACGTCTGAGAGACTTGGCACTTAGTCATGGAATTGACATTCAAATTTCCAGGTGCAAGATATAAGGTCTGTCGATTAACCGATCCCCTCACTCAGCCAAAGGGATCTGTATCCGATGCATTTGCGCCATTTCCGGACTTGGGATTTCTTTGGTTTCGAGAGGTTGGCGATCGCGCGTGGGTCGTTTCTGGTATGGTAAATCGCTCTGTCTTTCAAGATGAAGCCTGGTTAGATGATTTGCTTTACCGCATTAGTAACGAAATATACCTGCGGGATTACTCGCCAGCAAGGCGAATTGAGTTTGTGAGCGTTGATGTAACAGCCATGTTTGATGGTGAGCGGGGAAGGGATAGATTCCCAGGAGGAGAAGTGGAGAAAATGTGGCAGAGAAAGTGGCAGGGTCAACAAGCAATTACCCCTTTAGAAAACGACAAAGAAACCACCGGTAACTCGTGATAGAAAGAGCGAACTGATGGAATACCCAGGCTGGAAAATCTATCAGCGATTGTTAATTGATGATTACCCCCTCGTCGTCTTGGCAAAAGATAACGAATTGCGCTTTACATCTGAAGGATATTACCAAAACATCATCGAATTTTTATTACCCTTGGCAGAACCAGGTGAGGATTTTGTCTTTGAGTCCGGTTCAACGCGAGTTGAGAGCATCCATAATCAATTACATCAGGCGTTTGTAAGTGGGCAGGAATTCGGTAATGGAGCTATTTATTTCCGGCTTAGGTCAATTTTTGAATATGATGTGGCGACCGCAGAATCAGAATTCCAGCAAGAAATCGAGCGATATCAGCAACGAACAGGATATCCACCCACTGAACCTTTCTGGTATGTAAATCCAAATTTTGCCGGTTGGGATGGTTGCGGTCACTATATCCCGCAAAGTAGCATTAACAAAATAATTCAAGTCACTCAACAGATTAAAACTGGGGAGTTAAACTTTCCTTTATGTGTACAGCTATGTTCCGAAGATGAGTGGGATGTACGGTTTGGCTGGGCTGAGGTAACTGGGTTCGTCCCTAGCGTTCTCCGAAAATTAGAAACAATTGCTGCGGATTACATGCAGTTTTTTGCCAATCAAGGGCACCTATATCAACCCACCCTAGTAGAATCCTATCGCACCAAATTGCTTCAGGAACTTGATGCTGTCGGATTGCTCAATTGCGAAATACCTGAAAGCGTCTATTCCCAACTGACGGGCACTTATCCTCATCTGAGACGATGCGTTGATGAGGCTGAATTTCTTTGGATGGTAGGGGATATGCCAATTCAGGAATTTGATTTAAGTTTGGACTGGATGATTTTTGATCCGCTTTACCCAGACGGTATGGATTATGCTGAGTTTCGCGATACTCCAAAGGAGTCGCTTCGCGAACGCGCTTTAGCCGTCTTCAGAACTGCCCAACTGGAACAACCTGAAACCTTACAAATGGAAATACATGGCAATCAGTATCAACTGGTTACTGGATGGGAAGGAGGGCGAATTAAACTACTCAACTCCATCGAGCTTATGTCCTAAATTATAGAAAATTGCTTCGCATTTTTGGCTTGTAGATGAACGTAAACGCTTTACCCATCGATCCGAGCGATCGCTATATTTTTTTCACGGATTTGTGGGATGAACCTTGGACAGCAGAGAATGCAGAAGTTATTCGATATACACTCTTTCACGATCCAGAACCTTCGATTTGTTCTTTGTGTGCTCAAATTCTCAGTTCTTGGGGCGATCATAGCTGTGACACCCGCAATGCTTTTTTGCGCTATATTAAAGCACCATTAGATTTTCAGGTGCTGAATGAGGTACTAACGGCGAGTGGTGCGTTGGGCTTTGGGGATGATGAAATGGTAAATGCGATCGCAACTCATATTTGCAGTACCGGATACTGTGTCCCGTTAAATGTCATTGATGCCCTAAATCAATTAAATAACCCGACTTCAACCGTTATAGATGCCCTGGAAAGGGCGACGACGATTCCCAACAGCTACTATGCGGATGACATGATTCGCCGTACTGCTGCGGAAACCTTAAGCAAGTTGAGGGCTAGATTATGAAGAGAGATGTTAATCCAGGGGAAATGCATCTAAATTACCAGAACACAAGAAAAATAAGCTTTTCAAACTATAAAAAAGCAGAGATTTAGCTCGTAGTGAAAAAATCAGAAATAGTTGGTGTCAGCCCAACAGTGCGTAGGCACAGCCCGCCTTTGGCATCGTTCGTAACAGAAATTTTTAGCCGACAAACTAATCTAAAAATAGAACGCCACAGAGAAATCATGTCGCAAAGAAAAACTGAATTTGATGTGTCTCGCTACATTCCCAGGAAGAACGAAACTCTATCCGAAGAACTGCTAAGGCTAGCTATATTATTTCGTTTGGTGAAGCCGTTGAATGTAGATAAAGCAACAAAAAAAATGATCATGACAAACCCAGAGTTGCTACCGCAGTATCTCAACCAACAACACGGCGATGACATTGCCGTTTAGAACTTTTACTTCCTTTACAAATTTTTTGTACAAATCCTTCTTGGTTTCATCTGGCATGACCTCAAGAAACTCAACATCACCGAAAGTGTCTATCAATTCTTTTTGCAAACTTGCCCCAACAAAGGCGAATTGAATGTTTTGTTGCTGAAGTTGCTGAATCTTGACTACTGTCCGGTCGATTGCCTCTTCAATGATCGAATCTCTGGGAAGTTTTCGCAGTACTTCAAGACGAGATTTGAGCTCGATAATTTCCGGGGTATCTTCGTTCGATGGCTGGTTGCTGACAACATAGTCCCTGAGTTTGATCGCTCTTGTTGTTAGGGTAGCGTCAACAGCATCGATAACCTTCAAGAGTGAAACTGCGGTTTTATTGCTACAAGCAGTTTCGCCGTAAACCCTGCGACGTTTGCATCGCAATCCCATCGTTCTCTTAGCATCATGGACATAACATTTCCCTCCGCAGGAACCGCAGATAATTTGCCCAGACAATAAACGCCCGCCAATATCTGTTTGTGTGGCACCCTCAAAGTTCCTACCCCACAGGCGTTGATTTTCTCTAAGCCGAGTTTCAATCTGTTGGTAAACTTCTTCTGATATCAAAGGCTGATGGGTATTTTCTCGAATATCCCATTTTTCGGGGTTAACGCGATTAAATTTTACGTTATATCTAGTGTGACCTCGCAGCACTGGGTTCAACAACCAAGAGCGTAGCCCTGGAGGGGAAAACTGAATATTGAATTCTTTTATAAAGTGTTGAATAGTATTTCGCAGCGAAGTTTTTTTAGATAAAAAATATTGAATAATTTCGTGGGCTATTGCCCAATTAGTTTTTCCACTGGGCTGATGTATGGTCAGATCAGGAACATATTTCCCGCCAACTCTAGCAAACCCGAATGGTGGCTGATATGCTTTGTTTTGTTCGCGAAAATGCTCTAATCCGTGGTTTACTCTGCTCTGTAACAACCGAGATTCAAACTCGGCTAGTCCTGCCATTTGATTTAGGGAAAACCACCCAAATGGGCTTGACGCATCTTCTACGGGGGCATCTAAGATGACAAGCTTGATATTCAACTTTTCGAGTAGTGCTATTGTTTTAGCGATGGTCATCACAGACCTACCCAGTCTATCGATTCGAGTGATAACGATTTCTTTTATTTGTCCTTCGCGGCACATTGCGAGCATTTTATTGAAGTTTTTCCGGCTGTCGCTTCGCCCAGATTCGATGTCAGAAAAAACCAAGCTACAGCCAGCTTTTTCAATTCTGGCGGTCTGCTGAGTCAGCGCATCGCTCTGTTCAAATTTCGATACTCTAACGTAACCGACCCGCATAAAGCTCTCAAACTCAATGTCAGAGCAGTTTAGCACAAAATGTCCGTTGTTAGTTCAACTAAAGAGGGGAATGTCCACAAAAACAGCATTACTGTGCCGTGCATGGTGAACATGCCGTTATAGAAGGTGCGGTCTACTAGGTCTGATTCGGGTGTAATCAGTTCTCCCCGAATCACCATTGCAAAGATACCGCCGACTAAAAAGAAGATGAATGCTGTAACGAGGTATTGAATACCAATGACCTTATGGTCAGTGCTGAAGCTGAAGTATTCTTTCCAATTCCCTGGGGATTCGTGGTGAGGTTCCTCACTAGGGAGATTAACGTTTTTAACAGAGATGTTTGTCATCGGTGAGTTTCCTTTCAACCAGGATAATTGACGAGAGGTGCTGGCTCAGGCGCGACTGTAGCCCATCCAGCGGGTTTACCTGACTGACTGGTTGCTTGGGCATACTCAGAAGCTGCTTGATTATATGCGGGAGTTGGTGTTTGGGTTGCAGCTTGGGCAAGCCATTGGTGGTAAGCTTCGGGAGATTCAACCACTACATTGGCGTGCATTGTGGCAAAGTATGTACCGCTATATTGAGAGTCAGTCAGTTGGTATTTGCCTGGACGAATGGGGGTGAACTCAAAGTCAATATTGTGATTGGGAATGATGTCTTGCTTCAGTCGAAATGCAGGGATATAGAAGCCATGTAGTACATCTTCAGATTTTAATACCAACCGGACGCGGCGATCGCTTGGTAGATGTAGTTCGGTACTAGTAACATCTCTTTCGGGGTAATGAAATACCCAAGCCCATTGTTTGGCTATGACATCGATGTTTTCTACTGGTTCAGCTAAAGCCGCAACTGGTTCATCTTTTGGTGCTGCATAAGCCGATTCCATTCCCATCGGATTATGCAGGTGTACTAATTCCATAGGGCCTTGAATGCCCATTTTTTCGTAAATTTGGTAGCTGTAAGCTGCAATCCAAAAGACTAACAAAATGGGGATGGCTGTCCACACAACTTCTAGGGTGATATTTCCCTCAATTGCTGGGCCATCACTATAATCATTCTTGCCAGCACGATGGAAGAGAACAGAATACAACAAAGTGCCAGTAACGCCTAGAAAGATAAACGCACCCAGGGTTACTAAGAAGCTAATCAGATCATCAATGAGTAGGGATTCAGCCGCCGCCTGTGGAGGAAGCCAAGAATAGGACTGTTTACCTATCCAGAGACTCATAACAGTCACGGCGATCGCACTGATTATCAGTGCCACAATATTAAAAATCTTCTGGATTGTCATAGTCAGTGGTAATTGGTCATTGGGCATGGGGGATTGGTATCAGTCATGAGTCATTGCACAAATGACAAGGGACAAATGACAAATGACTAATACTGATTAATTGAACATAGTGTTGAGGTCTTTGCCCAATCGCAGCAAACTATCTGCGGTGTTATGGACACCAAATTCAGCAGCTAATTGTGCGCCTAAGGTACCGTGGAGGTACATGATAAACATGACTGTTACACCTGCAATTAGGTAGCGCCATTGCACTTGTTTGTCTTCATCGCGGCGAGTAACAAAGCGCTGATATCCTCTCCAGACAGTCATGCCGATGATGATGGTTAATAACAGTACTCCACCAACACCATGCCAAATCATTGTATCCATTGCTTGGAATCCCCAAGCACTTTTAATATCGGCTGGTGGTTGTGCCAACAGCATCTCATAAAAGCCAGCGGCAACTGTAAAACAGGTAATTACTGAAGAACCTACCATGTTGTACCAGCCAACATCAAATAAGTTCTCACGTTCCACAGAAATTGCGAAGAATTTGAACACCCATTTTTGGAAGGGGAACAACGCCCCAACAATATCAAAGGTAATGCCAATGATGAATAGTCCTAGGGTGAGATGGACTAAGTTAGGGTGAAGAGGAATGCTGTAAGGTAAGCCGTTTGGGCCTAGCTGGTCGCTTAATTGGTTAATTAGTTCTGTGTTCATGGCAAGATACCATCCTTGAGTGCTTCAACAACTGGTACTGTGTGCAATCCATATACCCAAACCAGTTCATCACCTAGGTATACTTGCAAGCCAACTATTGCTGTCAAAATTAGCCCGGCTCCCAGATAATAAAAAGTAATTCTCTGGGGGTCACGGGCACGAATTACATAACGCCAAGCTGTAATTGCTGCAATAATTCCTGATAGTGACCAGCCAATGAGTGTATGTACATTCAACACAGATCTAGCTACTTCGTAAGGTTTTGCTAAACCTGCTTCAAATTGACCAAAAATGATAGCGACAAAGATGGAAATTGTTGCAATGAGCATATTCCACCAGCTTACCTCAAATAGCCGAAAGTTGCGGGTAAAATAGCCAATTACATCACAGCAAAAGGCAAACAACACCATTGCAATTACGAAGTGAACAACAATGGGATGAATTGTATCTGGATAGGGTAGATTGTGGTCGTTCAAATTTGTGAGATAATCAAACACGGTATTCTCCTAGGCATATCGGCTTTACCTCAAACAAACTTCTTTAATTGACACCCAAGAAATTTCACCAAACATTATCTACCTATTACCGGAATATAGAATTACATATAATTGGGGCGATATCCGGTTGTTTAAATATCAAGGTCGTGGTAGACAATTTAAGCGATTTGGGTGCAATTACAAGTTCAGAAGTTTAGTTTTTACTCATTGATTCATCATGGCATCTTGAGATAACGGCTCTTAATGGTTTACAAAAAAATCGCCGTTTGCTCTTTGCTTTCTTAAACCTATCTTTTAGCTTAAGGATTTTTTTAGTAGTTGTCAAAAGAGTCAAAATAAAAAAGTTCGGAGTAGTTTTTTTAGCAAAAAAGTGTTTTTTGAAAGGTAACTAATTTAGCAGCTTAAAAAAACGTAAATGTAACAAACATATTTTTGGTTATTTAGCTGACATTTTCCTAATATTAATTTGTGATTTTAACTACTAACTATTATTTATTCAGTTATTTATTTAAATTAATTCGCTGCAGTTAATAAAAAATATATGCTCAATATCACTATAGTAAAATCTATCCAATTACTGATTCTTTTGGTGTGAATACCGTGAATACAAGGCTGATCCAAAAATGCTGCTAATTTCTTCAGCAATCTGTAGAGGCATAATATATCCTGCAATAGGATTATTTAGCAATAAATCCTGAAAATAAGGAGTGATACAAAATTGCGATCGCAGTGATAATTCGCTTACGAGAGTCATTCATGATGGCATTGAATCAACACAAATAATGGAAACACATAGGAATACAAACTGCTGACGCTAAACCAAGAATCAGTTACACTTACCCCGCAAGGGGATGGAAACGGTGTCATCTCAAGCGGTATCCAGAATACTTTGTGGTCTGTTACACCTACACCTACCCCGCAAGGGGATGGAAACCTGAATACCCAATTCTTAGATAGCTGTCTAGCTTCATCTAGGTTACGCTCACACTTTACCCGCAAGGGGATGGAAACAGTCTTTCCATATCTGCCATTGAATAACCATTCATAGGGTTACACTTACACCTCTCCGCAAGGAGATGGAAATTTACTCTGCACATCGCGGCGTTCGTCTCCAGTGAGGCGACCAAGTTACGCTTACACTTCCCCGCAAACGGATGGAAACGCATATACTCTCCATAAATCCCCATCCTCTCCCTTACGGTTACGCTTACACTTACACTTACCCCGCAAACGGATGGAAACTCGTCAAGTACTTGACCTACCTCGTACTTGCCTTTTGGAGTTACGCTTACACTTACCCCGCAAGGGGATGGAAACATAGGAACAATATTGCGATGTTGTCCAGCAGGTGTGGAGCCGTCGTTAAGTTTACACTTACCCCGCAAGGGGATGGAAATTAGGAGGTAACAAAGTGGGTAATGATCGCTGGTATGAGGAAAATGTACCAAAAGCAGATCAGCTCTATGATGAATTATTAAAAGAGCTTCAAGATGAAGGATTAATATGAAGAAAACAAAGCCTTTTAGCGAATTGCGAAAAAGAATGACACCAGAGCAAAGAGCAGAGAGCGACACTCGTGCGAAACTTGCGCTACTTCATATTACATTGATGGAACTACAAGAATCATTGGGGCTTTCACAGGATGATTTAGAAAAAGACCTCAACGCTATTGGTTCTAGTATGTCTGAGTTGGAGAATCAAGAAGATATTCAAGTTACAACTCTCTCTCGTTATATAAAGGCTCTTGGCGGTACTCTAAAACTAGTAGCGCAATTCCCTGATGAGGAGAAGGAAATTATTTTGGCTCAATTTGAGTAAACTTGGGGTGTTGGGTTACCCTGCGGGAAACTGCTCCGCGTCTACGTTCCTCAACCCAACCTATATCTTACCCCGCAAGGGGATTAAAAGAATTATTCACCCATACACTCAGATTTGAAAAGGATCGCTTCTTCTGAAAGGTGATGATTTTTCGCATCAAAAATTCAGCCTACCAGACTACAGCAATGCAATTGGTCGAAGTTTGAAACTAAGGTGAATTGAAAGGGTAAATTTTACACTAAAAAGTCAAAAAAACTAATTTATTTTTAAGTCATAAATAAATTCTCTTGGAAACAGAAAAATAATCACCAGAATATTGAGTGAGTGTTTTACAATCTGTAATATTTTGCTAATTACCTTGAAAATAAACAATTTCAGCAATTACAGACTGCGTAAAAACCTAATTTTTGCTTTACATAACTCAACAATTGTAGAGTTAATAACTAATTACGAATTATGTTGAAATTGATCCCTATTTATTTTTAATTCAATGTCTAATGCCGAAAATTTACATAGATATCAATACCACAAGACATAACATTTTAAACTCAGAATTTGGTTAACGGATATATAGTCAACAGCTAAGGGGCCAAGTTTTCCTTCCCATTACCCAGTCCCCAGCCCCCAATCCCCCACAGGGGATGAACCCACAGTAAAATATTCCACATTATTTGCATACCAAGCAGCGATGGCAAGAGCAGCAATATCTACCACTCGCAAAGCCAAGTCCAAATCTGTGTCTACGTCCTCTCTTCCTACGTGGGCTGATGATACAGAATTGTTAGGATTGGTGTTTGACCTTGAAGCTATTAGTTCTACTTCCCTATATTCGCAGTACACCATTGGGCTTCATGCTTGGTTTCTTGACCAAGTACGACAATTCAACCCGGAACTTTCGGCTTATCTCCATGATGGCGAATCAGAAAAGCCTTTCAATATATCGGCGCTGGAAGGTCAACTAGTTCCTACTGGTAGACAGCTACATCTAGAAGCAAAGCAGACTTACCACTGGCACGTTAACGCCCTATCTCCGAGGGTAGCGCAGTTTTTGGGTCAATGGTTAAACCAACTGCCACAAACTTTAGCTTTAAGAGATGCACCCTTGCAAATTAAACAGGTGAGTATTGCCCATCCACCCACAACCTACGCCCAATTGTTGCAGTCATCTGTTGAGAAACAAACTAACGTCAGTCTGAGCTTTGTTTCACCTACCAGCTTTCGCCGCAAAGGTCATCATTTCCCCCTTCCTGTGCCTGTAAATCTCTTCCACAGCTATTTACGACGTTGGAATGACTTTTCAAGGATTCCCATAGAAACAGAAGCTTTCCTTGATTGGATAGACGAAGGGGTGATTATCCACCAGCATCGCTTGGAATCAGTAAAAGTTGCGGCTGGTAAACGCGGTTCTGTGACTGGCTTCACAGGGGCTATTTCCTGCGGTTTGAGTAAAGCTGCTTTAGCTAATACAGAATTTACCCGCTTATTTTATGCCTTAGTCCGACTTGCGCCTTACTGCGGTACAGGACACAAAACAACTTTTGGACTTGGGCAAACGCGCTTAGATTGGTTAGAACCGGAACCAGCCACACCTACGCAGTTACTTACAAATCTTTTGGGGGAAAGGATTACAGAATTGACAGAATTATTCACCGCCCAAAGGAAACGCACAGGAGGCGATCGCACTGATAAAATTGCTGCAACCTGGGCCACAATTTTGGCACGGCGCGAAATGGGAGAATCTTTGCAAGTGATAGCCGAAGATTTAGAAATGCCCTATACTACCGTGAAAACTTACGTTAAGTTGGCGCGGAGGGCGTTAAAGCAGGAGTAGGGATTGGGGAATAGGGATTGGGGATTGGGGACTAGGGATGCGGTTGAGTTTAAGTTTTAAACAAGTATAAATACTAAATAAAACTGTATATTCGGTAACATTTTAAGTTGCAAAACTTTAACATTACAAAAGTAAATATTGGCTAAAAGTCTACAATTTAGATGGTAGCTTCCTCAAAAGATATGTGTAACACTAAGGAGCTACTTCAAGCTAATTTTAAACGGAGGTCAGGCAATGGCTATCGCCACCATTAATCCTGCCACTGGGGAGACACTCAAGGCTTTTGAGGCGCTGAATGATACGGAAATTGCCGCAAAGCTAGATTTAGCGGGTCAGGCTTTTGAGCATTACCGCAAAACTAGTTTTAGAGAGCGATCGCAATGGCTGATCAAAGCTGCTGAGATTTTAGAACAAGAGAAGGCAGAATTTGGCAAGTTAATGACCCTGGAAATGGGTAAGCCTTTAAAAGCTGCGATCGCAGAAACTGAAAAATGTGCGGCTGTCTGTCGCTACTACGCGGAAAATGCGGCTGATTTCTTGGCTGATGTTGCTGTAAAAACCGATGCCAGTCAGAGTTTTGTACGTTACCAGCCATTAGGTGTGATTCTCGCAGTTATGCCGTGGAATTTCCCTTTCTGGCAAGTATTTCGCTTTGCTGCGCCAGCACTGATGGCGGGGAATGTCGGTTTACTCAAACACGCGTCTAATGTACCGCAATGCGCCTTAGCAATTGAAGATATTATTCGCCGTGCTGGGTTTCCCCAAGGTGCTTTTCAAACATTATTAATTGGTGCAGCACAAGTAGCCAATTTAATGGCTGATGAGCGAGTCAAAGCTGCTACCTTAACCGGAAGTGAACCTGCTGGTGCATCCTTAGCAGCTGCGGCGGGCAAACAAATTAAAAAAACAGTCCTAGAATTAGGTGGAAGCGATCCATTCATCGTGTTAGAGAGTGCTGATATAGAGACAGCAGTTGTCACCGCTACTACAGCAAGAATGTTGAATAGCGGGCAATCATGTATAGCAGCGAAACGTTTCATTGTTGCAGAAGCGATCGCTGATAAATTTGAAAAACTGTTGTTAGATAAATTTCTGGCTTTAAAAGTTGGCGATCCCATGCAACTAGACACCGACTTAGGCCCATTGGCAACTCCTGATATTCTTCAGGATTTAGATCAACAAGTACAAGCTGCCGTTAAAAGTGGCGGTAAAGTCCTCACAGGAGGACAACCTATATCAGATCTTCCTGGTAACTTTTACCCGCCAACCATCATCATAGATATCCCCCAAGATAGTGCGATCGCCCAAGAAGAATTTTTTGGGCCAGTAGCCTTATTATTCCGTGTTCCCGATATTGACGCAGCCATTAAACTAGCTAACGCCACACCCTTTGGCTTAGGCGCAAGCGCTTGGACAACCAACGACCAAGAACGCGATCGCTTAGTTACAGAAATTGAAGCTGGCGCAGTATTTATTAACGGAATGGTGAAATCAGACCCCCGTCTACCTTTCGGCGGTATCAAACGTTCTGGGTATGGCAGAGAATTGAGCATTCAGGGAATACATGAGTTTGTCAATGTTAAAACTGTGTGGGTTAAATAGAGAGTCAACAGTCAAGGGTCAAGAGTCAAAGGTAAAAGGTTAAGGATCAAGGTTTGTAGAGACGCGATTAATCGCGTCTTTAGTCTAGGGTCAAGGGTAACAAATTATTTCCCTTCCCCTTTCCCCCTTCCCCCTTCCCCCTTCCCCAATCCTAATGAGGAAACATAATGAATACAGCAGAGTTATTAGTAAAGTGTTTAGAAAATGAAGGTGTAGAGTATCTTTTTGGACTTCCTGGTGAAGAAAACCTCCATGTTTTAGAGGCGTTAAAAACATCTTCCATTAAATTTATTACCACCCGTCACGAACAGGGTGCAGCATTCATGGCGGATGTCTATGGACGCTTAACTGGGAAAGCTGGGGTTTGTCTTTCTACCCTTGGCCCTGGGGCGACAAACTTAATGACTGGGGTAGCTGATGCTAATCTTGATGGTGCGCCACTAGTAGCAATTACCGGACAAGTGGGAACAGATAGAATGCATATCGAATCCCATCAATATTTAGATTTAGTGGCAATGTTTGCCCCGGTTACTAAGTGGAATAAGCAAATTGTTCGCCCCAGTATTACACCCGAAGTTGTGCGAAAAGCATTCAAGCGATCGCAATCGGAAAAACCAGGTGCAGTACATATCGATTTACCAGAAAATATTGCTGCTATGCCTGTAGAAGGCAAACCCTTGCGTAAAGATAAAATTGAAAAAACCTATGCATCTTTTGCTAGTATTCGCGCTGCGGCTGCGGCAATTTCCCAAGCAGTCAACCCATTAATCTTAGTAGGTAATGGGGCGATTCGTGCCCAAGCGAGTGATGCAGTTACTCAATTTGCTACCCAACTGAATATTCCCGTTGCTAATACTTTTATGGGTAAAGGCGTTATTCCTTATACTCATAATTTAGCCTTATGGTCAGTGGGATTGCAGCAACGCGATTTCATTACCTGCGGCTTCGATAACACAGATTTAGTAATTGCTATTGGCTACGATTTAATCGAATTTTCACCAAAAAAATGGAATCCTGACGGACAAATTCCTGTTATTCATATTGCCCTCAGTTCCGCAGAAATTGATAGCAGTTATATTCCCCAGGCAGAAGTAATTGGTGATATTTCTGATTCTCTGGTTGAAATTTTAAAGTTAGCCGATAGACAAAATAAACCCAATCCCTATGCTATCAGCTTAAAACCAAATATTCGTGCCGACTACGAAGAACACGCCCATGATGATGGCTTTCCTATCAAACCGCAAAAATTGATTTATGACTTGCGGCAAGTGATGGGCCCAGATGATATTGTCATCTCGGATGTTGGGGCACATAAAATGTGGATTGCCCGCCATTATCATTGTCATAGCCCCAATACTTGCATTATTTCTAATGGCTTTGCAGCAATGGGAATTGCCATTCCTGGCGCTTTAGCTGCAAAACTCGTTTATCCCAACCGCAAAGTAGTGGCTGCAACTGGCGATGGTGGCTTTATGATGAATTGCCAGGAATTAGAAACAGCCTTGCGCGTCGGTACTCCCTTCGTCACCTTAATCTTTAATGATGGTGGCTATGGGTTAATTGAGTGGAAGCAAGAAAATCATTTTGGCCCAGGACAGTCAGCTTTTATCCGCTTTGGTAATCCTGACTTTGTCAAATTAGCCGAAAGCATGGGTTTAAAAGGTTACAGAGTTGAAGCTGCTACAGATTTAATTCCTGTACTGAAAGAAGCTTTAGCCCAAGATGTCCCCGCAGTTATCGATTGTCCTGTAGACTATCGTGAAAATCGCCGCTTCACCCAAAAAGCCGGCGAGTTAAGCTGCAAGTTGTAGTCAGCTGGTGCATATCTAAATTGCACATTTTCCTATTTGGATAGTTTCAATTTAGTAGGGTGCGTTACGGCTTCAGCCTAACGCACCACCAACGATTATCAAAGTAATAAACAGTAGGGTTGAAACAAAAAATCCTGTAGTACCACCCTAAACATTTTCAAGACTATTACTCATAAATCAATACGCTTGGTTTAAGCTCATTAGCGATTGATTTGCCACTTATTAAAAAAGCCAACAGACTTGGGGGATTCTCCACCAAACCCCCGATTGGGTGACGGTTGCGTCCCCCAAACCCCCTCCAAAATTATTCTTCTGTGTTTTTTGTTGAGTAATACCATTTTGAAAAAAGAATGCGACAGATGCGTAGGGGCAAGGCATTGCCTTGCCCTCTAGAATATTGATGTGTCGTCAACATTATTTTAATTGGTATTAGGACTGAGATTCTAATACTCGTGCAGCCTCATCTAGCCGATCATTGCTATCTTTTGCCAGCTTTAACCACGAAGCTGTAACACTACCATAAATTCCACCACCTGCGGCTGTGATAGTTCCGGCGGAAATGTTACCGGAAAACAACA
Source organism: Calothrix membranacea FACHB-236 (assembly GCF_014696315.1). Classification (GTDB taxonomy): domain Bacteria; phylum Cyanobacteriota; class Cyanobacteriia; order Cyanobacteriales; family Nostocaceae; genus Aulosira; species Aulosira membranacea. The sequence goes on from NZ_JACJPX010000100.1 coordinate 13,990, forward strand.
GCATAATACCCGCAAAACCTGCGATCGCACTAATTGTTGTCATTGCAAAAGCCAGGTTAAATGCTGCACTAGCTTGGCGCAGTCTCTCCTGATAAATGCTGTGACGTTCTTGGTAAATTAGATCCACAGTGCTGCTATTTGTATCTACTGGCTGTTGTGTATTAACTTGGTTTTGGTTATCCATTTTGCTTGCCCTGGCAATTAATTCTACAATCTATTGAAATTGGGCAATGGCTGAGAACCTAGCTGAGTGATAGTTGACTTTTAGGGGATTTATCAGGTGATTTGTAGTCTTGGTTGAGTTTAGCGCATGATGCTGTCGCACTTGCTACTCTACAATTAACTGTGAATTGGTATGAACAGATGAGGCGTAATGGCGCGATCGCTTCGGGTAGCTCCAGAGTATATTAAAACAGTTAAGTCAGCACCTTTGCGGAATGGCTATCCCAGCCAGCAGTCATTAGCTGCTGATTCAGGAATTTCTCTATCCACCGTTAAAAACTTTCTTAGCGGTAAACCCGTTGATTATCTCAATTTTGTAGAAATTAGCGACAAGTTGGGATTAAACTGGCAAGACATTGCTTTCAAAGAACTAGAAACTCAACCATCTACACCCCAGCCAACCAACGGCGAAGCCTCACCCTTCATCACTGGTTCACCCATTACTCAACCACGTCGCTTTTTTGGACGCGAGAAAGAACTCAAACGCCTCTTCCACTTACTCAAACGCCATCCCCTGCAAAACGCCGCTATCATCGGTAAAAAGCGCAGTGGTAAAACATCTCTGCTACATTATCTAAAAAATATCACCACCACCCCAGCCGCACAGTTGCGCCTCAATCAAAAGTCAGATTGGCTACCAAATCCAGAAAATTATCAGTGGATTTTCATAGACTTACAAGACGCACGAATGCAGAATCGAGAAGGATTGCTCAAGTACATCTTAGAATCCTTGAAACTGCAAATACCCAACCCTTGCGACTTAGATTATTTTATGGATGTAGTCAGCGGTAACTTGCGTCAACCCACAGTCATCTTATTAGATGAAATTGGCGTAGGATTGCAACGCTGTCCAGAATTAGATGATAGCTTTTGGGAAAGTTTGCGTTCCTTAGCGACTAACCACACAGGCGGAAATCTAGCGTTTATCTTAGCTACCCCAGAATCACCAATTGAACTGGCGTACAGTACAGGACATAGTTCACCCTTCTTTAATATTTTCGGCTACACCGCATATTTAGGAGCATTGACAGAACCAGAAGCGCGGGAATTAATAGCCAGTTCACCCATTCCTTTTGATGTTGAGGATGTAGAGTGGATTTTAAATCAAAGTCAGTGTTTGCCAATTTTATTACAAATTCTGTGTCGAGAAAGATTATTTACTTTAGAAGAAGGTGAGGAAGATGAAAATTGGCGAGAAGAAGCCTTAAGACAAATCAAGCCATTTTCGTAATTGGTAATTATTCGTCATTCTTGATTTAGGTTGTCGCTTAATCTCTTTCTTTCTCCTAACCGTTCATCAGTATTAAACTGTAATAACTTTGCTGTTGTTCTTCCTTCTGGAGTTAAACCAACAATTGCTGCTTGATCACAAGCAAAGTGTTCAGACCATTGTTGTTTACGGGGATTGAAGAGAAAACTAAATTTGTCTGTTTGGGGATCAAAAGAGCCAAGGTCTGTTCCTTTATGGCGATTGCAACGCCAACAAGTTAAAGCTAAATTAGCGGCATCAGTTTTACCACCATGCTTTTCTGGAATTACATGGTCAATTTCGTGAGCATAGAAAGCAACATTTTTGGGAAGTAAACAATACTCGCAACGGTGGTTTGCTCGTTCTTCAACTAGGCGACGCAGCGCAGCAGGAATATAACTAACACTCATGAGTTAGTAGTTAAGTGTGGTAAAGTACCTGTTTTGAGCATGATTATCAGATGTTCAATGCGCTCATATTCGTCTAGTTCTTTTTGTTCTGTAGGATTGAGTTCGCCTAATTTACTCAGACGGAGTAAAGTTTGCATTCGTTGTTGCATTTCTGCTGTGGGACGGAAAGCTAAGATTTGTTCTGGAGTCGGTTTGCTGACGAGGAAATCAAGAATATATTGATATACGCGAGTTGGGATTGGTGGTTGCTCAAGACTAAGTGCAAGAATTTCGGGTAAGCGATCGCCTAACTGTGCTAGCTTTTGTGATAGTTCTTCAGGGACTTCTAAGGTAATTTTGACCACGGTTGAAGCTTTGAGGTGTAACTATTCCTCTAATGTAGAGCATCAACCCTTCCCAGAGATAAAGTAGGGCATTTAGCAATGCGATCGCACCATTCTTGCTCCATTTGCAATGACGGACTCTTTGTTATTGCGATCGCAGCACAGCAATCTCAGGGCGATCGCATCGTCATTTCTCCGTGTAATAACTGACGTTGTCATTACGAGCGTAACGAACTGAAGCAAAGCAATCCCATCCTTTGCACTAGACTGTGCTAATGCTACATTCACAATGACATAGTGAATTACAGCGTCAACCCGAACCGGGAAACTATGGCATCGCCAAACATACCCCACAACGCCTACACCGATGCACCTCAGCAGCACCCTAATTTGATACTGGGTAGCCTGCAACTGCTGTTTTGGCTTTTCTTCCGTCCTAAAGCTTGGCGTAATCACTTAACTCTTATTTTTGCTGCCCTGGATCTCGCATCTGACAGAACAAGCCGCTTGCTGTTGGAACTACAGATACAGATATACCTGGTATTGCCTTTGCTCGTTAATTTAACACTTGGTTTGATTTTGTGGAGATTGGGAAAGTCAGCAGCAGAAAACATTGTCGTTTGGTTGACGTGGGGTGTGACGTTTTCTGCATGGTTGAGTCTATCTTGGTTGTTGATTCAAGCAGCATCAAACACCAAGCATAGCAGGATGCTGATATGGGAGTGGTTAATGGGTTCTGCATTAGCAGTAGGCAGCATAGGCATAGTGTTTGGCCTGAATTGGGTCTCCGCGTTAAGCGTGTTATTAGTTTTAGTTGTTTTACTTTTGGGCGGATTAGCTTTTTTTGGAAGGTTCTCTTGGATATGGTTTTTTTGTGCTGTAGCTTTCCTTCTAGTGTGGCTATTTGTGTTTGGTGTACCAGTATTAGCTTCAGGCTTATCAACCTTGAGCCTAATCTTAATGATGATTTTAGGGATTTTAGGGATTGTCAGCATATTAAGCGCAGCTTTTGGACAGTATAGAGCGGCGATAGGCTGCTTAAGTGTATGCTTGTGCATAATTTTGATCATGTTGAGCAGTCGAGTATTAGTTTTAGATTTAAATTTGCCAATATGGGGTATCGGAGTCACTATTAACCTGTGGCGACCTGTGATTTTTTACCCCTTTGTGACACTATTTAATATCCTGCTTTATCAGATCGATAAACAACGTAAAGATAATACAACCTTATTGCGCTGGCATTCAGCCTTTTGGGATGAGTTGCAATACATACCTTTAATCGGCTTAGACAAGCACCTAATCTTAGTCATAGAGCGTAACCCCCCTGAAGGACAAGCAGCCGTTGATTACTTAAATAACAGCCGCCAAAGCTGGGCTACTCAAGCTGCACAAATTGAATTGGATATACGAAAATTAGAACACTGCGCTGATATTGAAGCTATCAGTCACGCTCATTTTCGTTTGGTAACTAGTGAACTGGAAAGTTCAGTGAATAATTTACTAAATATTTTCAGCCGCATCAGTCAGGATGTAGATGCTGCTTTAAATCAGAAAGGTATTTATAACCAGCGTCAAATACTCAACGGTGTTGTAGATCGTTTAAATGCACACTCGCAAGAAATTATCCGTATCAGTAACGAATATGCTACCCGCTTATACCCTATTGCTCAGAGTTGGCTTAATATAATCAACAAGCATATAGAAGAACTGATTCAAGCAACTGAACTCCTACAAGAAATTGACAATCCTTACATCATTGGTGTACCACTCAATGAGCAACTAGAAATTTTCACCGGACGCACCAGCATTGGCTTACGTATTGAGCAATTACTCTTAGATTTTCGTCGCCCACCTTTGTTACTTTACGGTCAGCGGCGCATGGGCAAAACTTCCTTGCTCAACAATTTAGGAAAGCTACTACCTAATACCATTATTCCCATGTTTGTAGACTTGCAAGGCGCACCCTCATCAGCTAGCAACCATGCAGGTTTTCTCTACAATCTTGCAAGAGAAATGGTGAAATCAGCAAAACAGCAAGGTGTTATCCTACTACCTCTCACCCGCGAAGTGCTAAACTCTGACCCCTTTACCAGCTTTGACGAATGGCTAGATAAAGTAGAACAGAAACTCAAAAAAAATACTGCTTTACTAATGCTAGATGAGTTCGAGGTACTAGACAGTGCCATAACCAAAGGACGCTTTGATGAGCAAGATATTCTAGGAATGCTGCGTCACCTGATCCAACATCGTCCCCGCTTTAAGGTGCTGCTAGCTGGTTCCCATACAATTGAAGAATATCAACGCTGGGCTAGTTATCTCATAAATGTGCAGGTAGTGCATATCTCATACCTCAAAGAAGCCGAAGCGCGACAATTAATTGAACGCCCTGTGAAAGATTTTACCCTGCGCTATGAACCTGACGCAGTTGAGCGAGTGTTGCAACTTACCCGTTGTCACCCGTTTTTGATACAACTACTCTGTGCAGAAATTATCGCCCTCAAAAATGAGCAAGACCCCTCTGTGCGGAGGTTGGCGACTTTAGCCGATGTGGAAGCAGCAATTCCCGAAGCTTTCAAAAGTGGTAGTTTCTTCTTTGCTGATATTCAAAATAACCAAGTAGATGATCATGGTAGGGCAATTTTACGCTTCATTGCTGCCCAAGGGGAAGGGGCGATGGTGAATATTCAAGCTATATCGCAACAGTTTCCTAATGCTGATATTACTCTCAAGTTACTTTTGCAAAGGGAATTGATTGAGGAAAATGGGCAAGATTATTGCTTTAGTGTAGAGTTGATTCGCCGTTGGTTTACTCTGTAACAACTTGCGCGGAATACCGAAACGTTAAAGCTGAAGTTCCTACAACTTGCGCGGAACACCGAAACGTTAAAGCTGAAGCTTCTACAGCTTGCGCGGAACACCGAAATGTTAAAGCCGAAGTTCCTAAAGCTTGCGCGGAACACCGAAACGTTAAATCTGAAGTTCCTACAGCTTGCGCGGAATACTGAAATGTTAAAGCCGAAGCTTCTACAGCTTGCGCGGAATACTGAAATGTTAAAGCCAAAGTTCCTACAGCTTAAACAAAAGTTCCTACAGCTTAAACAGAAGTTTCTAGGGTTTAAACAGAAGTTTCTAGGGTTTAAACAGAAGTTTCTACAGCTTAAGCAGAACCTGAAAATGTTGAGGTGGAAGTCATAACTAACCACGCAAAATTAATTGCAGTCATTACCAGCGCAGCGCAGCAGCCCTTGTGATTGCTACCCTTTGCTACGCAACGCTATCGCTACGGGAATCCTCTCAAGGACACACCCACAGCAGCAATCACTTCGGGCATTTTAACAATCTTCTCCTGGTTGTTCACAAGCACCTATACTCACCCAGCTGCTTGAACCATCTTGCCAATGTTCTTTTTTCCAAATGGGTGCGTTGTGCTTGAGGGTATCAATGGCATAGCGGCAAGCTTCAAAGGCTTCACTGCGGTGAGGACAGCCTACTGCTACTAAAACACTGATTTCGCCAACTTGCAAACGACCGATGCGATGATGAATCACCACCCGCTTGGCATCAGGCCACAAAGAGCGAATTTCTGCTGCAATTTGGGCAAATACGAGCAATGCCATCGGTTCATAAGCTTGATACTCTAAACTAACTACTGGTTTACCATCAGTTTGATTGCGAACCATACCACTCATCACTACTACCGCACCATTTGCAGGATCGTCAGCTTTGGCGTAGATTTCTGCCAAAGATAAAGGCGCAAGGGCAATAGCAAAGCTATCTTCGGCTCTTGGTTTAACTCGAAAGTTCAGTGTATTTGTCACAACAAAGTTCATGTAATTGAAAACCAATATAGCAATCCTATCTGGTTTAAGAAATTACAAAACCAAGATAGCCGAACATCTTAGACAAGTCTGGTATCAATACTACTCGGTTAAGCGTTGTCAACCCAAAATTGGTTTTGGGGAAAAGGTTAAAGGTTAAGGGTTAAAGGTTGTTTCTTTCCCTTTTCCCATTCCCCTTTTTCCCCTTAACCAACAAGTATTGAGTCTGGTATCTTGTGATTCATGAGCATTGAGGATTGCTACAGCAAGATGTAAGTTAAAAATTGTAATCTTAAGTAAAATTACGTCAATCTTCTATTTTGCCGTCATCCATCTTAAGGTGGATCACTATAATTAAAGGTAATAAAGTTCTTAGCTAGCTTTTTTAGGTCATCTAATAGTTTGCGCGTGCATTGATATCAAGTATCTGCAAGGCTGAGTTGATCAGCAAGTAATTGTTAATCGGGCAACCAATTAGCAAATTTACTTATAAGGCTGACACAAGTGTTACAAAAAATTCAAGTTTTTTTTGGAGACAGCAGCTCAATCCGTTATTTCGAGGACTAAAATCCTGACTACGGAATTAGGGACTTCCAAGTAAAAAAACATTCCATTGCTATTGTTCACGGTTGACCGTTGACTGTTAACTGTGAACCGTCAACAGTCAACGACTTAAACGGAATAATTTATTTTTTGGAGTTCCCTTAAATAAGATGCTACTTGTGTAAGTCTTGATGTACATAACTGTTGAAAGCAGACTCATAAGAGGCAGCAATCAATTATACTGCCACAATTCAATTTTCCTGGGTGCGTGAATTTCAATAATCATGATTCATATGAGTTATCCAAAATCTGGCTACAGATTATTTTCTGCACTACCACGGTGATGTGTAACCCTGAAGCCTTTCCCAAAGATATCCCACAGCTTTGACAGCACAGGGATCAAAGGAAGCTAATCCCTAATCCCTAACCCCAATTCCTATTTTCAACACGATTAGGCAGAATTTAATGAAATCTTCAGTGTATTCTCTAGAAACAGCAAGGCTTGAGGCTCTTTATCAGTATCAAATTCTAGACACCAAACCAGAGCCAGCATTTGATGATTTAGTATTCTTAGCCGCGCAAATTTGTGATACACCCATCGCTGTGATTAATTTAGTTGATGCTGATCGTCAGTGGTTTAAAGCCAAAGTGGGATTGGATGTTGAGCAAATGCCTAGATATTTAGGGTTTTGCCCAATTTGTGTAGCACAATGTGATGTTTTGATTATTCCTGATACATTAGCAGATGAGAGATTTGCTCACTCAGAAATTGTCACTGGCGAACCTTATGTCAGATTTTATGCTGGTGTTCCTTTGGTAGCACCAGGAGGACAAGCGATTGGTACTCTATGCGTAGTAGATTCCATTCCCCATCAAATCACCACGAAACAAATAGAATCGCTACAAGCTTTAAGTCGCTTAGTGATGAGACAACTAGAGATCCGGAGAAATCCTAAATTAGCTTACTTAGTTGACGGTATCAAACAACAACAAGCAGCGTTGCGCGATCGCCAGCAAGCCGAAGCGGAATTACACTGGAAAGAAGCTCTTTTACGCTCCATGACGAGTGTTTCTCCCTTAGCGTTTTATGTTGTAGACAATCGGACTGATAACATCCTTTATTTTAATCAGCGCTTTTGCGAAATTTGGGGTATTGAACACCTAAAAGCGCAAATGGAAGCGGGGAAATTGCAGAACAAGGATATTATTCCCGATTGTGCAAAATTAATCCTAGATATTCCCGCGTTTGCGGCTTCATGCGAACCTTTGCAAAGCGAAGAATACCGTGCTGTGGTTGAAGATGAGATTAAATTTAACGATGGACGTACTATTAGGCGCTTCTCTACTCAAGTACGCGATCGCGACGATCAATATTTTGGACGTTTATATCTTTTTGAAGATATTACCACCCGCAAACAGGTAGAACAACAAATTCGCGAACAAGCAGCTTTGCTGGATATTTCCACTGATGCGATTGTTTTACGCGATTTATCTAATAATATTTTGTTATGGAATAAAAGTGCTGAACAGCTTTATGGTTGGCAAGTAGAGGAAGCTATTGGTAAAAATGCTTGTCAACTGTTTGTTAATGAACCTTTATGGCAATATCAAGAAATTTGTCACACTGTTTTAGAAAAAGGTGCTTGGCAGGGTGAATTACAAAAAATCAGCAAATCTGGCAAAGAAATTATTGTAGAAAGTTGCTGGATACTAGTCTTAGATGAGCATTCTCAACCCAAATCAATTTTAATTGTTGACACAGATATTACCCACAAAAAGCAACTAGAGAAGCAGTTTTTGCGCGCTCAACGCATGGAAAGTATTGGGACTCTAGCTAGTGGAATTGCTCATGATTTAAATAATGTCCTGTCACCGATTTTAATGTCAGTACAGTTACTCAAAAATAAACTACCAGATCGGCAAAGTTCGCAAATGCTGTCGATAGTAGAAAATAACGTTAAACGTGGTGCTAACTTAGTTAAGCAAGTACTATCTTTTGCCCGAGGAATTGAAGGCGATCGCAAAGTAATTCATGTGCAACATATTTTGGTAGAAATGCAAGAGATTATCCAAGAAACATTTCCTAAATCAATTGCAGTTACCACAGAAATAGCAGCTAATCTCTCACCTATTTATGGTGATAGTACCCAAATACATCAAGTATTAATTAATTTGTGTCTGAATGCTCGTGATGCTATGCCTGATGGTGGCAATATTAATATTTCAGCAGCTAATATTTACATTGATGAGAACTATACCCGAATGCATTTTGATGCTCAAGTTGGTTATTACATAGTTCTTAAAGTTTCTGACACAGGTTTTGGGATTGCTAGTGAAGTATTAGATAAAATTTTTGAACCATTTTTTACTACAAAAGAATTTGGTAAAGGTACTGGGCTAGGTTTATCAACTGTCATGGGAATTATCAAAGGACATGGTGGTTTTGTTACAGTATCAAGTTGCATAAATCAAGGTACAAAATTTAAAATTCATTTACCAGCAGTACATACAGTTGCAACCCAAATATTAGAAGATAGTCAAATCCTACAGGGCAGTGGAGAATGGGTTTTAATTGTAGATGATGAGGCTGCTATACGTGAAGTAACATCAACATCCTTAGAAAGCCATAATTATCAAATTATCTCCGCTAGTGATGGTATTGAAGCAATAGCACTTTATGCCCAATATTCAGATAAAATTCAAGCGGCAATTATTGATATGATGATGCCTAATATGGATGGAGAAACAACCATTCGCACCTTACAAACTATGAATCCACAATTACCGATTATTGCTGTTAGTGGGCTGTCTACCAGCGAACAAGTACCACTCAATAAAGCATCTCGGCACACAGCCTTTTTAGCTAAACCATATACAGTACAAGAATTATTAAAAACCCTACATATAGTATTAAATTAACTACATATTCCCTATGATATCTGATGAAGTTTTAGCTGTTAATACAGCTTTTTATCGAGCTTTTGAAAAAAAAGATATTGAAGCCATGAGTTTAGTATGGTCGCAAGGAACAGGTAGCACTTGTATTCATCCGGGACGTGATGTGTTGCGCGGTTGGAAGGAGGTTAAGTATTCTTGGGAGCAAATATTTAAAAATACGGCTTACATAGAAGTTAATTTAGATATCATCTCTACAGAAGTAACTGATCATATTGCTTATGTAATTTTGAGAGAAAATATCCTTCAAGTCTTTCGTGCTCAAAGACTAGAAGCACAATCAATTGCTACAAATGTGTTTCAATTACTTGGTGGTAAATGGTATATAATTCATCATCACGGTAGTCCTATTATGCGTTAAAGCCAATATTGAAGATTTCTTAAGTAGTTCAGTATGAAAAATTATCGCTATGACAAGGCAGGAGGGAATAGAGTTAGAGCTTTGTTTGCCTTTCTTAACTTAGTTTAGTTTTTTCTCCCCGACTTACTTATACCATTTTGAAACAAGAACGCGACAGATGGGTAGGGGCACGGCATCCACAATTTTTTGGCATATCCAATATCTTACTGGTGCCGTGCCCCTACAAAGAATTTATCTGTCGCAAGCATTATTTGAATTGGTATTACATGAAATAAAAACCCCGTTAAACGGGGTTTTTATTAATTTGAATTTTGATTTTATGGTGGTACAAAAACCTAACGTAAATAAACAGTACTAACCCTAGAAATAATAAGGGTAGACTATAAATTTACTTCAGACTTCACCATTACAAATCAGGAGGTAGGATTACTTGATCGATTGCATGAATTACACCATTAGAGCCTGTAATATCTGGCTGTGTGACAGTAGCTTCATTTACCTTCACGCCAGCAGGATCAACCTTAACGTTGATAGCACCGCCTTCAACGCTTTTCACTTCGCCTGATTTCAAATCGGTGGATAATACCTTACCTGGTACTACATGGTAAGTTAATATCTTGATTAAAACTTCTTTGTTTTCAGGTTTTAACAAATCTTTCACTGCGTCTGGAGGTAATTTAGAAAATGCTGCATCGGTGGGTGCAAAAATCGTGAAATTATCTTTACCTTCTAGAGTTGCAGTTAATCCAGCTGCTTTTAAAGCTTGAGTAAGGGTTTTAAAAGAACCATTGGACTCTGCTATTGCTACCAAACTCTTGTTTTGGTTACTGCTAGAATTTGGTGCTGGCTGAGTTGGGGTAGGGGTAGTGTTAGAAGGTGCAGTAGGTGTAGAGGAAGGTGCTTCTGTTGCAGGTGCAGTAGGTGTTGAAGACGGTGCTTCTGTTGCAGGTGCGGTAGGTGTAGAGGAAGGTACTTCTGTTGGTGTATTGGGTGCGGCTTCACCGCCGGTTGTGTTAGCACTACTTGCACCACGGTTATAGGGAGGCTCACTAAAAATACTGGGCTTAGGATTCAGCCCTCTATTAGTGGCTTTCTGTGCTACCAAATTTCTGTTGGCATTTGTGCCTTTTGCTGCATCTTGTGTAGCCTGAGCAGGTGTATAGTTACTGTTGGTCTCAATGCGTTGACTGCGGTTATAGGGAGCTTCGCCAAAAATGCTAGGGTTAGGATTTGTTGCTTCTTTTGCTTGTGAAGGTAATGTAATCACAAGACTGCATCCAGCTATTCCCACTATACCTGCAAGATTAGTTAGCAATTGGCTGTAATTGACCTTCATAAATTTTGTTTGTTTTTATTTTGCACAGGTTACATAAAGACTTATAACATTTTGCTACGCACAAAATCTCACCTAAGACGTAAGAAATTTTCTCCAAAGTTATCTAATATCATGCTGCATGAGAATGCTGTAATTAGTGAACAATAGTGGTGGTAATAATTTCCAGCTATCTCTCAGGCTGGGATAATCTGTATGAAGTTGATTGATTTATTTGTCTCAATCAATATTGCTGAGTGCGATGATTAAGTTACTCATTTTACAACACCAGTATCAAAGAAGTGTTAGTTGATTGTGAGATAAGTTTTTTAGATAAAAATCTTGTAACTCTAGCTATCAAATTAAGTTATAAATTTTAAAATTATTGTCATAATTTATACTATAGCTTGAGCAATATTAAACGAGCAAAAAAATTGCTCACTCATTTATAGGGTTCCTTTGTTCAATGTAATACCAAATCAAATAATGTTTGCGACACATCAATATAGGAATCCTACTTGAATCTTGCTAAGTATACTGAGAAAGAAGGGGAGCATCCAGTTTTGGCAGAAAAACTCAAATAGCAAGCAAACCATTTAGATAAGCACAACGAACAGAAAGAATTTGGTTGACACTTTCAACATTCCATTGTGCGCCGGAGATTTTAATCCTTGCTCCAATCTGTTTAATAGCAG
>NZ_JACJPX010000101.1 GCF_014696315.1 Calothrix membranacea FACHB-236
CAAGCCCTTATTTTTTCGTATAGACTAGCTGATTGGCAATGCTTGCATTTGCAGCCTAAAAGCTAGTCACAGCAAGGCTTTGATAGTTATCGGAGATGTCTAGTTGGTAAATCTTGGTAAGCTGTCGCGGAGTTTGCCCAAATCGTATCACCACCAGATGGGGGAATAACCAGCGCCCGTAATACAGAACCAAGCGGGGGACGGTCTACAAATGTCACATCAGTATGCCAGTTATTGGCACGTGCTACAGTTTTGCTGTAGTTCAGGTCAAGAATTTCTGGGTTATCTGGAAGAGAGGGTACAGTGGGATGAGCTGTAGTCAATTCACCAAACCGACGAGCAAAAGCTATTTGCTGGTTAGCATCAATATTCTGTTCGCGGAAAAAGATAACTTTGTATTTAACTAAAGCCTTGCGAATATCGCTGATAATTTCATCGCTGAGATGACTACTCAGGTCAACACCAATAATTTTTGCACCGATACGTCCGGCGATTGGTTTGATATCAAAATATTGTGAAGTCATTGTTTTTATCTCTGTATTAGGGACAAATCAATTCAAAATTCAAAATTCAAAAATTTTAGGGATTGAGGGCTAGGGGAGAAATTCAATTACCAATTACCAATTACCAATGCCCTATGTCCCATGCCCTATGCCCAATTCCCTAAACTCCCGGCGTACTTCCACCATCAACCAGAATCTCTGCACCAGTAATTGAAGCAGCGAGATCTGAGACTAGAAATAGTGTCAATGAGGCAATTTCTTCTGGTTGAGCGATTCTCTTGAGGGGAATAGCTTTTAGGGTTTCGGCTTTTGCTTGCTCAACTGTAATTCCTCGCGCTTGGGCGTTTTGTTCTGCTAAGCGTTCAGCGCGTTCGGTAGCAGTAGCACCAGGTGAAATGGCATTAATCCGAATGTTGTACTCGGCTAATTCTTTAGAAATTCCCTTTGTGAAGTTGAGCAAGGCGGCGTTGGTTGTACCACCGGGAAGGAAACTGGGGCGAGGTGTGCGTCCAGCACCGCCTATAATATTGACGATTCGTCCATCACCCCGACTCTTTTGATGGGGAACAACGGCTTTAACTAGGCGAATGTAGCCTAATAATTTTAAGTTCCAAGCATCTAGAAATACATCATCGCTCAGGTCGAGGAAAGACCCAGCACGGGCTGACCCAGCATTGTTGACTAAGATATCAATCTGGCCAAACTGTGCCAGTGTGGTTGAGACAACTTTATCGATGCTTTCTGCCTGAGTCAAATCTGCACTGATAGAGATGACTTTCGCCCCTGGTGTAGGTAATGACTGGATTGCACTCACAGCATTCTCTAATCGTTCGGGGTTACGAGCTGCGATCGCTACATTCACACCTTCACTATAAAAGGCTTTGGCGATCGCTAATCCAATACCCGCACTACCACCTGTGACAATTGCTGTTTTACCTGCTAGCTTGAGTTCTAAGCTCATGAGATGAATTCCTAGATTTGCTGGTCTGGTTATGTACTGTCTGCAACAGATAACCTAGTTATTCTCAACTCCACATAGCTGTGGCTAGGTTAATGACTTACCTAAATACGGTAAATCAGTAGACTTAATGTATTTTATGACTGTAGAAGAAATTATCATAGACAATCTGAATAATCAAGCACCGTATAAACAGGCTTTTTCAAGCATAATTTTACACATTTAGCTTCTCTAAATATTTGCGAATTGTCTATGCGATCGCAAAATTGATAGATAAATATATAACAATTAAAATAGCTGAGATTTTGCTGAGAAATTCATCATAGAATTATAGGTAAAATCTCAGCATCATTAATCTAATTATCTAAATATTTATAATTTTTGTGTTAGTTATTTTAGCAACAATTAATTTAACGTTTAACTTAATTACTAATGATGCCAGCTGATTTTACAATTCGCCATTTTCAGCTTCAGGATCGTTCAGATGTAGCTGAGCTTATGGAAGAACTACAAGACTACGAAAGAAATCTACACTCAAGTAGAGCGCCAGGGGAATTGATTGCTAACAAACACTTGGCTTATCTGGAGAAAACTGTGCAACAACAAAATGGGCGCATCTATGTTGCAGAGTTGAATCAGGAAATTATTGGTTTTATTGTTTGTTGCGTTGAAGAATTGGAAGAGGGCGACTTACATTTAGTTGAAAAGGAACGTAGATATGGTTACATTTCTGATTTATATGTTTTATCAAAAATGCGTGGTAAGTCTGTTGGTGTTGCTTTAATAAAAACTGCTGAAAAGCATTTCCTGGAGTTAGACTTAGAAGCTGTTAAAGTCAGTCTTTTACACAAGAATGAGGCTGCGGCAAATTTTTATCATAACGTTGGTTATCAACCCTATGAAGTTGTATATGAAAAAAGGTTGAAATCTTAATTTAATACCAATTTGAAAAAAGAATGTGACAGCTTGTAGGTGCAAAGCAGTGCTTTGCCCTCTGGAATATATTATAGGACTTACGCAAGTGTCATATTTTTTTCGTTTGGGTTTGTCCAGGGTCAAATGTCAAGAGTCCAAAAAACCTAAATTTTTGACCCTTGACTCTTGACTCTTGACTCTTATCCCAGAAGATCACTGTGCCAGTTGCGTAAGTCCTGACCATTTAATAGATATTTTGCTAGAAAAGCATTCACTTCATCAGCACATAACCCGAGATGAACCTTTCTCCCTGCTGCTTGGAGAATATCTAATCCCTTACCTTGATTGCGCGGATCTGGATCAACTAGCGAGACATATATTTCTTGAATGCGTGGATCTTTTGCGATCGCCAAAGCACAAGAGGGTGTGCGTCCTTGAAAAGAACAAGGTTCAAGAGTGACGTACATTTGCAAAAATGGTAAATCTCGACCTTGAATGTAGGTGAGTGCATCAGTCTCAGCGTGATGGTTCCCTGGTGAATGGGTATATCCTACTGCTACTATCTCGCCAGCATGGACTATGACACAACCTACTGGTGGATTCGGTAAGCATTCTGGTAGAGCTTTTTTGCTGTGAGCTAGAGCAGCCAGCATATATTTATCGTTCATATTCTTGAATATCTGTGTAAACAACTGATAACCCTCTAATCCCTGCTCCCAGATACTTTGCAATATTTAATGTTTGACAACCTAATTATTCGTATATCATATACTTGTGTTTGCCAGCACATATTTTTTTGGATGTATTGTGTAAGCTTTATGTTTAGTGTCTGGTAATTAGGTGAATACCTAAACGCCTGATACGACTAATTCAAAGCTTTACAGTAAAAGGATTTGATAAATCTGCCATCCAATATCAAGCAAATACATAAGTTTTGAGCAGTTAAGAATGAGCCAAACTTTTGTAGCAGCAGTCAAACCATGACTGAATGTTACTGAAAAAGTGATTTGCTATGCGCTGTATAAGTGATAGCACTATTAAGAATAGAAAAAAGCAGATGAGCAAAAAACGTCAGTTTCGGTTAGGTGCATTTATTCAAGCCACTGGACATCATGTCTCTGCATGGCGACATCCTGATACACAAATAGATGCTGGGTTAAATTTCGAGCATTACAAGGAAATTACCCAGACAGCCCAACGCGGCTTATTTGATGCAGTTTTTCTCGCAGATAGTCCAGGAGTTTGGGGTAGCGCTCCCGAAAATCAGAGTCGTAATGGCAAGATTGTCCATTTCGAGCCTGTGACTCTTTTCTCTGCTTTGTCTTCCGTAACTCAAAACATCGGCTTTATCGCTACCGCCTCGACTACATACGAAGAACCCTACACCCTTGCACGTAAGTTTGCTTCCCTAGATTATTTGAGTAAAGGACGCGCCGGTTGGAATGTCGTTACCACAGGTAATGATAACGCCGCTGCTAATTTTGGACTGGAACATCACCCAGATCACAGCCTGCGTTATGAACGGGCGGAAGAATTTGTCGAAGTCGTCAAAGGACTGTGGGATAGTTGGGATGATGATGCCTTTATCCGTGACAGAGAATCAGGCATTTATTTCGATCCAGAGAAGCTACACATACTCAACCACAAAGGTAAACATTTCTCCGTTAAAGGCCCCTTAAACGTTGGTCGTCCACCTCAAGGTTACCCTGTCATTGTGCAAGCTGGAGCCTCGGAAGCTGGGCGAGATTTAGCTGCGCGTACTGCTGAAGTTATTTTCACTGCTAATCAAACCCTCGCAGATGCTCAGGAATTTTATGCCGATATCAAGGGTAGATTGGCAAAATATGGACGTTCCCCGGATGATTTAAAAATTATGCCTGGTGCTTTCCCAATTATTGGGCGTACAGAAGAAGAAGCACAAGAGAAATACGAATTTCTACAATCATTAATTCATCCTGATGTCGCTTGGGGTATTTTAAAGACCTATTACAAAGGTGTGGATCTATCGAAATATTCTCTAGATGATATCGCTCCCGAACTACCCAGCGACACCAACACCAATAAGAGCCGTCTGAAATTAGTTAAAGATTTAGCTACTCGCGGTAGTTTAACGCTGCGTCAATTGTACCGATCTCTGGCTACTGCAAGAGGCCATCGGACTATACTTGGTACTCCTGAAACCATTGCTGATCAACTAGAAGAATGGTTTAACAACGGTGCAGCAGATGGCTTTAATATTATGCCTCCAATTCTACCTACAGGATTAGATGACTTTGTAAATTTAGTTGTCCCCATCGTGCAAAAACGCGGACTATTCCGCACTGAATATGAGGGTAGCACCTTGCGCGAAAACCTTGGCTTACGTCGTCCAGGTAATCGTTTGGCTGCACAAGAAGCAAATGAAAAATTGGTATCAGCATAAATTTTGCTAGGTGCGTTATTCCAATTCACAAAGATTCTGATGCAGATCTACATCAAGAAAGCATTATAGGACTTACCCACAAAACCTCTCAAACTCTTATTCCTTTGTGGACTCTGTGTCCTCTGCGGTACCCTACCCTGCGGGAACGACTGCGTCGAACGGGAAGCCGCTGGCGCGTCTACATTTTTCCGTTAACTTTGCGTAAGTCCTATTAATTTTGAATTGGTATAACCCTCCAAATAATTCTCTTGGACTTTTCACTCATGCTTAAACTCTACTGTTTCAAGCGTGTTTTTTGTAGAGCGCCTCCGAATATTAAGTTTTCCTGATGCTCTACATAACCTGAAAATCTTAGCTAAATATGAGGAAGAAAAAAATGACTGAATATAGCAGATTAAAGACATCACCCTCAGCCGCAATCAGAGCTACCCTAGATTATCCAGTAATCGATACCGACGTTCATACCAACGATTTCACACCAGCACTGGAAGATTACATTGCTAAATATGGCGGTGCAAAACTTGTAGATGAATTGCGGAAGGCGGAATCATCTCGTCTGAACTCCAAAGCAGATGGTAAAGATTGGTATCAACAAACTCCAGAAGAACGTCAATATAATCGCACAATTCGCTCTCCCTGGTGGGCGAGAGTGACCAAAAATACTCTAGATTTAGCTACATACATTCTGCCAGAATTACTGTATGAACGTCAGGCGGAACAAGGTTCAGATTATTCTGTACTGTTTCCCAATAACGTCCTCGCACCTGCTGGAGCTAGCTTAGAGAATCGCCAAGCCCTACAAAGAGCCGTTAACCACTATCATGCTGATTTATATCGCAAATATAGCGATCGCCTGACGGTAGTAGCTGGTATTCCGATGACTACTCCTCAAGAAGCGATTGAAGAGTTAGAATTTGCAGTAAATACACTAGGTTTAAAAGTAGCCAATATTCCTGGTGGTGTAAAACGACCAATTAAAGCGATCGCAGATAAATATCCTGCTGATAAATTCCCAGAAGTTGCTAGATATGCTTCTTACATAGACTTCTTTGGTTTAGATAGCGAATATGACTACGATCCATTCTGGGCTAAAGCTGTAGAGTTAGGTGTGCCCATTACTACCCACTACGGCAGCCAGGGTTGGACTGGTCGCTCCTCTATCAGTAACTACATGAACAACCATATCGGTCACTTTGCCGATGGTTCCCAAGCATTTGCGAAGGCGTTGTTCTTTGGTGGTGTAACTAAACGCTTCCCACAATTGCGCGTGGGAATGCTCGAAGGTGGTGCAGATTGGGGCGCTCATGTCTACATTCATTTAGTAGATCGTTACTCCAAGCGTAATCTTCAGGGGCTACAAAACTACAACCCAGACTTGACCAATGCTGATGAGTTGTTCGAGTTGTTTGAGCGCTTCGGTAGCGAAATTACTGAAGGGTATTCCTTCACCAAAGAAGAACTAGCCAAGATTGTGTTGGGTTCTTCCTTTGCTCGTCATAGCCGTCAACCAGTTGGTAAGGAATTAGAAGATTTTGCCGCAGCTGGAATTGAAAGCATTGAAGATATCCGCGATCGCTGGGTGAATAGCTTCTTCTTTGGTTCCGAATCTGACGATCGCACCATCGGTGCAGCATTCAACGACAAAGCCAATCCCTTAAACGTGAAAATTAACGCTATCTATTCCTCAGATGTCGGTCACTGGGATGTACCCGATTTGACAGATCCTCTTGCAGAAAGCTGGGAATTGGTGAAAGAAGGCGTAATTTCCGAAGCTGACTTTAAAGCTTACGTATTCGCTAATCCCTACAAGTTCTACACCCAAGCTAACGCCAACTTCTTCAAGGGTACAGCTATCGAATCCCAAGTAGCTCAAATCCAATCACCACAATTAGATAAAAGCTTTGCTAGGGCATAGGGAATCCCTACCCTTCGGGAACGACTTCGTCGAACGGCTTCGCTCAGGGCGAGTGGGCATAGGGCATTTTTTATACCCCCCTGCCCCCTGCTCCCTGCCCCCTTGCCTCTTCTCCCCCAATCCATAACGGGAAATCGACATGACAACAACGACTGACCTAGATTTTCGTGCTCGTGAGGCACTGCGCCTCATCGGCCCCGATCCGGAAAACTGGGTGAGCGATCGCCCAGGTATTGACCATAATGTCACAATTGT
Organism: Calothrix membranacea FACHB-236; assembly: GCF_014696315.1. Taxonomy (GTDB): domain Bacteria; phylum Cyanobacteriota; class Cyanobacteriia; order Cyanobacteriales; family Nostocaceae; genus Aulosira; species Aulosira membranacea. The sequence continues at coordinate 6,969 of NZ_JACJPX010000101.1, forward strand.
TGGTGGTAGTGGTAGCGGTAGTGTCTTTGCGTTTGCGCTGCGGCGTGCAGGTATCGGTCGCGTGACAGTAATTGATGCCGCCGACGATGAAAGCCTTGCTGGCGTGTGGTTGACAAGAGCAAGAATGAAAAAGCTCCGCACGCCGAAGAACCTACCAGGCCCGGAATTAGGTATTCCAGAATTGTCCTTTCAAGCTTGGTATGAAGCGCGACATGGTGCTGAAGCTTACGCAGCAATAGACCGGATTCCCCGAGTACTCTGGGCTGAATATCTTAGCTGGTATCGGCAGTTTCTCGGTATTTCAGTTCGTTACCGGACGAAGTTAGTCAGAGTTGAGCCGGCTGAAGGTTTCTTGAGCCTGCACCTTGAGGTAAACGGTGTATCGCAAATAGAAACTACCCGCAAAATTATCTTCGCTAGCGGTGTGGCTGGTACTGGTGGCGCGTATATACCGCCTGTATTAGCTGATTTACCTCGCAATTTATATGCACATACCTCCGAGTTGATTAACTTTGAAGCATTGCAGGGTAAAACTGTAGCAGTGTTGGGTGCGGCGGCTTCAGCTTTTGATGCTGCTGGGGTAGCGTTGGAATCGGGAGCCAAGGAAGTACATTTGTTTGCCCGCAGAGAAGCGATCGCATCTTTACCAATCAATCGTGTGCGTGGTTATCCTGGTGCTTACTTCAACTATCCAGAACTACCTGATGCAGCTCGCTGGTTTCAAGCTTGGCGATTTCGGCAAGTAGGTTCCACACCGCCACCTGATGCCATTGAACGAGTAATCGCCTTTCCTAATTTTTACCTGCACCTGTCTGCACCTTGGAAATCAGCCCAGGAAAAAGGCGATCGCATTATTGCTCAGGTAAACGATGATGTTTTCGAGTTTGATTTTGCGATCGCAGGTACTGGTTACTTTGTCGATCCCACAAAGCGCCCCGAACTAGCCGACTTTAATAAGCATATTGCTTTGTGGTGCGATCGCTATCAGCCACCAGCCGAACAGCGCGACGAAGATTTAGCAACGCACCCTTACCTTGGCAAAGCCCACGAATATTTAGAGAAAGTACCGGGTACTGCACCCTACCTCAAAGATATTCATGTTTTCAACCCGGCTGGTTTTGTCAGCTTTGGTTTGCCAATTGGTGATGTACCCAGCATTCGCCGTGACATCCCTGCAATAGTGTCCCGCATCAGCCATGACTTATTCTTCGCTGATTGGGAACAACATGAAGCACGCATTACTGGTAATAACATCGCCCCCGACTTTGAAGACTCATTGTACGCCGCCGCAGTTTGGAAACAGCCAGCGAAGGTTGCGGTGAGTTAGTGAGAGACGAGAAAGCAAGGGGGCAGGGAGCAGGGGGACAAGGGAGACAAGAAATTTTAGATTTTAGATTTGCGATAGCGCAGCGTTAGCGAGTCCGCGAGCGTCTTTTGGATTTCAATCTAAAATCTAAAATCCAAAATCCAAAATTGTTTCTATGCCCAATGCCCCATACCCAATTTGATAAAATTTATGACATTACCTACCACAAATCTCGGTAAAACTGGCTTAACGGTTTCGCGCCTTGTTTTAGGCACAATGACTTTTGGATTGCAGACTGACGAAGAAACTTCCAGAGTAATTCTCGATACAGCCGCCGATGCTGGTATCAATTTTTTAGATACAGCCGATGTTTATCCATTGGGCGGTGGAGTTACTACAGCCGGACGCACGGAAGAAATCATAGGGCGCTGGCTGAAAGGTAAACGCGAACATTTTATACTTGCTACCAAAGCTGTAGGCAAGGTAGGCCCTGCACCTTGGGATCAGGGTGCTTCACGCAAACATCTTTTAGATGCGATTGATGCTTCCCTCAAACGCTTGGGAACCGATTATGTTGATTTGTATCAATTACACTCTGATGATACGTCAACTCCCTTAGATGAAACTCTCGAAGCTTTAGACATCATAGTTCGTTCTGGTAAAGCACGTTACATCGGTGTTTCTAATTTCTTAGCTTACCGACTCAGCCGCGCATTAGGTCGGGCTGATGTGCGAAATTTAACTCGCTTTGTCTCAATTCAGCCCCGCTATAATTTGTTGTTCCGCGAAATTGAGCGCGAACTATTACCTCTAGCGCAAGAAGAAGATCTGGGTGTAATTCCTTACAATCCATTAGCAGGGGGTTTACTGACTGGTAAACATAATCTTGCTCAAGGCCCCACCCAAGGAACTCGTTTTACCTTAGGTTTAGCCGCAGAACGTTATCAAGATCGTTATTGGCGCGATCGCGAGTTTAATACTGTTGAGGAATTACGCACAGTAGCAGATTTAGCTGGATTATCCCTCACTACTCTATCGCTGGCTTGGGTGTTAGCTAATCCGATTATCACTGCTCCAATTATTGGCGCTAGCCGTCCAGAACAACTTACCGACACTCTCAAAGCGCTGGAAGTCAAACTCGACGACAGTTTAAAGCAAAAGCTAGACGACATCACCGCCGAATACCGTCGGGGAGATTCTCTGCGTTAGAAAAGACTTTACTAAATACTATCGGACGGCTGGAGCAAGCCGTCCATTTTTATTTTGCAGAAGAGCAGAAGGCTACGAAATTGTAATGACGACAAAGCTTAGACAATTTAAATCTTTTCAACGCGCTGCTGAAGCACCCAATTTACCACCAACTCCATTCAGTTTTATTTGCTATTTTGTCAACCAATTTCGCTGGTGGTATATAGCAATTGTCATTTTGGAAATCATACATGCGACTTGTGGCATTATGTTACCTTATGCCATCGGCGAAATTATCCGCAGCGTCACAAAATCAACGGTTAACAGCAAGGAGATTTTTGCAACCATCAGTCAACCCTTAATGCTGTTTACCGGCTTAAGTATAGGTGAAGTCGTATTTGGGCGTTCTTCGGGACTGTTATTAACTATCCTCCATCCCATCCACCGACAGCAGATTATTCGCTCACTATATGCTTATTTGCAGCAACATTCTCATCGTTATTTAAGTAGTAGTTTTGCTGGTGCTTTAGCACAGCGTATTAACGAAACTGCTTATGGCGTTACCCAGACGATGCAAATGCTGATTTCTGAATTTATGTCAGTCATCATTGTGTATATCGTCGCTATCATTTTACTGTATCGTGCCTATCCACCTCTGGCTGCATTGGTGGGAGTGTGGGCAGTTTTCTTTATCACTATTTCCTTTTGGTTAGCTACTCGCTGTCGAATTTATTCCCGCAAAGCCGCAGCTGCTAGAAGTGAGACAGCTGGGATAATTGTAGATGCAGTAACCAATCTTACTAGTAGTCGGCTGTTTGCGCGGTTGGGTTTTGAACGCCGCTATTTAAATGAGCGATTCAGGCGCGAAATCATAGAGGTGAGAAAGGCTAACTGGTACTCAGAACGCATTCGCTGGTTTCAGTTTATTTCAGCTGCGATTTTGAAAATTGCTACTTTGTTTTACTCACTTTCTTTGTGGAGTCAAGGAAAAATTGCAACTGCTGATTTTGTAGTTGCAACTAGCTTATCACTGTTAATTATTAGTGAAGCCCGCAATTTAAGCAGAAGATTTTTAGATTTATTTGAACATATTGGTAATATTGCCAATGGTGTTTTAACTATTGTGCAACCTCATGAGTTAGTCGATCGAGAAAATGCGATCGCACATTCCATAACTACAGGAAAGATTGAGTTTCGACGCGTCAATTTCAGCTACTCTACGGAAAAACCAGTATTCTGCGACCTTTCTGTGACGATTAAGCCAGGACAGCGTGTCGGATTGGTGGGTTTTTCTGGTTCTGGAAAATCGACTTTTGTGAATTTGATTTTGCGTCTTTTTGACCCTCAAGCGGGACAAATTCTCATTGATGGCGTGGATTTGCAAGATATGACTCAGGATGCACTGCACGCCCAGATTAGCTTGATTCCGCAAGATCCGTCTTTATTCCATCGCTCATTACTAGAGAATATTCGTTACGGACGACTAGAAGCCAGCGATGAGGAAGTTATGGAAGCAGCGCACAAGGCTTATGCTCACGATTTTATTACACAGATGTCTGAAGGTTATCATTCTTTGGTGGGCGAACGTGGGGTGAAACTTTCCGGAGGACAGAGACAACGAATTGCGATCGCCCGCGTTATCCTCAAAGATGCACCCATCCTAATTTTAGATGAAGCCACCTCTAGCCTGGATTCCATCACCGAAAAAGCGATTCAGGATACCCTAGATTTAGCAATGAATGGCAAAACTGTGATTGTCGTAGCTCATCGCTTGTCTACTATCGCCCATTTAGACCGCATTTTAGTATTTGACCAAGGCCGCATTGTCGAAGATGGTAGCCACAATAAACTCTTAGCAAAAGGCGGTGCTTACTACAGATTATGGCAAATGCAAGCAGGTGGATTTTTACCTGAAAAAGCCAGCGATAATAATTTATCTGAGCTACAAACAGGATAGTTTGCCACCAAATCTCAACTTTTTCCATCCTTATGAGGAGTAATTAAAATATGCGATCGCCAAAGGTGATCGCTCCGCGCCATCGCATCTACAATTTAAACATCACTAGTGACAACAGCGATCGCAAAGCCGTCATAGCCTTTGCTACCTACAGTCTGAATCTCTGTAGCACTCACACGCGATTCTGCTGCAAGTAACTCGTTAAAGCGGCGTATTCCCTGCACATTAGGATCTTCACTCGCAGCATCAATCACTGCCCCATTACGGACAACATTATCGGCAATAATTAAAGTACCACGACGGGAAAGTTTGAGTGCCCAAGCAAGATAATCGGGATTACTTGGCTTATCTGCATCAATAAATATCAAGTCAAATGTACGCCCTTCAGCAGCGATTTGTGGTAATGTCTCTAGTGCCAGTCCGAGGCGAATTTCTACAATATCAGATAAACCAGCCCTGACAATGTTACTGTGAGCAACTTCGGCGTGCTTTGGGTTAGCTTCCAAGGAAATCAGGTAACCATCAGCCGGAAGCGATCGCGCTAACCAAATCGTACTGTAACCGCCTAGTGTACCAATCTCTAAGATGGTACGCGCTTTCTGAATCTGCGCTAACAGCAACAGCAACTTACCTTGATTGGGTGAAACATTATGCGGCGGTAACCCCGCTTCAGCCGCAGTTTGCAATGCTGCATCTAAAGCAAAGTCAGGCTGCACAAATAAGTCGGTAATATAGCGATCAACCGCAGTCCAATGTTCTTGGCTCATCAGATATTGAGTTTAATTTGCAAAAATCTGTGACAGCTTACTTTGACTGGATAGGTTTGACGAGAAAACGGTTATCCTCAATTTTCGCTTCAAAAGGTTTAAGTCCGCGATCGGCTGGCCCCTTAACCACTTTTCCATCAGTACCGAATTCAGAACCATGACATGGACAAACAAAACGCTGCTTGTCTTGTTTCCAATCAACTACACAATTTCTATGGGAACACAGCGGACTGACAGCTACCAATTTCTTATTAGCGCTATTGCGTACAATAAGAACCTTATCAGTTAACACTTTACCATGCTCATCCAAAATGCTTGCAGGCCCGACAACAGGCTCAAAACCATCAGATCTTGGTTTTGTTTGCTTTGAAGAATTAGTAGATTGTTGTCCAAAGGCGGTGATCGCTGTTCCAAAAGTAGAAGCAAAACTGGCTGCAAAAAACAGTAATCTTCGGCGCGTAGATGAAAACGGAAACTTCAAGTTATTACCTCTTTAGTTAAGGAATTTCTAGGCAAATAATTCATAATTGATAATTCATAATAAAAATTACGAATTACCAATTACGAATTATTAACTACTAGGCAGCAACAGGAGTAGGTTTAGCAAACCTTGCATATCGCTCAATATAGAACTCTTTAGAATGAGCGATCGCTTTCACAGAAGGACGTTCTTTCAGCGCCTGCTTCCACTGTTTTACACGAGTAAATTCCGCAGGTATACCAAAACCACGATATTCTTTAAGCGCTGGCCAGCGTTCAAACCAAGGGTAAAATGTGAAATCTACCAAACTAATAGATTCACCAAACCAATAGGGGCCATCTTGAGATAGTTTTCCTAGAGCTTCAGTTTCAATAAATTCTAGATGTTTATAGAGTTCTTGTTTGGCTTCTTCTTGCTTTTGAGCATCTGTACTGCGTAAAAGAGTAGAAAAAGCTGGTACTAATCTTGTATTAGCAAAATCTATCCAAATCCGAGCTTGAGCTTTAGCAATTGGGTTACTAGGTAAAAGTGGGGGATTAGGAAATACTTCATCTAAATACTCATTAATTACCGCAGATTCCCAAACACGACTTTCACCATGTGTAATTGCAGGTACTTTTCCATATGGAGAAACGTTTGTAAAACCTTCTGGCTTATTTTGCAAGTCAATTTCAATCAAATCAAAATCAATGCCCTTTTCTTGCAAAACTAGGCGCGTGCGGTGAGCATAAGGACAAACAACTGCACTATAAATCTTAATGTCAGCCATGCTAATGTTCTCTATAAATATGTCTGATTGCTTGGCATTGTGATAGAGATTTTCTATCTAAAAAATCTCAAAATTTTTGGATGAATTATTAATTCAAAACCAAAAATTGTCCTAGCCTTTCAACAAAGGTGAGGTATGTCCCCATTTACCTGTAAACACAAATTCGGTTAAAGGCTTGCGGGTGCGGGGTGCTAATTCGCGATCGCGTAATCCATCAGGGAGATTCTGCGGATCGCCAGGATAACCAACTGTCACCACGGTTGCAGGCTCATAGTCTTCAGGAATCTGGTATGTTTCTCTGGCTATATCTGGATTAAATCCTCCGATTTGATGAGCAAATAAACCCAGAGAAGTCGCCTGAAGAATTAGGTTTTCTAACGCTAGTCCTACATCATGAAATGCGTGTCTGTTTGTCTTCCCGTCGTCAGTACGAATTTTGGCGATCGCCAGGATCAATACGGGAGCATTTTTCGCCCATCCTTGATTAAACTCCACCAAGGTACTAAGTAGACGGTTGTATTCCGTTGTGTCATCTTTAGTTGCAATAATAAAGCTCCAAGGCTGATGGTTATAGGAAGAAGGGGCCCAACGTGCTGCTTCTAGCAAAGATAGTAGTTTCTCTGCTTCAACTAAGCGATCGCTAAAAGCTCTCGGACTCCAGCGACTCCGAATGAAGTCATGAACAGGGTATTGCGTAGGAGCAAGTTTCTGCGTCATCTGAGTGAATTTCCTGGGTAATGAACTGAATAAATCTACATCACCGATTTATATTTGATTGCTGCTTGCCAAAGGCTTGTAGCAGTTAAAAAACTTGTTTAGAGAAGAAATACTCAATACTACGGTAAATCCGTGTAAAAACCGAATTTTAATTATCCTACTGCATCCATCAGCAGTTAATCAAGTATCAGGAAATCAAAAACTGAGAAGTTACGGAATATTGCAATTAATTGCAACTATGAAACATTTATTTAGGAATTGTGATTTAGCGCGATCGCTTTTTTGCAGGAGATTGTCAAAATGCTCTCAGATACATCAAAGTAAGAAACTCAACACGAGAATTTCTTACTTGATGTGTAAAAATCAAAGTATATCAATGCTTTCGAGAGCCAATGCTGTTCACTGTTCTTGCTCAGTATTGGCTTGGATAGATAATTCTTCTAAACTTTCTAAAGCAAACAGGTTTAGCTATTATGAATTTTTTTTCAAAAATAAAAACAATCAAGCTCAAAAGAATTTTTCGATTGAAGATTTTAAATCTGATTCTTCCACAATAGGCAACTCAATAATAAATTCCGTTCCCCTAGCGGAATCGGACATCATATTAATTCGCCCATTATGGCTTTCGATGATTTGGTAACTAATGGATAACCCTAATCCTGTCCCTTGACCAACTGGCTTAGTAGTAAAGAAGGGATTAAATATTTGATGATGAATCTGGGTGGGAATACCGTTACCGTTATCCTTGATGCGAATGGCAATGTAGCGAGCGCTGAGTTTTTCTGTGCGAATCCAGATGCGACTAGAATAATGTTGTGGTGAGTTTGGCGATGGACTACGCTCCGAGTGCGATTTTTCAGCTTCTTCTAAAGCATCAATCGCATTATTCAAAATACTCATAAATACTTGATTGATTTGCCCAGGAGAACAATAAACCAAAGGTAATTCACCATATTCTTTAATTACTTCAATACCAGAATACTGAGTGCTAGGGTTGAAGCGGCTTTGTAAAATCATCAATGTAGCCTCTAAGCCCTCATGAATATCAACTAGTTTGAATGTTGCTTCGTCTAATCGAGAAAAGTTTCGCAATGATTTGACAATCTCAGCAATACGCTGGGAACCCATCTTCATGGAAGAGAGTAAATTTTTGATATCTTGGCGCAGAAAATCAAGCTCTAGTGTTTCAATTGCCTCTTGAATAACTTCGCTTGGATGGGGATATTCTTGCTGATAAAGGTGAATCAGGTTCAGTAAATCATCATAATATTCCTTGGCATAAGTCAAATTCCCATGAATAAAGGTAATTGGATTATTAATTTCATGGGCAATTCCTGCAACTAACTGTCCTAAGCCAGACATCTTTTCTTTTTGGACAGATTCAAGAGCGTTTTGTAATTTAATTAGAGTGTGTTTTAAGGTTTCATTTGATTGTGCCAATTCTAGCTGAATGCGCTGACGCTGTTGAATCTCCTGACTCAGGGCATGAATTTTCTGGTTCAGCACAACAAATTGATTACTTGTTCGCTTTTCTAACCGCAGTAAATTAATAGCTGGACTATCGTGCGATCGCGGTTGGATAACTGCTCCTTGACTACGACAAGCAATTCCTTCTCCCACAGCTTGGTGAATAGTAAAAGCACCCAAAATCATTTGCTTACTTTGGGCGCAAACTCGAAGATAGTCGCTCACCTTTTGGGGACAATCAGCAACAAACTCACTCAACTGCTGACCAATCATTGCTTTACTGGTTTTGCTAAACAGTTTAGTAGCAGCTTGATTGACTGCCAAAATTTCCCCTGTGCTAGTTATAAGCAGCAGAGGTTCAGGCAAAACCTGAGCAAAGGTTAAAAATTGATCGGGTGTCATGAGCTTGAAGTATGGCAGCAGGATTTTTACCTTTGTCAAAAACACTAACGGAGTAATAGTTAACAGACTCAGCTATGTTTGAAGGAATCTATTTTAGCCTTTGAAGTATTCTTGTCCGGCAAACCCATCTAATGATTCGCTAGGTTGAAGATGAATGACGACTATGCATTCCTTTGCGCCTCTAGCGATTGTGTCTTGTAACTCAACTCTGGCATAGCCGAGATTATCTGCTGCGATCGCACCAAAAATATTAGATGTCATGACACACATAGCTTCGCGCCCTTCTACCTGTTCTGCAAAGGGGCATTTGCGATTGCCTAAAACTATCTTCTCATCACTTTCTTCAATTACGTAAAAGTCACCTTGAATCCGGCGTTTCCAATCTACAAGGACAGCAGTTACCTGCTCACGCGAAAGATTAGATAGTTGCAAACCGTTATGATAGATCTGATTAACGTGCTGTCCTGTTCGATAGCCGACTACATTCAAAAATCCTGCTGCCTCTTCAATACCAACAACATCTTGTAAAGTTCCAGCCAATTCTCGAATGATAGTGCGGAGAAATTGATCGCGCTCAATTGGTAATTCTAAAGACTGTACTTGGTGATCGAGGGAAGATGTTTGAATCATGATGGAGTTCCTGAACATTTACATAGAAGCTAATCAATAGCACTTGGTGAAAGGAAAGTCAGCGAAGTCTCAAAATTTATTTCTTAAGTGGTATTGACATCTAGCTAAATTTAGTTTTCCCTGATTAGCTGCAAAACTCACATCCACTTAGGCTGATACCATCAGTGAAAAGTTAAGATAATTGCACATTTGTCAAGAGGGTACAGGAAAAGGTGATAACTCTAGCTTGGAGACTGGCTAAGGGAGATATAGGGGTCACTGTGATGCTGAATACTGTATCACTGGCTTGTTTATAATTTTTAACAAGACTAAGGTTAAGCGTAATTACCGCGCAAGGATTTCAGATTTTCATGGATAGTGGCTCTTTACGAACAATCTCTCTATATGGGAAGAGAAATTATAAACTCTGTCCCCTCGCCCAGAACAGAATTAACTGTGATTTTACCAGCGTGTTTTTCTTCGACAATTTGACGGGCGATCGCTAATCCTAATCCCGTACCTTTACCGACTTGCTTGGTAGTAAATAAATGGTCAAATATCTTTTGCTTGACTTCTGCACTCATCCCTTTACCATTATCAGCAATTGATATTTTTACGTATTGATGATCAATGATTGATGTTGTAATTGTGATGCGATTAGGATGAGCTTGAATTTCTGCAAAACTCTTACCAATATTTGCTTCTTCTAGTGCATCAATAGCGTTGGCAAGAATATTCATAAACACCTGATTTAATTGCCCAGGAAAACAATTGACTAAAGGTAAATCTCCATAGTTTGTAATTACTTCTATTGCTGGGTGTTGTTGATTCGCTTTCAGGCGATGCTTGAGAATTAAAATTGTGCTATCAATGCCTTCAGGGAGATTAAATTTTACTTTGTAGTCTTTGTCAGCGCGAGAAAATGTCCGCAAGCTAGTGCTAATATTTTCCAAACGGTCGCACGCCATGACCATTGCATCGATTGTTTTAGGTAAGTCCTCTAACAGAAAATCTAAGTCCATTTCCTTCGCATGGTTTTGAATTTCATGACTAGGATTTTCTAAGTTTTTTTGATAGAGTTGCAAGTGTTCTATGATATCAGCAAAATCGGGTTTGGTTTGTTGAAGGGTAGCATAAATAAAGCCCAATGGATTATTCATTTCATGGGCGACACCTGCAACCAAATTACCCAACGCAGACATTTTTTCACTTTGAACTATCTGCAATTGGGCATTTTGCAAATCAGTGAGTGCTTGCTCTAACTTTTGGGCATATTCCTGGGCAGATTCATAAAGTCGGGCATTTTCTAGAGAAATGGCAGCTTGAGCGCAAATTAAATTCAGTATTTCGATGCGATCGCTTGTGAATGCCCCTGTGGTTAAACTATTTTCTAGATATAAAATCCCCATCAACTTACCTTGATGTAAAATTGGGCTGCACAAAATACTCTGAGGCTGCTGACGGATAATATAGGGGTCATTGGCTAAGGTTGTATCTGTGGTTATATCCAAAAATACTACAGTCTGTTGACTGTGCTTGACTTTGTAAATGAGCTTGTGGGGAATATCCCGACTGTCTTCAATGGCAAGACTTTGCAGCACAATGGGTTGTTTTCCCTGAGTAATTGCGCCTTGAATTAGCAGATGATTGTCTTGCAATAGCATTAACACACATTTATCAGCCCCAGCATTTTCAATCACGATGGAAAGTAACGATGAAAGCAGTTTTTCTAGTTTGATTTCACCGGAGATAGTTTGAGACACTTTGAGAATTGTTGTTAAATCTAGGGTATCTAAGACGCTGCTGCTACTGGATGTGGCAGGAATAATAGATGTCATAGTCCCTAAAGGAACAATAGTTTCCTTACTAGAAATAACCGAACGGCTTTGTTGTAATATCGGCGCAAGTAATTGGGGATAGCGTTTTTCCAAGTCGGCAACTTTGGCTTTTGCTCCCCATCGAGCATAACAATAATATGCTTCCTGCATATAACCTGCGGCAACTTTCTCTTTTTCCCAATCGAGATAAAATTTGGCAGCTAATTCGTTAGCCAGGGCTTCTTCTTGGATGTAACCACTAGCTTTGGCTTCTTTAATGGCGCGATCGTAAAATTCTATTGCTGCGGTTTTATCACCTAAAACTCGATGCTTTTCCGCCTCCACTAAATAGAATCGATGCAACTGATTCATAGGTGCATAATTTGCCCACTGTTGCATTATCTGTTGATTTTCTGCTACCTGCTTTAAAATCTCCTGTTGTTGTGTGGGTGATGCTGTAGGAAATAAAGCGAGTTGCACTAAAGAATCATACCAGTTGAGCAATGAGATGCTAGTCATTGCATATCCTAAACCAGAATATTGACATTGTTTAGCTTTAATCGCATATTCTACTGCCAAATCTAGGACTTGAAACAGATAACAAAGCATCAGTTTGTTGACACAAAAATGCCATAAACTATTAGGGTCACTACTTTGCTCATTTAATACCAGCGTTGACTTCTCATCGTAGGCTGTACCAACTAATTCCCAAGGTGTAGCTGTTACTTTGATTAAATTTAAGACTATTTGGTGATAAATATTGTGATAATTTAGTGTTGCTTGTTTGTGAATTTTGGCTAAAGCTGCACTATAAATTGCCAATTCATTCGCTAGTGTAGTTAATTCTTGACCGGCGACATAAGCGTAGTAGCAATAAACAGCTGCACCGTGACAGGCAAAAGCTAAGTCTCCAATCTCTAAACCTCTGGTATAGGCTTGCAGCATGGGCTTGAGGGTAGCGCTTAGAGGTTCTTTCCAATGGGTGATGAAACCATGAACAACTATCAGGACTCTCGCTTCATATTCATGGTTTGAAAACTTGGAGAGCATTTGCAAGGCTAACTGACCGAATTCATAACCTTGGGGGATACTGTTCGACTGACCACTAAGCATCAGTCCATACCCTGAATAAATAAAAGCACTGGCGGAGGTATTACCGTATTTGATGGATAGAAGAACTTTCTTCAGCACTAGCAAGCGGTGGAGTTGCGGTTTTGCTAAATAAGCAGGGATGTCAACTTTAACTAAGACACGCAACGCAGCGCGTAATTCCGGCTGCTGTATTTCTGGCAAATCAGCTAACTCAGCTACTGTTTTATCACACAGAAGAGCTTGAATTTCCTGTAAACCCAGAAAAAAATCTTCATCTGTTGGTTCTTCTGGAAACTCAATGCCAATTGGCCGTAAAAATTGCATGGCTGTATCAATAGCTGCCAAGAAATTACTTTGGATTGTGTAGGATTCAATTTTGACTTCGTAGACTTTGGCTGTATCAATGATTGCTTTGGCTTGTTGTAAAACTTCCTGAGCAAAGTTTTCCATGAAGTCTAGTTCGCCACTGAGATAACTGGCTTCGGTCGCTTCGTTATATAAGCTTAAGGTGAAATCATAGTCAGATTGCCAAGGGTTGGTGGGTAGTAACTCAATACTGATTTTTAGGTAAGCTAGTGCAGCATTATAGGCCGTTGATGCTTTAGCTTTTTTGCCAGCAATAAAATTTAATCGGGATAGTTGATGGCGTTCTTGTGGTTCACGGAATTGTTCAATGCCAATATTTAATTGATTTGCGATCGCAAAAGCCTGTTCCTCTAGTTCTGCTTCTGGGGTGTTTTCCCAGAGTAGACGACCGATTTTGACATGGGTTGTCTGTTTTTGGTCTTCTGGGATTAATGAGTAAGCCGCTTGTTGGACGCGATCGTGCAGGAATTTATAAACAAAAATTTCCCCATTGTCTTGATTCATACCTTGGTTTTCTGCGCCCACAAAAAACTTATAAATCTCTGTCTGGGGTAAAATCAAGCCTGACTGCAAAGCACTCCATAAACAAGTTGCAGTTTCTACTATAGATTCTTGACAAACTAAAGCTAATGTTTTTAAATCAAATTCATTCCCAATACAAGCTGCTATCTGTAAAATATTTTGTGTTGCTGGTGGTAGTTTTTGCAGTTGCACAGCCATAAACTCAACTACATCATCAGAAATTGCTAAGGCTTTCACTGCACTAATGTCACACTGCCAATTGCTCCCCTCCCAGTCAAATGTAATCAGTCCATCCTCATACAAGGACTTAAGAAACTGCGTACTAAAAAAAGGATTACCCTGAGTTTTCTGATATATTAATTGAGTGAATGGTTGAGCAATTATTGGTGAACATTTTAGCGTATCTGCCACAAGTAAATTTAAGCTAAAATCATTCAATGGTGCAAGGGTGACAGTATTTATTGTGCCTTGAAAATTAATAATTGCATCTAAAGTGAGCATCAAGGGATGGGCGGCTGAAACTTCATTATCTCGATAAGCCCCAATTAATAATAAATATTCGTTAGCTGATTCATTCATCAACAATTGTATTAAATTTAAAGATGCTGAATCTGCCCACTGTAAATCATCTAAAAATATAACTAAAGGATGTTCTTTAGTTGTCAATACCCGCACAAACTTCTGGAATAATAAATTAAATCTGTTTTGAGCAGCATTACCTGATAATTCTATGGCGGGTGGTTGTTGACCAATAATGCGTTCTAATTCGGGGATAACTTCAATAATTACCTGTCCATTTTCACCAACAGCCGCTAAAATATGACGCTTATATTCCTGGATTTGAGCATCATTTTCTGTTAAGAATTGTCCCATTAAATCGCGGAAAGCTTGCACAAATGCCGAAAAAGGAATATTACGATTAAACTGGTCGAATTTGCCTTTAATAAAATAGCCGCGTTGTCTGACAATGGGCTTATGCACTTCATTGACAACGGCTGTTTTACCAATTCCAGAAAACCCAGCCACCAGCATCATTTCTGTTGTACCTTGGCTGACTCTATCAAAGGCTGCTAGTAGGGTTTGAACTTCGGTTTCTCTGCCATAAAGTTTATCAGGGATGATGAAGCGATCGCACAGATCCCTACTAGCAATATCAAAACTTTGAATCTCACCAGTTTCTTGTAGCTGAATTAAACATTTTTCTAAATCAACTTTCAACCCTAATGCACTTTGATACCTATCTTCGGCATTTTTCGCCATCAATTTACTTACGATTTTTGAGATAACCAAGGGAATATCTGGATTAATTTCATGTATTAATGGTGCTGTTTTGGCAATATGAGAATGTACTAATTCCATCGCATCATGAGACTGGAATGGTAACTCACCTGTGAGTAATTCGTAGAAAGTTACACCTAAAGAATAAAAATCTGTGCGATAATCAATCCCGCGATTCATTCTCCCTGTTTGTTCAGGAGAAATATAAGCAAGTGTTCCTTCTAATACTTTGGGATTAACTAAGGTTTGGGTTTCTCGCGGTAATAACGATGCAATACTAAAGTCGATTAGCTTTACTTGTTTGCTTTCGGGATTTATTAAGATATTACTGGGTTTGATATCTTTATGAATAATGCGCTGATGATAGAGTAAATCTAAGATGTTGCACAGAGCGATCGCTATCACTAAAAATTCTTCTAAAGATTGTTTGGTTTCTCTAGTTCTCCACTCCTTGAGAGAAATCCCCCCAAAGTCTTCCATAACTAGTGCATAACCATTTTTGCAAGGTTCTAGACTGTAGGTTTGAACTATCAGGGGGGAGTTGAGATTTTTGGCAATTGTGTATTGGTTGCGAAACAACAAAAGTTCGTTAAAGCTGGGATAAGGATTTTTTAGTAATTTAACGACTACTGGTTGTTGATCAACTTCTCGATAACCTCGATAAACTTGGGTTCGGGAGCCATTATAGAGTTCTTCGCTGATACTATATCCGGGAATCTTTTCAACAAGAGTACTAGTCATACCCTAAATCTTTAAAATGTTTGGATTTAGTATTCCCAAAGGATTAACTGAATTCTCTAAGTAAAGGTAATATTTTATACTAATATTACATATTTTATGTTACAACTTACAAGCAAATGCAGCATTACACTTTTGGACTAAAAAGTGGAATCGGCGCGTCAAAGTCTTCTCGCTTCATTCATCTCCAAGACGCGATCGCCGTACAAAGGAGAAAAAGCCAATACTGAGCAAGGAAGTTGCGAAGCATTGGCTAACTCAATACAAGACTACAATTGATTCACAGCTTTTATTTAGAAACCATTTCTTACCAGATTTTCTTACTAAGTCTCCTGGCTAAGATAAATACGCTCACGGAACAGTATTGCCAGCAGACTTGATTTTGCATCTACATCTATGATACTGTGCCTTCATTGCAAAATACTGTTAATCGATAGATTTGCCGTAGTTATTTATTGTGCAGCGTACTTATCACGCTGCAAAGCCATAGTTTGCAAGGAATGGGAATCACCCCTTATGCCAAAAGATTGGTTTGAATGGCACGATCTCTATAATACAGAACCAAAATTACAACAACGGCTAGAAATCGTGCGGGAATACATCACATACAGCTTAGATGCATCACCAGCAGGAAGAATCCGTGTAGTTAGTGTTTGCGCTGGTGATGGTAGAGATTTACTCGGAACCTTAGCAAATCACCCCCGCGCTCAAGATGTCTATGCAAGACTGGTGGAGTTAAACCCCAATTTAGTTGAACGTGGAAAAGCAACTATAGAATCATTGGGTTTAGCCAAGCAAATAGAATTTATCAATGGTGATGCAACTATCTCTGCTAATTATGTAGGCGCTGTACCCGCAGATATTGTGATTGTCTGTGGTGTGTTTGGTAATTTGGCTGATGAAGCTGAACTTAAACGCTTGCTAGATAACTTGAGTTTTCTCAGTAAAAAAGGTGCTTTTGTTCTCTGGACTCGCGGACATTCTAACGGTACTGCTTACTCTGACACTGTGCGGAAAGTTTTACAAGCATCTCAATTTGAAGAAGTTAAGTTTAAACTCACTGCTACTGGAGATATGGGAGTAGGTATTAATCGTTACGTTGGTGAAAATTTACCTGCACCGAAAGAGCAACAATTATTTGTATTTTCTGGCGTTCCCCATAAAGCTAGGTAATGCAAGATAATTACTAATTTGTAATTCGTAATTCGTAATTAAATTGAGGGATAGAGTCCTCAGTTTAAATCCCTATTCATAACGTAATTACGAATTGTTAATTCCCTTTCCCCAATCCAATAGGATTGCTCTAAGTTTCGAGGTCGTCCGACATATTTTTAAATAGGTGTCAAAAATGGCTATTCAAGACGCTGTATCTAATTGGGAACAACTGTTAGAAACTGCTCGAAAAAATACCCCAGCGCGGAGGGTAAAAAGACCAGGACAAGCTCCATCTACTGCACCTATACCCAGCAGTTTGCATAAACTTCCCCCAGACACTAAAGCACCAGTTCTGTTATATAGAGATACTAATTCTTGGTGTCCTTTTTGTGAGAGAGTTTGGTTTGCTCTAGAAGAAAAAGAAATTCCCTTTGAAACTGAGTTTATTGACTTAAGTAATAAACCAAAATGGTACACAGATTTAGTACCGACTACCCTTGTGCCTGGTGCAAAAATTGAAGGCAAGTTAGTGTATGAATCTAAAGATATTCTTTTAGCTTTAGAAGAACAATTTCCTACACCAGCGTTACTTCCAGAAGATTCAGAAGAAAATGCTGTTGCTAGACAATGGGTAGAAGAATCAGAAACGAATGGTTTTAGAGATATTGCTTACAAATTCCTCAGAGAAAAAGTTACCGATGCTGATGAATTAGCTAAGTTACAAACAGAATTTGAAGCTAAATTAGATGAACTTGAACAAACTTTAGGTAAATATCCCGGCCCCTATTTTCTTAGCAGTTTTAGCTTGGTAGATATCCTCTACAGTCCCCATCTCGATCGCTTGGCGGCTAACTTACCAGTTTATCGACAGTATCATATCAAAGGTAATCCCCGTTACCCCCGAATCAATGCTTGGTTTGACGCACTCAATCAACGCCCAGCTTATCATCGGGTGAAATCGGATAATATCACCAACAATTTACTTTTACGCCGCAGATGGGGTGTAGAACCGATTGGGAATCCTTTACCCTTAGATCCAGCAGAAAGCGAAGCCATCCAGTTTCGTGCAGAAGCGGCGGAGAGATTGAGCGATAATCGAGAAAATGCGATCGCAGATATTTTGAAAAATTCTGGCGTTCAAGCTTTAGCCACAGATGGTAATGTTTCCGCAGTTCAAGAGGTGGTTGATTTCCACCTGAGATTGCTTGCTGATTACCTCATCAATGGTAACGGCGCACCCCTACCTGGTGGACGCACAGGCGGTAAAGATGGTAATACTATCGATCCCAAGATAGCCGCAATTGGCGCAATTACCCTCGCCTATGTGCGAAATCGCATCTGTGCGCCTAGAGATATGAGTGCTGGTGCTGCAACTGCATTCCGCGCTGCTGCTGATAAGGTTTTGGCTTCTCTTTATTAATTTTCCTCAATTTTCATTGGTGACGGGTATCAACCTGTCACCTTTTCAACTGCAAATATGAAAACCCGTCGCTATATTTTAATTGCGATCGCCACTTGTTTGTTAACCTGGCTTTTAGCCCTCGCTGGTTGTAATTCCCAAAATTCTACACAAAGCCAGGTTTCGCAGGTTTCACCAACCTCTGCTGCTTCACAGCTAAAGGTAATTAATATCGGCCATCAAAGCGGTACACCTGGACTTAATTTGCTCAAAGCCCAGGGATTGTTGGAAAAGCGGTTAGCCCCAGAAGGTATCCAAGTTAAATGGATATCTTTCCAAGGTGGCCCTCCGATGATGGAAGCAATGGCCGCAAATAGTGTTGACATTGGCAATGTGGGCAATCTACCACCTGTTTTTGCTCAAGCTGGTGGTAATCCTAGGGGAAACGCATCTTATTTCCTAATAAAAACTAAGAGAGATTTCAAAATGACATAGATAATTGTAAAAATTCCGGAAATGATAAATAAAATGCATCAAT
>NZ_JACJPX010000102.1 GCF_014696315.1 Calothrix membranacea FACHB-236
TACTCACCCGTCCGCCACTATCTCCGAAGAGACCGTTCGACTTGCATGTGTTAAGCATACCGCCAGCGTTCATCCTGAGCCAGGATCAAACTCTCCATTTTATTCTCGAGTTTGTGGCTCCGACGACTTTACGTCTCGGAATCCTGTATTTCTTTTTTTAGATTTCTTTGGGTCTTACCCCAACAATCTTAATTGACGAGGATTGTTTCTGAAGCTTTCAAAGTATTTGTTTTTCTCGGTTCGGTCGCTTCGGCATCTCTTCGCCTCAGCACTTATTTACAGTAGCAACTCTTTATCTTTTTCGTCAACCTTTTTCTTAAACTTTTTTTGCTCTTTCTCTTCTGTGTCTCTACTTCAATGCTCCACACCCTTGCCTGTCAACCATTTTGCCTTTTTATCTATATCCCTTGTCTTTGACTATTATGCTTATTGTTGAGTCTTTCTAACCTAATAGCTGAGTATTTATGTAACTCAACAAGGCTTATCACGCTTAAACTCATCCCTCTGGACTAATTACTCAGCGGTTTCGGTATGAGATGTAGTGTTATGCTTGGACAAATCTAAATTTTGTGCGCGACTTTGGCTAAACCCTTACTTTTCAACCATTTCCAATATGGTGATTTAGATGATTTACATGAAGACTAGACACTTATCGCTAGAATATCTAACTAGCATTGATGAAGCTAAAGGTTGCGTAATTACATCATATAAAAGCAATAATAATTACCAATCATCATTCTCAATCCTATTATCCACGGTTTTTTATTAGTACAACTTGCACAATTTGTAGCGCTAGATCGCTGGAAATACCTAAAGATTGGTATAGATCATTGAGAAAATAGGTTTCCTCTTCTGTCAAAATCCCGTCATTTAGTACCAAATCTGTAGCTACGGCAAAAGCTGCTTCCCGTAATTCCTGAGTTAAAGATTGTTTAGCTGAGATAAATAAAACATTTATACCATCTCGCCGCTTGAGGATGCTAAGAATTTTATCAACCAGCTTGTTCATCATCTCGTTAGTATAATTTCTGAAAAGCTTAGACCGAGATAGAACTGAGGTAATAGAACAAACTTCATCGTCTGACAGATAACCATCTATAGCTGTTGCAGCAAGAGCTATAGCAGCAAAAGCCTCTGCGGGACTAAGTGTTAGTTGAGCCTGGCTTTCTGTACCCAATACTGTGTCTAATAAACCCATAAGTAGTGCGCTCCTTGATTAAGTCCACAATAGAGGAGCAGTACCCTGTATGTGCTAGGACTTTCGGGTGAATCTGCAACACTGTGAGACTTTCATGGTTTAGTGTTCCCACTATTTCTTCACAATGAACACACATCATGGGTTTGGGTTGAGAACTAAAAGCCAGGTGAGAAATTAACGTTCTCCTGTCTTTTCCATCGTTTCTATTACTGCTAAACCTATACCAGAAGCTGCTATTAGCACTACTGCTGAGATTAAATAGGCATTTGCCAGCATCTGAAGGGCTTCATTGAAAAAAATGTAGGTGGTCATTATGCTTCACCTTTATAACTCTGTATTGCTAGTACTTTTGATCTCTCCACACCCTGAGAGGTGTATTCCGTTGAAAAGTTCCTAGCATTTGCATCTTAACAAAACTTTAGCTCTTTCAGAATACATCTCGAAGTTTTTCTTTTTGAAGATTCCATGAATTTTATTGGTATTTGGTTGCATACAATACTGCTAATTATTTACTGTCAAAAAAATGTCTGTTTACTTATAGAAATACTACTTAGTTTTATAAGTTGCTATAAAAACATTGGACAAAATACGAATATAACTATTTGTTAGGGCAGTAATTAGTAATTTGCCGATCATACAGGCTATAAAGATGAAATTATTCTAAAGCTTACTTAGCCTATTTAAGAGAAAATAACTAAACAATTATGTTATTTATATAACTTAAAAATTTATTTGTGAAATTATTCCGCTTCAGATTGGGGAAAAAGCAAGCAATATAGAGTTTCGCGATCGCAAAAAGTATCCAAGTTTAATAGAACCAGAACTGAGATAAAAATCGTATACAGACTAATTCCTCGTCTTTAAATTGTAAAGATTGCTTTTTTCGCTCAATTTAGTGGCATTTACTAGAAAAATCAATTCCAAGGTCAACTATATTGCTTTGCTGGTTGTAGCGAAGATACATATTTCTTTACATTTTAATGAGTGATCGCAATTTTTAATGCAACCCTCATCAGTGTGTTGGATTAATCAAGCCTTATGCCAAACAGCGTTCGATTGTTGCTATCACTGATTGGGAAAGCGTTGGCAAATCATAGCCACCTTCTAAGCCAAACAGAATTTTGCGAGTGTAGCCTAAACAATAATTTATGAAGAAACCGTAATCTTCTGGTTGCAGATTAACGCTGGCTAAAGGATCTGCGGCGTTAGCATCATAGCCAGCACTGATAATTAATAAATCTGCTTGAAAATTGGCTAAAAAGGGTAGCAGTTTGTTTTCAAATAGCGGCTGATATACTGCCATTGTGCTACCAGGTGGTACAGGTAAATTTAAGACATTATTATGAAAGCCGCGTTCGGATGCTCTACCAGTTCCGGGATAGCAAGGATATTGATGTAGCGAACAATAGGCAATTTGTGCTTCAGATTCCACGATCGCCTGAGTACCATTACCGTGATGTACATCCCAATCTAAGATAGCCACACGGTTAATTCCTGGTTTTTGTAGGGCATGGAAGGCTGCGATCGCCGCATTAGAAAATAGACAAAATCCCATGCCCATATCGCTTTCTGCATGGTGTCCTGGGGGACGAGATAGTACAAAAGCTGGATTTTCTGTAGATAGAACTACATCGACTCCATCCAACCAAGCGCTAACTGCTAGTAATGCTACGTCATAACTGCGGGGGGAAATTGGCGTATCACCATCTAAGTAACCACCTCCAGCAACAGCTATACGTTGTACTTTATCGATGTAATCTGGAGTATGGGCTTTGGCTAGCATCGGCATTAGTGCGGGATTTTCTAATGCTGGCGTAGGCGATCGCCAGATAAGTTGTTCTGCAAAATGCGCTTGCTTTAAGGCGTTGACAATAGCAGTTAAACGTTGTGGTGACTCTGGGTGGTAATTTCCAGTCTTGTGATCTAGAAACTCATCAGAATAAATGACTGGCAGCATAAATTAGGTTTTTGGTGTTTGGCGTTTGGTATTTGTCATGGGGTAATGGGTAATTGGTAATGAAAATTTATCTCCTTGTCCCCAGCCACGATTTTCCATTCCCCTCATCCTTACTCGGGCAAATTGGCAAACACTTGCTCAACTAAATCTTTAGTCTTCGCTTCCAAAGTTAACCAATCTACTTCTCCCGTTGCATCAATTAAACTAGTATCAATATCAACACTTGCGGAATTAGAGTTTTCGGGACTGTAGTTAAGAAAACACACTTGATAACATAGTTCCCACAAATCGATATTTACTTGCTGCTCTTGACGCTGTAAACGTAGATGATATCCTGGATGGGGCATTGGCAGACGAGAAAGACTCTCTTTAATCTCATCTGCTTGCTCTGGTGTTGCAGTTTCTATTTCTTGCAACAGCTGAGTCACAATTGCTTTTGTCTGATCGGTGGTGCTAGCAGGCCAAATCAAGACATCATGATACGTTCCTTTCCAGGAAGACACATCTAGTTGCTTGCGAATATTATCGACCACGCGGATAAAGGCAGGCTGCATGAGAATTTCAGCCTGCTGCCATGCGACAGAGTTGTTTATTTTGGGTGGCATTGCTAATCAAAAAAGGATGCTTAAACAAAAATTAACAATCTGCATTTATTAAAAAACTGCATTTTTAATTCAAATCTTTTCTCAAGATAGCGGATTTCATGCAGGAAAATTTGGAGATATTGATTAGCATCTGGAAAATTAGGTGTTAACACTGGGGAGGGATTATGATTGGCAAGCTTCTAGATCATCGTTACCAAGTAATTGAAGTGCTGGCTACGGGAGGATTTGGGCAAACTTACATTGCTCAAGATACTAGGCGGCCAGGTAATCCTATCTGCGTGGTCAAGCATCTTAAACCATCTAGTTCAGATCCTAAAGTTTTTGAAACAGCTAAGCGCTTGTTTAATAGTGAAGCGGAAACTTTAGAAGTTTTAGGAAATCACGACCAAATACCTAGACTTTTAGCTTACTTTGACGAAAACCAAGAATTCTATTTAGTACAAGAATTTATTGAAGGAAATACCCTAAGTGAAGAACTTTCACCTGATAAGCGCTGGAGTGAAAATCAGGTTATGCATTTGTTGCAGGAAGTGTTGGGTATTTTAGAATTTGTACATAGCCAAGGCGTGATTCATAGGGATATCAAGCCAGATAATATTATCCGTCGGGCCAGTGACAATAAATTAGTTTTAGTAGACTTTGGAGCAGTTAAGCAACTGCGGACAAACTTGATTACCTCTGGAGGACAACCGACAGCTACGGTAGTTATTGGTACTCCCGGCTATATGCCAACAGAACAAGGACAAGGTAAACCTCGTCCCAATAGTGATATTTACTCATTAGGTATCATTGCTATTCAAGCTTTAACAGGAGTAGCAGCAAATGCTTTGCAAGAAGACCCCAACACAGGGGAACTCCTCTGGCAGCATTTAGTTTCTGTAAATCCTCAGTTAGCAGCAGTCTTAAATAAGATGGTGCGTTACCACTTCAAAGACCGCTACCAAAATGCAGCCGAAGCATTGCAAGCTTGTAGAGAATTAACCCCTGCTGTGGCTGTAGCTTATCAGGTACAACAATCCCGTCAAAATTCTAGCTACCCACAAAGTAAAACTGCACCTCAAGTCTCTCGCCAGCAAACTGTTGCAGTTGCGCCAGCGAATAAGGCCGTTGTCAAGCCTGTGCGTCAAGATGCGAGCAAACCTGACCCATTACCCTTAATAATTGGTTTGTTATTGGCAGGTGGTGCGGCTGCTTTGGTAACAAATGTTTATCCTAGCGTAAAAAATTTCGCTGCTAATTTAACTGGTAATGATCCAACTGCTGACAATAAGTGTTTAGCAATTGTGGTTGGTAATTCTAATATTCGTTCGGAACCAAGAGCGATCAATTCTGATAGTATTGTGCAGACAGTTAAGAGCGACACTAAATTTGAGGTTACTGGGAAGCGCACAAAACAGGGTTGGGTAGAAGTGAAAGCTAACTCTGGACGTACAGCTTGGGCGCACTCGGATGTGATAGCCAATAATCAACAATGGGTTTCTTGTTTGCGAGACAGAGGTATTGCAATTAATACAGTTGATGATAATAAACTGATTGCTACTCGACCACTCCCAAAACCAAAACCTCAAGCTAGCGAGGTGACAAAGTCATCACCTAGTCAATCAGATCCCTTTAGTTCAAAGCCATTTACTGCTGACTCTGGAACCTCAGAGCCATCACAGAATGATGCTGATACTGCTAAGGTCTTGGAACAAGCCAAAAAGAAATATGATTCGGGAGATTTGACAGGAGCGATCGCACTGCTCAAATCTGTCCCTCAAACAGCCTCTTCGGGTTTTAAAGAAACTGCGGCGATGATTGCTCAGTGGCAGCAAGATTGGGCGAAAGCAGATGCTTTATTTAATGATATAAATACAGCATTGGCACAAGGTCAATGGGATAAGGTTTTAGATTATCAAAAACATCCAGAAAAGTTGCCAAATATTAAATATTGGCAAGATAAGTTAGAACCAATATTTAAACAAGCTGCGGAAAATATAGCCAAGCAAGGACTGAGCCAGTTTGAAAAAAAGGATACTAAAAGTCTCCCCAACACAGAAAAACCAAATAATATAAATAACTCTCCTGCTGCCGAAAATAACCGCAACAATTTGTAATTATCTCTGAATGAGGCTAAAATCCTGTATTTTACACTTGATTAATCAACTCCAAGACAAATATTTACACTAAGCTAGTTATCACCTAAAGTAGTATCAGGTTGAAACAATTTACACAGTTTGTCTAAGTTGGAGTTTGTTTACCATGCTTATAAAGTAAAAACTAGCTTGATTGGGAAAGCTACTAAAGTAGCTTTGGAGAATTTATATTTAGGCAAAAATTAATTCATTATTTAACTACATAACTAAGTTATCAAATACTGTGAATAATAGTAGGGATAACAATGTTTTGTGATATGGCGTTTTTAATGTCATTAGTTATTTCTACTGTTTAAATTTT
This sequence comes from Calothrix membranacea FACHB-236, assembly GCF_014696315.1. GTDB lineage: Bacteria > Cyanobacteriota > Cyanobacteriia > Cyanobacteriales > Nostocaceae > Aulosira > Aulosira membranacea. The sequence goes on from NZ_JACJPX010000102.1 coordinate 6,197, forward strand.
GTAAATTTGTCATATTTTTTGGTATCAGTATTTGATAACTTGTAGTTGCATAATTTTACCTAAAAAATGGTGATAATTTTTATAAAAACTTATCCAAAAAATACGAAATGACTAGGGAAAATAGTGAATTTAATACTATTAATATTGTGGAGTTCATCCTTGGATTCAGCACAGCAATTTTCAAGAATGTGGAAAAGTGAGGGCGGAATATGCCATATTTAATCTACGCTCCTAAAACTCCTCAAGAAAGAGTTCATCAATTAATTGTGGGGATGAACACTATAGGTCGTAGTGGGGATAACACAATTGTAATTGGGGATGAGAGCCTATCCCGGTACCATGCAGAAATTACAATTGCAGAAGATCGCATTACTATTAAAGATTTGCAAAGCCTTAATCATACTTTCGTCAATGAGGCCAAGATTGAGCAATACGAACTTAAGGATGGAGACTTAATTTATTGCGGGAACGTAGAGTTCAAATTTGTGGAGAAACTTAACGCCACACCTGCAAATGATGGTAATGATGGTTGCGAAGAAGAGCCTATTCCAGAGACAATCATTAAACAGTTTTCTACTGAACAAGGTCGCTTCAAAATACAGGACTTATTGGATGCTCCAGGGCGAAGAGATTCGCTTTTGAGATTATCACAGCGCGGTAGTAATCAACGCACTGTCGATAAATTGAAAATATTACTTGAGGTCAGCAAGCAACTTTCTTCTCCTGAAGAACCCGATCGCCTTTTAGAGAAAATTCTTGATTTGCTGTTCGAGATTATTAATGTAGATCGCGCAGTTATCTTGATGGTCAATGAAACAACAAAGCAGCTGGAACAAAGAGTAGTCAAGTTGCGTTCAGGAACTTCTATTGAAAATCAATTTTATAGTAAGAATATTACTAATCATGTTTATCAAAATGGTAATGCTGTCGTTACCACAGATGCGTGTTTAGATAAGCGCTTTCATACTTCTGAATCTATTTTTGTACAAGCTATTCGAGCCTCTATGTGCATTCCTCTCAAACCCAGAGAAGAGGTCATTGGGGTATTATATGTTGACAATTTATCGATGTCAGATGTTTACTCTGACGAAGATGTAGAGTTCTTAACTGCTTTGGCTAACCAAGCAGCGATCGCCATTGACAATGCTAATCTCTATAGGAAAATTGAAGCAGAAGCAGTGATGCGTAATAAACTAGAGCGTTTCTTTCCTGAAGCTGTGAGGAAAAAGCTAAAGGAAGAAACAACCTTAGGTATTGTTGATACAGAAGTTACAGCTCTATTTGCTGATATTAGTAATTTCACAAAAATGTCTTCGACTATGCATCCGCGTCAAGTGATTGCGATGCTAAATGAATATTTTGAGGTAATGGTGGAAGAGATTGTCTTTCAATATGAGGGTACTTTAGAAAAATATATTGGTGATGCCTTATTTGCTATTTGGGGTGCTCCTTATCGTAAGGCGGATGATACAGAGCGAGCCATACAAGCAGCAATTGATATGCAGTGGGCAGTAATGAGGTTAAATCAGAAGTGGCTGCAACAGGGTAAGCAACCAATTCAAATTCATATTGGATTGAATACCGGAAAAGTAGCCGCAGGAAATATCGGTTCAGAGAAACTGATTCAATACGCTACTATTGGCGATACCACCAATGTTACTAGTAGAATCTGCAACGTGGCCCAAGCGGGAGAAATAGTCATCTCTCAAACTACATTTGAGCGGATTCAAACTCTAAATTTACCTTTAGAAAAAATGCCATTGGTGCAAGTTAAAGGTCAAGACCAGCCTTTACAACTCTATCGATTGAATTGGAATTTATTACCATCCAAACATTCTCAAATAGGGAGTGTGGTCAATACAGGTGTAATTAAATAATACTTGTTCAGATAATCTTTGCGACAGAGAAACTATTTTAGTACAAAAAATTATTGTCTATCTAATATTATCTGCTCATAGGGTTTTACAGCGATTTTCAGGTAAATGAACCACATCTTTATATCTTACGCAAAGGCTCAAAGGAACAAAGAAATATAGATATTAGCGTGTGGTCTAAATACTTGAAAACTGCTGTAAATTGCTATGATTAACGCTAAAAATTGGTTTTTGTGAGTTGCATAATTTATCTGAATATGAAGGTGGGCGCTAGCTATAATTAGTCGTTAAACGAAATTTAGCACCCAACTTATATATATATTAGATAATTAAAAATTCCGAATTCATAATTACTGTAGATTTTGAGCAATCATCTCTTTTTTAACTACGAATTACGAATTACGAATTAGTAATTATTTACTAATCGATTCGGACACGGAAGCTAACAGCACCAGCTTGACCATTAGGAATATTTCCTAATCTGACAATCACTGTACCATTAGCATTGTTGGTATTTTCACAAGCACTACTTTCAGGAACTGATGCTAAAGGTGTTAGAGGCGAGAAAAATCTGCCTTGATCTGCGCCAGTGCCACTGCCATTTACAGTAATACTATTAGGTACATAAGTTGTGCCAGTAGGAATCAAGTCACAGAAATTGAGATTTTCTAATAACTGACCAGCACGGAAATAAATTGTGTACTCTACTTCATCACCGCTTTCTATGGGTGTCTGAATTTCAAATTGACCCAGAGGCGCAGGTCTAATGACATTATCATTTTGATCGTTAGGATCATCCACAAAATTACTGTATTGGATGCGTTGACCATTGGTTCTAGCGATCGCAGTAATGCGTTTCACTAGTTGTAAACCATTGTTGGTAGCTGTCCCAGAAGCAAAACCAAAGTCTAGGTTATTAATCTCGGCATTGCCAGTAGTTAAATTTATTGGCACACTCGTTGGAGTTGTAGGCGTGAGATTCTGGGGTGGGGTTACCTCTACGGTAAAGTTACCTGGTGGTAAGCCTGTAAAAATAAAATTACCGTTATTGTTGGTAGTAGTAGTATCAACGATCTGTCCATTGGGATTTCTGACAGTCACGTTGACATTAGGTATGCCGCTTTCGCCAGGGTCTAGTGTCCCATCGCCATCTTGGTCGTTGAATACTGTATCACCAACAGCATTACCTGGTGGTCGCCGCAAGCCAAAGTCAGCAGTAGTTAGTGCTTGACCTGGTTGCAGATTTACTTCTATTTGAGAACCACCAGTGGTGACTTGTGGCAAGTTGAAAGGAGGATTAATTGAAACTCGATAATTACCTGCTGGTAAATCAGCAAAATTATAGTTACCGTTGGTGTTGGTAGTGGTTGTCCGGGTAGTATCATCACCAGTACCCAATAAGCCATCTGGCCCTGGACTAGTTAGCGTCACGGTAACATTGGGAACTCCCGCTTCGCCTGAGTCTTGTCTGCCATTGCCATTGGTATCGTTGAATACTGTATCACCAATGGAACCTCTAGTGCCATCAAAGCCACCAGCACGAAAGCCAAAGTCAGCACTATCGAGTTGTTGACTTGGTAGAAGATTGATATTGAAGGGGTTAATACCAGTGGTGAGAATATTATTTTGAGGTGGGTTGGCTCTCACTTGGTAATTACCAGGGGCTAATCCAGGGAAACTGTATCTGCCATTAGCATCGGTGGTAGCAGTTCGTATAGTTCCATTTGGTAATGTTAGTGTTACCGTAACGTTAGGAATTCCCGCCTCGTTATTGTCTTGTGTGCCATTACCATTAGTATCGGTGAAAACTGTATCGCCAATCGACCCATCAGTAGGCGGACGGAAACCAAAATCAACGGTATCGATGTTTTGTCCGTTAGCGAGAGTAATGGCGTTGGGTTGTGTAAGGGTTGGAGTGAAGGCATTAGGAGGATTGGTAACTGCAACTGTGTAAGTGCCAGCGGGGACATTCAGGAAGCGATAGACCCCATTGGCATCAGTTTTGGTTGTAGCTACTACGTTACCGTTGGCATCCCTAAGTACAAGATTGAGGTTAGGAATTCCTGGTTCTCCTGGATCGGGAGTGTTATTACCATTGGTATCGCTAAATACAAAATCCCCAATAGAACCAGTACCTTGTGTCTGTTGAGTAAAGCCAAAATCAGCTTGGTCGAAATTTTGGCCAGTAGTCAAGGTAATGGGATTGGGTTGAGTCAGAGTAGGTGTAAAGCCAGTAGGTGTTTGGGCAACGCTGACTATGTATTGACCAGCATTTAAATTAGGAACGCTGTATCTACCATTAACATCGGTAGTAGCAGTACCAACTACAGTACCGTTAAGGTTTCTAACATTTAATTGCACACCGCTAATTCCTGGTTCTCCTGGATCTTGGCGGTTGTTGGCGTTGGTATCGTTGAAAACAGTATCACCAATGGAAGCGAGAGGAGAACAAATACTGATCCTGGCTAGACCTATAGTCTCATCTTGTCCTGGTTGACCGAATTCCTGTCCTGGTTCATAGCGGATCTGGATTTGGGTCACAGCACCAGATGGTGCAATGTTAACATTGCCAAATTCTTCAAAGAATTGGGCATTTTCATTAATCCCCTCTGCAATGACGTTGTTACCGTTATTGGTAACTCTGAGATTAGCTGGACTGAATGCAGTGCCCGTTACAGGTACAGATGCATTTCCATTAGACGCTGTTACCGTAATTCTATCTTGGTAGATCCTCCCGAAATCTCGCTGCCCATCTCGGTCAACATCCATAAAGGTTAGCGGATTGGCCAATGTGACTGGTTGAGAAAAAGTGATAGTTAGTGTGGAACTACCTTGTGTAGGGTTCTTTCCCAAACCGATATTCCAGCGCAGATTTGGCCCGATGATCCTGCCGTATTCGCCTAGGTCAATTCTGGTAACTTGATTATCTGAATTAGGATCAAAATTTGCCGTATCAGTGATTGTTCCCAAAGGCGGGGGGTTATCACTAAACTGAAAGCTAGCCCTAACTCCGCCAGCGATTAGGTTTTGAGATACAAATTGTTCCGCATTGTTTGTGGGACTCCATTGAAAAGTGACTGGTTGTGAACCAGTAGGACAACTTGGTTGTGCTTGCGCCCACACTTTTTTATTGGAAAAGCTACCTCCCAGGGTAATCTGCGGCACAGTAAACAGTAATGTCAGGAATGTACCCCTTAAGGGTTTAACTACATTTTTAAATAGAGGTTTCATTATTGGCTTCCTAAACAAGTTGTAAAATTTTTGATCAAAAAAGCCGGGGGATGAGGCAGGGAGCAGGGGGGATGAGGGAGAAATAAACAATGCCCCATGCCCCATGCCCGATCGCCTCTACCTTCGTTCTGGTTCTAATTGCAGGTCTTGTTCTTGGCCTTCAATGATGATTTCTACGCCTCTTACGTCTTTGAAGATGATTTCGGCACGGCGATCGCGTGCGTAATCTACACGGGTACTACCTTCGCTGACACGTTGAGTTTCGCCTAAGCTGCGGATGGTCATCCGTTCTGGGGGTACACCCTGTCGTAATAAGTAATTTCTCGTAGATAAGGCCCTTCTTCTACCCAAGGCTAGGTTATAGTCGTTGCTGGCTCGGGGGTCAGTGTGTCCTTGGATTTCGATGATAATTGAGGGATATTGCTTTAAGACTTCTACTACCCGATCCAGAACTTTTGCACTTGCTGGACTAATGAAGGATTTATCTAAGGCAAAGTGAACGTTCCGAGGTACCCGTATCCTGATGGGGGTGGGTGGAATTAAAGTTGGTGGGGTTGTTGGTGGGACTGGTTCGGGTGGTATTGGGCGAGAAGTACATTGCGGTACAGGGTTTTGCCTGCTGGCGGGTGGGAGGCTGGGTGTAGTAGTTCTCTGTCCAATAAAGGCCGCGATCGCAGGTTCGGATGTGCCGTATTTGGGATCGGTGGCGATCGCACTCACGATGTCTCCCACTTTGACATTGGGGACTGTAACGCTAAAATTCCCCTTCTCATCCACAGCTACGCTAGTTAATGGTTGGCTAAGTGCCCCATAACCTGTTTGATAAATTGCTTGCTTACCTTGTTGATAGTCGCCCAAGCGATAAATTGTGACCTCGGAACCGGGATCGGCTTTACCTTGAATGGTGACGCTATCACCTGTAGGCAGAAATTCTCGCGTTGTAAATTCTGGGGCATTAATCGCCGCGTTACCTGTATCCAGGCGGCGATTACCAGAATTGCGTTTGGGATTGGGCCCATCTCCCCTTTGCCACTCATTCACATCTAAATTTCTTTGGCCATTCAGGTCAATACTCAAACCTTCTAAAGCTGCAAAGGTATTATTTTGAATAATGTTGCGTTGACTTTGGGGAAAGGCTGTTACCACTACCCCAGGCCCAGTTTGATAAGAAATTTCATTATTGGTTACTTGATGGTTACTACCTGTTAAGAAAACTGCTGCCCGCCGCAAACGTCTGCCGTTATAGGTGATGCGGTTATCACGGATTTGCAAGTTACCTTCTGGTTTAAATAAGTACACACCAGCCCCATCATTCGCACAAATTAAATTGCTGGTAATTTGGGAATTATTCACTACGCCTTCGATGCGTAAAGCATCAGGCATTCCCGCCAAACCGTTGCTGACAATGATGTTTTCTTGGACTAAGGTATTTTCCCCCCGGACTGAGGTAATAATGGCGCTGCCGTCATGGTAATAGATGCGGTTGCGGCGAATGGTTGTCCCTTGTGAGTTAAATACGTAAACTCCGAAAGCAGAAGTTTCTTCTGGCACCTTTTCATCTATGGGTAACCCCAACCAGTTATTCTCAATTACCACATTTTTGGGTGGCACATCCCGATTGTAGAAGGGGAAATTACTATTAGGTGGTTGCTGTTCCTTTGTATTGGGAGGCGGGAAGCGATGGGAAATAACAATATCTCCTGGTGGTGTTGTTAAAGTTACAGGCTTAGGTATGCCATCGTAAATTAACAGATTTCCCAATTGCTGCTTAATGGGGCTGGCGTTGAAGCCATAAATGCTCAAACCGCGAATGGTTACGCCATCAGCCACCACAGTTAAACCGCGAAATATTTCTTTACCTGGTGCAGGTGCGATCGCTACTACAGGAATAGGAATGGCAATTTCGGCTGTAGCGGAACCAGCAGCGTCATATCCTGGCTGGGTAGCACCATCGATCACTAATCCCGCACTGGCTAAATCTGGGAGTTGTTGCTGTAAAAGAATGGTAGTGGTGGTTGGAGGTAAATTAAATTCAATGCGCGAACTACCTGTTGTCGGTTGCACTAGGGCTTTTTCAACATCGCTGAGTTGGGCAACTGTCAGGGTACCATTTACTAGTTCGATGGCTTCGCGTAAGGTCAGCTGGGCATCTGGCTGAATATTACCATCTTGGTTGCTGTTGACTATTACCCGCAGAGAAATTGGTAAGGGTAAAGCGGGGGTTTGGCTAAAGGCGACTTCGGATGTTAAGAGGCAGAGGGTTAGGGGGAAAACGAACCGCGTAGACGCGCTAGCGGCTTCCCGCAGGGTAGGGCGCGTTCGCGTAGCGTCTCGGAGAGAAGAACACGAAGAAAGAAGAGTTTGAGAGAAATTTGGTTGCGCTACCTTTTGAAAATTGCGATCGCCTAGGTTTGGACTGTGGAATTTTGGTTGTTTTGCGGGGGAATCTTTTGCTTTCCTCAGTGGAAAATCTAGTAACCAACGAACTTTAAAATTGGACATCACTCACTCCTATACACCTTGAATCTGGACTTTGTTATTAGTTCGATGCTTGTGGCTGTTTCCAACGCTTAATCAGCTGCATGAGTTTACTTTGGGATGTGTCCGATTCAGGAGCTTTGGGAAGCGCTTGTGCTTGTTTGAGAGTATTAATTAGTTGACGTTGGGATGTCGGCTGTACTTGAGCAACGGGTTGTACTTCCGATTCTTGTTCTTGCTTGGGTACAGGTTTTTGCAAGCCAAAGCCACCCAAAAGTTCATTCAGCTTCAAGCTGATATTCAGATAAACGCCACCTTCGGAACGGTAGCCAGTAAAATCTCGGTCATCGACACTACCAAAGCTGTAGCCTAAGCCGATGCGTAAATCGGGGGTTAAATAATACCCAGACTCTACAGCTACGCCAAATTCGGTGTAGTTGGTGCCACTATTAGAGGTTTGCCCAATCCAGCGTCCTTCTACTGCTAAATCGGTACGATAACCAAGTCTGTAAGTTGCCCGTAGCTGGGCTAAGTTGACATCAGCATCGTAGCGATCGCCATCTAAAAATGTCACACCATTACGTAGGGCGTATTTGCCGTAAAATTCCCAGCGCCAACTTGGGGCATAAATGGCTTCTGCAGAAAATATCTGGCCTGTGGCGGTACTTCCTGTTAATTGGGTTTCGGGAATTGAGTCGTAGTTTTGCCGCCACTCATATTTGAGTAAGGCGTTGAATTTATCGTTACTAGGATCGCGGTAGGCTAAACCGATTTTTATGTTGGAGGTGTCGCCCAGTTCTTGGAATCTTACACCTTCAGCCACTACACCAACGGTAGAGGGTAAAAAGACGTTGGCTTCTCCTGCTTGTTGGTAGCGGACTAAGGCTGTTAAAGCTGGTGAAAGTTTCCCCGCTGCTGCGGCGGAAATGACTAAATTGTTGCTTTCATCGCCATCACGATATTCAAACCTGGTGCTGGCTTGGAATTCGGGGTTATCGGTGTACTCAAATCCCACGCTGTAAACGGAACCAGAAAATAGCCCCAGAGTTGAGGCTGTTTGCCCAACTGCATAATATTGCCCAAACTGGGAACCAGCAGCAGTACCGTTAAAGATGTTCTTAAATATGTATTCGTAGCCGAGGTTAACACGCAATCCTGGTGCCACAGCCCAACGATGATTTAACCCTACAGCACCTTGACCTTGGAGGCCGTTAAATGCTGATAGCACTGAATAGCGACCGATCAAACTGGTATCTTCAGAAAGTTTGCGATCAAGGATTGTGTCTAGGGTGGTGATGGAGTTACCAGGAATTAAGCTGCTGTCGTCATAGAATTGGTGCGCTAGGCGGAATGTCACGCCAGGATAGGCTTTCCAATCTAGACCCAGGGTGGTGCGGTTGGGATAGAGGGGGTCGCTATCGCCCAAATTCAGTTCATTTTGCCCTTGGAAAGTTAAGGATTCTGTTAGGGGCAATTTTAAACGCGAAACTAATTGATCGGCATCGCCACTAAATCGAGTGCTGATCCGGTCTTCACGGGAACGATTGACATACTCTAAACTCACATCTGCCGGGCCCACTCTTTGCAATATCCCTGCGCGGAACGTTTTGAGGGTGTTGTTAACTGTCTCGCCTGGGCGCGCTTGGGGTTGGGGATCGAAGAGGTCAAAAAAGCCGAGTACGCTATTTAAGCCGGTGGCTGTAGTACCGTAGTTCTCTTCAAAGTCGTAACCGACTGTCAAGCTAGTAGTATCGGTGACTTTCCCTATTAGAGAGGCTCCGTAGCGTGTTTGTCCGGGTGTAAAGCTAAAGGTGGAATTATTGGCAAAGTTGGGTTCTACGGCGCGGTAGTAAGCTTGACCTAATAAGCGATCGCCTAATTTACCAAAAGCTTCTAAACGGTAAGCAGAACCGTTAGCATCTTGGCCGTTCACGAGGGTGCTATTAGAACGGGCATACTCCCCAACTACCCTACCAGCGTTACCAAAAGACAATAAAAAGTCTGCGCCATAGAGTTGAAAATCCTGGCTACCTTGGTCTTCTTGCAGATAACTTCCCGCTACATAGGACTTATTATCTAAATCCTGGGATAAGTTGTATTGCAGTCGTCCACCGTAAAGTTTGCTGTCTTCTCCGCCTTCGTTTTGGTAAGTAACGACAATGCGTCTAACTAAGGTGGCTCCAAAGGGGTTAAGTTCTGTGGCTAATATGGGACGACGGAACAAAAGTGTACCGCGATCGTAGTCGATTTCGTAATCTGGGCCGCGAAATAACTGTTGACGTTGAATTACTGTACCGGGGCGATTAATTTCTTCTGCTTCCAGATAAACGCTTTCACTTCCTGGAACCAACAACCTTCTGGAGAGGAAATAGTTACCACTTACACCGTTGGGGACTATCGTATCTCTTTGGAAACCCTCGATGTTGTTGGCGTATAACCCGGTAATTTGTAAGGGGCCGAAGTTGTAGTTAGCCTTGAAGCCATGTAACTGGCGGGAGGTGGCTGTAAATAGTTGGGAAGTTCGGGAAAATTCTTGAGTGTTGTAGTCCCCCCACATTAAATAATCTGGTTCTGCACCGGGAACGGAGGAACTGCGCTCTAAACGCGCATAAAAACTATCAATAGAAGGGGTGGTGGGTGTAACTGTGGAACTGTCACCGTAGACGGGATATTGCTGTTCGCAGAACTGCACGCCGCCAAATAATCGGTTTCTGCCTTCGCAATCTTGGTTAATCGGGCGTTCGCTGTTAAATGCTCCCGTAAATAACCAATCTCCGACTTTACCTGTGGCGAACACCGCCGCAGTTAAATCAACTTGGGTTCCCCCTGTTCTGTCGGGGTTGAGAAAGTCGCGAAAACTGCCCCAGTAATCGGTTCCTCTAGGCCCAATGCGTAAGTTAACTATCCCTGTAGTGAGGGAAGGACGCAGATAGGTAGTGAATTCAACTTGGGTATAAGCTTCAATGGGTGCTTCCCCAATTTTGTCAATCAGAGAAGTATCTGTTTGCTGGGGAAATGCTAAATCTCCGGGTTGAATTTCGGGCGATCTCGTTTTGATTTTCTCTACAGCAGCGCGAACCCTTACTTGTTGGGGTTTAATATCTGATTGCAGAGTTGCGGTAAATTCCCCATCTATGGCGCGTACCTGAAACCCGCTTTGGTCTTTATCTTGATCTGTGCCAACAAATTTACCAGCACTAGTGGTCAAAGTTACTATTAAATCTTCAGTAATTAGTTGACCTTGGTCATCGGTAATTTGTCCTTGCAGCCTAATTGTAGAGCGGCCATCTGCTTGGACTCGGGGATCGCCAACAGGTAAGATATCTATTTTTACTTTACTTTGGGCACTCGGTGATCCAGTCGTTGGTGTAGTGGCTGGCGGTGACTGTGTGGGAGTTGGTACCGGGATTGTTTGTGGTTGAGTAACCGGAGAGTTGGGATTTTGCTGAAATTGAGTGGCTGGATCTGGTGGAAATATTGAGCCTGGATCGCTGGGGGAAGGTGTAGTAGTAGGGAAGGCTTGAGCAATTACCTCATTAGCCTCTGTTTGCGCCTCTTCCAATACTGCTTCGGGTTGAGCAACAGTTGGTGATTCGCTGTTTTCTGACTCAGCGGCGAAGGCTTGGTTATTAGGGGTTTTGATCCCAAACCAAGAAGGGGCAATGAATGCCAAAAATGCCATTAATAAGACTTTTTTACCCTTACTTTGCCAAGCCAAGCGCAAAATTGATAATTTTTGTGTTTGGACGCTCTCCCTTAGCGGCAAGGTGCATTTGATTTTAGAAATCACACTCCGATCTACGGTATAAATCACTCTTTGTTTTCTAGTCTTCATCGCTTATCCCCCGAAAACGCAGGCGTAACGCCAAAATTGACTCGTACCAAGCTACTGGGTGCTAATTTCACCATTCGCGACTGGCTATTTCTTTCGATGAAGTAGTTGTTAGGTGCCAGCGCATAGCCTGGTAAGCTAGTCAAGTCCAACGTTGCTGACCGATAACCCGATATGACATTTGCCAAGGAGAATAATCCATTGGCATCTGTAACAATGCGATTGCCATCATCCATGTACACTACGGCGTTGGGAACTCCAGGTTCGTTGGGCTGTTGTTCGCCATCAAAGTTTTTATCAACAAATACGCGCCCAATGATGGTGCCACAATCAGATAAAATTCCTGGACGAATTCGCAACAGATGGCTGGATTGGTTACTTGTTAAAGTTCCAGCTTGGGCTTGGGCTAAGTTTCTCCCAGTTCCCCGAATGGCATCTGGTGTGACCTCAACGGCATAAACTACATTTAATGTTTGGTTTGGTTGTAGTTCTGTTGCTGGGTTAAGTGCGATGGTCACCGCCCGATTAGCACTAGTGTTAGCAGTCACAGATACCGATGTGCCAGCAATTGAACCTTGCAGCGATCTAGAGATAAATCGCAATCCTAAAGGTAACCTGTCTGTAATTGTGAGATTTCTTGCAGGCGATCGCCCAGTATTTCTAATAGCAAGTCGATAAAGTACTGTGTCGCCTGGTTCTGCGGCGGCGCGATCGCCTGTTTTAATAATTTCTAAAGCAGCTTGCGAAGCAGTTAATCTCACTTCGTTGGAACTGCGTCGTGGCAGATTATTTGCACCTGCACCAGCAGTATTTCTAATGACAGATACTTGAGCATTAACAGGCATACTTGCATCAGCAAGTAACCCTAAAGAAAAAAATGCAAAAAAGAGGCTCTTAGACCTCAACCATAAAAAGGTAGATGTCATTGTAAGGCATCAATCGATAACAGCAGTTTTCTAAAATTTGAGAGTTTTTAATGAAAAACTCGCATTTGTTTGATTTTTTATTTGATAAAACAGTTAAGGCTTTCTAGCCTTTCATAAAATTGCACTCAATACTAGTGTCTTTACAAAATCTTTAATTACTTGGTTGTTCAGACATCTTATCAGAATGTGTATCCAAAGCAGAACTTACTGGCTACTTCCTCATTTAACCATGATTAAGTAATTCCAAATAGAAACCTAGAACTATATATATAAGCTCAGATAATACTATTTAGTATTTTTGAAGCAAGCAGAATGACAAAAACGCACAAGAAAATATTGTACGCAAATTTCAATCTTAAATTGCATACATAATGTGCAAACGATAGAAAATATTTATATGTATCTACCTCTATTTCATCATCCCGAAAACCGGGTGATGCTATAAAGTGTAGGTTTTGCATCACTAAATTCTCTCATCTTCAACAGAGAAATATAATCATATTTTCTCCTTGCAGACCAGAGGATATTTTGTTGTTCAGCTAAGGTTTATGGCTCCTTACGCCCTTTACATCACTTTACTACTCCTTTGTCTTCAGCTTTGATTTTGACGGGAAAAGCAGATTTACAAATTCGTACCCAAGTTAAACACAAGGGCTGCCTTTTTAGCTGCAACACTATGACAACAATAATATACCTGTAGCCCCAACATACAGAAGTTGTCATTGATTGCGATCACAATAACACCACTTATAAAACTGTCATACGTACGTATCCCCCGCAAGCACTACAGTGCTGTCAGTGGGAAACGCATAAAACACACTACTTACGAAACTTTTGATCAAATTATAGTTATTGTAGAGAAAACCTGATAATCAGGCTCAGTTCGCTAGCTATTAACTGTATAGTTATTAACTGCAAGCTGTATGAAAATGACTCATCTTCAGCGTTGGGCAAATGTGGGATCATGTGGTGGATTTGAATTTTCGCTTTTGTCTTGCTGGTTAAAAATTATTAACGAGATTCATCCTAAAGTTAGGGAACAGCTTGAGTAAGTTTCCTCCCTTTGAAGGAAGCATTGGTTATCAAGAGGCTAAGGATAAAAGTTTAAATTTAACTTCAGCAACGGTTTATACTTCACTAGCGCCCACTCAAACTGATGATGAACATACAAACCCTTGCAACATAAAATACATTAGTGGTAATAAGAGCTATTGAGTAGAAGACAGCCACAGATATATTCAAATGAACCTCAAGTATCATGCAAGCTGTCTACCCTATTATTAGAGTTGCCTGCACGAGGGAGAAGAAAAAATGAGGGTTTGGCTTGCTTGCTTTTTTGTATTGTTTGCTTTGGCAGAACTATTTGACTGGGTACAGGAATTTAGCCTGCCATTACCGATTTATATTTTAGGTGGAGCGTTTTTAGCCGTTGCTTCTAACTACGAGAAGATTATCGGTTCTTATTTTAGTGATGCAACCATTGAGCGATCGCCTGAATTATCACAGTTAGAGTCTACATCTGTGCCTGTTTTAGGGACTGGGGACTGGGTACTGGAGACAGGGGATAAGGGGGAAGCAGTAGAGACAAAGGGACAAGGAGACAAGGGGAATAATTAATACCAATACCAAACACCAAACACCCAACCCCAATTGCTAAATTAAATAGAGCATAGGTGAAAGCTGATTAACCCACAGCCTATAATCTGAAGTCTCAGGACTGTAACATCTACCACATTCGGGCTATTGCCTCAACTCTGTGATTAGCGGAATCTTACAAAAACTCCGAACGGCGTTTACCCAAGATAAAATTACCCGTGACACTTACTCCAGCAAGAAGTGGCTGCAAATTGTCCTATTTAGTAGTTTTGGAGTTACAGCCTTAATCTGGGGAGTGCGGGAACTGAAATGGTTGCAGTCTTGGGAGTTAAAAGCCTACGATCAGATGTTGCGATCGCGTCCTACTCAGCCACCTAACAATCGCATTTTGTTAGTCACCATTACGCAACAGGATCTGGAACGCTATAAGTGGCCATTATCAGATAATACTGTCAATCAACTGTTACAAAAATTAGAGTCTTATCAACCCCGGGTTGTTGCTTTAAATATATACAGGCCAGAACAGAAAAATTTGGCGGCGGGAATTGCAAATCCCCAAAATATTATTGGTACTTGCGCGAAAAGCACTATAGGTAGACCAGAAATTCCCCCGCCATCTAATTTATCTATAGATAATGTCGGCTTTAACGATTTAATTCCTGACAATGAAAGCGATCAAATTGTCCGGCGGGCATTGTTATTTGGCAACTCTTCAGATAAAAAATGTACTACACAATTTTCCTTTGCGGCTTTAGCTGCAATTATTTACCTAGAGAAAGCGGGACTAGAATTAGATTTTCCCGATCAGCAACATCTCTCGATTGGGAAAACGATGATTCCCATATTGACTAGTAATTTTGGTAGCTATGAAAACTTGGATGCCCAAGGCTACCAAATACTGTTAAATTACCGTCAGCCAGCTAATCTGGCAGAGGAAGTAAGTTTAACAGCAGTTCTCAAAAATCAAATTAAACCCGAACAAGTCAAAGACCGTTTAGTCATCATTGGTACTAATGCTGCGACTGTTCATCCTGGTTATTACACACCCTATAGCGCCGTCCCAGAAGAACCTGCGAGAATGGCTGCGGTGTTCATTCATGCACAAATAGCCAGTCAAATCATCAGCACTGTACTGGATGGTAAATCCTTGATTTGGGACTGGCCAAACTGGGCCGAACCCCTATGGCTATGGGCTTGGTCGCTAGTAGGCGGAACAGTAGCATGGCGACTGCGACATCCTTTATTATTGGTGACCATAGGTGGTATAACATTAATTGGGTTGGTGGGCATCTGCTTTGGTTTGTTTCTCTTTTCTGGATGGGTTCCGCTCGTCCCACCTGCCCTAACTTTAGTACTTACTGGTATGAGTGTTATGACTTACACTACATACCAAACTCAACAGCAAACTCGCTTCATTATTTTGCAAGTTGAAAAGCAAAAAGAGGTAATTGAACAGTTAGATATCCTCTTGCAAGAAACTAAAGCAGACAAGCTAATTCAAGATAAACATTATCACCAAAGCCCCGAGATTTTAAAACCAAAAACAACGGGAGATTTTCTTTTAGGTGGGCGTTATCAAATCAACAAAATCCTCGGTTCTGGGGGATTTGGTTGCTCTTATTTAGCACATGATACTCAGCGACCTGGTCATCCTACTTGTGTAGTTAAACAGTTAATGCCAGCACGCCGAGACACTAAATTTCTAGAGGTTGCTCGTAGATTATTTAATAGCGAAGCAGAGATTTTAGCCGCTTTAGGCAAGCATCAGCAGATACCAGAATTGCTGGCTTATTTTGAAGAAAATCAAGAATTTTATTTAGTTGAAGAGTACATTCCTGGGCATACTTTACATGAAGAGTTACCACCTGTACAGGGTGTAAAGCATGAATCTGGAGTTATTGATATGCTCAAAGGCGTTTTAGAAGTTTTAGAATTTGTCCACGAGCATCGGGTAATTCATCGAGATATTAAACCCCATAATATTATTAGATCTGCTGATGATAACCGATTAGTATTGATTGACTTTGGTGCAGTCAAATTAATGCAACCCCCCAATAGCGAACAAACAGAATTAGCAACAGTAGCCATTGGAACTCGGGGTTATGCGCCACCAGAACAATTTGCAGGTCATCCGCGATTATGTAGTGATATTTATGCTTTGGGGATGATTGGTATTCAAGCTTTAACAGGGATACAACCACAGGAACTTCACCCAGATCCCGATACAGGAAATATTATGTGGCGTTCTTACGCCCAAGTTAGCGAAGAACTGGCAGAAATTTTAGATAGGATGGTGCGTTATCATTTTAGCGATCGCTATCAATCGGCAATTGACGTAATCCAAGATTTAAAGTCCTTGGGAAAGTCATAGTCAAGTTGTAAAATTTGGGCTTTGAAATAAACTGCACAGACGCAGAAAATACAGCGAGAAGAAAAATAAAGGTTGAGAAATGCTTGAGAGTGGCGATAGGGTTTACCATAATTAAGGCGATCGCAGGCTATTCTCTACCTGTTTCTAATGAATAACCCTCCCGCTATTCAACTCAGCCACATTAGCAAAGTCTACAACAATGGCACAGTGGCGCTGCAAGACTTAAATTTAGCTATCCCAGAATCACAATTTATCAGCATCGTCGGCCCTTCTGGGTGTGGTAAAAGTACAGTCCTGAAATTAATTGCCGGACTAGGGCGCATCAGTTCTGGTACTATTGACTGGGGTTTGCCTTCCCAAGGGCGCAAACTCGCCTTTGTGTTTCAAGATGCAGCACTGATGCCTTGGGCAAATGTGAAAGAAAATGTCCGCCTACCGTTAAAACTAGCGGGAATTTCTCAAAAAGAAACTAATAGTTTAGTGCAGCAAACATTAGCATTAGTAGGATTAGAAAAATGTGAGCGTAGTTACCCCCGTGAGTTATCTGGGGGGATGAAAATGCGGGTATCAATTGCGCGTGCTTTAGTCACCCAACCAAATATTCTCTTAATGGATGAACCATTTGGAGCTTTAGATGAAATCACCCGCAGTAAACTTAACAGTGACTTATTAGATTTATGGTATCAACACCATTGGACAGTGGTTTTTGTTACTCATAATATTTACGAAGCAGTCTATTTATCAAATCGAGTAGTAGTGATGGGGACAAACCCCGGACGCATGATTGCAGATATTGAAATTACTGCGCCTTACCCCCGCAGCGAGGAATTTCGTACTTCATCTTTGTATAACGAATATTGTCGCCAGGTTTCCCAATCTCTAGAAATAGCGATGAATTATCCCCCAAAGGTTGCATTTTAAATGAAAGAGGATGCTATTTAAACGTCGCCCCAAATTACTCTCGCCTGAGATTGTTGCACCTGTGTTAGTTGGGATTTTCGCGTTGCTATTGTGGGATATATTCGTGCGGATTACACAATTACCGCCGTATATTCTCCCTGGGCCTATCTTAGTATTTAAAACCTTAATTACTGATTGGAACGAGCTGTTCTCATCCTTATTAATTACCCTACAAATAACAGTTGTCGCCTTTGTTGCTGCTGCAATTTCTGGGCTATTGATAGCGATATTATTTACCCAAAGCAAATGGATTGAACGCAGCTTATTTCCCTATGCAGTCATTTTACAGACAACACCAATAGTTGCGATCGCACCTTTAATTATTCTCTGGCTCAAAAACAACACCTTCGCCGCCTTAGTAGTTTGCGCCTGGATTGTCGCCTTTTTCCCCATCGTCTCTAACACTACCTTGGGACTCAACAGTGTAGACCGCAATTTACTTAACTTATTTCAACTCTACAAAGCTTCTCGTTGGCAAACCCTGCTGTATTTGCGCTTACCCAGTGCTATGCCATACTTCTTAGGTGGGTTAAAAATTAGCGGTGGTTTAGCTTTAATTGGCGCAGTCGTTGCGGAATTTGTCGCGGGAACTGGCGGGGAAAAATCCGGTATCGCCTATCGCATTCTCATTTCCAGCTATAACCTGCAAATTCCGCGAATGTTCGCCGCATTATTTCTGACTACGGGGTTGGGTGTGTTAATTTTCGTCAGTTTGAGTGCTTTATCGGACTTTATCTTACGTAAATGGCACGAAAGCGCAGTTGAACCCGAGGATTAACACCAATCCATGAAACCCTTGATCCACAATATTTCTTGTAGGGGCAAGGCATTGCCCATTGGTGTCAACTTAAGAAGATAAAGCCCAAATTTGTTGGGTGTAAGCGTCAATCTCTCGATGGCGCTTACGCCTGGTTTTGACTAATCCAAACAGCTTT
>NZ_JACJPX010000103.1 GCF_014696315.1 Calothrix membranacea FACHB-236
TTAAAGCCCAAATTTGTTGGGTGTAAGCGTCAATCTCTCGATGACGCTTACGCCTGGTTTTGACTAATCCAATCAAGAAAAAAGATACCAGTCGTCATAACCCAGATCCACGGCTCACAACGAATAATCCCAAAATACGGCTATGAAACTTTTTTTGCGGTCTCCCCTTATGGTGCAGTATTTCTGGTGCGTTAGAGATTGATGCCTGAAACTATATCATGTATCAAATTCAGTAAATATTTAAGTTTTCAGATATTTAAGTTTTTAGGTACGCAAAAACTCAACTACGCGATTTCAGCCACTCATCTAGAAGTTCTTGAATTAACTCGCTAAACTCCCGCTTTTGACTTTCTTTAAGCAATTCAATTTTGACTGCTGTGTGTGTGTCTTTGCGGATGTAAGCCGTCACCTGTTCGTAATTGGAGTCAGAGCGTTTGCCTTTGGGTCGTCCCCGTTTTGTTTCGCTTTGAGGTTCAGCAACTGTTTCGGGCTGTAACTTAAGAGATTGTTGAGCTTCACTTAATTGAGTTTTTGGCTCCAGGCTTGGTTGTTCTGGCTCCGGTTCAGGTTCACGACCCTTGACTGCATCCAAAAGACCTTTGAACTTACTACTCATTTCATCACCTCAATACCGATACTTTGGTAATCCCGCCATGCAATCTTGGCCCGTTGGTCACCGACTTTGTTAACTGGCACACCAGCTAACGCCGCTTTTTGAAAAGCAACTGCATCGCGGATACTCCCCTTAAATACAGGTAATCCAGCCTCAGTCAACATCTCCCTCGCTTCCTCTCCATCCCGTCGTGGTTTAGGTGGAACACGAGTGATGAGAATACGATATTGATTAGCTCCTAGAGACTTGAGGACATTGACAGTTTGCATCAAGGCATCAAGGGATAAAGCATCAGGGGTAGTGGGAAGAATGAGCAAATCACAACCGGATGCCAAGGCTTCTAAATCTTCCTGCTCTGGTCTAGCTTGGGTGTCGATGACAATGTGCTGATAATTGGGAGCAAACTTCGCCGCCTGTCGCTCATCAATCACCTTGAAAGGTAAATCACCTCGCTTTGCCCAACCACTAGCAGAACGATTTGGGTCGCCATCTATCAGAAGTGTTTCACCCAAGGTTTGTAAATAGGTAGCTAGGTGAACAGCTGTCGTCGTTTTCCCAACGCCTCCTTTAAATGAGGCAACTGTGATAATCATGGCTTAGTTCCAGGGGGTGAGTATTTAAAATGCTGAAAACTTAAATATTTAAATATTTGAGTACGCAAAATTTTAAAAGTTTGATGTCATTAGTTTACCAGTTTACCAGCTACAGCAGAAACATCAAGTATTTGAATATTCAGCTTTTTGCGTACTCAAAAAGCTGAATATTTAGAAGGGGTCGAGCCTCCATGCATTTTGGGGGACTGGTCAAATCAAAAACTTCCCCAGCCCCCCAGCTTCACTTTGGGTTCAAACCTTTGATTTTATGTCTCAATACGTAAGTCCTCGCTCTTAATGGCAGAAAATATAGATTTACTAATTGACGAATTTACGCCAGTAAATTCGCGCATCAAATTGAGGTGATGTAGTGCCAGTAAATGCTGATAAACCGCACCTTTGGAAGCAAGATATTGCTCAGTCGGTAGACTTTTACAACAGTTGGTTCATGGAATTTGCTCCTATGGCTTACCGGAATACTCGCATTGCTACAACCCAACAAGTAGAATCGGCTTTGGTTTGGACAGCTAATCTAACCAACATTACACCCGCCGTGCTGCGTCAACATCCGTTGGTACTGCCAATACTCCGCATGACTACAGCACCACCCATTGCACGAGATCGCCTCATTGGACTAGCCGGGGTATTGCCCAATCTTGTGAAAAATATGGAAGAAAAGCAACGCATCCCGCCCAAAATGGACAGTACAATACTGGATGTCGAGCTACAAAAAATCGTTCAAGTCTTGGCACGGCTGATTGATCGAGATATCTTCCCTTGGCTTCTAACAATGCTAGAACCGACCGAGACACAAATCCACAGAGCGGCAACAATTGTTGCAGACCGTCTTTGTGGTGCCCTAGCTGACCCAATTATTCGCAACGCTCAAGAACAAAGACAGCTAGCCACAATTAGACAGTGGTTAGAGTCGCGGGGTTACTCTTATATCAGGGGCGGTACAGGAGTAAGATTTGAAACGATGCAGCCAGGAACCTTTGCGTTTCGACTCAATATTAGAGTCAGCTTGCAGTCTGGTAGCAAACAAGTCAACATCCCCATTGACACAGTAATTATGCCCTTCCAGTCTGAAAGAGGAAATTTGCCTCTACTCATTGAAGCTAAATCAGCTGGGGATTTTACCAATCCCAACAAGCGACGCAAAGAGGAAGCCATTAAGGTTGCTCAATTAAGGAGCAACTACGGTAATCAAGTTAATTTTGTCCTTTTCCTTTGCGGTTATTTTGATAGCGGCTACTTGGGCTATGAAGCTGCTGAAGGAATTGATTGGTTGTGGGAACATCGCATTGATGACTTAGCATTATTTGGAGTATGAACATAACAAAGGCTAGAGAACTTGCAAGGGTGTTGCGCCAATTACAACTAGATGAAGCCAAAACATCAATCGAGCGTAACAAGCTGGGACAGTTTGCTACACCAACGGATTTGGCATCCGACATTTTGAAATATGCCTTTGAGTTATTTCCAGCACATCGTCAAATACGGTTTCTCGACCCAGCTTTTGGCACAGGTTCCTTCTACTCGGCATTATTACGAGTATTTCCCCCATCACAAATTGCATCAGCAGTAGGTTACGAAATTGACCCGCACTACGGCTCGGAAGCTATTTCGCTTTGGGCTAGCAGTCCATTAAAGTTAAATATTACTGACTTTACCCAAGCTACACCACCCCAAAGTGACGCTCAAAAAGCCAACTTAATAATTTGCAATCCGCCCTATGTGCGACATCATCATTTAAATCGAGTTGAAAAGCAGCGATTACAAAATAAAACTCTTCAGATCACAGGCATAAAACTCAGCCAGTTAGCTAGCCTTTACTGCCATTTTTTGTGCATCGCAGATGCATGGATGGCTGATAATTGCCTAGCTGGTTGGCTAATCCCCAGTGGATTTATGGACGTAAATTACGGGCAGCAAGTTAAGGAGTATCTGTTAAATCAGGTTACATTGCTGCGCGTTCATCGGTTTCATCCAAATGATGTCCAATTTGAAGATGCATTAGTATCTAGTGCAGTTGTTTGGTTCAAGAAGGCTTTACCACCAGCTAACCATCATATTGAATTCAGCTATGGCGGTAGTCTAGCAGAACCCGATGAAAGTCAGCATATTTCTGTAGAGGTGCTATGCAATAAAGCCAAGTGGATAAAGATTGGAAATGTCTCAAATAAAACAAGTGGCAATTTTCAGCAATTTCAGCTAAAAGATTTATTTACTATCAAACGGGGGCTAGCTACGGGAGCTAATAATTTCTTTGTCCTCACAAAGCAGCAAGTTACTGCGTATCAAATTCCAACAGAGTTCTTCAAGCCGATTCTACCTAGTCCCCGCTATTTATTAGTTGATGAAATTGAAGCTGATAACGTGGGTAATCCCATTTTGTCACAGCAGCTATTTTTGCTAGACTGCCATTTGCCTTTATCTGAGGTGAAAGCAAAGTATCCGATGCTTTGGGAATATCTCCAGATGGGAGTAGAGAATGGAATTAGCGATCGCTATCTTTGCCAGCATCGCTCTCCCTGGTACTCACAAGAAAATCGTCCACCTTCCCCATTCCTCTGTACATATATGGGTCGTCAAAATACTAAAAGAGGTAGACCTTTTCGATTTATTCTCAATCACTCCCAAGCAACGGCTACTAACGTTTACTTGATGTTGTATCCCAAACCTGTTTTGACTCAAGCACTTTCACAAAATCCGGAAAAAATCAAGCAAGTGTGGCTGGCTTTGAATGAGATTTCTGATGAAATGCTGATGGGAGAGGGTCGCGTGTACGGAGGTGGTCTGTATAAGCTGGAGCCAAAAGAATTGGGTAACGCCATTGCCTCAATTTCGCTATTGTTTTAACGTGGTATTTATAAAAACCTGTAAACTGCCTATTTCAAGGGTTTTTGAGTATTTTTAAAATTCCATAATTTACCAATCCTGAATACATACGACAACTGAAAGACTTATGAGTAAAAACATAATTACATCTGAGGTCGTAGTAGCCTACTCGCAATGTCTCCGAAAAGCCTTCTTACTTCTTTTTACAGAAGATAAGGGGACTTCACACGAGTATATTCGCATTCTTGAACAGAGGAAAAGTAAAACTCGTGAGGAATATATAACTAGGATAAAGCAGAAAAATTCATTAGTTCAACTATATAATGTCAAGGCACTAAATAGGAACATTGATTGTCTGATTGAAGCGAGCCTATCCGTTAATGGATTAGAAGCTTATTGTGATGTTCTGATGAAAGGAGAAAGAGCTTCATCCTTAGAGCAATATAGTTATGAACCAGCAATTACTGTGGGAACATACAGCCTGACGAAAGAGCATAAAATTGAATTGTTATTTATTGGGTATATCCTGGAACAAATCCAGGAACAGCCAACTAGAAATGGAATCATCATCAGCATGGGAGGTGAAGTTCATAAACTGAAACTCACAAACGGCTATAAAATGCTCAGATTATTAATTGAACCTTTGAGAGAATGGATAGCAACACCTCCTGCTGAACCTCCTCCAGTTATGCTTAATAAGCATTGCCAGTACTGCCAATTTCAGGTTGAGTGCAAAGCTAAGGCAGAAAAAGATAACGACTTGAGCTTGTTAGATCGATTGACTGCTAAGGGTATTCAAAAATATCACAAAAAGGGAATCTTTACAGTCAAACAGCTTTCTTATTTATTTAAACCGAGAAGAAGCAGGAAGAGTAAGCAGAAATTACATATACAGTACAAGCCAGAACTGCAAGCTTTAGCGATAAGGACAGGGAAGATATACCTCCAAGAAATTGCAGAAATTTCCAGGCATCAGGTAGAACTGTTTTTGGATATTGAAGGAATACCAGACCAGAACTTTCAATACCTCATTGGCTTGCTAGTTTGTGAGGTGGATAAGACTTCTTATTATTCCTTTTGGGCAGATAGTATCTGTGAGGAAGAACAAATATGGATGCAGTTTTTGATGAAAGTGAGTGAATATCCCTTATCTCCTATCTACCATTACGGAAGTTATGAGCCGAAAGTTATTAATCAGTTTACAAAAAAATATCAAGTAGATGGAGAATCACTCAATAATCGCTTGGTTAACATCAATACATATATTTATGGAAAGATTTACTTTCCTGTCATGTCAAACAGCCTAAAGAAAATTGGAAAATTTCTAGGTGCTTCTTGGACTGTTCCTAATGCATCTGGCTTACAAAGTCTTGTTTGGCGATATCAATGGGAGACCACTCGTAATCCTGATTACAAGCAGATGTTAGTTACATATAACGAAGAAGACTGTAGAGCTTTAAAGTTATTAACTAATGCACTTTATCACATAAAAGATGTTGCTGAAATAGAGAATAATATTGATTTTGTTAATCAACCTAAGCAAATTTCAACCGAGCTGGGTGAGCAGATTCATAATCAATTTGAAGCAATCCTTAAATTAGCTTATACGAATTATACTAATAAAAAAATAAGTCTACATAACAATCAAACTAAGGACAATACCCCTAATAAAGAGGGAGGTGTTAAGAAGATAACTCAAAAATACAAGAAAAGGCTTTATTCAAAACCAAACAAAGTAATTCAATTACTACATGGAGCCAATTGTCCGTATTGTAAGGACAAACCCCTTCAGACATCACAGAGGATATCTGAAAAATTTGTTATTGATTTTATTTACACAAAGAATGGGTGTAGGAAAATCATTATAAAATACACAGGGTTAAAAGGTTATTGTTCAAAGTGTGGTAAGTATTTCAGTCCACCTGGTCTATATGACCGTGCTCGTCCTCAAGTATTTGGGCACGGATTTAAAGCTATGGTTATCTACCAAAGACTTGCACTCCGTCTGCCATATGACCTTATTATTCAATCTATGAAAGAGCAATTTGCTATAGAAGTAAGTATGGGAACTATAATCAACTGCCTAAATTACTTTGCTAATTACTATACTGATACTGAAAAAACTCTTCTTCAACATATTTTAGAGAGTCCTTTTGTTCATGTTGATGAGACTCAAATAAGTATTCGAGGTAACGAGCAATATGTCTGGGTATTCACAGATGGGAAATATGTAATCTTCAAGCTGACTGAAACCAGAGAATCGAAAATTGTCCATGAGCTACTATCTGAATATAACGGTGTATTAGTTTCAGATTTCTACCCAGGCTATGATTCTATGAAATGCCGACAACAGAAATGTTGGGTGCATTTAATCAGAGACCTTAATGATGAGCTTTGGAAAGCCCCATTCGATGCAGAATTTGAAT
This sequence comes from Calothrix membranacea FACHB-236, assembly GCF_014696315.1. Lineage (GTDB taxonomy): Bacteria > Cyanobacteriota > Cyanobacteriia > Cyanobacteriales > Nostocaceae > Aulosira > Aulosira membranacea. The sequence continues at coordinate 6,474 of NZ_JACJPX010000103.1, forward strand.
TGTTTGTCTCCCGAGTAAAAATTTTAATTACACCTATACTTGAGCATAAAAATAATTACGCTTTAAATAAAAGAACTTCTAATCAATTCAGAAAGCTTGTAGAGCAATTCTATACTGAAACTATTAATAATAAAATCTATTACTCTGAAATAACTGTTAAATATCAGAAACGTTTTGAACGCTATAAAGAAAGTCTATTTACTTTCCTAGAACAAGACATTATACCGTGGCACAACAATACAGCAGAAAGAGCGCTCCGACACCTTGCTGTACAAAGGAAAATATCAGGCTTCTTCTATGAATCTGGCGCTAACTATTACTTAACTTTGCTCGGAATTACACAAACTTGTAGATTTCAAGATAAATCATTGCTGAAATTTCTTATGTCTGGAGAGAAAGACATCGACAAGTTCAAGGCATCTAAACGCACAAAGGACACGGAACTTGTTGGTGTATCAAGAAATAAAAAGCCTACTTTATAGCTGAGAAATGGGGTTCAGAGGCTACATCTATTCTGCAACGCCTGAATTTGCGATCGCATTACAAGAGAACTTGTATAGAAACTGGTACAGACAGCGTATATACAAACCTACCCAGGCTTGAAGAGACTACTGCGATGGGCTACGCCCGACCCATAGGTCATCGCCATTGTTTGGCATGGGCAAGCTGCGGCTGGTGTTTTGAAGCAGGTGTGGTTCAAGGTCTCGATCTTAGCTATCAAAACTGATATCAAAACAGCAATTTTACATACTACACACAGCACTTATGACACCCGACTACTTCCGCAACAGGTGGTTGATTGTTTATCAAATGTAAACGTTCAGGCAAAAACATTGTATGCAATGATGAACGTTATTGGAAAATTGTATTATCAATAACGAATTAGTAAGCATTTATGCCTAAGGAGCCAGTTTGGGAGAGCAGGGGAGCAGAGGGGCAGGGGAGCAGGGGAGAAATTGTCTTTGCTTCGTTGGAAGCGTGTTTAGATGCGCCAATAACTAGGTATTTTGACGCTGAGCTTCAGGGCGACCCCGATGTGTTGGCGCAGTTGTTGGCTGATAAGCGCAACCCTAATACTCGGCGGGCTTATGAGAAAGATTTGAAGGATTTTTTTGTGAAGATGACGGGCTTACTGCCAACTGGGGATAGCGTGCTGGAGTTTTTGCACTTGCAGCGAGAGCAAGCGGTGATGGTGGTGTTGAAGTACAAGGCGAAACTCATAGCTTCCTCTTTACGGGAGGCGACCATCAATCGGCGGTTGGCGGCGATTAAGTCGTTAGCCAAGATGGGGCGGAAGCTGGGGGTGTGCAATTATTCCCTAGAAGATGTATCCGGGGAGAAGGTGAAGGCGTACCGGGATACGCGGGGTGTTGATAGCAAATCGATAGCAGCTGTGATTCAGCAATTTGATAGGGAGACTTTGATTGGTAAAAGGAATTATGCAATTTTTTTGGTGCTGTGGGGTTTAGCTTTGCGTCGGCAGGAAATATCTCAATTAAATGTGGGCGACTTTGATTTTTATGGACGCAAGTTGAGGATTTTGGGCAAGGGAAAGGGAACGAATGAAGAATATTTGGATATGTCCAAAGATGTGGCGGCGGCGATAGCGGATTGGTTAATTGCTAGGGGGGATTTAAATGTTAATTCACCAATTTTTACGGCGTTAGATTTTCATAATTATGGGCATCGATTGACTACGGATGCCATTTATAAAATAGTGGCGACGGCTTTTAAGAAGGCGGGAGTGAAGAAACCGATGTCACCGCATAGAGTGAGGCATTCGGCGATTACGGCGGCGCTGGATGCAACTGATGGGAATATTAGAAAGGTGCAGAAGTTGAGCCGTCATGCTGACCCGCGAACGCTGATGATTTATGACGACAACCGGAATAAAGACTTGTGGGAAATGTCGGAATTGTTGACTGGAATATTGAAGAATGCGGAGAAATAAAAATTAATAATTAGTGAAGAGAAATATTTTACCTGTGCAAATGATGGTTTTTGTGGATTTTCTGACGTTGGTTATAAGTCAATTTTAGTTCAACCCGTGTTCGAGTTGATTGGCGAATTCTATTGATCTGCTCCCATTGTTGTTCTGAAAGTTTTAGCTCATAAACAGCTTTTCTTAAACTCATTCCCTGCGCCAAATTTGTCTGAAATGTCTCCCTTTGCTTGGGTGTGAGAACAAGTTCTATTTGGGTGCGCGTATCCTGACAAATTTGATTTAACTCAGATTCTTGCTCTGGAGTTACTTCTGCTTCTTGTGCTACACGAGCCATTATAGGACACTGTTGTATTAGTGGACTACTTTCAATAACTGAATTAGTTGACCATTGAAAATTCAGTGTAAATTGACTTAGAGCAGTTGCAGTGATAGCAGCAATGAGTGGAGTTTTGAATCGTTGAACTTTAGGAGGTAATGCCACATAGTGAAGTTTTGTTAAATGCATTTAACTTCTCCTGCGTATTCTTACTAAACTGCTCTAATTTTAAAGATGCGATAATGATCTACATATGAATAGAAAGTCACGAATATATCCATGACTTTAGTCATTTTTAAATGGGTGACCGCCGAGATACCTGCAAAAAAGGACACGTTATTAATTTATATTAAAAAATTGACATAATTCTTGATATAAGTCGGTTTCAGCCACAAACTGACTGTGTTAACTCCAATTAAACATCCTCCAAGATAAAGGTCATTAATGAGCAAATGTAAGGAACGAAAACGGGTGAAAGCTTACTTTTGCAATGCGAAATTTTGATTCACTTTTTATCATTTTTGGAGAAGTTAGTAAATCAATAAGGCATTGGTTGGAATAAGCCTGATTAAAATTTTTAGCCAACAAAGGTGCTGTAAGCACGTCTACAAACCAGTGTTGATTTACTGAAGTTATCTTGAGACTATTTATCTATTTCCAGTCATCATCCCCATAAAGCACCTTACGTTCGCCGCTAGGGTAAAATCTCACGCACCAGCCGTTTCTCTTACGCCAGCGCGACAATGGCTATCCCTGCAACCATCACAGCTAACCCACCAATCGCAAGTACCGCAACACACCGCAGGCTCAAGTTGCATTTTTTATCTGTATCGCATTTGTATAGCAATGGAGAAATTTTGATCGCATCGGAAACCGATAATGCTGAAAGCCAGACATAACATGCACTTCAACAATCAGCATCAATTCGGTATGAAACCGAGATACGTGTAAAAACCTGCACTCGGAACCCAAAAGGCTTGATTTCTCGTTACCGAACACGACTAAATTGAACCTACTGTATCAAATTATCAAAACCATACAAGATAAGGGTTTTCAGCCCATATTGCAGGTTTTTATACGTATCTGATACCGTTGGCGAATTCATTGGAGGGGTGATTTTCGGCAACTTTCTTTGACGGGTTTCCACGACAGCACAATGATTTTCAGCTTCAAGAAATATTTCGCCAAAGGTATCCGTATCTCGGTTTCATACCAAATTGGCCCGTTAAATAAAAAGCCTCCAGTAATGAACTAGAGGCTAATTGGTTATTGACCGTTGGACATGATTCATGGAAACAGTTCTTTATATTCTGTATAAGCCTGCTTCCAGCCCTTAGCATTTTTCTCCACTCCCCAAAGGGATTGAATAATTTGAGTCTGCGACATCTTCTTATCCACCATCTGCTTGACGATGCCAACCAATTGTTCACTCGTCAGGAAAGCTGGAGTATAGCGACGGTCGGTATCGATTCCGGTATCATCAGCAAGAGTCTGATAATCGCCCGTTTCTGGGGTAGTATCACCGATTCCGGTATCGTTTTCGGTATCGATACCAGATGATTCCAAAAGCTCAAAAGCCTTATCAGTCGGCTGGTATCGGTCGGTATCACTTGGGTTTGGGTGCAGAGTTGGCGGCGGTGCATCTGATATCACCCAAGTTTCATTAATCCACGCTCTGGCCTGATTCAAAAATTCATCCGGTGACTCAGAGTTGGGTGATTCAGAATCAGTAACAGCCGGGGAATCACTTCTCAACTCAGGAAAATAAACAAGCAGTGTCCGCGCAGGGTCAGGCTGTCCAGAATGGGGATTAACCTCAGTTTTTAGCCAGTCTGGAATCGTGCCAATCTCACCCTGAGCGATCGCCTTATCAAAACTGTCTATTTCTGCCAGAAAGTAACGCCCTGTGGCGTGTGAGATTGACTTGAGAGGAGAAAGCTTTTTACTAGTCGCCTCACAGCCAATAAAAGTAGCCCCAGTTTTGAAAGTATCGCCAAAACCTGCGGTGTTTTTCGTCCCCACCCAAGAAGTAAGATTCTTTCCATGCAACACAACGAAAATTTGAGCGCCCTTCTTACTGGCACGAGTGAACAAAAAACGAATGATCCATTGCTTCTGCTCCGGAGTGAGATAATCAGACAAAGCCACAGCTTCATCAATCACCAAAATAATATCTGTGTAACTATTTTGAGTAGCGTTGTCCATCTCCCTTAAATATTGGTACAAATCGCCTGCAACAGTAGCATCAGCCTTTGCACCGTCTAGTTTTGGGTAACTAAGTCTGCATACTAAGTAATGGCATTGAAACGGGTATATATCATCACCTGCTGTGAAGTAATGAATTTTGGTGTTTGGCTCCAGTGCCTTGCTTAAAATGGCTAAAATCGCCATTAATGTACCCTTACCACCTCGCTGATTACCTGCAATCACTGTGATTTGGTCACGGATGCACTTGGCGATGTCAAAACCACTGTTTGTTAATGCGTCAATAATTGCGATCGCTCGGTGGTGTAGTGGCAGTGCTAACACCGTTTGAATATCTGGTGCTATTGCCTGTGCAGCAGGTTCAGTCTTTGGGGGACTGGGCAACTGGACAAAATGCGGTTGTGGCAGTTCAACAAACTTGGGTTCAGGCAGCTTTGGTTGTGGCAGTTGGGATTGTTGCTGAATGAGAGTAACTTGTGCATGGTCAATTCTAGGGTCAGGGGCTACCTGAGCCAGATGTTTGCACAACTGCTCAACAGTGGGAAACGCACCTCTGTAAGTGGTGAAGTTATCCAGCAACCACCTGTAAGCATAGAACCGCTTACCAGCTTCTACACCCGTGAGAAAATCGGTGAGGGTGTTGGTGTACTGCCGCAGCATCACAAATTCACTACGCTCTGTGGGTGTAAGGTGGTTCATTAAGTCCACAATTTCATTCGAGCCATTCAACCATTCGCCTCTTGCTTCGCTGTCACCCATTGCCGCCAAAAATTCTAGGAAGTTACCCCGCACAAAGGGAATGGGAGCAAAGCAGTGGGAATCGGTCATATCTTGTACCACTGACCAAGCGTAACCCAGACCCGCAACTAACGCACCGATGGGGGCCAGTGGGGAGGTGGCATAGCAAACAGCCCCAATTGATGCCGTTGCTAGAGTGACGCATTTAGCTAGGTTCATCCCTGCCCTTTCAGTTTTGGCACGAACCAATAATTGATCCAGCCTTTCTACTAGCCAAGGGGCGATGTTACCCGCTTCCAAATGTTCAATGCAGGGATAGTCAGCCCGTAATGAGGCAGTTTCCTTTGTGGCGAGTTGCGGTACTGGTTGATGAATATCGGGTGAAAATTCCATAGTTTCTCCTTGGAGGGGGTAGGGTGTAGGGTGTAGTGAGAAAGATTAAGTAACAGGCATAGATAAGTAGTCGTGCAAAATTAAATTCATTGGTGGAGACAGGGAAGAGGGAACAGGGTATTAATTTGTGTAATTAATTCTGCTTTCTTACTTACTAAAGCCTCTCTTGCCCTACACCCCACACCCTTTTTACTTAGTTAGTCGCCAAATTGTGTAACCTATCTCCTCTGCCATCATGGTGGTGAAGTTATAAGCCAAACACCCCAAAATTTGTCCAGGGTCAGTGTAGGCGAAGGGATTGCGACCAAAAAAGGTGGTGGTTAAGTCGAATATCCAGAAAAACAGTGCGATTGCGCCTCCAGCATGGCGTTCTTTCATGCCTGCAACCTTATAGTCACGCCACAGTGCGGTAGTCAGGTCAATGTTTGCACTCGGCTTGCTACCAAGGGTGTACTGTTTGGATTCCTCAAACTCGGCTTTGGCTTGGTCTGGGCGTTTACCCCGTAGGCTCCGGGCTTCCATTACCTGAACTAAAGCCGATATGCCAAGTGAAAGCCAGAAAAATAGATTAAACGGGAGCGTTAGCCAGCCAAACCAACCAATCCAAGTTTTTTCAAACCAGGAAAACATCGGAATGCCTTGAAATAGCGTCTGCCAAATTCCATCAGAACTGAGGAGTGTGCCAAGAAAGAACCCCATTGCGCCGAGTATTTTTGTGCCTGATGAGCCTGGGGTAACAAACTGGACGAAGATGTGAGTAATGAAGGTCACGGGCAAGGCAATGATATCAACAATCCATTGCGCTAAGATTTCAGCGTAATTAGTGACTCTTTTGTTGCTAGTTTTTGGGGAAGTTGCATCTGTCGAATTTGAATTATTTGGCGGCTTATATTCTGCACTTTTCATTGCTTACTTTCCTCCAATTGAGGTGAGAGATTGCAGACATTTTTGTAGTGATACTTCCAAAGCCAACGCCGTTCTGCTATCTGCCCTATGCAACGACCTCCTGAGTCATAAACATAAACTAGTTCATCCTCTTGGTAATAGCTGGTGTCTGGTCTTGGGTTGCGTTTTGGGTTGTCTAAATAGCCTCTAATTCTGAGTTTTAAACTGGTCGGTAATATGCCAGTAGAGTTGAGTTTGTCGCTGGTTAATTTACGTTGTTCTATGCGTGAGCGTTCAACAGATTCTCTAGCTTCTAAGTTCGACACAGCAGAAAAAGTGTAGAACTGCTGAGGCAGTTTAATGAACATAGGTGCAGCAATCAAACCCAAACCCATTAGCCCCAGCATGGCTTGTTTTTGATACTTCATTGTTGAGTTTTCAATTGATTGATGATTGCTTCTGCTAGCCCCAGGTGGTCGCCTATTGGAGTGTACTGATACAAATCCTCTTGAAGTTTTTGGATAGTATCAGCCGATTCTGAGAGTAAATATTGTCCCTGTGTAGCAATTTCAGTAGCGATTAAGTTTTCAGTTATCGCTTTTAAAAAATGCAGTTTTTCGATGCGATTAATCCCCTCAAGGCAAGAACCATAAGTATCTTGCAACCAGTCTAAATAGGTTCCATCACCTGGGGTTAGAGCGCAATAGTATCCAAGGGGTTGACTCATCTTGCTACAATCCTTATGTCGTTTATCGTTATGCGGCGGTAGACACATTGGTAGGGCGATTGCAATGATTCGCAGTCCGTGCAATCGCTCTCCCATCACTGAAAAAATCTTTCAGTAGAAACATCAACGGTTGAAGCTGCGGCCTCCCATTGCAGAGTATTGAAAAATTGGCTGACATCCCCAAGAGTCACGTCACAATCAAAGTTCAACTTTTGATACTGTGGATGCTGTCGAATTTGGGTTAATAATTGTTGGGCTTGTGCAACTAATTCTGGCAGTGCTTGCGTATTCATTTTTCACCTCAAAAAATCGATAACTGCAATGATTCCAGGCTGATAACACTCGCATTAGTACTCATACCTGACACTTCATAACAACGAGTAGTTAAAGCCTTGTAATTCAGCAATAAATCAACCTTTTTTCTTTGTCCAGCAAGAGGGCGAAAGTGATATTTTGGGTGTTGGATTGTGCCTGTTTTATAGAGGTATTGATAGAGTGTTCTATCAATCTGGTAGACCTTGGAATTAGTTAATAGGGTTGAGTCATAGACTATGTTTAAGTTATTCATGGCTACCTCTTAAAGACTTAACAAGAGTGTCGCCATAGTTAACCAACAGGATGCTAAATAGCTGAGAGTAAGTGTTGATTCCTGTCTGTTCAATGATTTCTTTGGCTAATGGTAAATACTTTTCGTCTAGGACTACACGCGTTTGACTCATAATTTAAGACTCCTCATCAAAGCCTGACCTTTCGGCTTCTCTATTGTTTGTGTTTGTTCAATTGGTGTGATTTCTGTCAAATTTTGTGGCTGTTGAAGAACAGGTTTTGTTAGAGGTGTTTGAAAACTGGTTACATTGCCTGCCAAGTATTCTGAAATTAATAAATTTGTGGCAGAAGCTATATTTATTCCTCTAGATGACCCGTATTGTGACAACCAATCATGATGACGTTTATCTAGTCTCACTCTCGTTTCGCTTGTCTCAATTTGTGACAAATCAGAGAGTTTCAAGTCCCATTTATGTTTGATTGCATCCAACAGTAGATTTACGGTATCACTCAGCTTTGAATAGTTAAGTGAAAGTCTGATTCCCTCTACTTTGGCGGCAACCAAAACCGCTAAACGTACTTGCATTTCTTTACATAGCCAGTAGTGCAGTAATGTTGGACAAATGAGGGTCAACTGGAATATAAAACCCAGGTTTTGCACTCAATTTATGGCGTACTAAATTGGCACATCCACCAATCAGCATGATGTTGGTGACATCTGCCAAGTAATCGTTAGCAGCTGTAGTAATGCTGTCCATCAGTCCGTTAAACCAGTTTTCTAACAAGCCTGGGAAGACTGAGGAGAAGTCATACTTGCGCCCGTAGGTGAGGGAACCGTCAGCAATGGCATCCATCATTTTGGCGACCTTAAAGGCAACGTTATCGCGCTTGGCGTAACTCTGCATGAGGTCAGAGTTGATGATGTCGTTAGCCAGGGAGACACCGCCCACCTTGGGGATTGAACGACGGGTGAGAATTTCACCACCGGGAGTCATGACAACATAGTTAGTAGTGCCGCCACCGATGTCGATGCCGAGTGTGTCACCTTCCATATCCAGCAAGCTTTTTTTATAACCGTTAACTACAGCCACATCGGTTTCTAGGTAAAACTCAACATTCTTGATGCGGTGCTTGTAGCTGCTGCCATTGACTGTAACTTGATGCTCTGCAATCAAAGTTTGACGGATAGCATCTTCATCCCATTGATTGCGCTCTGGCACTAAGAACCGGACATTACCCTCAAAATCTTGCCTTAGTCCTGCCAGGGTGAAAGGTTTAACAAATTCCGGTAATTGCTTTCCTCGCTCGGCGGCGGTTTGTGGGTTTTTCTGCTTGGTGGCGCGTTCTCCGAGAACTAATACTTTGTTGTCTAGTTTGACGCTGGGTGAATCATCTGTGTCTAAGTCTCTGGCACTGGTATAGGTTACATCTTGAAAGACTGAGCGCATCACGCGGGGCTTTTCACCCTTGAGGGCGGTGATGCTGGTGAAGTTGCCAATATCTGCAAAGTAAATGTTGATCACTTGCTTTCTCCTATGAAGCTAGTAGCAACCGCATTACATATATATAGATGCGGCTGTTGCTAACCCTTAAGGTAGCTACAACCTAGATGTCATTTTTTGGATAAACTTTTGAGAAACCTGTGTCTGGATAACGCTAGGCGTTTTACTCTTATGTGTATTTGTTTAGCGTCTATGAGAAGATTATAGCAGCTATTATCTGACAACAGTAGATAATAGCTGCTTAAAAACTTATAGATTTCCGCAGAACTATTAGTTACACTGATGATATTGTCTGCTATTGTCTGATCTGATGTATAAAGGTAAGAAGTTTAGCGTTGTTACGCCTATGGCGATTTATAACCTCATTACGGAGTTAGCCAAAAAGGAAAGCCGCACAATTTCGCAGATGGCCACACTTTTAATTAAGGATGGTTTACTAAGTCGTGGTTTGGAAATCCCAGAGGATGAGTAGTGATTGTCATACTTCACTCAGTACATAAGGATTCTTTTTAGTACTTATGTACTGATATTTTAGTTAAATTGCTACAGACTCAAGTCTCATAGAGCGCATCAGATAAGCAGAATTATTTTCATATCGCCTTACAAAAATTTTTAGTAAGGCGATATAAACTTGCGTTTTAATAATAATTAAAATACTTTCAAAGTACTGGTATATCTTTGATTCAAGAGAATCAATTCGATTATTTTATTTTTGAATTTGGAAAATTTACTATTTATTTTTAGTGAATATAACTTATGATGAGAGAGAACTATACCGATAGTTCATCTTTTCTAAGTAGTATTCGCAAGATATACATAAGAAAAGAATGCCTCCCTGGACTCAACTTGTTTGCAGCAAGTTGTTTTACAGTCCCAGAAGACACGCCAACAAAAAATACAAAGATATTTAAATTTCTTTATAACCCAATCGTAACAGTTCCGATGAACAGTAGCAACGGGTTTAACGAGAAATTTGATTAAAGCATTGGTGAATCTTCAAGGGAGGTAAAGCCCACATCATTTACCTCATAAGGATTTCACAATGGTATCCCTTTTGAAAGGACACGAGACCGTTGATTGCTCCGTTATGCCAGGGGAGATAGCCGACAACGCTTCCTTTGATATTCGCAATTTCATAGACCAGTTAGAACCAGCTTCTGAGAAAAATAAATACATCTGCCCCGCTTGCGGCGGTCATAACCTCAGCATCAACCCCAGTAACGGCAAATATACTTGTTATAACGAGTGCCTTCACCGCGATATTCGAGAAGCAATCAAACCTTGGAGTGAAGTATTAGAAGAAAGAAAACTTGGTGCTTACACGCCACAGCCCAGACTCAAACCAATCAAAGCGAAAAAACCAGCAGCCAAACCCCTGGTTTTGAATCTTGACCCATCACAGTTAAGAATATGCAGGCTCAACGGCGAAATCACCACACCACAACCCGTAACACCTGATTTCATCCCCAAATCCGTTACCTCCAAGCTAGGGGATGATGGAGCTACACCAGAAGAATTACAACAAATTACAGTTATCGAATACGACTACAGCGACGGGCGAAAAGCTCATAGATTTTCTTGTCAGAGTGCTGCTGTCCCCAAAGGCAGAGTCAAAACATTCTCCGTCAGCCGAATTGACCCAACCACTAATAAAGTTGCCTGGAAGAAAGAAGGAAAATGGCCTGCTTACAAACAGGATGAAGCGATCGCTATTATCAAAGCTACAGATGGTATCCCTGTACTACTAGCCCATGAAGGAGAAAAATGCGTCGAAGCCAGCCGCATCGAAAGGCTAGCCAGCATCACTTGGGTGGGTAGCAGTTCCGATGGCGAGATACTCCATTCATTGAGCCAAATTAAAAACCTCACTTGTAAAGATTTCTTACTGGCTTACTGCGTTGATCATGATGAAACTGGGTGGAAAAAAGCCCGGAGAATCCAAGATATTTGTACTCAAGCCGGAGTAAATTTTGTTGCCATCGACTTGCTAAAAATTCAACCGACTCTGCAAGATAAAGGAGATATAGCAGATATTTTGGCATCCGGCATGACGGGCGATGAACTAGTAGAGCTGCTGTTAAAGCAGATAGCAGAAATTACAGCCTCAAGAGCAGCCGTTGATTTAGACGCAACCGAGTCGGAAATTGGCAGCGACGACGAGCCAGACAGTACATTCTTGCAAAAAGGTTTTAACTTCCTTTACGGCGATAAAAAATGGATTTGTGCCGATGGCAAGCTTTATTACTGGAATGGCACACACTACAAACACTCACCTGATGCAGTTGAGCGACCCCGGATTACGAGTTATTGCAATACCTTTCCAGTTGTTAAGAAAACTGGCACCAAGTATGTCATCACCTATCCCTACGCCAAACCCAGTAAGGTCAAAGAGTTGCTGGAGTGGGTGAAGCTGCGAGTCGAAATTGACCCGCAATTACTCAATCCTCCAGGAGTGAACTGTACCAATGGCGTGTTAAGTGTTAGCTGGGCAATAGGACAACCAATGCCTGTCTTAGAAAAACACAACCAAGATAAACACTTTTTTACCTATGAGCCATTGGTAAAATATGACCCCCTTGCCGACCCCCAACATTGCGATCGCTTGCTGCAATGTTTAGACTCGCCCCAACAACAAATTTTATTAAGAAACCTGGGAGCCAGTCTTGATTTAGCCGAAGTCCGCAAGCGTCGGGGACGAGAAACGAAGCTATTACTGGCTTGTGGATTAGGTGCCAATGGTAAAGATTCCATTCGGCAGGTAGTATCTATTATCTACGGTCATCAAGGCATGACTAGCTGTTCTTTGGCTGACTTTGCTGCCTATGATGAAGGACGGAAATTTGCCTTAGCTCCCCTAGTCAACAGCCGAGTGAACTGGGCTTCTGAAAATCCACAGACAGCAAGGCTAGATAAAATTCAATCACTTAAACTCTTCGCTACTGGTAACGTCTTACACTCAGAGCGCAAGGGCAAAGACCATATCGAATTTAACCCCAATGCCATCGGCATCTTCAACTTGAATGATACCCCGTCGATGCATGGCACAATTCAAGCGATTCTCGACCGCATCGCCGCCCTAATTTTTGACAAAACATTTAAATCTCATCCAGACCCCAACAACCCCAAAGAATTACTAGCAGACCCCCGGTTTGCTTATGACTTGGATTTTGTCCGCGAGTGTGTCGCCCCGGCATTTTTAAATAAAATGATTGCTGGACTCCAGGCATTAATTGCAGAAGGCATTGACTACAGCTGTACTCAACAAGCTTTGGAAGAAATTCAAGCTGAGAACTCCCACCTGTTCCAATTCTGTAAGGATACAGGACTGGGCTACAAGGCTGAGGGCATTGTCACAGCATTTGATATTTGGCAACACCTAGAAAATTGGTACATCGATAACGGGACTTTGTCCTTTGAGGAATCTAGCAATGGCAAGGTGAAAGCGATTTGGCAGGAACAGTCCAAGCCAAGTGATAAAACCGTCAAGGCGATTAACCAAGTCATCGCCAGATTTAAAACATTATTCCCCAAAGCCAAGTTAGTTACTGTTCCCCACCCATCGGGTAAGCGGAAATTACAAGCACTGCAAGGAATTAGTTTTGGTAATGTGCCAATGTCAACAACTGGCACAGCCATAGCAATAAGTGAAAATTCCACAGCAGATCCACCCCAAACACCACACCACCAAAGCCAGATAAATCAAGACTTCCACACCACCCACACCAGTTATGAGGAGTTAAAGCCAGAAAATCAAAATCATCAACAAGACATAAATTTCAACTCTGAATCAAAATCAGATATTCACTCCAATGTAAAAAGAGAAAATGAAGTAGACCCCGCTAAACAGGTGTGGGTGGTGTGCGATGACGTGGCATCAAGCACTACAGCTGCTGCGGGTGGTGTGGAAACTGCTGTGGCATCCGACGTTATTGCTATGCAAAACAGCTTATTGACAATAGAAGCCGAAGTGAGGCAAGCGATGGATGATTTAGCACGAGTTTGGCAATCCGGGGATGCGGCGGTGGCAGCAGTGTTAAAGCTTTGTCAACAGTCAGTGATTGAAGGGATATTCCGGCAATGTACAACTGAGCAAGTTGACTATATGAAATACTGCTTACAGTTCCATGTGTAGGTGAGGAATATTTAACCGTAGCGATAAATAATTCCTCACTCTACAAAATTATGCAGAAATTTTGATGATTGCGTTGGCAACCAATGCATAATCGGTGGCGACAACAAAAACTGCATAACCTCCAACTGGCTCAGAACTATATAAGGGTAAGTCATCAAATAGTGGTGGGATTGTGGTTAAGTTATCCCAAAATTTAGCCTCATTCACCAAAAATTTAGGATTTTGATGGTTCAAAAGGCTTAATGTAATCACTTAAGCCCATGATTCTCCTGCCCTGCTTTATCTTCATAATTCATTCTTCGGTATGCGCGTTCACAAGATTGGTCTGAGTTTGCTTGCTCTAGTTATCGCCACTGCTTCCACGCCGATAATTTTCAGCTTTTCAGCGTCACCGGGAGAGTTACGAGTTCTGGCGCAAACACCACAGGCGCGGAAGGCGGAAGCGGATAGGCTGTTTAATCAAGGTAATCAGCAGTTTCAAACCAGTCAATTTACAGCAGCATTACAGTCTTGGCAACAAGCACTCTCTATCTACCGCGAAATTAAAGACCGTCAAGGTGAAGGTGCAGCACTGGGAAATCTCGGTCTTGCCTACAATTCATTGGGAGATTACCCAAAAGCCATTGAGTACCATCAACAAAGTTTGGCGCTCGCACGAGAAATTAAAGACCGTCAAGGTGAGGCTCATGCACTGGGAAATCTCGGTCTTGCCTACGATTCTTTGGGAGAATACCCAAAAGCTATTGACTACCCTGATTGCAGGCATGGAAGTTTGGGAATCTCTCCGAGGTCGAGACTTAAAGGATGGTGAGAAAGTCTCAATTTTTGAAACGCAAAGGAGTACATATCAGACTTTACAACAAGTCCTCATTGCCCAAAGTAAAACTGAAGCAGCTTTAGAAATATCTGAACGCGGACGGGGACGGGCATTTGTGGAGTTACTTGCTGCTCGGTTATCTGCTTTCCCCACCCCGCCAAATATTGCCGAGATTAAACAAATTGCCAAATCACAAAATACTACTGTCGTTGAATATTCAATTATTTATGATGAATTCAAAGTTCAGGGTAAACAAGAATGGAAAGAATCAGAACTCTACATTTGGGTAATCAAACCCACAGGTGAAGTTACCTTCCGCAAAGCTGACCTTAAACCTTTATGGCAAAAAGATAATACAACCTTAGCCCAATTAGTCACCACCAGCCGCAAGTCAATTGGTGTGAGAGGTCGTGGCGGTATTGACGTAAGTTATAACCCCAATGCACCCAAAGGTAAAAACCGCTTCAAACAACTGCACGAATTACTCATTAATCCTATTGCTGACTTGCTACCCAAAAATCCTGATGAGCGTGTCACATTTATACCGCAATCATCTTTATTCCTCGTCCCCTTCGCCGCTTTACAAGATGAGCAAGGTAAATATTTAATTGAAAAACACACTATCCTCACTGCCCCAGCAATTCAAGTTTTAGATTTAACTCACAAACAAAGGCAGAAAGTTTCCGGTAATCAAGCTCTAGTTATGGGCAATCCGATCATGCCCAGCGTTGCCCCCAAAATTGGTGAAGCTCCGCAACAACTCCCAACTTTACCCGGTGCAGAAACGGAAGCCAAAGAAATAGCCCAACTGTTAAATACCAAAGCGATTACAGGTAAGGATGCAACCAAAGCCGCTTTCATTCAAAGATTACCGCAAGCGAGATTTATTCATCTAGCCACTCACGGCTTACTTGATGATTTTAAAGGTTTAGGTGTCCCCGGTGCTGTCGCTCTCGCCCCGGATGGTAAGGATGATGGCTTGCTAACTGCCAATGAAATTTTAGATTTAAAAATTAACGCCGAATTAGTTGTTTTAAGTGCTTGCGACACCGCACAAGGTAAACTTACAGGCGATGGTGTAATTGGCTTATCTCGCGCCTTAATTTCTGCGGGTGCGCCCAGCGTCGTCGTAACTTTGTGGTCAATTCCCGATAGTCCTTCGGCATTATTGATGGGGGAATTTTACCGTCAGTTACAGAAGAATCCTGATAAAGCCCAAGCGTTACGCCAAGCGATGTTGGTGACGATGAAACAGCATCCTAGTCCAAGTAACTGGGCTGCATTTACCCTGATTGGGGAGGCGAATTAATGCAGACTAAGCTCTACCAAGTTGAGGGGAAGTTGTAATGGTGACAAACATTTTTAGCTATCTATTATTCATACTCAATTGCCGATTCTCCAAGAGTAACGCTATCAGTCCGTTTTAGTGGAAGGGGATTATAGTAGAGTGTCCGACGAGATACAGATAACCACTCAAGCTCCTGGCTCGTAACTACAAATTAACTACAATCTAACTACAAAAAGGTTTGCCTTACAGAGTAAAAGTCCAAAAAAAATTCCCAAAAAAGTGATACTTCGTCCCCAAAGTTTCCCATAATTTTCCATATTCAGTCCAAGAATCTCCCTAAATCTCCCAAAAAAAGTGACTTTCATGAAAATAAAATCAGGTTTTTCTAGCTTATTGACACAATTCTCAATAAGCTTGAGTAGAATCATCTTCAAGCTTCCCAAATTTTCCCAAACTTCTCCCAAAAGTTGTCATGAATTTCCCAAACTTTTCCAAGAATTGGTTGGTTTTTGAATTCTTGGGAGAGACTTGACCCTGCCAAAAAATTTCGCACAGTACGCCAAATTTTGGGAGCAAGTTTTTGAGTCAAAAATAATTTTAGAAAAATAGAAAGCGCCAATATAATACTATAAGCTACATTTGCACTACAAAATGAACCAATGGTTTAGAACTTCAAATCATTGATGAACCTTTGGAGTATTTTGAGTGGCGATAGATAACAAACGAGTCAATCAATTTTGGATTTTAGATTTTAGATTAACTGCACCCATGTACACAAAGTGTTTCCGTAGGGTAGGGATGCAGCTTGGGGATTTTAGATTTGTTCCACCCACGGCTGTGCTTGTACCAAAGAAATAATCCACGCATCCAAAATTTAAAATCTAAAATTGGCGCGGTCAATATAAACCCAGAACAGATGACATCAGAATAAGCATTGACAATACCTGATGACAGCAAAACATTACTAGAAGACAGCTAACGCCCTAATCATGTACCTACCTTCTCAAGCCTCGACGCGGTTGTGGTGAAGGCTGTCGAGAAATAGATAACCTAGCTTGAAGTTGCTGTTGTTTGAGTTCAATCTCATCCTTAATACTCGTCAATCGGGACTGTAACTCAGGAGATTTAAGTATTTGTGCCATAGTCTTCATTTCAACAGTCTGCTGCTCTTTCTCCCAAGAATCATGATTTTCTCGCCTTGTTTCATATTCCTGAATTTTTAACTGAAGTTTTTGTTTATGCGTAACTAATTCTTTAATAGTTCCGATAGTTTGCAATTGCTGCTCTAAAGCGTCATTGTACTTATTACTCAACTGATGAAGCGGAAAAAGCTCCATTGTTCTAATAGCTTTCTCTTGGTGAGCGTGTTCTAACCACAAACTATCAATTTGTGGCTGAAGATGACTAATTTCGCTTTCAATAGCTTGCCTATCAATAGGTGCAGGTACTTGTGCCAGTGGCTGCTCAAAATATTCCTTGACCGCTTGTTCTAAGTACAGTAGTTGTTGGTCAGTTAATGCATCAATAGCCTTCTTAAACGCCATTTGAGTTAATTGACCACTAAAACGTTGTAGCAGCAATTGTTTACGCTCAAAGTCGCTTAACTTTTTAGGCGGTGCAGGTGAAGCATGACGCTGTTGATTATTGTTATCTCGCCAAGCTTTGAGAGTAGATGCTTCAGAAAATGCTTTCTCGTATGCCAAAGCCCCTTGAGCCACAATTAAATCATCAACGCCTTTAGAAGGCCCTGGCAATGTCACCACACTCACAGATGCTCCCTGTTCCTCTAGCAGCAGCCCAGTGCGCGAGATAGCAATCTCTATATTTCGTTGAGTTTCAGGTCGCGTCTCGTAGTCAAAGCAGAAAGTAATTTCCCGTTCTTTTGTGGCGAAAACAGCTAACTCGTCCATGAGTCTAGCTTTCATCTTTTCCCCAAGCTCATCCTTACTGCGATAACCGGCGTAAATTCCGGGCAGTCCGATGGCAGGGTGTCCCTGACTTA
>NZ_JACJPX010000104.1 GCF_014696315.1 Calothrix membranacea FACHB-236
AGTTTCTGTTTGGAATACGTTCGATATACATGGCTACAATTATTCCATTTTAATCCTCTCTCAAAAATTAAATAAATCTAAAATTACATGGGTACAAGCATGGAAGCCGAAAAGCCTGTATTGCTCTCAACACAAGCTTTTGAAGCCTATTTAGTACATTTGCACAGGGGGAAGTTCAGTTTAACATTTCATGGACTTGTCGCCCCCTGAAGACAATAACTCTACTACGAAATAATAACTAGTTGTACTGCTGACGTTACCTCCGGGATTGTCAGTGAGCATTATTGTTAAATCATAGATATATTTGGGAATCTTAGATGTAATCCAAAAAATTCCTCTCGCCAAGCTCTATGCTCTCCAGCACTGAATCTCTGTCTCAGCCACCGTTCCACCTCCCTGGTTACACCCTCATCGAGCAGATATATCAGGGTTCTCGCACCGAGGTTTATCGAGCGATGCAAACGGCTCAACAGCGTCCGGTGGTGATTAAGGTGTTGCGGCGAGAGTACCCCAGCTTTAGCGAATTGGTACAGTTTCGCAACCAGTTTACGCTCCTGCGGGGCATCACCGATGCCAACAAAGAACACCAACCCGTAGCGGGAGTTATTCAGCCCCTGAGCCTGGAACCTTTGGGGAAAGGCTATGCCCTGGTGATGGAAGATTTTGGGGGGATTTCGCTCAATCACTATGCCCATCAGCGCCCCCTGGAAGTAATCGAAGTGCTGGCGATCGCGGTTCAAATCGCTGAAATTTTGCATGACCTGCACCGACATCGCATTGTTCACAAAGACCTTAAACCCGCCAATATTCTGATTCATCCCGACTCAAAACAGGTCAAACTGATTGACTTCAGCATCGCCTCCTTGTTGCCTAGAGAAACTCAAGAAATCCAGAACCCAAATCAGTTGGAAGGAACCCTGACTTATCTGGCTCCCGAACAAACAGGGCGGATGAATCGTGGAATTGATTATCGCGCCGACTTCTATGCGCTGGGCGTGACGCTGTATCAGTTGTTGACCGGGCAGTTGCCATTTCAATCAGATGACCCGATGGAGTTAATCTACTGTCATCTGGCGAAGCACCCCGCTGAGGTGCATCATCTGAATCCATCTGTGCCGCCGATGCTCTCGGAAATTGTGTGCAAACTGATGGCAAAGAATGCGGAAGACCGCTATCAAAGTGCGATCGGACTCAAGCACGACCTTGAACAATGTTTGAAAGAATGGCAAGACACAGGAAATATTATTGAATTTAGATTGGGGCAGCGGGATTTAAGCGATCGCTTCTTGATTCCCGAAAAACTTTACGGGCGTGAAGCAGAAATTCAGCAGTTATTAGCAGCCTTTGATCGCGTCGCCAACGGCAAATCAGAACTCATGTTGGTGGCGGGATTTTCTGGTATTGGGAAAACAGCAGTTGTCAATGAAGTGCATAAGCCGATTGTCCGGCAACGGGGTTATTTCATCAAAGGCAAGTATGACCAATTCAATCGCAACATTCCCCTCTCCGCCTTTGTTCAGGCATTGCGAGATTTGATGGGGCAATTGCTGTCGGAATCGGATGCCGCCTTGGAGCAGTGGAAAAACCAAATTCTGACAGCCGTGGGTGATAACGGACAAGTCCTAATCGACGTGATTCCAGAATTGGAGCAAATCATTGGTAAACAGCCAGCTGCTCCCGAATTGTCAGGCAGCGCCGTCCAAAACCGATTTAACTTGCTATTCCAAAAGTTCATTGAGGTTTTTACCACTCCAGAGCATCCCTTGGTGATCTTCCTGGATGATCTTCAGTGGGCAGATTCCGCCTCGCTGCAGTTGGTCAAACTGCTGATGAATGACAATGGTTATCTGCTAATGCTGGGTGCTTATCGGGATAATGAAGTCTCCCCCGTTCATCCCTTCATTTTGACTGTAGAAGAACTCAAAAAAGCTCAGAAAACGGTTAATACGATCACGCTATCACCGCTAACCTTGCAAGACATGAGTCATTTGGTTGCAGATACCTTAGCTTGTTCGGCTGAACTGGTTCAACCACTGACTGAGTTAATCGATCGCCAAACCCAAGGCAATCCATTTTTCATCACCCAATTCCTCAAAGCAACACATACAGCAGGTCACATCACCTTTAATCAGGATCGACTCTATTGGGAATGTGACATCGCTCAAATCAGTGCTGTGGTGATCACCGATGATGTAGTGGAATTCATGGCGCAGCAGTTGCAAAAATTGCCACCGGAAACCCAAAATGTGCTGAAACTAGCAGCTTGTGTAGGCAATCAATTTGATTTGAATACGCTGGCGATCGTTTCTCAACAATCCCAAACAGAAGCCGCAACTGCACTGTGGAGAGCGTTGCAAGAAGGCTTGATTATTCCCATTTCTGAAACCTACAAGTTTTTCCAGAACCACGAAACTCAAACGGCTCAACAGAATATTGCTGTACCCTACAGATTTCTGCACGATCGCGTCCAACAAGCTGCTTACTCTCTCATTCCTGAGACTTTAAGAAAATCAACTCACTTTCAAATTGGTAAACTTCTGCTGGCTAATGTTTCCCTAGAGGAACAAGGTAGCAAAATTTTTGCGATCGTCAATCACTTAAATCAAGGCTTTGAACTTCATCGCAGCCAGGAAGAACATTCAGAACTTCTACAGCTAAACTTTATTGCCGGAAAAAGAGCTAAGGAGTCTACTGCCTATGGAGTGGCTGTCAACTACTTTACAATGGCTGAAAGTTTGTTACCTCCAAATAGCTGGCAGCAATGCTATGACAAGTCTTTAGAAGTTTATTTTAATTTGGCAGAAGCTAAATATTTGTCCGGAGATTTTGCATCTTCTATGGCAATTGTGGAAACTATCTCTAGCTTTGCCAGACAACCAATTGAAAAAGCTGAAGCCTTTAACCTGGCGATTCAAATGTTCACATTGCAAGGAAAGTACCTCCAAGCACTTGAGTATGGACAAAAGGCATTATCTTGCTTGAATTTTGATTTATCAGAAATCGATTTATCGGCAAAACTTGAATCTTACCAACGTGAGATTCAAATAAAATTAGCGAATCGTCAGCCAGAGCAGTTGGTAAATGAACCAGAAGCAACTGCTCCAGATAAACGCCTGATTATCAAAATCCTGAATAATTTAATCGTCCCCGTTTATGTTCTACAAAAAGGAGAGCTATACTTTTTCGTTGCATTATCGATGGTTTCAGTATCTCTCAACTTTGGCGTGATAGGTGAATCTGGAAACGGATTTTCAGCCTATGGAATGTATCTGGGACATTATCACAGTGACTATCAATCTGGCTATGAATTTGGAGTACTTGCAGAAAGTTTAGCCAAACGATTCAGACAAGCAGATAATCTCTGCAAAGCTTGCTATATGTTAGGGAATAATCTCCTTTCCTGGGTGCGTCCCTTACGTTACTCACTGCCTATTTTTGATCAAGGATTAGTTGCTGGACTACAATCTGGGGAGATGGTTTTCTCCGGTAATCTTTTGATGTACAAGCTGCTCAATTCGTTTTATGCAGGAGACAGCGTATTAGAAGTTCAGCAAAATCTTCCTGAATATTTAGAATTTTCTGCCAAGAAACTTAACTATCAACTTGCCGTAGATGTCATCTCTGGATTAAAAATTTGGCTCCCTGATCTGACAGCTAATCATACAGAGAATCTCCCAACTGAGCAGCAGCATCTTGAGGTATGCAAGAGCAACAATAGCGACTATGCAATTTGTCACTATTTGCTGCTAAAAACGCAGGTCTTATGTTTTTACGGGCGTTATGCAGAAGCAGTGGTAGCTGCTGAGGGGGCTGAAGAACTTGTTGGCACTATTACTGGAAAATATCAAGTCGCAGCTATCAATTTTTATCAATCTATTGCTATAGCTGAATATTGTCGGACTAATTCTCTAGGTCTAGACAATAGTTATATCCAAAAAATTAAATCAAATCAAGCGCAACTGAGTTTATGGGCAGCGAGTTGCCCGGAAAACTTTGCTCATAAGTACGCTTTAGTGAATGCGCTTTTAAGCATTTTATCGGGAGACAAGGCAGAAGCAATTGAACTATTTGATCGCGCTATTTCTCTTGCTAAAATCAACGGCTACCTTCAAGAAGAAGCCTTAGCCAACGAACTTGCAGCTAAATTTTACCTGGAGTGGGGGAAGGAAAAAATTGCAGCCAGCTACCTACAAGAAGCTTACTACTGCTATGCCCGCTGGGGAGCTAACGCCAAAGTCAATGACCTGGAGCAACGTTATCCCCAATTGTTACGCCCGATTTTGCAAGCCCAACATAGCCAACAGACAATTTTAGAAACTTTGGCTACTATCTCGGCTCCTAACTATTTACACCCCGCTACCAACAGCAAGAGTTCTGACAGCGGCAGTATCAACACCACACTCGATTTCGCCACCTTGCTGCAAACCTGTCAAACCCTTGCCAGCACAATTGATCTGGATGAATTGCTGAGCATCCTCACCCAAACCATGCTGCAAAACTCTGGCGCAGACAAATGTGCCCTGATACTTTGCCCGCATGGGCAATGGCAAGTTCGGGTGATCGCCGATCTCGAACAAACGACTCTGCAAGTTACCCCCCTAGAAAACAACAACGCGGTTCCTGTCAAACTCATCCATTATGTTAAAAATACGACGACCACCGTTGTCGTAGATGCGCTAAAGACTGATCTCCCGGTGGTGGGTGAGTATTTGCATTACCATCAACCCCAGAGTGTGCTGTGTATACCAATTCTGCGTCAGGGCAATTTAGTTGGCATTTTGTATTTGGAAAATCAGACAACTCGTGGCGTGTTTACCAGCGATCGCATCCTTGTACTCAACTTCCTCTGCACTGAAGCCGCGATTTCTCTCGAAAATGCCCGCCTCTATCAACAAGCCCAAACCTATGCCCAGCAGCTAGAGCAATCCCAACTGCAAATTGTCCAAAGTGAAAAAATGGCATCCTTGGGCAATCTGGTTGCAGGCATTGCCCACGAAATCAATAATCCCATTGGTTTTCTCAATGGCAGTATCAACAATGGCAAAGACTATGTGCAAGATTTGCTCAATCATCTCGCGCTCTATCAACAAAACTATCCCAATCCTGTCCCATCGATTCCAGACAATGCAGAAGATATTGATCTTGACTACCTGATTAATGACTTACCCAAGCTGCTGGACTCGATGGCAGGGGCGACTAATCGCATCAAAAATATCAGCACCAGCCTGCGTACTTTTTCTCGTGCTGATACGGAACATAAAGTCAACGCCAATCTGCATGAAGGTCTGGATAGCACGCTATTGATCCTCAAGTATCGTCTCAAAGCCAATGAGTTTCGTCCGGCAATTCAAGTCACTCAAAACTATGGCGAATTGCCAGATGTGGAATGTTTCCCCGGACAACTCAATCAGGTGTTTCTGAATATCCTGGCTAACGCCATTGATATGTTTGATGAAGTTGCCCAAACCCATTCTTTTGAAACACTCACAGCCCATCCTCAGAAAATCATCATTTCTACAGAACAGGTTGCGAATCAGGTATTAATTCGGATTCGAGACAATGGTAAGGGAATGAGTCAGGAAGTACAAGCCAAAATCTTTGATCATTTGTTTACTACCAAAGCGGTAGGAAAAGGAACCGGATTAGGATTGGCGATCGCCCGACAGATTGTTGTAGAGAAACATAACGGCAAGCTGGAGGTACAGTCTGCGATCGCGCAAGGAAGCGAGTTTTGTATCTCAATACCGTTGCCAAAATCAGAATATTAGGAGGTAGGGCGTTTCGTAGTAGAGTTACCATCTCTGCTAACGGCACGTTCATGAAATGTTAAAAATCCTTCCTCAAAACCCAAAAACTAGTACCGCAAGGCGGAATTCAAAATTCAGACAGAGTAAGCGTTTTGTTGATTTTGTAGACCGCGCTAGCGTAGGTATCTGAAGGATTCACCCGTTTGCCTTAGCGTCTCTCGAAGAAAAGGGCTTCCCGTAGAGTATGGTCTGTTTATTTCCGCCATACTGTACTAGTTACGCAACAAAGAACAGAACAATAATTTTGGAGGGGGTTTGGGGGACGCAACCGTCACCCAATCGGGGGTTTGGGGGAGAATCCCCCAATTGACCAGGCTTCTTTATATAAGTGATAAATCAATCGCTAATGAGCTTAACCCAAGCGTATTGGCATATATTGATGTGTCGCAAACATTATTTGAATTGGTCAGGACTTACGCAACTGGCACAGTGATCCTCTGGGATAAGAGTCAAGAGTCAAGAGTCAAGGGTCAAAAATTTAGCTTTTTTGGACTCTTGACATTTGACCCTTGACAAACCCAAACGAAAAAAATATGACACTTGCGTAAGTCCTATTGGTATTAAGCTAATCATCATTTATTAGTAAAACCTGCAAACCCTCTCCCTTGCTCCCTACTCCCTCTGCAACCTCAATGTGCTTTCTTATATAGTTAACAGCTTACTCTGTGTGCGATCGCGCATTTGCTCGCTTAATTGTACTCAATAAAATCTTTACGGAAAATAATTTCTTATCTGTGTAGTTACTAGTATCAATTCCCAAAGTATTGACTTTTGGGCAAAAAAAACTTACGTCTGCATCATGCAGCGTACCAAAAATAACTTAGAATATACCGAATTTTACGGTTATTTTTACTTTAACTCTCAGGGTGCATAAAAGTTTATCAGTCAATCTACAGGGAATCAACAGCCAAATACCGTGATGTCAAACGATTTTGAGCAGCCTGAAGTTAATCTCCCAAATATGGGAACAGGTAAGTATTTAACACCATTTCAGCGTAAACAGCTGCAAAAAAATTTACAAGATGATTTGTCTGAGTCTTATCGTCAGCGAATCGAAATTATGTTGTTGGCGGATGAGGGTAAAACTCAAACCGAAATTTGTCAGACATTAAAATGTTCTCCAGCAACAGCACGACATTGGATGCATATTGCGCGTACTGGGATGGCGCACCAATGGCAAGATTGTCCTCTAGGTCGCCCAAAAGCAATTAATCAGGAATATTTGGAACGCTTACAACAGTTACTTTCTCAAAATCCTAGGGATTGTGGCTATGGGTTTAGACGCTGGACAGTCAATTGGTTGCGAAAGCATTTAGCGAAAGAATTAGGAATTGATGTGAGCGATCGCCATCTTAAACGTGTCCTCAAACAAATGGGGTTATCAACAATCCCCAAACCCACTCCATCTCAGAGTGAACATACAGAGAAAACCGCAGGACAAAAAATCTTGATTTCTGACCTTAAATCTGAAAAATCGCGTAATCTTACGGGATTTTTTCTTTGGGAATCAGAGAAATAAATAGGCAAAAAAAGCAAGTACCAGTTTAGGATTTCATGGCGCAATATATATCAGAGTCGCTGTCTGTGCAGCAACTATGCAGTGTCTTGGGTTATTCTCTCTCCTCAGAAGACTTACAGCATTGCCTTAAACAAGTGAAATATCTTACTCCCAAGGTAGGAAAATTTTGGCAAGGAACAGATGTTGAACCAGGTATCTACATTGTACTTGCAGGTAAAGTCAGATTACTCGATGATGCAGGTGAATTGATTGCAACCTTGGAAGTAGGACAATCATTTGGGGAATTTACCTTGTTTCGAGAGGCTGGTTTTCAAGCTTATGCAGCCAGAGCTAGTGTTAATTTACACCTAGCTTTTATTGCTGATGAAGTGCTGTCACCATTGATAGGCAAGTTTCCGCAAATTTACGAACATTTACTTACGCAAGCACAAGCAAGAAATTCTCTGTTTGTTAAGTCTGACAATGAAACCCCATCTCCCCAGCTTGTTGAACAGCCAAGCGTCACAACTTCTTCCCTAGCACCAGCAAATAATTCCCAGAAAAAGATTAGCAAAGCCTACTTTCCCAACCCTACACAAAGAGTCGGGCATTTATGGCAACGCGTCACCAAAAGCTATCCATATTTTGCCCAGCAGAGTGCATCAGATTGTGGTGCAGCTTGTTTGGTGATGATATTTCGTTATTGGGGAAAGCGCTTTAGTGTCAATTTTGTGCGAGATATTGCCAATGTTGACCGCAACGGTGCTTCTTTGCGGGGATTGTCCATCGCAGCAGAAAGTATCGGATTTAACACTAGACCCGTAAAAGCCAGTCTCGACCAATTAGCCAAGCAAAAATTACCTGCGATCGCTCACTGGGAGGGCAAACATTATATAGTTGTCTATGAAATCACCAAAAAATATGTGATAGTTGCAGACCCAGCCATTGGTCAGCGTACCCTGACTCACCGGGAATTTAAAGCAGATTGGACTGGATATGCACTGCTACTGCAACCCACAGCCCTTTTAAAAGATACGGAAGAGAATACAACACCCTTTTGGCAATTTTTTGAGTTAATTAAACCGCACAGTTTGGTGTTAATGGAAGTATTTCTGGCTTCCTTGTTTATCCAAATTTTTGGCTTAATTACCCCCTTATTTACCCAGTTTATTCTCGATAGAGTGGTGGTGCAGCGTTCTGAGTTAACCTTAACGGCTGTAGGTTTAGGATTGCTAATTTTTAGTTTATTTCGAGTAGCACTAACAGGTTTACGGCAATATTTACTAGACCATACTGCTAATAAGCTAGATGTTGCTTTAATTGTCGGATTTATCCACCATACTTTGCAACTTCCTCTAAGTTTCTTTGAAACGCGTTATGTCGGAGATATTATTTCTCGCGTCCAAGAAAATCGTAAAATTCAACGCTTTCTTTCTGGAGAAGCTTTATCAATCCTCTTAGATTTACTCACAGTATTTATCTATGTAGGATTAATGTTTTGGTACAGTTGGCAAATGGCATTGCTTGCTTTATTAATTGTACCGCCATTCTTGTTGCTAGCTTTGATTGCGACACCCTTCTTAAAGAAGGTTTCCCGTGAGATATTTAGTGCTTACAGCCAAGAAAGTAGCTATCTAATTGAAGCTATTTCTGGAGTGCGAACAGTAAAATCTACAGCCGTAGAACAAACAGTACGCTGGCATTGGGAAGAGTTATTGCATAAAGCCATTAAAACTGGGTTTTCTGGAGAAGTTATTAGCAATCGCTTGCAAATTTTCAGCAATTCAATTCAAGCAATTGCCACTACCGCTATGCTATGGTTTGGAGCGCATTTAGTAATTCAAAATCAGTTAACAATTGGACAGCTTGTGGCATTTAATATGCTGTTGAATACTATTATTGCCCCATTCCAACGTTTAACAGTGTTGTGGAACCAAGTGCAAGAAGTTGTAATTGCAATGGAACGCATTAATGATGTATTAGATGCCGAACCCGAGGAAAACTTACAAAAGCAAATCAAACAGAATCTACCTGCAATTAAAGGTGAAATCCGCTTTGAAAATGTCACCTTTCGTTATCATTCAGAAAGTGATACTAATGTGATTGAAAACCTCAGCTTTCACATTAAACCCGGACAGATGGTAGCATTAGTAGGACGCAGTGGTTCGGGGAAAACTACAATTTCTAAGTTAGTTTTAGGCTTATATCCCCCTAGCGATGGCAAAATATTAATTGATGGATGCGATATTACTACTATTTCCTTACGTTCCTTACGCCAGCAAGTTGGAGTAGTTGACCAAGATACATTTTTATTTGGCGGTACAATTCGAGACAATATTAGCTTAGGACATCCAGGTGCAAAATTAGAAGAAATCATTACAGCCGCAACTCAAGCTGGTGCTGATGAGTTCATTAAAAAATTGCCAATGGGTTATGAAACTCAAACTGGTGAAGGCGGAGGAATGCTTTCAGGAGGACAAAGACAAAGAATCGCTATAGCTAGAGCTTTGTTAGGTAATCCTCGCTTATTAATTTTAGATGAGGCAACTTCCCATTTAGATACTGAATCAGAAAGAATAATTCAGAAGAATTTTAATACAATTCTCAAGGGAAGAACTACCTTAGTAATTGCTCATCGTCTTTCCACTGTCAGAAATGCTGATTTAATTTTGGTATTAGATAAAGGTGTGTTAATTGAAAGTGGAAATCACCAAGAATTGATGAGTAAACGCGGACATTATTTCTATCTCAATCAACAACAGTTAGATGCATCAGCCTAAATTGAGATGAATCTAATAAAACACTTGCAACATATATCATTTCTGAAATTCCAACTAGTCTACTTGAGATTTGCAACCGATAGTACTGTGATTTGACAGATAATTTTTCACGGTCAACAGTAATATTTGCAAATATTTGATTTTGGAAAAGTTTTTATTACATCTTTATTCCCTATTCGCTTCTTTATACCAATTCATAAAAATCTTGATAGATAGATTTTGCGTAGGGGTTTAGCATTGCTAAACCCTCTATCTACTCAAGATTTAATTGGAATGGTATATGCAAGTATTTTTAAGCATCAAACTAGATTGCCATCAATTGCAAATTTCTAACCAATAAAGGCATTTATGTCCGAGATATTCAACAGCGAAGTAGTAAATACCATCAATGACTACGAACAGTCCGACACATCACCAGCAAACATAAATCAATTGTCTGATGATTGGTCTGAACATACTAAAGATTTGCTTGATAGCTTACCCCAAGTTTGGACTAGGGGTATTTTGTATTTTCTGCTCAGTTTTATCTCTATTTCTCTACCTTGGGCGATGCTATCAAAAATCGATGAAACTGGTACAGCCAGAGGAAGACTTGAGCCAAAAGGTAAAACATTTAAGTTAGATAGTGCTGTACCAGGGACAGTTACATCTATCCCCGTGAAAGAAGGCGATCTAGTCAAACCTGGAGAACCTGTAATGATATTAGATGCAGACTTAGTTAAGTCTGATTTGCGGCAAAGTAAGGAGAAATTAGAAGGACAATTAAATAGGCGATCGCAATTAAATCTGCTGAAAAATCAAATCATTGTCTCTTTAGCCACTCAACGCCAACAAAATCAAGCCCAAGAGTTAGAAAAACAAGCCCAAATTGAGCAAGCACAGCAAAATTTAACGGCTTTAAAAAACTCCTACGAAATTCAACAAACCGAAAAAATCACCCAAGTTAATCAAGCACGACAAACTATTGAACAAACTCAAACGGCAAATAAATTATTAGAAAATAGTCTAGCCAGCGCCCAAAGAGAAGTAGAACGCTACAGCCAACTTAAACAAGCAGGTGCTATTCCCGAAATTAATGTTGTCGATAAGCAAGATATCGCCAAAGACAGACAGAGATTATACGAACAAAGCAAATCAGATATCAAACAAGCTAATCTCCGCCTAGCCGAACAGCAGAGTAGCTATCAGCGTACAATTCGCCAAGCCAAGGCAGAAATTGAACAAGCATATTTGCGCTTAAAGGAACAAAAACGCAGTTATCAAACATTAACTCATTCGGGAAAACTAGCTGTACTCAAAAGCGAGGAGCAATTAAAAAATTTAGACACAGAAACGACTACCTTACAAGCAGAAATTGCTCAAACTAATAGTCAAATTAACAGCTTGCAATTGCAATTACAGCAACGAGTCTTAAAATCTCCTATTGCTGGGAGAGTATTTCAACTCCCAATTCAGCGCCCTGGTGCAGTTGTTCAACCTGGAACAATGGTTGCAGAAATTGCTCCCGAAAATTCACCATTAATTGTTCGGGCGCAAATGCCTACATCTGAAAGTGGTTCTTTACGCAAAAGATTGCCAGTAAAAATAAAATTTGATGCCTATCCTTTTCAAGATTATGGAATTATTGAAGGCGAGTTATTAGAGATTTCTCCAACTACATCAGAAATCGATACGCCTAATGGAAAAATTGCTGCATATAATTTAGAAATTGCCCTGAAAAGTAACTGTATTCCTAGTAAAAATAAATGTACACCTTTACGTCCTGGCGATACAGCAACCGCAGAAGTAATTGTTCGTCAGCGTCGGATTATTGACTTTTTACTAGACCCATTCAAACAGTTGCAACAAGGAAGCTAAAACTTAATAGCTCATCCGATATTTGTGTAATTGTCAAGTTATTTGTGGAGCAAAATTATGTCACAAACCATCACAATCAGCAACCAAGATATTCTGCATATTGTCAAACAATACCGCCAAATTCCTGATTTAATTGAAAAGATTGTTACGCATAAGATAATTGAAACCACCGTATCAAAGCTAGGTATTAAAGTAGAGACTGAGGAACTGCAAGAAGCAGCAGATAATTTCCGTTTAATGAATGCCCTAGAAACATCTGAAGATACTTGGAAATGGTTGGACAAACACGCTTTATCGTTAGATGATTTTGAAGAGTTAGTTTACCATAATTTACTAGCTAATAAGTTAGCTCAACATCTGTTCGCAGATAAAGTTGAACCTTATTTTTTTGAAAATCAACTAGAATATGCTGGTGCAGTCATATACGAAGTTGTTTTGGATGATGAAGATTTAGCAATGGAGTTATTTTATGCGATTAAGGAAGGTGAAACTAGTTTTTATGATATGGCTAATCAATACATCCAAGATACAGAATTACGTCGCAAATGTGGATATCGAGGGAAAGTAAATCGTAAAGATTTAAAGCCAGAAATTTCCGCTGCTGTTTTTGCGGTTAAACAGCCCCAACTTCTGAAGCCAATTATTACTTCTAAGGGAGTACATTTGATTATGGTAGAAGAGATTATTGAAGCAGAATTGAGTGAGAAATTAAATTATCAAATTATGTTAGATTTTTTTGAAGATTGGATCAAGCAACAAATAGAAAAAAATGAGGTTATTAAACAACTATAATAGGGAAGTATTTAAGTTAATTTAAAGAATAAAATAGCCAGCAATCCCTATTGAATAAATCAGTTGCTGGCTATTTTAGTAAATGATTAAAAACTCTATCCAGGAGTCAAAAGCAAAATATTTTTCTTGATTGTACAACTAATCATTTTACTCTAACCAATTTGGGGGGCATTGTTCGGTAGGGGTACAACAATACCAACTTAATAAAAAGCATTTACCACCAATTACTCCTATTTGCTCACTTTCATCGCTTAGTTCAGTCAGAAAGCTTTCTAAATCATTCAATAACTCACTACCAGTTAGGTTGAGATTTAATAAATCATTTACCTTGATGTTAGCCATTTTATTTTACCTCTATGATTTTGTTGTGAGCGTGGCTACTAATCAAACATTTGTGCTTAATTAATAGTTTTATTAGGAGTGTATTATTATACTGCGTTAATGCAATGTATACACCCCCAATACTGTAGCTAATATTGTATTGCTTAAAAGTTAAGGGACTTCCAGAAATTAAATTATCCAAGTTTTAGAGCGAAGATGAACCTGAAATTTTTCCTCCCCCTGCTTTCTCTAGCGACAGGATATTTATTTACTGGCAAGTCCCTAAGCCATCGCAAACTCAACCTATTAATTAGCAACGTTAGCAACGTTAGTAACGTAAGTAGGATCAGAATTCATTTTGCATGTACCACAAGGGCAGCAGCAGCATCCACCAATTACTTCCATTGCTTGGCTTTCATCACTGAGTTCAATTAGAAAACTTTCTGAATCGTTAAACAACTCAACACCATGCAAATTGAGATTCAATAAATCATTTACATTGATATTAGCCATTTGTTCTTATCTCCAATGATTTTTTGTTTTTAGTGACCTAACAAATCAAACATTTTTTGCTTGATTTATATATCTATGGTAGCTAAAAAAAATAGAACTAACTTACAAACTAATAGCAGATATATGACATAAAAAATACATTTTTGCTCCTTTTTAATAGCTAGATTATTTAATAACTGTGTTTATGATAAATAATTCTACGGAATTTATTGTTTAAAAACTCGTATATTCCATTTAATTATAAGATTTTGAAGATAAAATTAAAATATTTTTTTCACGATAATTATGCCAGATTAGCTAAATAAAAAATCAGCACAAAATTTTTATTGTGCTGATGAATTAAAAATTATTCGTGATGTGAATTATTACATTAGTGAAGAAACACCGATTTCATTGCACAAGTGCCATCGTTACAAGTGCCTGGTACACAAATTGAGAAGTGAGTTGTTGCCATACATCCACCGGTTATTCCCATCTGTTGGCTATCATCACTTAATTCCGTTAAAAAGCTTTCTGAATCGTTAAACAGGTCAACACCAGAAAGATTGAGATTAAATAAATCATTTACCTTGATATTAGCCATTTTATGTTACCTCCATAATTTTGTTTTTATTTAGCTATCAATCGAATATTTTATGATTGATTAATAGTTTTATTAGGGGTGCATTAACACAATATAAAGCACCCCTAATAATGTTGTTGTTTTACCTTAATCGTAAGTGCTAAAACAAAAACTAGATAGCCTTGATTATAACCTTAGTTTCCTTACGACTAGGTAACTAACAATAGACTGTCTTGTGACCACCAATTATTTGCTCGCTTTCGTCATTCAGTTCATTCAGAAAACTTTATGAATCGTTAAATAACTCAGCACCAGTTAGATTTAGATTCAATAAATCTTTTACATTGATATTAGCCATATGTTCTTTTATCCAGTCATTATTTGTTTTTGTTGAAACTTACGAATCCAACGATTTATGCTTGATTTATATACCTATGATAGCTATCTCAATTGCTAAAATCCACAAATAGCAAAGTGTTTTTATGACATAAATACTACATTTATTTTTCTCTTTAAACCTAAATCAGTTCATGATAATTTATACAAACAATGATTAAATCCTGTCTACTTTGAAACCCCTAGTTTTTTCCGAATAGAATTTGGGAATAAAATCCTATTCTCTTTCCTGTTCCCTGTTCCCATGTGAAAAACTACAGTTCTCAACTTGGATGAGGTTTATATAGACTTCATTGTTAAAAATTTGATTCATCTACTAATATTCAATATTTTTTCTAGAAAAATAAATTGTTTTTGTCACTTTAATTGTACAAAATTAGCTAAACACATAAAAAATCAGCACAATAAAAATTTTGTGCTGATGAATGATAAATTATTCTAGATTTAAATTTTGTTATAGAAAAAATAATTGCTAATTACTCATAGCAAGTATAGAGCATCACGCTTTTGTAAAATCCACTAATATTCTGTTATTACGAGGAAGGAACATTTGCCTAGCGTTCCTGGCAATGAAAATTTTAATTTTATTATTTCACTCCCAAATTAAGACTGAAGATAAAAATTCAGGAAATGCTAAACGTAGCAATTGATAACCTACACCTGCATTACCTCGAAAAAAACTAGGGCTATAAACGGATTGATACGAGTGAGAATAAAAAGAATATTCTCGATTTTCTTTTGCCCTTTGTACCACCGATGTAGCCTGTTTAATGGCAGTATTTAGCCATTCCTGATTGCACAGTTTTTGGGATGCTAAAATAAATAGTTCTGCTCTACCCATGTGTCCACAGCAGAGATGGTCTATATCTGTATTGGGTATTCCATACTTTTGGGTAGTTTCTAACGCGATATTAATGTCTGAGTGAATTTCTTCTGTCTGTATAATCGATAAACTACCTAAACGAGCTAACCCAATTCCAGGACTTCCATGACACCAAGCATACAGATTGTTTTGTTCAGATGATGGGTAATCTCTCCAATTCTGTATTGATTTATCGAATGCACTTTTTTCATATTCAATTGCCTCTTTTGCCGCTGCTAAAAAAGCTATTTCTCCGACAGCAGCATATAAGCGCAATAGAGAAAGAGAAATCCCTGATACTCCGTGAGCAAAGCCAGTTAAAGGTTTTTTATTTTCTATTGTTACCCATGCTCTAGGGTTAGTATTAGTGCGCTGCGATAATAAATGATTGCCACAGGTAACTGCTATGTCTAACACAGCTTGTTCTCCTGTTTGATGATAAAGGGTTAATAAACCTGGAATTGCTCCTGCAACTCCCCACATAATATCTAGTTTTTTATCAGTCGCAATTACCTCTTGTGTCAGTAGTTTTGCCGCAAGCTGGGCATATTCTAAAAGGCTTGCCTCTTCTAAGAATTGGCTAATTTTAACTAGACTGTAGATAATACCACCTATACCCAATAAACCAAATTCTGAATTAAGTATTTCTTTGCGAATTTCTGCTTTTTTTAGCGATTTTTGTAAAGGTAATAAAGCAGCTAACGCGACATCTTTAAATTTATTTTTACCAGTTATTTTTGTTAACGCTGCTAGGAACAAACTCACTCCAGCACGCCCTGTATATAAAGAATCATCTAACGGCTTAATCTGGTAGCGATTAGCTTTGAACATATAATCTAAATCAATCCAGTTACATCCGTTAGAATTACAAATCGCATTGGAGACAAGATTATTGCCAATTTCTACAGCTTCTTGGAGTAATTCTTCATGAGTCAGTGAGTGGGATTGTGGAAAATTTCCCTGTAAAGCAGCATCTTTCTGCGTAAAATGAGCAAACTTAGCATCAAAACTTATCCGAATTAATTTAATTTGTAGGGCTAAATTCTGTTCATCAAGATTTTGCAGTTGAGTAATTAACTTTTGGTAACTGGATGTTTTAAACAACTGCTTAATTTTCTTATCTTGTTCAATTTTTAAGCTATCACTATTACAGCATACAGAGAAATAGGGAATATCTTGCTGTTGCACAGACTTTGTTTCTGCTTGCCAAATTGCCCAAGTTTCTGGATTTTCTCCAACTTTTAATATAGAACGGCTAAGAGTATCAATTAAGCTATTAATCAGAATGCTATATTCTATGCCATTACGCAAAGATTGAGGACTGAGGCTGTTCTTAGCAGCGATAGCATAGATGATTGATGGGTGCGGAATAAATCGAGACTTTAATAATCTAATAGGTGATAGAGGGCTTTCCTCACCCAGCAGAGTTTCCTTATTTTTAATTAATAAGCGGTATATTTCCTCAAAGCCAGTTACAATTGCCTCTACATAGTTCCTGGGAGAAACAGGTTTACCTTCTAGAATTACTGCATTAGTACCAGAAGGAATAATTGCTGTTTTAGAAGTTAGATGCATTCCATCTGTATTAATAAATTGCCACTCTCTAGAAGCATTGACTTGTTGGGGATAAATATTGCCAAGTACACTGGAATCTTGAGCATTTTTTGAGAATGTATTACCTTCCCAAGCAGGTAAAAATCCCGCTTTTAAAACTGAATCTTCAAACCAGTCTTCTGATTCATCATTACTTTTAACTATAGGATGCATTAAGATGTCAGCATCAATCAGAATTGGATATTCAGAATTGGCGATCACATTTTCAGAGCCACAGTCTTTAGCGCCTAATACAAACAGCAGTGATAATAACATTCCTGCTCTTTTATAAAAATTGTTGACTGCGGCTTGATTTTGACAAGGTTGGTGAGCAATAAATTCAACCCAGCCATATCCTTGTCGTTGAAGAATTCTGGTAATTTTAAATGGTGAAGATATTCCTTTTTGATTACACCAATCTAGTAAATTATTAAAAGCTACATCTAAGCTCAAATCTTTAGGTTTATAGACAATTTTGATTCCTGAATCAAAGGTAATAGCTAAAATGCTACGTCCACCATGATGACGGTTTGAGAGAGATGTTTCTATTTCCTTGACTTTTCCCACGGTTGTATCTTCAGAGAAAGTCTGCTCAATTGCTGTGATATCAGCTTGTAAACGTTGGATAAATTTAATGGTATTAGTTACCCAAAAATTAATATTAGTGGCAATCAGTCTTGCTAAAACAGGGTAATGCTCAAAAAAGTTTAAGCCTCCATCTTCAAGAATATTTTGAATGAATTGATCATAAAGAATTCGATTGTTATTTTCTTCTGTATGGTTATCTTGCTTCGCAGAAACTTGATTTGAGCGCAATTTATCAAACTCAAATAATAATGTTTCTGTTCCTAAACTTACTAGTTGTTGCAGTAAGCTATATTCTAAGGTTAAATAGGCTTCTGTACTTAATAACGCTAAATCATAATTTTGAGATAGCGCCGCAGATAATTTACGGCGCGCTACTAAGATAAATGGAAAATAAAAATCTTCAAAAGGTAAAGGTTTCTGGGAATCAAGTGGTAATTTTTCTGCTGCTTCTAGATTTAGTAAAGATATACCACTTTCAATTAATTCTTTTAGGGTTTCTGCCCAAGCTGGTAATTTATCATCTTTACCAAAATCTGCTGTTACTAATAAAGGACGCACTGTATTTAAATCTAATCCATCCCAATGAAGACGTTGTTTCAGTTTTTGTTCTCCGCCAATTGCTTGACACCAATTTTGCAGACGTTTTTCAATTAAATTTTGGTCAAGGTTTTGATAATTTATATTTTGGTAATTTTTGGTATTGAAGTTTTCAGACAAGAAAGTAGCGTTAATAACTATTTGGGATATTTTTGAGTCAGATATTTTCATTTTATTATTCTCGATAAACTTCAGTTAAGTATTTTCTAATTACATTAGCTTAGATAGGTCTAGGACTTGGTAAATATCTTCAGAATTAGCATTGAGGTAAACACACTCTAAATCAATTCCTAGCAGCAAAAATTGCTCTTTAATTGCTTCTATCCGTCTTTGAGGGTAATTATCTCTTTGATACCAAGCGGCGAGTAAACCATTTGCAATTATCTGACAGCGATTCATCCCAAAACTTTCTTGTTCGGCAAACTTTTGATTTGGTTCTTCTGCTAAACCTAAACCTGGTGCTAGTTCTTTGGTGAATAGGGGAATTTCTGATTTAAAGTGTTCACGATTTTCTAGATAAATCTTATTTAATGATTGGTTCAACAATTCATAATCACTTTTGTCGAAATACAAGACTCCAGAATCGTAACGATTATAATCTTTGGGATGGTACAAAACTTTAAATTGGAAAGGTATATTTATCTGATTTAAATGCTGTGTGATGTCACCCATTACAGCAATAGCACCTGCTGGGGTGAGATTTAAATATATCCGCACAATCTGTAGATTTTCTGCACTATGGCGAGATAATCCGGCATTACTAACTGCCATATAAAAGCCGCTTTGGACAATATTTTTTGGCATTTTAATCGGAACTAAATCACCGACAGCAGCAGATGTATGAGATGAAGGTAAATGTTTATCCCGTTGAATGTGCAGCCTCAACCCACCCTTACTAACTATTAATCTACTATCACTCTCTTTTTTTAAGATTGACCATCCTGGCTGAAAATATCCTTCTCCAGAATTACTTTCATGCAATTGTTTATAAAAAACTACATCTACCCCTAAAACTGTATTATTTTCCAAATCTAAAGGTAAATTATTGTCTTTTTTATCCGCTGCTAGTTCGGTTCGCATTGAACCGTTGTAATAAATACCATACAGAAAACTCCGCAATTGCAGACTGAGATATTTTTGCTGCATTTGTTCAGGCAATTTTTGAAAGCGTTCAACAGCTTCAGCAGGTACTTCCAATGGTTGATAATCTGGATGGCGAATGGAAAAATCAGAGCGAATTTCAATATTGTTAACAATATCCTCGAGAACATCGACTAAGCGCTGATTGATGCCAGGGTTAAGCTGAGTTTGAACAGAGTTAAGTAATTGCATAATGATTGAATGATAAAAAGTCTATTAAGCAGTTAAAGCAGTTTGTTGAATTAATTCGCTTGTACCAATCGCACCAAAAATTGTTGGTATTGACTGTTCTGGACGACATAATAAACTTTTGGCAACCTGAAGCATGGCGATACCTGTATTGCCAAAAGATTTTTGATACTGAATCATTGCTTGAATCCCTTGAATTAAAGCAAAACCTGTAAATTGCATCACACGCAGCAAGAAGTCAGGACGGTGTTTTAAAATTTCTGGGAATGTCTGCAAATAAACTTGGGTTAATGTCGCAATTGAAGGCTGAAGCTTTTCTAGGGGAGTCATCGCTAAACTTAGAGATTCTTCCAGACTCAAAGATTTACTGATAACTAAGCTACCCAGCCATAATTGGACGTAACTACTAATTAGTGTTCCTAAATCAAATGCGGGATCTCCCCAAGCAGAACGTTCCCAATCAATTATGCGGATAATATTGTTAGTTGATTGCTGCCAATTTTTATGAACTAATATATTATTTAGCTTGAGGTCATTATGAGTTAAACAACAAGGAATCACAGCATTACCCAAATTTTTTAAAGCTGTTCCTAAGCTATCAAAACGTTGATATAGTGCAAAAAATCTTAACCCATCAGTAGGTACTAACCCAAAAATTTCTGGTTCTATTATTTCTAAATACTGAACCATTCTTCTTACTTGTTCTGTGTAAGAATCATCTGAATTACCCGATAAGAAAGCTTGATATTCTTGATGATTGAAAGTATGACGATGAATATTAGCTAAGAAATTACCTATTGCCGCAGCAATTTTACTATCAAAAATTTTCTCTTTGGTATAAAATTCCATTAAATCTTGATAATCATCAAGATATCTCGCTACCATAATGGAATTTTCTGCATCATAATGTAGTATCTCTGGTAGAGAAGGGCGAAGATAATTTAATTCGGGAAATTTTTGTATAAATTCTTGAATGCGCCACTCACTTAAAAATTCTCCAGATGTTTTTCCTTCGTGATTGTGACGTTCTTGCTTGACTAACAGCTTTTGATTATTTGGCAGTGTTAGTAATAAATTAAAATTTTTAGCAGATTTTAATTCTATGTCAATCTGGTTTGTTTCGCTTGGAGAACAAAGGTTATGTCTAGCTAAATAATCGCAGACATTCTGAGCATTTAATAAAAAGGTCATGGGTAACTGAAAAATATCAGATTTTGCATTTAGCAGGTTACTGCTGTTAATTACTATCTTCTGCAAGGATTTGATATTTTTCTAGAATTGTTAAATTCTAAAAGTGACAAAAAAACTTTAGTTTGAACCTATTATTTAGGGTAAATTACCAAGAAAATATGTTTATGAGTAGAGATATTGATGATCTGGAATGATTACTATAATATTTATGTCCTATTTTGATGCGATCGCACCTCATAAGCTGGGATGCATTTAAGTTGCACATTCTCTCTTTGAGACTGTAATTTGCCATTTGTATTTACAAATGGCAAATTACTAATGACGAAGGGATACCTTCACGGGTAGTTATGTAATTAAGGATGCACCCAGCCTCACCTTTAACTTTAGATTTCAAAGCCTCAATCACCATTTGTGCAGCTTCATCGGGATGTCTGTCTCCAGTTAAAAAATCGATCGCAGTTTTCGCCATTGTTCCAGGTTTATAGGTAGCTTTGCCAATCGGATAGAAGTCCACTCCTTGCGATCGCACCTTTAATTCTAAATCAATTTGCAAAAAAGTTACCCGATGACCGCGCGATCGCAATTCTCTCCCCAAGGCTGCTTGAGGATTTAAGTGTCCTGGATAAGGTGGGCAAACTATGCCAAAGTGAGTGATTGCATTTGAGATGCTATGTAGGTCGGCACAATTAAAAATAACTGTTGGAGGCTGTCATTTGTTATTTGTCAATTTTCATTTGTGACAATAAACAAGCCAAGCATCATTAATTATTCCCCTTTCCCCTGTAACTTCAATTTTACTCAACGCTTACTCTCTGCCTATATACAGAGGGTAGTTGCCACCAAGATATATGGGGATATTCGTGATGTTCTTCATGGTAACCAAAGTGATAGCAAGCTATGAATGACCAAAAACTTGGCAAGGCAATTGTTTGGCTGCAATGGGGATAAATGTACCCTGCTTCTGGTTCTCGATGTGGTAAATATGTGCCGAAATAAAACAGTTGAATCGAGCTTAAAATTGGCGGAACAATCCAAAATAAGATGAGATTTATTTCAGAAATATGCAAAACATATTTAGCTAAATTAAATACAATACTTAGCAATATTAATTGCTTCCAGCTAGCGTATTCTACCATAAATTGAGAATACCACAAGATAGGATTTTTTTGCTTGCCATCATGAAAATCAGGGTCAAATCTGCTAGCAGGATGACGATGATGTAACCAATGTTTCTTTAACATTTTTTGATAGGGTAAAAAAGCATAAAGTGCTACAGTCAGCGACCCCATAAAATTATTAATTTTCGGATTTTTGCGAAAAACCGACCCATGCATAGCATCATGTGCAGTAATAAATAGCCCTGTATAAAGGAACATTTGCCAAAATATCGCTATTGGTGTCAACCAAATTGGGAACTTGGCATAGTTAATACTAAGTAACAGAGCTAAACTACCTGCCCAAAGGCTAATAATCAGGATAGCAATTGCTAACCCATAAATACCATATTGTTGAGTGGTAAATTCCTCAACTTCCACATAATAGCTAAGTGGTTTCTCACAAATATTCAAACAGATACCTCTTGTGGTTCACAACTTAAATCAGAAAATTAATTTTAGTTATTCAGCTATTTCTCTAAAAATAATTAAAAATCAGGACTTACGCAGTTGGCAAAGTGATCCTCTGGCATAAGAGTCAAGAGTTAAGAGTCTAGGGTCAAAAATCCAGGTTTTTTGGACTCTTGACATTTGAACGCCAGTTCACTCAACGGAGGGAACCTCCCTACCCTGCGGGAACGCTTTCAGCGAACGGGTGAATCCTTCGGATACGCTACGCGAGCGCCAGTCGCCTACGGAGGGAAACCCTCCTGCAGCGCTGGTCTCACCGCACGTGACTGGCTCCCCTAGACGAACCTCAACGAAAAAAATATGACACTTGCGTAAGTCCTAAAAATCTCTAGCAAAACTACTGAAACTAATATCTAATTTAATGTTCTTATTTTATCGATGCCAATATAGGCTCGTTTCTATCTTTAGGTGCAAAAATAACATTAGCATTGTCTAACCTAAAGATAAATAAATTCATAGAAGAAGGTTAATTATCTAATAATTGGTATCGGATAATTCTAAATTATCGATGTATAAAAAATTGATGCCTTCTTCATCCAGACTACAGGGAACTAGGTAAGAGTGATTGGCAATGTGGAATTTTATTTCAACCTAAAATCTAAAATCTTTAGCTTCTTTCTTCTAAGTAGCGAGAAATTGCACTATCAAGGTGTGGCATTAATTCACCGCGACTGCTACCAAGAACGCTGTAAGCTGGGCGGGGAGCGATGAAACCAAGTTCTTGACTAGATACAGAAATTAGACTGTGGACGCTCACACCTGCTTTTTTCGCTGCTAATCGTGCCAAGTCAGCCCAAGCGACAGCGCCTTTATTAGCGTGGTACTGATGATTGTAAGGACTTATATCTGTGTGTCCTTACTTTTCTTTGTTTGTACTAGAGCGAATAGCTTTATCTAAATCTCGCAGTAATTCTTCTTCTGCATCTCGTTCTTGCTTGAGTTCGCGAACCATTTCTTGACTTGAGCCAATCAGCAAACCAGCAGCACCACCGAGAATGGCGTATTTTTCCGCCAAATCCTTATATATTGGGCTTGTATAGGGGGAAGGAATTAAATATGCAATAATAAAACCTATTCCTGCGCCTAATAGTGCAGTTACAATTCCAGAGAAAGCGATCAGTTTGGCATTCATTTGCCTTCCTCCGAGACTCAACACCCCTGTTATATCGTGTTTGGTTAAAGACTCATCATGAAGACCGCAGGGAGCAAGGGGAAACAGAGAAGCCTGTATCATGATTAATTAACCGGACTTGATATTAAATTATCGGGGTACACTTTCATTGTTTCAGTGTATTTCCAAGTCGGATCTGAATCTTTAAAATTTTTTAATTAGCTGATATGCGTTTAGATCTAGGTGTGTTAATACCAATTTGAAAAAAGAATGCGACAGATTGTAGGGGCAAGGCACTGCCCATTGGTGTCAACTTAAGAAGATAAAGCCCAAATTTGTTGGGTGTAAGCGTCAATCTCTCGATGGCGCTTACGCCTGGTTTTGACTAATCCAAACAGCTTT